>NZ_JBMMMZ010000010.1:102454-123894 GCF_049725035.1 Streptomyces sp. XH2 | reverse complement strand
CATGCGGGTCTCCGGTCTGCGTGGGGGGCCCCGTGTCTGGGGCCCGCCACTGGATCCACGTGATCGTTTCACACTTTCTTTACGGGTCAAGAGGCTTTATGCGGATCTTTTCCCCAATAGTTCGACCTCGGCGAGGACGTGGTCGCCACCGTCCGCCGGCCGCAGCCGGTAGTGCCGGTACGCGCCGGGCCGTGCCACCGAGAAGACCCGCGTCTGCCGGTCCCAGGCGAAGGCCTCGCCCGTCCGCCGGTCGACTTCCTGCCACTCCCCGGCGCCGTCCCGCGAACCCTCCAGCACCCAGCCGTCCGGGGCCTTGGCCCGGTCCGCCGAGGTCAGGGTGTACGAGGTCACGCGCGCGCCGGACGGCACCTGCAGCAGGGCCGTGCCGAAGGAGACGTCGGTGACCGAGGTGTCGTCGGTGAGGGGCGAGGTGCCCGGTGCGGTCAGGTCCTCGTCCGGGACGGGGGCCGCGAAGTCCTTGCTGATGGACGACGGCCCGTCGTTGCGGCCGCTGCCCCAGGACGACGGCTGCGGGCCCATGTCGAACTCCAGGGTCGCGCCCTTGGCGAGGACCGCGTGCGGGAGCGCCGTCGACCGCCAGGCCTTGCCGTTGACCCGCAGGCCCTGCACGTACACGTTGCGGGCGCTGTTGCGCGGGGCCTTCACGACCACGTCCCGGCCGCCCTCCAGATGGAGCGTCGCCTTCCGGAAGAGCGGCGACCCGATCGCGTACTCGCCACTGCCCATCACCAGCGGGTAGAAGCCCAGCGCGCCGAACAGGTACCAGGCGGACATCTCGCCGTTGTCGTCGTCGCCCGGGTAGCCCTGCCCGATCTCGCTGCCGAGGTAGAGGCGGGACAGCACCTCGCGCACCTTCTCCTGCGTCTTCCACGGCTGCCCGGCGGCGTCGTAGAGGTACGTGATGTGGTGCGAGACCTGGTTGCTGTGCCCGTACATGCCCATCCGCACGTCCCGCGCCTCGGTCATCTCGTGGATGACCCCGCCGTACGAGCCGGCGAACTCGGGCGCCCCCGTCTCCGGCGTGCCGAAGAACTGGTCGAGCTTCTCGGCCAGGCCCTCGCGGCCGCCGTACAGCCCGGCCAGGCCGCGGGTGTCCTGCGGCGCGTGGAAGGCGAAGTTCCAGCCGTTGGTCTCGGTGTAGTCGTGGCCCCAGACGTGCGGGTCGTAGCGGCCGGGCGGCAGGCGCCGCGAGCCGTCGGCGTTGCGGCCCTGGAAGAAGCCGACGGTCGGGTCGAAGAGCTTGACGTAATTGCGGGCGCGGCTGAGGAAGTACGCGGCCTCGTCGCGGTAGCGGGCCTTGTGCGTGCGCTCGTGGAGGGCCTTGCCCATCGTCGCGAGCCCGTAGTCGTTGAGGTAGCCCTCCAGGGCCCAGGACATGCCCTCGCGGGTGGTCGTGCTCGTCCAGCCGAGGAAGGGGGAGGTCTCCATGCCCTTGCGGCCGACGCCGGGCTGGGTCGGCACGACGGTGGCGTTCTTGAGCGCGGCCTTGTACGCGGCCTCCGCGTCGAAGGAGACGCCCTTGGCGTAGGCGTCGGCGAAGGCCACGTCGGAGCTCGTGCCCGTCATCAGGTCGGCGTAGCCGGGGGAGGACCAGCGCGAGATCCAGCCGCCGTCCTTGTACTGCTGCACGAAGCCGTCGACGAGCCGCCCCGCCTGCCGGGGCGTGAGGAGGGAGTAGGCGGGCCAGGCGGTGCGGTAGGTGTCCCAGAAGCCGTTGTTGACGTAGACCTCGCCGTCGGCGATCCGCGCTCCCGTACGGGTGGGGGTGCTCTCGCCGTCGGGGCGGGAGAAGGGGCTGGCGTAGCGCGGGCGCGGGCGGGCGCGGGTGCCGGTGTTCTCGGAGCCGGAGTTGGGATAGAGGTAGAGGCGGTAGAGGCTGGAGTAGAGGGTGGTGAGCTGGTCGCGGCTCGCGCCCTCGACCTCGACCCGGCCGAGGAGGGCGTCCCAGGCGGCGCGGGCCCGGTCGTGGACGCGGCCGAAGGAGGTGCCCTCGGGGATCTCCTGCTCCAGATTGGCCTTGGCCTGCTCGGTGCCGATGAGGGACGTCGCGATGCGCAGGGTGACGGTGCGGTCCTTGCCGGGGGCCAGGCGCAGCCAGCCGGTCGTGCTCGCCTCGCCGCCCGTTCTGCCGGCGGCGGTGACGGGCGTGTCGAGCACCCCGTAGACGAACATGCGGCCCGCGCCGACGGACAGTCCGCTGCGCACGTCCGAGTAGGCGGTGAAGGAGCGCGTCCCGGGGTCGAGGGTGAGGCCGCCCTGGTTGCGGACGTTGTCGAGGATCAGGGCCGCGCCGGTTCCGGGGTCACCCGGATAGGTGAAGCGCATGATCGCGGCGTGGTCGGTGGGAGTGATCTCGGCCTTGAGGCCGTTGTCGAAGGTGACGCCGTAGTAATGGGGGTGTGCCGTCTCGTGGGCGTGGTGGAAGGGGAGGGCGCGGGCCGTGCGGCTCGTGTCCGGAGGGCCGGTCCCGGAGGCGGCGGCCGGCATCACCTGGAAGGTCTGCCGGTCACCCATCCAGGGGCTCGGCTGGTGGCTCGCGCTGAACGCCTGGACGGTGGGGAGGTTGTCGGCGTTGTTGGCGGCGGCGTACTGGTAGAGCCAGTCCATGGCGCCCGCGTTCGTGACCGGCGTCCAGAAGTTGAAGCCGTGGGGGACGGCGGTCGCGGGAAAGGTGTTGCCCCGCGAGAAGCTCGCGCTGGAATGGGTGCCGCGCGTCGTCACCGCGTAGTCGGCGAGGTGCGCCGGGGGCTTCTCGGCGGGCGCGGGCGTGAGGGAGACGTCGTCGACCCAGCCGCGGAACCGCGCGGGCCCGGCGGGGGAGTCGTACGCCACCAGCACCCGGGCGACGGTCTTTCCCGCGGCCACGGCCCCGATGTGCGACTCCTTGTTGTTCCACTGGTTGACGTAGAGCGTGCGGGAGCCGGCCTGGCCGCGGGGCGTGAGGGGCGCGCCGTGCTGGTCCACCGCACCGAGGTCACTCAGATAGGTGCCGTCCGTGAAAGCGAGGTCCAGGGACACGTGAGTGGCCGGATAGCGCAGGTCGACCTCCGGCATGGAGGGGAAGACCTTGTAGGAGAGGACGGTGCGCGGGGTGACGCGGAGGCTGACCGCGAACAGCTTGTTGTAGGAGTAGGCGCGGCCCATGGCCTGGTGGACGCCGCCGTAGCGCAGTGCGTGGCGCCCGGAGAAGCCGGCGCGCGCCTTGGCGGTCGGGGAGCCCTTGGGGCCGCCGTCGACGTAGCTGCGCATGTCGGAGGGCGGCGGCGGGCCGGTGAAGTACGGCGCGAGCTGCACCTCCGCGAGCTGCGTGATGTCCTCGCCGCTGTTGCGGGTTAAGTCGAGCCGGTAGTGGCCGTAGGGGGTGCTGTTGGTGAAGGAGAACTCGCGGGTCTGGAAGCGCTTGTCGAAGGTCTCGCCCTTGCGGGTGTCCAGCGGTGTCCAGTTCTTGCCGTCCTGCGAGCCCTGGAGGACCCAGTCGCGCGGGTCCCGGCCGGGCGCGTCGTTGGCGGACGTCAGGGCGTAGCGGACGGCGGTGACGGGCTCGGCGAGGTCGAACTCCAGCCAGGCTCCCGCCTTCTCGAAGGTGAGCCATTTGGTGGTGCTCTCGCCGTCGACGACGTTCTCCTTGACCTCGCCCGAGCCGGCGTTCTCGCCGCTGGCCCGGACGTCGGTGACGGAGTCGCTGACGTTGCCGGGGATGCCGCGGGTGTCGTTGCCGTCGACGCCGGCGGTGCGCTTGCGGCCGTCGGGGGTGGCGTCGACGGTGTTGCGCCAGTCGGGCCGGGGGTCGCCGGGTTCGAAGGAGGAGGAGAAATGGTCCGTGGGGGCGGCTGCCGGGGAAGCGGCGGCGGGGACCTGAATGCCCGTCATAAGGGCGACGGCCAGAAGGGGGACGAGCGGACGGGTGAGACTACGCCATCGGTGCCGGAGCCGGTGCCGGGGTCTGTGCCGCTGTCCCTGCCGCATCTCAAGTCTCCCAACGAAACCGACAACGTTGTCAAGTGAGTCGCGCAGAGATAAGTAGGGCGTGAGGGGTGGGTGGTGTCAAGGGTTCCGGGACTGGTGTCGCCGGGGCGGGGGCAGGAGCGGGGGGTAGCCGGAGGGGAGACGTCGTACCGTGGGAGGTCTCAACTAGAGAAAGACTGACGGCAGAAGCCGCTTCCGATCTTGCCCAGTTGGTGAGAAGTGGACTATACCTGTCGGCTACCGGGGAGGCTCCGAGGGCCACCGCGGCGGATCCGGGGGGAGAGCGGCGGGGGGAACGCCGCGGCCACGTCACCGCTCCCGGCGCGCACACCCAGCACCACACCAAGCACCACGCCCAGCACCACACTCAGCACCACACCAGCCACGCCACGCACCACACCCAGCACACCAAGCTTCAACTGACCCGCGGTGTCGGGCCCTTCGGCAACTCTTGTGAGCAAGGGGAGAACCGGTGCACCGCCTGAGTCCTGGAGAAGGCGAGGACTTGAGCATGGGATCGAGCATGGGATCCACAGGGGAGTTCGGCCGGCGCGACCTGATCAAGAGAGCGGCCGCACTCGGCCTGATCGCGGTGCCGTCGACGGGCGTGCTCAGCGCCTGCGCGTCGGGCGGCGGCAGCGACGACAACAAGGTCGACAAGGGCACGAAGAGCGAGAAGAACCCGCTCGCGGTCAATGAATCCGCGCCGCTCGACGTCGTCATCTTCGACGGCGGTTTCGGCCAGCAGTACGCCAAGGACGCCGAAGCCGAGTACAAGGCGGCGTATCCCAAGGCCGAGGTCAAGCACGCGGCCACGCAGGAGATCCAGACCCAGCTCCAGCCCCGCTTCAACGGCGGCACCCCGCCGGACCTCATCGACAATTCCGGCGCCAAGCAGATGGACATGGGCACCCTGGTGGGGAAGCAGCAGCTGACCGACCTCAACGCGCTGCTGGACGCCCCGTCGATCGACGACCCGTCGAAGAAGGTACGGGACACGCTGCGGCCGGGCGTCGTCGAAATGGGCCGGTTCGAGGGCCGGGAAACCTGGATCCTCTACTACGCGTACACGGTCTACGGCGTCTGGTATTCGAAGACGGCGCTGGAGAAGCTGGACGCGCAGTACCCGGAGACGTGGGACGAGATGCTCGCCGTCTGCGAGAAGGCGAAGAAGAAGGGCATCGCCGGCTGGACGTACCCCGGGAAGTACCCGTACTACCTGCCGTTCAGCCTCTACCCCTTCATCGCCAAGATCGGCGGCCGGGAGGTCCTCGACCGGATCGACAACCTGGAGCCGAACGCCTGGAAGGACCCGGCGGTCAAGGCGGCCTTCGAGGCGTACTACGAGCTCTTCAAGAAGGGCTACATCCTCCAGGGCACCCCCGGCCTCACCCACATCGAGTCGCAGACCGCCTGGAACCAGGGCAAGGCCCTGTTCATCCCCAACGGATCCTGGGTCGAGAACGAGTCGAAGAAGACCACCCCCGCCGACTTCAAGATGGCGGTCGGAGCGCCGTCGAGCCTGGACGCCAAGCGCGACAAGATGCCGTTCGGCACGGTCTGGGCCTCGGGCGGCGAGCCGTTCATCGTGCCGAAGAACGCGAAGAACCCGCAGGGCGGCATGGAACTGCTGCGCATCATGCTGGGAAAGAAGTCTTCGCGGAACTTCATCAAGCAGGTCTCGTCCCTGACGTCGCTGAACGGCGGAACGGAGGGCCTGACGCTGCCGCCGGGCCTCAGCTCCTCGCAGGAGGTGCTCGCCAAGGCGGGGGAGAACGTGGTCAATCCGCGGATCCAGGACTGGTACGTCGCCCTCCAGAAGGAGAAGATCGGCGTGGCGGCGCTGGGCGAGATGATGGCCGGCCGGATGACCCCGGACGAGACGATCGCCAAGATCCAGAAATTCGCGGACGGCGTGCGTGCCGATGACTCGATCAAGAAGTACCGGCACAAGTAGCGGGCGGGCGGCGCGCGTAGTGAGTGCGCTGAGCGCGGTCGGCGCGCAGTGAGCGCGCAGCCGGCGCGGTCGGTGTCGGGCGCGCGCTGAGCCACCGAGTCACTGAAGTACGTCACCGGCGGCGGGGCGGACCGGAAGGAACCGCGTCCGCCGCTCCGCGCCCGGGGGGGAGCTCCTCGCGGGAGATCGGGGTCGGAAGGCAATGCAGCACGGTAAGTACCGGTTCATCGTGGGGTTCCTGGCCGTACCCCTGGTGATCTACGCGGTGTTCGTGATCTCGCCGTTCCTCCAGGCGATCTACTACTCGTTCACGGACTGGACGGGCCTGAGTCCCGACTTCAAGATGGTCGGGGTCGGCAACTACCGGAAGATGCTCTCCGACGACGTGTTCTGGAAGTCCGTCGGTCACAACGTCCTGTTGCTGCTGGTGCTGCCACTGGTGACGCTCGGGCTGGGCCTCTTCTTCGCCTTCATGCTGAACGTCGGCGGGCGGAGGAGGAAGAACGCGGCGGTGGCGGGCGTCCGCGGCTCCGGCTTCTACAAGGTCGTCTACTTCTTCCCGCAGGTGTTGTCGATCGCCATCGTGGCCCTGCTGTTCCAGTTCGCGTACAACCCGAACAGCGGCGCGCTGAACTCCTTCCTGAGCGCCGTCGGCCTGGATTCCGTACAGCCGAACTGGCTCGGTGACCCGGACCTGGCGCTGTGGTGCGTGATGGCCGTGATGGTGTGGAGCAACGTGGGCTTCTACGTCGTCCTGTTCTCGGCGGGCATGAGCTCCATCCCGAAGGACTTCTACGAGGCGGCGCTGCTGGACGGCGCGAACCGCATCCAGACCTTCTTCAGGATCACGCTCCCCTTGCTGTGGGACACGGTCCAGACCGGCTGGGTCTACATGGGCATCATGGCGCTCGACGGATTCGCGGTCGTGCAGATCATGACGGTGGGCCCCGGCGGCCCGGACTATTCGACCGAAGTGCTCGCCTATTTCCTCTACACCAAGGCGTTCCGGGACGGGCAGGCCGGATATGCGACCACGCTCGGGGTCGCCCTGCTCATCGTCACCATGATCTTCGCCGGCATCGTGATGAAGCTGGGCCGGCGCGAACGGCTGGAGTTCTGATGAGCGTCGCGGAGAACCGTGCAGAAAGCGGTGCGGAGACCGGTGCGGAGACCGAGGCTCCGGTGGTGGACTCCCCCGAAGGGCGCATGGGCACCGAGGGAAGGGTCCTCAACGTCTTCTCGCACGGGGTGCTGATCCTGTGGGCCCTGATGGTCACGCTGCCGCTGCTGTGGGCGGTGATGAGCGCCCTCAAGGACGACAAGTCCATCTTCACGTCGCCCTGGGCGCTGCCCACGAGCCTGCACTTCGACAACTGGTCGAGGGCGTGGTCGCAGGCGCACATGAGCGAGTACTTCTTCAACTCGGTCGTGGTGGTGGCGGGTTCGCTCTTCGGCACGATGCTGCTGGGCTCGATGGCGGCGTACGTCCTGGCGCGGTTCGAATTTCCCGGGAACCGTTTCATCTACTACCTGTTCGTGGGCGGGATGAGCTTCCCGGTGATCCTGGCGCTGGTCCCCCTGTTCTTCGTGATGAAGAACATGCAGCTGCTGGACACGTACCACGGCCTGATCCTGGTCTACATCGCGTACTCGCTCCCGTTCACCATCTTCTTCCTGAGCGGCTTCTTCCGGACGCTGCCCTCGTCGGTCGCCGAGGCCGCCCTGATCGACGGCGCCTCGCACACCAGGACCTTCTTCCAGGTGATGCTGCCGATGGCGAAACCGGGCCTGATCAGCGTCGGCATCTTCAACTTCCTGGGCCAGTGGAACCAGTACCTGCTGCCGGCGGTCCTGAACGTGGGCGACGAGGACAAGAAGCTGCTGCCGCAGGGCCTGGTCGCCCTCGCCGTCAGCCAGGGCTACAAGGGCGACTGGTCGGGCCTCTTCGCGGGCCTGGTCATCGCGATGCTCCCCGTTCTGGCGGCGTACATCGTCTTCCAGCGGCAGGTCCAGGCGGGGCTGACGGCGGGGGCGCTGAAGTAGCCCTCCGGGCCTGCCCTCGGAGGGCAGGCCCGGAGAGCCCTGGAGCGCGGCCTACGGGCGTCGGCCGTGGTTGTGGTCGTGATCGTGGTCCCGGTCGTGGCGGTCGTCATGCCGGTCGTCGTGCCGGTCATCACGGCGATCGTCGCGACGGTGGTCGTCGTCCCGACGGTGGTCGTCCCAGCCGTGGTCGTCGTCCCAGCGGTGGTCGTCATCGCGACGGTGGTCATCCCGGCCGTGATCATCCCTGCCGTGGTCGTCATCGCGGCGGTGGTCGTCCTCGCGGCGATGGTCATCGTCCCGGCGGTCGTCGTCGTGGTGGTGAACCTCGTAGGGGTGCACCCACCAGCCATTGCGGCACACACGGCCCTCGGCGTCACGATCCCCCTCGTCGTAGACGCCGCTGCCTCTGGTCTCCCCATTCGGCCCCGGGCGTCCGTTCGAATAGACGTACCGGCAGTCGGCGGGGGCCGGGGGAGTCCCGGGCGCGGCGGCCTGCGCCACGGGGAGGACGGGCAACGCGGCACCGGTAGCGCAGAGAACCACCAGCGCCGCACGCGCAACATTTCGCATTCGGATCGCCCTTCATCGATGGGCCGCGCCATCTCGCGGCGCGACCCTGGAAGAACCACGATGTCGAAGGACGAGTAACCCTCTGGGGCGTATCCACACCAAACCACACGAATGCGTATTGTGGTGTGTTAGGCGTTAAATGAGAATTAAATGGAAGGCGGGCGGGCTGTTACCCACTGTGAATGACGGTGGGCGGGGCTCACAGCCCTGCCCACCGTCACTCCACGACCCGCATGTCAGGCCGCCGCGGCCGGGCTGGGCTTCCGGCGCCGGGCGGAGAGGAGCTTCACACCCGGCTTCTCCACGTACTCGTGGAGGAGTACCGCGCCGAAGAGGGACACTGCCAGGACCAGCCCGAGGTGCAGGCTCACCGGGATGAGCAGGTGGTGCTTCTTGAGGAAGTGGTCGATGCTGAAGATGACCATTTCGTGCACCAGGTAGAAGGCGAAGGAGACCTCACCCAGGTAGACCGTGATGCGGTTCCGGAACGGCGAGGGCTCTCCCCGGACATCGGCGCGGGCCGCCGCGGCGATGGTGAGCGTGTACGGAATGACCGTGTCGGCGGCCCAGTGGAAGTCGAAGGGCATGACGTGGGACGGCCCGAAGACGACCAGCACCGACAGGGCGAGGCTGGTGGTGAGTCCCGGGCCGCGCCAGTTCCCGCTCTTCACCAGCAGGGCGACCGCGATGCCGATCACGAACTCGAGCAGCCGGACGGGCGGGAAGATGTAGAGCATGAACTTGGGGTCCCAGCCGGTCGCGTGCGCGATCCGGCCGGCGGCGATCGGGGCCAGGACCACGCACAGATTGCCGGCGATCACGGTCGCCCACAGCCCCCGGGTGGAGAACCGGCGAATGATCTTCACCACGAGCGGGAAGCTCAGGTAGAAGAGGAACTCGCAGCTCAGCGACCACGAGACGCCGTTGTACCCGAACCACCAGTCCTTCCGGTTGGGAATCCACGACTGGGTGAGGCTGAGGTTCGTCAGGGCGATCCGGGGATCGAGGGCCTTGCCCATCCAGACCATGGTGAGCACGGCGACGAAGAAGGTCACCAGGTGACTCGGGTAGATCCGTGCGAAACGGCGCCGCCAGAATCCGGTGACGGTGTCACGGGGCCGTGCGGACCAGGCGAGGACGAATCCGGAGAGGATGAAGAAGAACGACACCGCCGAAGGGCCGGCGTAGACGACCTCCTTCAGCCGGAAGACGTGCACCGAGGTGCCGGTCGACACCTCCTCGTAGAAAAAGTGGAAGCAGGCGACGAGCAGCGCCGCGTACCACCGGAGGCCTGTGAGCGAATCCAGCCGCACCCGTGAGACGGGGGATTTGCTGGACACCTCGGTGGTGGTGGGGGTTATCAGACTCACTGTCGGCTATCCCAGGTGAAGAGCAGGCGAGTTCCACGACGTGGGTTCACATCGCGGAGCCTGGCGAGGGCATGGCGCGGGCCCTGGGCGAAGCGTCCCCAGGGCCCACGGAAAGGCCTGTGTCCCGCCCGGTGGTCGCGGGCAGGGGACACAGGCTGTGCTGCGGGTGGCCGGGGCCGCAGGAATGCGGTCGCCGGCTGCAGAACGAATGAGCACGAAGCGCCCATCTTATATGCAAGATGGTCACTACACGAGGTGTCTCCGTCACAGGTTTGCCGAGCCGGGGCATCACGACGCGCCCACGAACCTGTTACCCACGGTTCCGGTACACCGAAGCTGCGGGGAGGGACAGTTCCCCCACCCGTCTCCGGGCGCGCTAGATCCGGACCTTGCTGCCGGGCTCGCCGACTCCGGTGGCGAAGACTCCACGCTCGGTCCAACTGCCATGGCCGTCACCGGTACCGTTGATCCAGGCCTTGATAACCCCGTTGTCCTGGAGGATGAGGTAGTCGGCTTTGCCGTCGGCGTTGATGTCGGCGAAGCGGACCTTGCGCCCGGGTTCGCCGACGCCGGGGATGAAGGAATCGAGTTCGCTCCAGCGACCGCGCCCGTCGGCACCCTTGTTGATCCAGACCCGCACGGAGCCGTCGTCCTGGACGGCGAGGTAGTCGGCCCTGCCGTCGCCGTTGATGTCGGCGAAACGGATGCTGTCCTCGTGTTCGCCGACGCCGCCGATGATGGTGCCGAGCCCGATCCAGCTTCCCTGGCCGGTGCCTCCGTTATTGAGCCAGGCCTGCACTGCCCCGTATTTGTGGACCACGAGGTAGTCGGCTTTGCCATCGCCGTTGATGTCGGCGAATCGGACTTTGCTGCCGGGTTCGCCGACGCCGGTGGCGATGTTGCCGCGCTCGCTCCAGCCGCCGTGGCCGGTGCCGCCGTTGTTGATCCAGGCCTTTACGGTCCCGTCGTCGTTGAGGACCAGGTAGTCGGCTTTGCCGTCGGCATTGATGTCGGCGAATCGGACTTTGCTGCCGGGTTCGCCGACGCCGGTGGCGAAGGTGCCGCGTCCGCTCCAGCTGCCGTGATCGGTGCCGCCGTTGTTGATCCAGGCCTTCACGGAGCCGTTGTCCTGGACGGCCAGGTAGTCGGCTTTGCCGTCGCCGTCGACGTCGACCCGGTAGTCACCGGGCGGGGCCGCTGGGCGCGCCGGGGCCGCCTTGACGTCCACGCGCTGCTGTATCCAGCCGTTCTCCGCGGCCCGGGCCACTCCGGCGGCGAAGGTCTCCGCCATCTTGACGTAGCCGCTGTCCTTGGGGTGGAGGTCGTCGGCAAGGTCGTCCGTGGTGACCGCGCTCATGTCGACGTACCCCACGCGCAAGCCCTTGGCCCGCCGTTCCGTGACGAGTTGGGGCACCACCGCATTGAACTGCTCGATGCGCCTTTGGGTGTCGGCCGTTGTGGAGGGGACCAAGGAGGAGACCAGCACGGTCATGTCCGGAGCGGCCGACGTGATCTTGTCGATGAGGTCACCGAGGCGACGGGGGGCCGTGTCCACGTGGTAGTTGTCGTTGAGGTCGTTCGTGCCGATGTGCAGGAGCACGACGTTCGGCTTCGCTGCCGCCAGCCACTGCTCGATGTTTGCGGAGAGACCGCCGATCTTCCAGCCCCAGTGGCCTTCGTGATCGAGATCGGGGAGCTTGCCGTGCCGCTCGGAACCCACGAAGTCCAGCTGGTCCGTGTGCGGGGCCAGCCGGCTCCACAGTTCGCCGCGGTAGCCGGACTCCGTCGAACTGCCGGCGCCGTGCGTGATCGAGTCGCCCAGAGGCATCACGGTCAGGCGCGGTACCTTCCAGTCCTTCGCGTCGGCAGTAGCCACGACGGTATGACCGCCGGGTGAGGGATACGGGGGCTGCGGGTCGGCGACGACGGCGTCAGCGGTCATCAGGCCTCCTGCGAGCGCCGCGGTCAGTGCGAATGCGACCAGCCGCGGCGATGACGGTCTGAGGCGATTTCTGCTCTTCAAATCAATGACTCTCTGTCATATCCGTTTCTGGGAGCCCGGAATGCTTCCACCGCGACGAGGGGAATGGCTTCTCATGGCAACCGTGGCCGGACTGCGCTCTTTCGCCGTGGCCCGAGAAAGGCGTGCGTTCACGGTCGGCCGGGTGAGTCTGGCCGGTATCCGTCACGGTCGTCGCGCGCTACGAGCTTCAAGAGCCTGCGCAAAACCGCCGTCGCTGCGCCGGAGAGGTCAGCCCTCTGGTCCCGACTCCCGTGGCCCTTGTTCATTCCGAGACGGATTCCGCGGCCCTGGAGTCGGCGTTCACCCAGGAGCGGAGACTGCAGTCACCCGGCGAGGCGCGGACGGCCTCGGGGATTTCCGGGGGTCAGGTGCCCGGTCTGCCGGGGGAATTCGCCGGCGACGACTCCTGCGAGCAGGAGTTTGCGCGCACGTGACATCACCTAGGAATCCTTCCAAGGGTCTTCTCTGCCGCAGCAACTACGAGTAGTGCCGCGGTGACAGGCGATACGGGTGAACATACCATACAGTCTGAATCGGGATGCAGGCATGCCGGGAGCGTGAATGCGACGCGCGTGACGCGGTGTCATGTACACGGCTGTCCTTGTCTTCTGATGGGATTGCGACAATCCGCGCTGCCTGGACCGTCTGCAGTCGCTCTCCCGTAAGTCACCGGTTGTCGGGCCTCGGGTGTGCAAAGGTTTCCGGGGGTAAGGGGGTTCGCAGGGCTGCACGCCGTGCGTTTCAGCGGGCACCGGATCCCCGATCTAAGCGGTGGAGCAAAGTGCCTCTGTCTTCCTATAGTTGGCCAACGCAGAGAAGAACAGGTGCTGTGAAGGGGTGGGGATTGTCTTGAAGTTGTCGCGCATAACTGCGGTGGTTGCCGTGGCCACTATCGCTCCGGCCGTCCTGCTTGCCTCGCCGTCCTCCGCGGACGGTGCTGCGGCGGGTTCGTCCGCACGGTCGGCTCAGGCTTCGGTGGCGAAGTCGGCCGGACCACAGGGTGAAGGAGCTGCCGACAAGGACCAGCAGGCGGAGAAGGACCGGAGCGAGATCCAGCGCATTATCAGCACCGGGGGTCCTGGTGTGAAGGATGCGGGCAAGGCGGCGCTCGGTGGTGGCCCCGCTGACTTGAGGAAGTTCCTGGAGTCCGGTCAGTTCGAGGCGAGGGATGGGGACAATCAGGTTCTGGTCTCGCGCATCGTTTACCACGCCGGGGGGCGTGGGGTGAAAGATGCGGCCAAGGCGGCCTTGAAGGGTACCCCGGAGGACCGGGTGGCCTTCCTGGAGCAGGGGCAATACGAGGCCCTGGATGATGACAATCAGGTTCTGATCTCGCGGATCATCAGCTCCGGGGGACGCGGAGTGAGAGAGGCCGGCAAGGCGGCCATGATGGGCACTCCGCAGGACCGAATCGCCTTCCTGGCATCGGGTCAGTACGAGGCTCAGGACGATGACATCGCTGTCCTCATCTCGCGGCTCATCAGTGAGGGGGGCCCTGCAATGCACGAGGCGGGGAGGGCGGCCATGACGGGCACTCCGCAAGATCGGATCGCCTTCCTTGCGACCGGCCAGTTCGAGGCGCGCGCGAAGGACAAGAAGGCCCAGAAGTAGAAGCAGGCTGAACTCGCTTGAAGCCCCGCCAAGAACCGGCGGGGCTTCAAGCCTTCCATGAACGCGGCCTAAACGGGCCCCTTCGAGTGGCGGACCTGCACGGACGGGCGTCGGCGGTACGGCGTGGCCGTTCACCGATTGCGCATGCCACCCCTGTAGGTCATGTTCACGCTGAGCCCGGCCGTTGGATCAACAAGGGTGATCTTGCTCTTTACCGCCGCAGGCTGCATGCGCATGGTCCCTGCCTGCCGTCGAGGCGTCCCTTCTCCGTATGGCGCCTTCCATACCATCGAGGCCTCGATGTGCCTCAAGGCCTTGACGGGGGCTCCGCCGGGCGGCTCAGCTTAGGGTTCATATGTTGTATGGATGCCGGGCTCCAGAGCTGTGGTCCGGTACGGGGACGGCCGGCGTGCCGTGTCCGGCTAGGCGGGAGTGGATGGGCGTGGAGACTCCGGGGTCGCAGTCGTCGCTGCACCGGGCCAATCTTGAGCGGGTCGTGCGGGCCGTGCGGACGGCCGGGTCGCTCACACAGGCCGAGATCGCCCGGACTACCGGCCTGTCCGCCGCCACCGTTTCCAATATCGTTCGGGAGCTGAAGGAAGGCGGCACCGTCGAGGTCACGCCCACCTCCTCCGGGGGGCGGCGGGCGCGGAGTGTGTCCTTGTCCGGGGACGCCGGGGTTGTGGTCGGGGTTGATTTCGGGCATACGCATCTGCGCGTCGCCGTCGGGAACCTCGCTCAGCGCGTCCTCGCCGAGGACGCCGAGCCGCTCGATGTGGACGCCTCCGCCGCGCAGGGGCTCGACCGGGCCGAGCAGCTGGTCAGGCGGTTGCTCGACGATGCCGGGATCGACCCCGGGAAGATCATCGGCGTGGGGCTCGGCGTGCCCGGGCCCATCGACGTCGAGACGGGGACGCTCGGGTCCACGGCCATCCTGCCGGGGTGGGCCGGGACCAATCCACGGGACGAGCTGGCCGCCCGGCTGAGCGTGCCTGTGCACGTCGACAACGACGCGAATCTCGGTGCTCTCGGCGAGCTCGTGTGGGGCGCCGGGCGCGGGGCCTCCGATCTTGCCTACATCAAGGTCGCCAGCGGCGTCGGTGCCGGGCTCGTCATCAACGGGCAGATCTATCGGGGGCCCGGCGGTACCGCTGGTGAAATCGGGCATATCACCCTTGATGAGTCCGGGCCCGTATGCCGGTGCGGCAACCGTGGCTGTCTTGAGACCTTTACTGCTGCCCGGTATGTCCTTCCTTTGCTCCATTCGGCCCACGGGACCGATCTCACCGTCGCCCGGATGGTCCAGCTCGCGCGTGAGGGAGACCCCGGCTGTCGGAGGGTCATTTCGGATGTCGGGCGGCATATTGGTAGTGGTGTGGCCAATCTGTGCAATCTGCTCAATCCCCGGCGGGTCGTGCTCGGCGGCGACCTCGCCCCCTCCGGCGAGCTCGTCCTCGCGCCCATCCGCGAGTCCGTCTCCCGGTACGCCATCCCCAGCGCCGCCCGGCAGTTGGAGGTCGTCCCGGGTGCGCTCGGCGGGCGGGCCGAGGTGCTCGGTGCGCTCGCGCTCGTGCTGAGCGAGATGGGTGATTCCACGCTGCTCGACGGGCATGCTCCCGTCGGCGCCCCGCTGCCCGCCTAAGCTCGTACAGCTCATCTTGCGTTCATGTAGATAACGAATGGCACCGTTGCCATCTCGTTAAGGATTTACTTCTTGACGGCCCCTTGGCGGCCGAGTTGACTTCCAGCCACCTCGGCCGCAACGACGCGGCCTCGTCAGGGAGGTTTCTGCAATGAACACGAATCTGCGTCGTGCAGCCGTGGCCGTGGCGGCCATGTCGATGGCCGCCGGGCTCGCCGCCTGCGGCAGCGCCAAGGAAGCCGGCGGCGGTGAGTCCAAGAAGGAGAAGAGCGGCCCGCTCACCATCGGGCTCCTCCTTCCGGAGAACCAGACCGCGCGTTACGAGCGCTTCGACAAGCCGCTGATCGAGAAGAAGATCAAGGAATTGGCGGGGGCCGACACCGTCGTCCTTTACGAGAACGCCAAGCAGGACGCCTCCGTCCAGCAGCAGCAGGTCGACACGATGATCACCAAGAAGGTCGACGCGCTGATCGTCGACTCGGTGGACGCGAAGTCGATAGCTTCTTCGGTGAAGAAGGCGAACGACAAGGGAATTCCCGTCGTCGCGTACGACCGGCTGGCCGAGGGCCCGGTCAAGGCGTACACCTCCGTCGACAACGAGCGCGTCGGCAAGATCCAGGGCGAATCGCTGCTCAAGGAGCTCGGCGACAACGCCTCCAAGGGCCAGATCGTCATGATGAACGGCTCCGTTACCGACCCGAACGCCAAGATGTACAAGGACGGCGCCCACTCCGTCCTCGACGGCAAGGTCCAGATCGGGAAGGAGTACGACACCAAGGAGTGGAAGCCGGAGAACGCCAACGAGAACATGAAGGGCGCGATCTCCTCGCTGGGCAAGGACAACATCGTCGGCGTCTACTCCGCCAACGACGGCATGGCCGGCGGCATCATCACCGCCCTCAAGAGCGCCGGCTTCGACAAGCTCCCGCCCGTCACCGGTCAGGACGCCGAGCTCTCCGCCGTCCAGCGGATCCTCTCCGACGAGCAGTTCATGAGCGTTTACAAGCCTTACAAGCCCGAGGCCGACGCCGCCGCCGAGATGGCTGTCGCGCTCGCCAAGGGGAAGGCCCTCGACGGCATCGCCAAGAGCACCGTCGACAGCGGCACCGAGAAGAAGATTCCTTCCATCATCGTCACCCCCTTCGCGCTCACCAAGGGCGACATCGCGAAGTACGTCGGCCAGGAAGGCTTCTTCAACCGCGACGAGATCTGCACGGACAAGTACAAGTCCCAGTGCGACTCCGCCGGACTCAAGTAGTCGAGTAGGGATTCCTCAAGATGCCTGCCACCCAGTCCGCCGAGGCCGGTGCCACCCCCGTCCTCGCCCTCCGCGGGATCTCCAAGCGCTTCGGCGCCGTCCAGGCGCTCACCGACGTCGACCTGGAGATCCGTGCCGGCGAGGTGGTCGCCCTCGTCGGCGACAACGGCGCCGGCAAGTCCACCCTGGTCAAGACCATCGCCGGCGTCGGCCCCGCCGACGACGGGATCATCGAGTGGGAGGGGCGCCCGGTCACCGTCGACCGGCCGCACGCCGCCCAGGAGCTCGGTATCGCGACCGTCTACCAGGACCTCGCGCTCTGCGACAACCTCGACGTCGTCGGCAACCTCTTCCTCGGCCGCGAGATCGTCCGCGCCGGGGTGCTCGACGAGGTCGAGATGGAGCGCCGCGCCCGTGAGCTGCTCTCCACCCTGTCCATCCGGATCCCCAGTGTCCGTATCCCCATCGCCTCGCTCTCCGGCGGCCAGCGGCAGACCGTCGCCATCGCCCGCTCGCTGCTCGGCGAGCCCAAGATCGTCATCCTGGACGAGCCGACCGCGGCGCTCGGCGTCGAGCAGACCGCGCAGGTCCTGGACCTGGTCGAACGGCTGCGTGAGCGCGGCCTCGGGGTCATCCTCATCAGCCACAACATGGCCGATGTGAAGGCCGTCGCCGACCGCGTCGCCGTCCTGCGTCTCGGTCGTAACAACGGGACGTTCGAGGTGGCCTCCACCTCCCAGGAGGAGATCATCTCCGCCATCACCGGTGCGACGGACAACGCTGTCACCCGGCGCCGGGCCCGCTCCGCGGAGGCTGCGGGGGCTGCGGAGGCTGCAGGGGCTACGGAGGTCACCGGTGCCGCCGGTGCCCCCGGTGGCACCGGTACCGCCGAGGCGGCTCCGGCCACCCAGGCCGCCGAGCCTGACCAGGCCGACCAGGCCGACCAGGCCGACCAGGCCGACAAGAAAGCCGGCACCCCAGCCGCGGCGGACAAGACCGCCCAGGCTGATCACGCCGACAAGGCCGTCCAGGCCGACAAGCCCGAGAAGGAGGCGGGCGCATGAGCACCGAGCTGCCCACGTCGTCCACCGAGCCGGCCGCCAACGGTTCCAGCAGTTCCCATGGCTCCAACGGTTCCAACGGCCAGGCCCCCGCACACGACGCCCTCCCCGCCGTCGACCCCCGCCTCCTCGTCCGCGAGGAGGGCTTCGCCGGCTACTGGAGCGAGTTCCTCCGCAAGCTGCGCAGTGGCGAGCTCGGCTCCCTCCCCGTCGTCGTCGGCCTGATCATCATCGCCCTGGTCTTCCAGCTCCGGGACTCGGCCTTCCTCGGCGCGGAGAACCTCAGCAACCTCTTCGTCACCGCCGCCGGCACCGGCCTCATCGCGGTCGGCATCGTCTTCGTGCTGATCCTCGGCGAGATCGACCTCTCCGTGGGCTCGGTCAGCGGGCTCGCGGCAGCCGTCTTCGCCGTGCTCAACGTCAACCACGGCATGCCGGAGTGGCTCGCGCTCGTCCTGGCGATCCTCTCCGGTGCCGTCATCGGCGCCCTGCACGGCTTCTTCTTCGCCCGGATCGGGGTGCCCGCGTTCGTGGTCACCCTGGCGGGCCTGCTGGGCTGGAACGGCCTGATGCTGCAGGTCCTGGGCTCCAACGGCACCATCAACCTCGACGACTCCGGCATCGTCGCCGGTCTCACCAACCACTACTTCACCGACGTCTCCGCCGCGTACGGGCTCGCGACGCTCGCCGTGGCCGCGTTCTTCCTGGTGTCGTTCCGCGACAGCAAGCGCCGGGAGGCCGCGGGCGTGCCCAGCCGGCCGCTCAGCGAGATCGTGCTGCGCACGGTGGCGCTGGCCGTGCCCGCGTACGTGGTGGCGTGGCTGTTCAACCAGTACAAGGGCCTGCCGCTGGCCGTCGTGATCTTCCTCGGGGTCGTCGTGGCGCTGGACTTGGTGCTGCGCCGCACCTCGTACGGCCGGAAGGTCTTCGCCCTCGGCGGCAGCGTCGAGGCGGCCCGCCGCGCCGGCATCAACGTCGCCGCGGTCCGGATCTCCGTCTTCGCCCTCTCCGGGACGATGGCGGCCGTCGGCGGCATGTTCCTGGCCTCGCAGATCAACGCGGCGAACCAGTCCTCCGGGGCCGGCAGCCTCCTGATGAACGCGATCGCCGCGGCCGTCATCGGCGGCACCAGCCTCTTCGGCGGGCGCGGCAAGACCTGGTCCGCCCTGCTGGGCGTGCTGGTGATCCAGTCCATCGCGTCGGGCATGGCGCTGCTGGGCATCGCCTCGGCCGTCCAGTACATGATCACGGGCGCGGTGCTGCTGGCCGCCGTCGTGATCGACTCCGTCTCCCGGCGGACGCAGAAGACGGCGGGGCGCGCGTAGCCCCCTGCGGGGGGCGCTCTGCCCACGGTGCGTAGTCGCCGTCCGTCGCCCGCCTTGGGCGGCGGACGGCGGCGCCTTTGTGTACGGGGGTATGCCCGTACGTTGCCGGCTGCCGGCCCGTCGTGGCTGGTCGCGCAGTTCCCCGCGCCCCTGCCGGGGCGTCGTGGGGCCCCGGGGGGCGTACGGGCCGCGGGCTCCGCCCCGCCATACAGCCGTACGGCCGCCCCCGCCCGGACCGTGCCCTATAGGGCGTTTTGCCGCGCCCTCCCTCGCTCGTGCGTCCGGTCGGGTGACTCGGGTCGCATCACCCGTTCATCGCCACGCCGAGCGGAACATTAGACTCGACGGATCTAGAGGTTCTTGAGGTTCTTCAAGACTTCTACATGTTTCTACAAGCCGACAGCTCGACGAAGAGGAGGCACGGGTGGCCCTGCTGACCCGCATCAGGGAACCGCGCGACCTGGACCGGCTCAGCCCGGAGCAGCTCGACCGGCTCGCCGCGGAGATCCGCACCTTCCTCGTCGACGCCGTCTCCAAGACCGGCGGGCACCTCGGGCCCAACCTGGGCGTGGTCGAGCTGACCATCGCCATGCACCGGGTCTTCGACTCGCCCAAGGACAAGATCCTCTTCGACACCGGGCACCAGGCGTACGTCCACAAGCTGCTCACCGGCCGCCAGGACTTCTCGAAGCTGCGCGCGAAGGAGGGCCTCTCCGGCTACCCCTCGCGCGCCGAGTCCGCGCACGACGTGATCGAGAACAGCCACGCCTCCACCGTGCTCGGCTGGGCCGACGGCCTCGCCAAGGCCAACCAGGTCCTCGGCCGCAACGACCACGTCGTCGCCGTCATCGGTGACGGCGCGCTCACCGGCGGCATGGCCTGGGAGGCGCTGAACAACATCGCCGTGGCCAAGGACCGCCCGCTCGTCATCGTCGTCAACGACAACGAGCGCTCCTACGAGCCCACCATCGGCGGCCTCGCCAACCACCTCGCCACCCTGCGCACCACGGACGGCTACGAGCGCTTCCTGGCCCGCGGCAAGGACCTGCTGGAGCGCACCCCGGTCGTCGGCAAGCCCCTCTACGAGACGCTGCACGGCGCGAAGAAGGGCCTGAAGGACTTCATCGCCCCGCAGGGCATGTTCGAGGACCTCGGCCTGAAGTACGTCGGCCCGATCGACGGCCACGACATCGAGGCCCTGGAGTCCGCCCTGCAGCGCGCCAAGCGCTTCGGCGGCCCCGTCCTCGTGCACTGCCTCACCCAGAAGGGCCGCGGCTACAAGCACGCCGAGCAGAACGAGGCCGACCGCTTCCACGGCATCGGCGCCATCCACCCCGACACCGGCCTGCCCGTCGCCTCCGGCGGCGCCAGCTGGACCTCCGTCTTCGCCGACGAGATGGTCGAGCTCGGCAAGGAGCGCGAGGACATCGTCGCCATCACGGCGGCCATGATGCAGCCGGTCGGCCTCGGCAAGTTCGCCAAGGCCTTCCCCGACCGCGTCTACGACGTCGGCATCGCCGAGCAGCACGCGGCCACCTCCGCGGCCGGCCTGGCCACCGGCGGACTCCACCCGGTCTTCGCCGTCTACGCCACGTTCCTCAACCGTGCCTTCGACCAGGTGCTGATGGACGTCGCCCTGCACAAGTGCGGCGTGACGTTCGTCCTCGACCGGGCCGGCGTCACCGGTGACGACGGCGCCTCGCACAACGGCATGTGGGACATGTCGATCCTGCAGGTCGTGCCCGGCCTGCGGATCGCCGCCCCGCGCGACGCCGACCAGGTCCGCGCGCAGCTCCGCGAGGCCGTCGAGGTCAAGGACGCGCCGACCGTCGTGCGCTACTCCAAGGGCACGGTCGGCCCGGCCGTCGAGGCCGTCGGCCGCGTCGGCGGCATGGACGTGCTCCGCAAGCCCGCGGAAGGCGTCGAGCGTCCCGACGTCCTCATCGTCTCCGTCGGCGCGCTCGCCCCGATGTGCCTGGAGGTCGCCGACCTCCTCGACAAGCAGGGCATCTCCGCGACCGTGGTCGACCCGCGCTGGGTCAAGCCCGTCGACGAGGCCCTGCCCGGCCTCGCCGCCGAGCACCGCGTCGTCGTCACCGTCGAGGACAACAGCCGCGTGGGCGGCGTCGGTTCGGCCGTCGCCCAGGCGCTGCGCGACGCGGGCGTCGACCTGCCGCTGCGCGACTTCGGCATCCCGCCGCGGTTCCTCGACCACGCCTCCCGCAAGGAGGTCATGGCCGAGATCGGGCTGACCGCGCCGGACATCGCGCGTCAGGTGACGGGGCTCGTCGCCAAGCTCGACGGGCGGCTCGAGGACGCGCCGACGGCCGCCGCCGGGGCGGGCGAGGTGGCGGAGGCCGCCGAGGCCGCTGCGGAGCCGGCGCGGGACTAGGGCTTCGCCCTTCGTCCCTGTACGGGCTTCCGCCGGCGGCCGGCTGCGGGCCGGCCGTGGCTGGTCGCGCAGTTCCCCGCGCCCCTTAAAGGGCGCGGTCGTACGCGGCGGAGCCGCAGATCGGCACCGGCCCGCGCCCCTTACGGGGCGCGGTCATCGCTCTCCTCACGGACCGGCGGGACCACCTATCCGGGTGGTCCC
>NZ_JBMMMZ010000010.1:0-102444 GCF_049725035.1 Streptomyces sp. XH2 | reverse complement strand
TTCGGGGGGGCGGACTGCGCCCCCCCCCCGGCCGGGGGGCCCCACCTAGCGGGGGGGGCCCGCCGGTCCGTCTGCATATGGACCGGCGCGTCCCATCGGGTGAATCCTGTTGGGGGTGGCCGGTCAGGCCCCTGTCCGGCCCGGATCATCGCGGACACTCGCTCAGTTCATGGTGAGCACGCGAGCAGTGTCGAGCAGGTCGAGCAGGTGGAGGTGGGCCGATGAGCACGAGCGACAAGCAACCTCTCGAAGAGCGCCGCGGCAGGCGCGGGATCTTCCGTACCAAATCGGTGGAGCAGTCCATCCGGGACACCGAGGAGCCCGAGCACGCGCTCAAGAAGTCCCTCACCGCCTTCGACCTCACCGTCTTCGGCGTCGGCGTCGTCATCGGCACCGGCATCTTCGTCCTCACCGGCAAGGTCGCCAAGGAGAACGCCGGCCCGGCGGTCTCGCTGGCCTTCGTCCTCGCCGGCGTCGTCTGCGGGCTCGCCGCGCTGTGCTACGCCGAGTTCGCCTCCACCGTGCCGGTGGCCGGCTCCGCGTACACCTTCTCGTACGCCTCCCTCGGCGAGCTGCCCGCCTGGATCATCGGCTGGGACCTGATCCTGGAGCTGGCGCTCGGCTGCGCCGTCGTCGCCGTCGGCTGGTCCGGCTACATCCAGTCGCTGCTGGACAACGCGGGCTGGCACCTGCCCGTCGCCCTGCAGGGCACGCACGAGGGCCGCTTCGGCTTCGACCTCCTCGCCTGCATCCTCGTCCTGGTGCTGACGGCGATCCTCGTCCTCGGCATGAAGCTGTCCTCGCGCGTGACGGCCGTCGTGGTCGCCGTCAAGGTCACCGTCGTCCTCATCGTCATCATCGTCGGGGCGTTCTTCATCACCAGCTCCAACTACGAGCCGTTCATCCCGAAGTCCCAGGGCACCACGGCCGGCAGCGACATCAAGGCACCGCTCATCCAGCTGATGTTCGGCTTCTCCCCGTCGAACTTCGGCGTCATGGGCATCTTCTCGGCCGCGGCCGTGGTCTTCTTCGCCTTCATCGGCTTCGACATCGTCGCCACCGCCGCCGAGGAGACCCGCAACCCGCAGCGCGACGTGCCGCGCGGCATCCTCGGCTCCCTCGCCATCTGCACCCTGCTCTACGTGGCCGTGTCCGTCGTCGTCACCGGCATGCAGAAGTACAGCGAGCTGTCCACGGACGCCCCGCTCGCCGACGCCTTCAAGGCCACCGGGCACCCGTTCTGGGCCGGGCTCATCAGCTTCGGCGCCGCCGTCGGCCTCACGACCGTCTGCATGATCCTGCTGCTCGGCCAGAGCCGGGTGTTCTTCGCGATGAGCCGCGACGGGCTGCTGCCCCGGATCTTCTCCCGGGTGCACCCGAAGTTCGGCACGCCCTATCGCTCCACGATCCTGCTGGGCGTGGTCGTCGCCGTCCTCGCGGGCTTCACCTCGATCGACGTCCTCGCCGAACTCGTCAACATTGGCACGCTCTTCGCGTTCGTCGTCGTGGCCCTGGGCGTCATCATCCTCCGCCGCACCCGGCCCGACCTGCCGCGCGCCTTCCGCACCCCGCTGGTGCCGCTGGTGCCCGTCCTGTCGGTGATCGCCTCGCTGTGGCTGATGCTCAACCTGACCGCGGAGACGTGGCTGCGGTTCGCGGCGTGGATGGTCCTCGGCTTCGTCCTGTACTTCGTGTACGGGAAGCAGCACAGCCGGGTCCCGTAGGCCCGCCGGGTCCCGTAGCCCCACCGGTCCCGTAGTCCCGCCGGTCCGGTCCCGTAGTCCCGCCGGGGCCCGTGAGCGGACGGCGGCGAGCTCTCAGGCCTGCACCGCGCTCGGCCCGGTCACCTCCGCGCCGAGCGCGGTCACGCGCGCCCGCAGCTCACGGTCGGCCGTGACGACCACGCAGCGCCGGCCCGGCGCCCGGCCCGCCACCACCGCGACGATCGCGTCGTCACCGCTGCCGGACGCCTCCTCGACCCGTACGCCCGGCACCGGCGCGACCCCGCGCGCCGCGCCCTCGACCACCAGGACGACCTCCGGCGCGTCCGCGAACAGGGCGGGAGCGCCGGCCGCCGCGTACGCCGCGAGGCGGTCCCGCAGCCGCTCGGCCGCGCCGAACCGGTCCCGCCACCAGCCGTCCGGCACCGAGCCGACCACGTTCGCGGAGTCCACGACGAGAAGATCACTCATGCGCACAGCCTCGCACGCCCACCGTGGCCGGAGGCCCTGACCGGCCACGATGTTATTGTCGAGGGTCGACAAACGGGCTCCGAGCGCAGTGCGACCGAGGCCGAGTGCGAGAGCCGCATGCGAGAAAGGCTGGCAGCGAGTCATGGCAGTGCGTACGGCCACCCCGGTCACCGGCTGGCTACTGAGGGGGAGCGACGGCCGTCTGACGGCCTACGCACCGGCCGAGGGCGGTGTCGTGCGCTGGACCGAGACCCGGCCCGGCGGCCCCGAATGGACGGGCCCGGAGCTGCTGGCGGTGCCCGGCCTCGAGGCCTGTCTGTCCATAGCGCAGAGCCCGCAGGGCTACGTGTACCTCGTCGGGGTGCGGCAGCGCGAGACCGAGGCGGGCGAGGTCGACACCGACATCGTGTACGCCACGCAGTTCCAGCCCGGCCGCCCGCCGACGAACTGGCGCTCGATCGGCTCGCCCCACGGTCCGGACCGGCAGCGCTCCGCCCAGCTCGGCGTCCCCACGGCCGCCGTCGACTCCGTCGGCCTGCAGGTCTTCGTCCGCAACTCCGGCGGTGGTGTCTGCGGCCGCCGGCAGGACGCCCGCGGCATCTGGGGCCCCTGGACCGACATGAAGGGCAGCCACGTCCTCGACGGCCTGACGGCCGCGGCGACCCCGTCCGGCCGCATCGAACTGCTCGGCCCCGCGAGCGAGTTCGTGCTGCGGTGGCGGCAGGAGCAGCCGGGCGGGCCCCTGCGGCGCGTCCGCAACATCCCCGCCAAGCCGGGCGCGTGCTCGGCAACCGCCGGCGTCACCGGGGACGACCGCGTCACCCACTTCTGGCGGGACGCGGCCGACGGCGAGCTGCAGGCGCTGGCGCCGGAGGCGGCGGGCGCCGAGGCCGACGCCGAGACCGAGCCCTCGATCGCCCCGGTCGGCGGCACGGGCAGCGGCCCCGCCGCCGTCCTCCACGCCGTCCTGGACGGCCACGAGTGCACGGTCCTCGCCCAGCGCGCCGCGTCCGGCCTGCCGGCCGTCGCGGTCTGCCCCAGCGGCGACGAGACGCTGTCGGCGCAGTGGTCGGAGACGGGCGAGGAGTTCGCGGGAGCCCCGGCACTGGCGGTGGACGGAAACGGCCGCGTGACGGTCGCGGTGCTCGGCACGGACGGTCACCTGCGGGTGGCGCGGCAGCAGACCGACAAGCCGGGGCTGGCGCTCGGCGCCTGGCAGCGGGTGTAGCAGCGTCCGGCCACCGCGCGGACGTCATTGCGTTTCAACGCCGAAGGGCCGCTGGGTGGACAGGTAATGTCTGTCCACCCAGCGACCTTTTTGGGGAAGTGAGACAGGCTCGGCATGCTCGGCCCGCCTCATGCCGCCAAGGGCGGAGGATCGCACCAACGCAATGCCCTCGATCCCCTCGGCCGCATGCTGCATACCCTCATCGGAGGTCACCTCTGAGCCGGACGAGGGTGATCCGCTGCTTTGTGCACCCCCGTCCGCTGACGGTGCCATCAAGTACTGCCGTCAGGCTATTGCGATGGGCGTCTATTCGTGGCGTTCCCTGCGGGTGTCGGATTTGTGTTACCTGGAGTCTGGAAACCGATCCAGTCAAACCTGTCGATGCAGGGATTTTATTGTGTCAATGTTGGGGGAGTCCATTCGATTCCGTCGCGCGCCAGTCGATCAATGATCCATTCTCGGCCCATTGGATCGGCCACCCTCCATGCGTGCAGAAAGGGGCGTTCTTGGTACTTGCTGCGTCGGATCATCCTGCGAAACTTGTAACGCCGAAGTGAGGCATCGGGCATATTATGACAAAGGTCTGCAAGCCATGCGATGCAGGCCGTATAGTCATTGTTCGGCCAAAACTCTACGGGCTTCCGCCGCCGTGCCATCGCCCTGATTTCAATCATGGCGATGTTCTTCAAGAACGAACCGGCATCCCAGTCATCCGCGCGCCTCACCAGTTACTCCATCCTTCGCAGGTCCCAGCCGCATGATACGAGTGAAAGGGGTGCGGGTCGCACCCCTTTCACTCACTTCACCGTGTCCGGCTCGCCAATCACTTGCCTGGCCACAGGTGAATGTAAATGCGCGTATTTAGATCGATTTCAGGGTGATCCGGACTCGCTGCGCGTCTGAGCAGCTCGGCCATTCTGTGATTTCCCTCAATCATGTAATTATCTTCTTCGTGGTATCGCAGGAGGTGGAATTCGCCCTCGGTTGGCTGGGTCGTGCTCTTTAGTAGCTGATCGTCTGACATTGAACGCGCCATCCCGGATTTGAGGGGGTCTGACTGCCATTTCCCGGCGGCATCGACGCTGTCATGTCCAATTCCGCGAAGATCGCCGATTGTTGCATTTGGTTCGTAGACGGTATCGGCAGTCTTCGACCCTCTTCCGAAGAGCCTGGAGAAGAATCCCCCTCCGCCACAGGCGTTATGCGCCAGGACCGTAGTGGCTGCGGCCTGGACATAGTACGTATGGATCCCGCTTACCGACAGGTTGAACACCTGCTGGACGGCGGTCCACGCCCGTGTCGCCGTGACCTTGACCCACGTGCCGGCCGACGTGCGGAGCAGCGCTCCCGGCTTGATCTCGCCGGCCTTGGCCCAGGTCTTCTGGTCCTCCAGCCAGAGCGGGTGGCCTTCGGTCGCGGTGATGGTGCCGGTTGCGTCGCCCTTGTCGCCGTCGGTGTCGATCGTCAAGTTGACGAGGTGCTTCTCGCCATTGCCGACGATGACGTCGTCAACTGTCCGAGCTTCCGTCTTTCCCGTAGTCGGATTGGTCGCCAGGACCTTGTCGCCGACCTTGACGTCCTTGATGGGTTTGCTCGTGCCGTCCGCCATCAGGACCGGCGTTTCCGGAGTGAAGCTGTTCGGGACCTTGCAGGTGGCCCCGCCCAGGTCCTCGGCCTTCTCCGCGAGCTTCGCGCCCTTCCCCGCGGTGGTCGCGCCCTTCTCGGAAACGAACGCGGTCTTCGCTACGTGCTCCATCTTCATGCCGGCCCGCGCGGCCTTGGCGCCGCGGACTCCCGCCGTGGCGCCCGGCACGAACATGCTGCCGACCGTCGCGATGGTCCACAGGCACGCCTCCACGTCGCCCTTCGTGGCGCACGCGATCGCGTCGTTGACGCCCGTGACCTCGGCTGCGAATTCCAGCGCCGCCTTCAGGTACGGCGCCGCCGTCTGGGCGAACTCCGAGACCGCGGTGATCGCGGTGTCGACGGCCGAGACCATCTTGGCGCTCACGTCGGCGACGATCTTCGTGACCTCGGTCGCGACCTTGGCCACGTCCTGGACGACCTGCTTGGTCTCCTGGACGATCAGCGCCGGTGCGTGGGCCGCTGCCGCGACGACCATCTTCATGCCCGCGTAGACGGGGCGAAGTGCCTTGGCCAGGACCGGAATGGGGTTGTGCGTGGCGGCGTACTTCTTCGCCGCCCGTGCCGTGTCGCTGATGTAGCGCTTGCTCTCGCGGTAGATCTGGGCCGCGGATTTGTAGATCCGTGCGCCTTGGTTGCGTATGTACCGCGCCCCGGACGAGATCTTGTTACCCAGCCACCGGGCGCCGGACGAGACCTTCCTGGAGACGTAGTTGACGAGTGAGGAGACCTTCTGCTCCACGTAGTGGTAGATCTGCGAGGCCTTCTGCTCTACGTAGTGGTAGATCTGCGAGGCCTTCTGCTCTACGTAGTGGTAGATCTGCGTGGCCGTCTGCGCGACGGCACGGCCGGCGGACGCGATCTTTCGCCCGACCTTCTTCAGGGCGCCCCGGATGCTCCAGTGCCCCGTCGGGTCCGTGTTGTCCACCGGGTCGCCGTCGCCGTAGGTGTAGCCGTTGGCGCGGATGGACGCGGGGGTCGGGTCGAGGTTGTAGCTGTCGCGGGAGGTGAAGGAACCGCCGTCGGCGTCGTACCAGCGGGCGGCCATGCTGACCTGCTGGGTGGACGGGTCGGTCCAGTCGCCCTGGTAACCGAGGGAGACCTGGTCGCCCTGGGTGGCCGTGGTGCGGCCGAAGGGGTCGTAGCCCGTCGACGACGTGAGCTTCTTCGGGTCGGTGTCCTTGGTGTTCAGCGTGCCTACGATGTCGCCGTGGCGGTCGCTCATCGCCAGGCGTGTGGCACCGTCCTGGGTGATGGAGACTAGCTCGCCGTTGAGCCCGCGGCTGTAGACGCCGCGGCCGTCGGTGACGACCTCGTCGTCGAGACCGTCGTAGGTGTGCTGGGTGCCGTCCCGGTCGACCAGGCGGCCGAGAGCGTCGTACTGGTAGGAGATCTCGCCCTGCTTGGCCAGCTGGCCGAAGGCGTCGAAGCGGCTCTCCTCGGTCAGGCCGGATGTCGTGGAGGACTTCCGGGTGCCGCGCGGGGTGTAGGCGTAGGTGGCCTCACCGTTGGTCAGCATCCGGTTGCGCGCGTCGTACGTCGCCTTCCGCTCGCCTGCCTGGATGCGGTTTCCGGCGTCGTCCCACGTATAACCCGTGGTCTTGCCGTCCTTGTCGGTCCAGGAGGTCAGGCGGCCGGCGTCGTCGTAGGCGTACTTCTGCTCACCCGCGTCGGCCGTGCCTGTGGTCTTCTTCGAGATCACCCGGTCGTTGTCGTCGAAGGTGTACTCGAAGGAGGTGAGTGCCGTCCCCCCGGTGGACTTGGTGACGTCGGAGACCTGGCGGCCCAGCGCGTCATAGCCGAAAGTGCGGTTCAGGCCAGGAGAGTCGACGCCTTCCAACGCCCCGGACTTGTCGTACCGGTAGCTGAAGAGCCGCTGCGACTGCGCGTCCTTGACGGACTTCAGCCGGCCGTTCTCGTAGCCGAACACGGCCGTGCCGGCCGCGTCGACCCGGGTGAGCAGACGGCCGTTCTCGTCGTAGCCGAACGCGGCGTCGCCGGAGCCGCCCTTCGCGGAGGTCAGCAGACCACGGTCGTTGTACTCGAAGACGTTCGCCCCCTTGGGGGCACTTGCGGAGGTCATCCGGCCGACCGCGTCGTACTCGTAGACGCGGGAGGGGGTCGAGGTCTCGGCCCCGGATCCGGTTTCCTGCAGCAGCAGACCGCTGGGGTCGAAGGTGCGCTGACGCTCCACCTTGCCGGGCTCGGTGAGCCGGACCGGGTTGCCTTCGGCGTCGTAGGAGGTGGTCCAGGTGCGGTCGGCCGGGGCCGGGTGGTCCTTGGTCTCCGGCTCGATCACCGATTCGGGCAGGCCGAGGGTGTTGAAGGTGTAGCGCGTGGTGTTGCCGCGGCCGTCGGTGAAACGGGTGCGGTTGCCGTTGGCGTCGTAGCCGAAGCTGGTGGTGATCGTCTTGCCGGTGCTCACCGGCTCGACCTGCTGCACCAGCTGGTTCTGCGGGTCGAAGGTGAACCGGGTGCTCTTGCCCTTGGCGTCGGTGGACGTCGAGAGGTTGCCCGCCTGGTCGTAGCGGAAGCTGCGGTTGCGCAGCGGTCGGTCGTCCTTGTCCAGCCAGAGCTGACCGGTCATCCGGCCGGCCTGGTCGTAGTCCTGCCGCACGGTGCGGCCCAGGGCGTCGCTGTTGCGGATGACGCGGCCGGCCATGTCGTAGCCGGTCTGCGTCTTCACACCGGCGGCGTCCTCGGTGCCTGTGAGCTGGCCGAGCGCGTCGTACGTGAAGCGTGAGGTGTCGCCGCTGGGCGCGGTCTGTTCCACGAGCCGGTCGGCGTCGTCGTAGGCGAAGGTGGTGGAGAAGTAGCGGGTCTGGTCGGACTTGCGTTCCACCGCCGTCGCCGTGCGCTTACGACCGAGGCCGTCGTAGGTGTTCTCAGTGCGGGCTCCGGTCGGGTCCGTCACCGAGAGGACCTCGCCCGTGCGGGAGTAGGTGTACGACCACACGGCACCGGCACCTGCCGGAACGTTTTTGCCGGGCTCTGTCACCAGGCCGAGCAGCTTCGAGGCGCGCGGCTCCTCTCTCTGAACCATCCGGCCGAGCTGGTCGTATCGGAAGCGCTGGACGTTGCCGAGGGCGTCCGTGGTTGCGGTGATCCGGCCCACCGCGTCGTACTCGTTGCGGCTCACCGGGGTGATCGGCTCGGACGCGCCGGGCGGGGTGTAGGACGGGGAAGTGCTGACCGTCGGGCGGCCCGCCTTGTCGAAGGTGACGGAGGAGACCCGGCCCTGCGGGTCCTTGCTCTGGGTCGCCTCGTCGAAGGCGTTGTAGCCGGTGGTGGTGGCCGGACGGGCCTTGACGGCCGGAGCGTCGCCCTCGCCGTTCTCCACGTCGGCGGCCGGTTCGGTGACGGTCACCTGACGGCCGAGCTCGTCATAGGTGTAGGTGGTGGTGAACGCCTCCGCGTCCGCGCCCTCGGCGTTGCCCCGGGGCTCGGTCTCCGCGAGCAGCAGACCGCGCTGGTCGCGCTTGAAGGTCGTGGTCAGACGCTCCTTGCCATTGAGAGTGGACTCGCTGAGCTCCCGGCCGGCGGCGTCGTAGGTGTAGTCGACGACCTCGGAGCTGCTGCTGGAGAATCCGACGTTGGAGCTCTTGCCGGTGTGCACGACGCGCGTCACGTTGTCGGCGTCGTCGTATGTGTAGCTGACCTTGCGGTCGAGCCGGCCCGGGTCCGTGGTGATGGTTTGGGTGCGGCCCGAGACGTCGTAGGCGTAGGCGGTGACGGTGGTGCCGTTGCCGGTGGTCTTGCGCGTCAGGTTGCCGAGGGCGTCGTAGACGTTCCGTTCGAGCTCGATGTCGCGGGTGGACCCGTCCGGCTGGCGTACCTCGAGAGCGCGCACGGCTTTGCTGAGACCGTCGTCGTAGTAGCTGAAGGCGCGGATCCGGCCCATGGCGTCGGCATGCCGGGTCAGGCGGCCGGCCATGTCGTAGGCGTAGGAGTCGGTCACCAGGACCTTCTCGTCGGTGTCCTTGGGCGCCTCCTCCGGGTCGCCGCGCCAGTCGCGCACCCGCACCTCGGCCACCTTGTTGCGCGGGGTGTAGGTGTACTCGGTCCGGGTGCCGCTCGGGTCGACCTGCCAGGCGCGGTTGCCCAGCACGTCGTAGCCGAAGCTGGTCTCGGCGCCTTCGGCGTCCGTCACCCGTACCGGGCGGCCGGAGTCGTCGTACTCGGTGCGAGTCTCGCGGGTGGGGTCGCCGCCCGTGGTGTCGGCTACCTCGGAGCGCAGCACCAGGCCGTCCTGGTCGAACTCGACGGTCGTGCGCGCGGTGTGCGTGGCGCCGGTGACCTGGTTTTTGACTCCGGGCTTGGTCGTGCCGACCGTCCGGCCCAGGCCGTCGTAGGTGTAGCTGACGGTCACGCCCTTGGGCTGGGAGTCGCTGATGTCGGTCTCGGTGAGCTTGCGGCCCAGGCGGTCGTAGGTGTACCGGGTGATCAGGCCCGCCGGGTCGGTGGTCTCGGCGAGATCGCCGTTGGCGAAGTAGGTGTACTTGGTCGTCTTGCCCTTGGCGTCGGTCATGGACGCCAGCAGGCCGGCCGGAGCGGTGCCCTCGTTGTTGAAGGCGGGGTCCGATCCGGTGGTGAAGACGCGGGTGGCCTTGCGGCCGTCGGGTGCGGTCTGCTCGGTCAGCTCGCCGCGGACGTCATAGGAGTACGTCGTCCGGTAGGTGTTGTCCTGAGCGCCCGTGGAGCGTGCGTCGCGGGACTCGGTGAGCTTGCCGTTGCGCGGGTCGACCGGGTTCTTCTCGTCGAAGTAGTACGTGTAGTACGTGGTCTGGCAGTCACCGAGGTCGCGGCAGGTCTTGCGGGTCGCGACGTTGCCCTGGTCGTCGTAGGTCATGTCGATCGCATGACCGTTCTCATCCATGACCCGGTTCTGGAAGCCCTTGTCGTCGTAGCCGAAGCTGCGGACGCCCATGGCGTTGACGGCGCCGCCGACGAACTCGGGGTCGGGGTAGTCCAGCGGTGGGTTGCCGTCGCCGACCACACCGCCCTCGAACATGCCGCCTTCGGTGCCGGGGGTCGGGGAGGTCGTGGGCTTGGGCTTCTGGGGCTCCACCGGCTTGTCGCGCAGCGGCGAGACGTAGCGGATGACGCGCCCGGCCAGCGGGTCGTAGTCGTAGAAGTGCCGGCGGTTCTTGGGGTCGGTCACCTGGACGGTGCGGATGAGCTCCTTGCCGTACAGACCGGTGACGGGGACGCCCAGCTGCCACTGGCCGCCGTTGTTGTCCGTCAGCTTGTCGACACGGTCGACGGAGGTGTCGTACGAGACCTCCACGGCCGTGCGGCCGCCGGGTGTCGTCACCTTGGTGAGCTGGTCGGCCTGCTCGCGGGCAGAGTAGAGGGACTGCGCGGCGGCGGTGCCGATCGGCTTGTGGTAGACGGCGACCTCGTCGATGTCGCCCTTGAAGTAGACCGCGCCCTTGGCGGGCGGGGAGGGCCAGTCGTAGGCGTAGCCGGAGCCGATCTCGGCGAACCGCTGGTTGCCGTGGTTGACCGGCGCGTCCAGGGTGCCGTGGCGCTTGCCGTCCAGGAACAGGGTCTGCCGGGCGCCGTCCGAGGACAGCACCACGTGGTGCCACTGGCCGTCGTTGACGGCGGTGCCCGTGGTGATGGGGGAGATGCGGCCGATGCGGAACTGTCCGCGCAGCTTTCCGTCCGCACCGATGTAGAGCACGGGCGCGCTGGTGCCGTCGTTGCTGTCGTTGTGCTTGTCGGAGCGGTAGTTCAGCAGCACGCCGTTGCCGGAGGTGCGGAACCACATGCTGACCGCGAGGTTGCGCTGCAGGTTCAGCAGGTTCTCGGGCAGGTCGACGCGCGAGGAGGTGCCGTTGAAGCCGGCCGTGCTGTCCGAGGTGCCGCTCAGCGGGCCGGAGGCGTCGTGAGTGACGTCGACGTACCGGGCCCGGTCCTTGCCCTGGTTGACGGTGACCTGGCTGACGGCGTCGTCGCCGCCGTCCTCACCGAAGCGCCAGTAGGCGTAGGGGCCGGAGTCCAGAGCCACGCTGCGGTAGTGCGAGCCCTTTCCGTACTCGTACTGGGTACAGGTCTTCTCGGGGGAGCAGACCTTGGCGAGCTTGTCCCCGTCGTACTCGTACGTCCAGGTCAGAGGACTGATGCGCAGCGGATCGGTGCCGACTGCCGTGATGTGCTCACCCGTCCACTGGAAGAACAGGCTTCGCTTGCTGGCCTCGTTGCGGAGCTGGACGAGCTTGCCGTCCGTGTAGGTGAAGGTCTGGGCCAGCCCGCTCGCGTCGGTGACCGTGCCGAGCAGTCCGTCGGCGCGGAAGGTGTAGCGGACGCCGTTCTTGTCGGTGAGCTGCCAGCCACCGTCCTTGACGGTGGTGAAGACGGCGTCACGGCCCATGGGGGCGGCAAAGGAGCCGTCGGGGTTGCGGCCGAAGCGGACCTGCTGGCCGTCGGGGTAAGTGACGACGACGTTGCCGGTTCCGTCGTCGTCCGGCGTGACCTTCATGTCGAGGCGCGAGGCCCAGCCCGCGCCGAAGACGTGGTTCCTGGACGGGTCGAGGCTGTTGTAGGTCCGGGCGATGGTGAGCTCGGGGCCGACGGTGGCCACCGAAGCATCGACTGCCGCGCTGGCAAAGTTGCCGACCTGTGGATCGAAGGGCTTGTCCGAGGATCCGTAGGGCGAGCCCGCCAGGTGCGAGGTGACGACCGGCTGGGGCACCGCGGTCAGCAGGGTGGCGTACGGCAGCTCGGGGCTGACGGCCGCGTTGTCCCTGCTCCAGGGGCGCCACAGATAGGTCTTGGACCAGCGCAGTTTGCCGGCCGGGACGACCCAGCTGCGGTCGGGTGACCAGTCGGAGAAGAAGCAGTCCTTCGGCTTGCCCTCCTTGCCGGCTTCACACACCTCGTATCGGTACTGCAGCGTCTGCCCGGTCTTGTCCATGTCCCGGGCATTGGCCCACAGCTCCGGCGTGAGCGTCTGGGACTGGTAGCCGTTGGCCGGGTGGAAGGCGTCGACGACCGGTGGGATGGCCAGCACGTTGAGGCCGAGGCGAACCGGCGCGATGTTGTAGTCGGTGAAGAATCCCAGACCCTTGCGGATCATCGAGAAGTCGATGAGGTACTCGCCCGGGTCGCCCTTCTGGATCGTCGCGTCGAGGGTGACGCCGGTACCGCGGGGCACGTCCTTGGGGAGCTGGGCCGCGGACACCTCCTTGACCAGCTTGCCGCCCTTGTAGGCGCGGTAACCCAGCTCGTAGGTGCTGGGGGTCCAGGTCTCGGCGCCCAGGTTGGTCACCTTGATCTTGACCTTGCCGTCCTGGCTCCGGCTGACCGGCGGCTCAGGGTTCGCGCGTTCGACGGAGTACTTGGCGTCGTACGGCGAGTGCGTGACGTAGAGGGACGGCGGGTTGGCGCTGTTGGTGCTGGAGAACTTCTTCCAGCTCGCCGTGTCGGACTCCGAGCCGCGCAGGGTCAGGCCGTAGTTGGGGCGGGTGCCGTTGGCCCATTCCTCGACCAGGTCGCGGCCCTTGGAGCCCAGGTCCATGACCTCCCACGCGGCGGGGCAGGCCGAGCTGGACTGGCCCTCGCCGATGAAGCCGTGGGCGAATGAGGAGCCGGCTATCTTCCCGCCGAAGGAGGGGCCGGGGTAGGTGTGGCCCTTGCCGGCCGTCCACGCCTCGGTGACCGGGTGGACGCTCACCTCACGCGGGCGGCAGGAGGCCGACCAGTAGTTGAGGATGTTGAGCGAGGCGCCGAAGATCTTGTGGTTGCGCAGCTTGGAGGCCACGTTCGGGAAGGCGAGGTAGCTCGCGGCCCGGCTGGTGCCGCCGTCGCTGACGGCGCCCACCTTGAGGGTGTCCTCGGAACCCGAGCTCCAGTTGTTGCTGCCGGACTTCTCGACGTACATGCTCGACGAAGCGCCGAGGGGCTCCACCATGGGCGGGTCGACCCGGACGGGGAACGTACGCTCCGGTGCGGAGAGCCAGTCGCCGTCGAGGTCCACGCGCAGGGCCTGCCCGCCGCCGTACCCGACGAGCCGGTAGCCGACCTTGGTGGATATTGCACCGTCGCCGGACTCCGGGTGGACCTTGGAGTCCTCCATGTAGCCGTGCGGGATCCGCACGCGCTGCTTGCCCCCGGCATCCTTGAGGACGACGTCACCGTTGTCCAGCGAGGCCGTGAGGCCCTTGGTCCGCAGCGGGAAGAGCCAGGTGCGCGGTGCGTCCTTGGACCGCAGGACCATGACCTCCTTGAGGCCGCCCGGCCTGGAGATCAGCTCAAGGTCGGCGTCCTTGAGGACGTCGGGGTAGGTGATCGCCGACTTGTTCTTGTCGTCGGTCCGGCCGGCCGAGCGCTGTGCTCCGTCGAGGCCGAAGGCGACTTCGTGGTCGCCGTCCACGACGAGCCGGGCCAGGTCCTCGGCGTCGGCCTGAGCCGCGAGCCGGATGTCGAGGCTGTCGGCGGCGTTGTGCCAGCCTCCCGCCTCACCGTCGCCCGTGCGGACGAGCGTGGAGTCGATGGGCTTCCAGCTGCCGTCGGAAGCACGGTAGTTCAGCCGTTCCTTGGAGAACTGAGTCGTCTGCGAGCCGTCCCGGTTGCTGAAGGTGCGCTCGAACTCCGACCGTTTGCCGGTGATCTCGCTGCTGCTCTTCGGGTCGTAGCCCCTGACCTCCTTGCCCGGGGCGGCCTCGACCTTGGCCTCGTTCCGAGCGGTGACCTCGGGGGCCTTCGGGTGCTCCACGGCGTACTTGCCGTGCAGGGTCTGCGGGCCGCGGGCCTTGACCGGGGTGGATGTGCCGTCGAGGTGGTCGAGGCCCGCCGCGCTACCCCAGCGCTGCCCGTCGGGCCTCTTGGTGTGGCCCTTGACGCCCGGCAGCGAGGGCCCGGACTCCGGCTTGGTCACGGCCTCGGAGGGCGCCGCGGCGGTGAACACCAGCATGGCGGCCGTAACCGCAACGGTTCTGCTCACTCCCGGTCTGGTGGCGAAGAAGCCGCGGTGCCTGAAGGCGCCGCGGCGGCGACGCGCACCGGAGGACCCGGAGCGCCGACTGCCAAGGAACACGGAGAACACACCCCACCCATCGACCTGGAGGTGGCGAGCCTGCATATGGACATGCGTCGCCATATGGGCATAGGTCGCCACAGGGAGCCACAACCATGAGATGGCGGGCATTGAGACGATGTTTTATCTGAGTAAAGATCAGGTATGCAAGAGGTTGGGGCAGTTGGATCGGTGGTGACTACACTCTGAAATCAAGAACAGGTCTTATAGGGCGATTTGCCGCCATCGATGCTCATCGAGCGTAACTATCCCAAAGGTAGGTACATGGGGTGTGATTACATGCATCCCGCCCGGCCGTCCTCCGGCCGGGACCTCGGCCCCGCCCGGGTCTTGTCGCCCCGTCAGAAAGCGTCCCTCGATGCCTTTGAGTCGCCCCCGCCCGTCTGCCGCCCGCATGGCGGCACTGACCCTCGCAGCCGTCACGGCCCTGCCGCTGGGGCTGGTGTGCGCGCCCGCCGCCGTGGCGGACGCGGTGCCGCCCACGCCCGCCGCCGTCTCCCAGGTGACCTGCCGGCCCCAAGCCCAGCTCTACGGTGCGGCCACCGACGGGAAGCTGGAGCTCTTCACCCACGGTGACGCCGCGCAGGGGTCCTTCAACTGGCCCGTGATCGGCAAGCGGATAGGCGACGGCGGGTGGGGCTCACCCCGCATTACCCTCGGTGGCCCCGGCAACTGGATCTACAGCATCAACTCCGACGGCGACTTGTACCGCCACCGCTACGATCCGGCCACCAACAGCTGGGACAAGCCCCGCGGCGAGAAGATTGACAGTGGCTGGGGGAACTTCCTCAATGGTGCCGGCCGCCGCAACCGCGTCACCGTCGACGAACGCGGCAACATCTTCGCCGTCCATGACGACGGCACTCTGCGGATATACCGCTACGACGAGAAGACCGGGGCCCCGGTGCCCGGCAACGGCCGTGTGATCGACACCGGCAACTGGGGCGGGTACAACCTCGTCGTCGCTGCCGGCGACGGGTTGATTTTCGCCCGTCAGGGCAAGGACATGTACCGCTACCGCTACGACGTCGAGCGCCAGCAGTGGCTCGAGCTCAAGGCGCCGGCGTGGATGGGCGGCTGGGAGAATTTCCGGGAGATCCGATCAGGAGGCGGAGGCACCCTCTACGGCCTGTACGCCGACGGCTCGCTCTACTGGTTCCGTTACGACATCAACGCCGGTGCCTGGGTCGACACCAAGGGTCGCAAGGCCGGCTGGAACTTCGAGACGTTCCACGGGATATCCATGTCCACGGACGCCTGCAAGACTCCGGCGCAGCCCCCGAAGCCCTCCATCGCCCCGCGGCCCAACATGCCCGCCGCGATACGGCAGGGCAGTGACAAGCTCATCCAGCAGTTCTACGTCGATGAGCGCGGCTGGCTGATAAACGGCGTCCAGCGCGATCCCAGGGACCTGAGCACCGTGGCCTACAGCACCGTGCCCGGCGCGCGGGACTTCGTCGACCAGCCGGTCGTCATGGAGCAGGCGGACGGTACCCCGATGGCCTTCGCCCTCGGCAAGGACGGCCACGTCTGGATGACGAAACGTCAAGCGGGAGGAATCTGGACCGCTTTGACGGACCTAGGCGGTGACTTCGTCGGCGCGCCCACCGTCACCAGGAACACCCAGGGCATCGTCGCGGCCCACGCCTTCGACCGCGACGGCAAGATGTGGTACCTGAACCAGCAGAGTCCGAACAGCGACAACTTCATCCCGTGGCGCACCCGGGACGCCTACTCCTCCATGCCCGCCGGGTACGAGGAGTCGTCCTTCGCCGGTACGGGCCAGGTCGCCTCGGTGGACGCCACCGCCGACCGACCGTTCGTCCTCGGGCTGGACAAGCAGGGCCGCCTCGGGATGAACCGCGCGGATGCCAAGCGCGAGGGCTGGTGGGTCTGGGGCGCCTCCGACGTGAGCGGCCTCGGTGGCACGCCGGCCGCGGCGCGCGGGGCCGACGGCAAGGTCTTGGCTTTCGCCCGCACCAAGGACGGCGAGATCTGGGCGGCCAAGGAGTCCACTCGTACCGATGCGGACACCAAGCTCCCGCTCAACGGCTTCTTCGGTGACGGAACCGCGCTGTCCGGTGTGAAGACGACGGGTTCACCTGCGGTCGCCATCAATCAGGACAAGTCGCTCGGGGTGGTTGTGCGGGACGAGAAGGGTTACGTCCACTACGCCCGCCAGCTGGGCCCGGACGGCGACTTCAGCCGTTGGAGCCTCGTGGCCTCCAAGCAGGCGGCGACCGACCCCGCGGTGGTGCAGCTCGCCGACGGGCAGTGGGCCGTGTTCTACGTCGACACCGACGGCCTGGAGCGGATGTACTGGCTCTCCGATGCGGACGGCAGCAGTGCCCAGCCCCGCTCCCTGGCCAGAGCGAAACGCAGCACCCCGGCCGACCCGGTGTTCACCGGCGGGGTCGTCGCCAAGTCCCGCGACGGCAAGCCGGTGGTGAAGGAAAGGCGATAGCGGCGGTGGGCGGGAGGCGTGCTTCCCGCCCACGGCTCGCATGGCTTGCTCAATCCTCCAGGATGCGCCAGTGCCCATCGGTGCGCTCCACCGTCACGGTGCTCTTCCTGGCTTCCTTCGGCCCGGAGCTGACCTCGACGCGGGCGACCTTGCCCCCGCCCTCGACCCGGGCCTCGTGGACGTCGATGTCGCCGATCCTGGCCCGTTCCCTGCCGCCGAGCCGGTCACCGACCTGGGCGCGCATGGCCCCGGGGCAGCCGCCGTCGGCCTGAGCCATGGAGGAGACCACCTTGGGGTGCATCAGGTGGCACGCTTCACGCATGTCGTCGTCGGCCAGAGCGTCGATGTACGCCATGACGAGCTTGCGAGCGCCCTTGGCCCCGGGCTCCGCTCCGGGGTCGCTGTCCCAGAAGACCAGGACGCCGACAACGGCGGCGGCCACCAGGGCGGCCGAGGTGCCGATCGTCGTCAGGCGGCGCCTGCGGGTCGACCACAGCCGCGTGCGGGCGCCGCGAGCCGCGCGGCCGATCCGTTCTCCTGCGCTCCGTTCTCCGGACGAGGACTTCACCTGCTGGGGCACGGTCTCACACTTCTCTCGCGAACCACCTGTGAACCGGGCAAGTCTGACACGGAGTTCCGGCAAACGGAATATTTGGGCAGGTATTGCTGATGGGCAGTCAGAGGCGCTTCGCGCTCCGCAGGCCCGCCGCGTAGAAGCCGTTGCCGTCCAGGCGGGCCGTGCCGCCCTTGTCGCCGAAGGTGGGGCCGTTGGCTTCTTCCCGGCTGGAGATGAAGCGGGGCTTGCCGTCGGTGTCGAGGCCCATGTAGATGCCGACGTGGTCGAGCCGTTCGCCGGTGCGCTTGTCGATCTCGAAGAAGACCAGGTCGCCCGGCTGCAGCCGGTCCGTGGCCTCGGGGCGCTTGCCGGTCAGCTCCAGGACGGGCACGCCGGGGGAGAGGCGGGCCATGCCGTCGGCGGTGCGGGGGAGGCCGTCGCCCTTGACGTCCTTGGCCATGAGGGGGTAGCGCGCCCGGTAGCCGAAGACCGTGCGGACGAAGCCCGAGCAGTCCATCGCGCGGAACCGTGCCGCCTCGGGCTGTTCGACGGTGCCGTCGCGGAAGCGGTACGGGATGCCCAGGTAGTCGTAGAAGTCGGACTGTTCGAGGCGCAGGTCGCCGGCGACGGTGCCGTTGGGGTTGAGCGGGCCGAACTGGGCGTCGCCGGAGTACGGGACGCCCTTGGCGTCCTTCTTCTGCGGGGCGCCCTCGATGTACTCCATGGCGAAGGCGAAGATGTCGGGGTCCTTGCTGCCCAGGGAGGTGCTGAACCACTCCTTGAACCAGGCCGCGTTCTCGGCGCCCTCCTTCCACGCCTCGGGCAGCAGGCGCACCCAGCTGTCCGTGGTGACCTTCGCGTCCGTGTACTTCGGCTCGGTGAAGGTACGGCTCGCGCCGGTGAGGACCGCGGTGCGGGCGCCGTCGGTGAAGGTGGCGAGGACGCCGCCGTCCGCCGCGCGCACGACCGTGCGGGCCGGGCTGGCCAGCCGCTCGAAGCGGCGCTCCCCGGAGGCCGGCTTGCTGCCGGACGCGGCCCCGGCGCCGGAGACGGACTGGACCGGCGGCGCGGTCCCGTCCTGCTTCTCGCGCAGCTCCACGGTGAGGTACGCGCTGGTGCCGAGCAGGCCGAGCACGACCAGGGTGTGGAGGGCGTGGCGGCCGGTGACGCGCTTCTTGCGCTTGCGGTCCTTCTTCATGGGGCTGTGCTCCGTAGGGCTCAGGCGGTGGGCATGAAGCCCAGCAGGATGCCGGCGGTCAGGACGACGTAGTTGGCGAGCGAGACCGTGCCGGTGGCCAGCAGGGTCGCGCCGCGCGGCTGGCGCACCAGCTGGTAGGCGATCAGGCCGGGGACGATGAAGCCGAGCGTCTGGTTCGCGTACATCAGCGGGAACTGCTGCTGCAGGATCACGTAGAGCGTCGCCTGCAGCACGACGCCGGTCAGCACGACCGCCGCGAACAGCCGCTTGCCGTAGAGGATCACGTACCGCTGCAGCAGCAGGGTGGCCAGGTACGTCAGGACGGTGATGCCGACGACCATGGCGGCGCGCTGGAGGCTCTCGACGAGGGTGAGGGCCAGCCAGCCGGGGGTGATCATGCCGCCGGGGGAGAGGTTGGTCGTGAGGTAGCAGACCAGGGAGAACAGCAGGCCCAGGGCGATCCCGATGGCGGCGATCTCCGGGGTGAGGACGGCGGGGATCAACGGAAGTCTCCTGTGCGATCCATGTGATCTATATGGCCTATATGGTCTATACGGCTTATATGGCCTGTGTGGCCTATGGGGTCTGTGTGGTCTGTGTGGTCCATGTAGGTCGGGACGTATACCGGGGGCTCCTCCGGATGCCGCGTCCGCGACGGCTCCGGCTCCTCGTCCGCCGGCAGTTCCGCCAGCCGCTCCAGCAGCAGCTCGCCCTGTCCGTGGATGTTGCCGATGGCGATGAGCGAGGCACCGGGGCCCAGCCGGCCGAGGATCTCCCGTTCCAGTTCGGCCGGGTCGCGGCGGTCGCCGCCGAGGTCGACGATGCGCGAGCGCCACTCGGCGGGGATCGCGTCGGCGGCGCTCTTCGTCGGGTGGCCGATGAGGAAGACCGACTCCGGGGCGAGCCGGGGTATGAGCTCGCCCATCTGGCCGTTGCGCTCGACGCGGTCCGGGCGGCAGTTGATGAGGACGTGCAGGGGGCGCTCGATCGCGCCGAGGGTCAGCAGCTGCTCGACGTTCATGAGCGTCGACTCGGGGTCGTTGGCCGCGAAGATGTTGGCGAACCGGAAGGGCATGCCCTCGGGGGTGCGGTAGCGCTCGACGGACAGCACGCCGGGGTCCGGCGGCGCGTCGTACATGCCCTGCAGGGCGGTGGCCCGGTCGATGCCGAGGAGCTCGGCGACGGCGAGCGCGATGGCGACGTTCTCCTTGAACGTGAACCAGCTGAAGCCGCGCAGCTCCGCGTCGGTCACCGTCTCCGGGTCCACGGCGATCAGCCGGCAGTCGCGCTTGGCGGCCTCCTCGCGCAGGATGTGCAGCCGGTCGCGCTCGGCGGTGACGCAGATCCCGCCGTGCGGCATGGAGCGGCTCAGCGAGCGGGCCACGTCGTCCAGGGTGGGGCCCATCTCCGCCAGGTGGTCCTCGCGGACGTTGCACAGCACGCCGATGGTGGAGCGGATCAGCTTGGTCTGGTTGACCTCCTGCAGGGCCGGCATGACGGCCATGCACTCGATGACCAGCGCGTGCGGCCGGTACGCGGCGGCGCGCCGCACGATGCCGATCTGCTCGACGACGTTGGCGATGCCGAACTTGCGGTAGACGGGCTCCTCGGTGGCGTCCGGGTGGATGAAGCGGGCCGCGGTGCCGGTGGTCTTGGCGACCGTGACCAGCCCGCCGCCGCGCAGCGCGCCCGCGCACAGCCGGGTGATGGAGCTCTTGCCGCGGATGCCGTTGATCAGCACCCGGGTGGGGATCATGTCGAGGTTGGTGAAGTGCCGGCGCTGCTCGATCACGCCCGCGACCAGGACGATCGCACAGCAGATCACCAGGACCGTGTAGAGGAAGAGCACGCGTCAGTTCCTTCCGGCCGGCGGTCGCTCGGCGGTACGCAGTTGCTGCCGGATCAGTTCGAGGTTGCGGACGACGGCGCCGGCCTCGTCGTGGTGCTGCGGGAACAGCACGGTCCTGCGGTCGCCGCCGGCCAGCGCCTCGGCCTGGTCCGCGAGCGTGCGCAGCGGGCGGATGACGATGATGTGCAGCCAGCCCAGGCAGGCCACGGCGGCGGTCACGCCGAGCAGGCCGGCGAGCATGGTGTGCCGCTGCGCGGTGTACTCGGGCAGCTCCAGCCAGGACGCGGGCTGCTCGCTCACGACCTGCCAGTTCAGGTCGCGGACGGCGCCGCCGCCGGTGAAGGACGCCGCGGCCGCGAGGGAGGAGCCGCCGTCGGCGCGGTGCAGCAGGGAGGTGCCGTTGGTGTCCTTGCGCGCTTTGGTGACGAGGTCGTCGAGGTGGCTGCCGGGCAGCTTGGAGAAGGCGCGGAAGCCGTGCTGGCGGTCGGCGGCGATGACGCGGTGCTTGTCGTCCACGAGCCAGACCTGGCCGAGGCCGGGCCGGGTGACCATGGAGATCAGGAACTGCGGGTCGTACTCGCCGACGACGGTGCGGCCCTTGCCGCCGGGCACGGCCGCGTACGCGGCGACGGCCGGCTCCTTGCCGGAGGTGTTGAGCTGGACGACGGAGTCCGCGTACGGCTTGCGGCCGGCCGGGTGGCGCGGGGAGGCCCCGGCGCGGGTGAGGACCTTGCCGTCGGCGCCCAGGACGTAGACGGAGCGGTAGCGGGGGTGCTCGCGCAGGGTGGTCTGCAGGACGGCCTTGGTGGCGCTGCCCGCGCCGGCGTCCTCCTGGTCCTCCTTGTCGCTGCCCGCGCCGACGATCTGCGCGACGGAGGCGACGTCGGCCCAGCCCTCGTTGAGGGCCTTGCGGACGCGGTCGGCGGCCGTGTCCGTACGCCGCCGCTGGTCCTCGACCAGCTGCTTGGGCACGGTCACGCCGCTGCCGGCGCGGTTGAGCAGCAGGAGGAGGGGGGCGGCCCAGGCGAGGAGGACCACGCCGCAGACGATGACGGTGGTGCGGGTGCCGATGCCGCCGCGGGCCCGGCCGGTGCGGGTGGGGCGCCCGCCGAGGAGCTGGCCGCGCAGGCTCTCCAGGGCCGCGCCGACGCGGGCCGGCTCGCGGCCGCGGAAGGCGCGGACGGGCCGGTCGAGCTCGCCGCGGCCGAGCCGGCGGCTCTCCAGGTACAGCCCGATCAGCGGGCGCTGGACCGTACGGATCAGGATCCAGGTCACGAGGACGGCGAGGACCAGCAGCACGGCGGCGGCGACGAGGCCGAAGGCCTGGGTGCGCACGGCCTTGGCATCCTCGGTGACCTTGACGGAGGTGACCACGGACAGGCCGAGGCCGCCCGCGGGGCTGGTCTCGCCGGGCGCGCGGCCGGCGGCGGCGTAGCCCACGGCCGTGCGGTGCTTGTCCGTACCGCCCATGAGATTGCCGCTCGCGCCGGGGTGGCCGCCGGGCTCGGGGGTCTTGGTGAAGGCCGCGGCCGCCGTCTTCGCGGCGCGCTTGGCCCACGCGGTGCGGGCGATCGAAGGCCCGTCCTTCGCGAGGACCGTGCCGGCGGAGTCGACGACGAGCAGGGAGCGGTTCTCGCCGGTGGAGATGCCCGGCACGTTGAGGGTGCCGGAGGCGACGAGGAGGCGCGGCTTGTCACCGCCGCGCAGGGCGGCGGTGACGAGCATGCGGGTGTCGCCGGAGGGGAGCTTGACGAGGCGGGGGGCGGGGGTGCCGTCCTGTTTACCGGAATTGCCTGCTTTATCGCTCTTGTTGGTCAGGGTGTCGGCCAGCGGGATCGTTTCGCCGCGGGCGGCGAGGAGGGTGCCGCCCGTGGGGTCGATGACGGCGAGGCCGCGCCACTTGTTGTAGACCTTGCCGAGCTTGTCCAGGACGGTGTCGGCGGGCACGGCCTCGGGGCCGGCGAAGAGCGCGGCGGCGCGCTGGAGGTCGGTGACGCTCTCGTCGAGCGAGGCCCGCAGGGCGAGCGCGCCGTCTTCCGCGACCCGCTGCTGTGAGGAGAGGACGGCCTTGTCGACGGCCGTCCGGTCGTGGTCGCCCAGCACGAGGGCGGTCGCGCCCGCGACCAGCAGCAGGAGTGCGAGGAGCGCGGCGATCGGCGGGCGGGCGCCGCCGAGGAGAGGCATGTCGGCGCGTCGGCGCAGCTTGCGCCGGCGCGCGCCGCGCGGGGCGGACAGCGGCATTCCTGGGTATTCCTTTCGGCCGCGGCTCGGCATTGCTGACTGCACCAGGTCGGCGGAATGCCTTGTTCCGCTTGCCGCACATCAGGATGAACTATCGGGAACCGCTGAATTCTAAGTGGAAGTTAAAGTATCGACAAAATCTTGGCGGCGCGTGTGTCATATGCGTGCGCTGCGGACGCAGTTGGAGTACGGGCGGGGGAGCGGGGTCGCTCCCGGGGTACTTTGGCCCGCATGACGACCCAGCCGGCCTCCCGCAGCGCCGCCGCCCGCACCGCACGCACCGTGCTGTCCTGCGTGCTGCTCGGCGCACTGGCCCTGGCCGGGGCCACCGGTTGCGGGGGCCCGTCGTCCGCGGATGCGCCCGAGGAGGCCCCCACGGCGCGCAAGGCCGCCCCGGCGGATCCCACCAGCAGCGTCGACCTCGGCCGCCACATCACCGACTACACCGCCGGCATCACCGCCGACGGCAGCTACCGCGTCCCCACCGAGCGCGAGCGCCGGGCCGTCGCCGACGGCGTCCGCGCCCTCCTCGACGGCGACCGCGCCGCGGCCGCCCGCCACCTCGCGGGCGTGGGGTACGCCGTCCGCACCCTCGTCGACGGCGGCGCCGGCAGCGGCGGCGCCCGGTACGCGGAGATCGCCGACGCCACGCGCGAGGGCGAGGTCCGGCGCGGCTGGGGCCGCATCTACGCCGACCTGCGCGGCCCGGCCCGCTGGCAGGTCCAGGTCCCGCACCCCTCCGCCGACCAGCGCACCGAACAGCTCGGCATCGGCCTCCTGCGCGGCGCGCCCGGCGGCGTGCTCGTCCTCGCCGGCGCCCACCGCGCGGCGGACTCCGGTGCCGGCCCCGACGCCGCGGACGTCGCCCACCGCCGCGACTCCGTCTTCGCCGCCGTCGCGGACACCCTCGCCGACCGGCGCCTCCCCGCCGTCCAGGTCCACGGCTTCGCCGACAGCAGCCTGCCCGACCACGACGTCGTCGTCTCCCCCGGCAGCGGCGAAGCGGGCCTGCCTTCCGCCCGCCGCCTCGCCGTCGCCTACCGCGCGCAGGGCATGCGCGTCTGCGAGGTCTGGGAGCGCTACTGCGGCCGCCTCGAAGGCCGTACGAACGTGGAGGGCGAGTACGCGGGGGAGGCCGGCGTGCCCTTCGTCCACGTCGAGCACAACCGGCGGGTGCGGGACGACGACGGGCTGGTGGCGAAGGCGGTGCGGGCGCTGGTGGAGGTGGCCGGACGGTGGGGGACGGGACGGGGCTGACGGCTCGCCAGGCCGGTGGTCCGCTCGGGCGGTGACCCGGCCCCGGCGGTTCGCGCAACGGGCGGCTGTGGCCGGGCGGCGGCCGAGGCGTCGAGCGCGGCACCCCGTAGGCCGCACCCGCTTCGCCCGCCATTCGCTTCGCCCGCGATGCGCTTCGCCGGGCGGCCCCGCGGTCGCTCTGCCGGGTGGCCTTCCGGTGAATTCCGCCCGGGGGCCGGGAAGGAAGGGTTACCTGATTCCCATGCCGGCGGCCCGCTCCGGGCCGTCGGTGCCGCCCGCCCGGGGCGGGACGGAATCGGATGCGGGGTGGGGAAGCCTATGGCGCCGGGGTCGCCACTGCGCCGGACGCACGTGCAACGGCGCGTCGGGCTGGGGCTGGCCTGCGCGGCCCTGGTCACGCTGGCCGTCGTGCTGTGGCGGGGCGACGTCGAAAGCACCGGCACGGCGACGTGGATCTCCGTGGTCTCGGCCGTGGTCTCGGCGTTCGCCTTCGTCGCCGACCTCCTCAACGGCCTCGGGGACGGTGATCCGCCGGACCCGGCCGACCGCCGCCGGCACGCGGCCGACGCCCTCGCCGAAGCGGTGCGCAGCCAGTGGGCGGCGGAGGCGCAGCTGCGCCGGCTCCAGGACCCGGAACCGCTGAGCGTCCGCTGGTCCCGCGTCGGCCCGCCCCTCGCCGACCACCAGGGCAACATCCACCGCAGGCTGCCGCCCCCGCCGCGCGACGGCGATCAGCAACTCGGCCGCGTCGTCCAGGCGTTCGCGGCAGTGCCGTCGCGCCGGCTGGTGGTCCTGGGCGGGCCGGGGGCAGGGAAGAGCATCCTCGCCGTGCAGTTCGTCCTCGGGATGCTCACCACCCGGCAGCCGGGCGGCCCGGTGCCGGTGCTCTTCCCGCTGGCCGGGTGGAATCCGCAGGCACTCACCCTGCGCGCGTGGCTGGCCGAGCGGCTGGCCGCGGAGTACCGGACGCTGGCCGCCCGGTCCGGCGACGGCACCCTGGCCCGAGACCTGCTGGACGCCGGCCTCGTCCTGCCCGTGCTCGACGGCTTCGACGAGCTTCCCCGGCCCGCGCACGGAGAGGCGATGCGGCGGCTCAACGCGGAGCTGGACGAACGGCTGCCCGTCCTGCTGACCTGCCGCACCACCGCCTGGACCCGCGCCGTGCAGGCCGGCGACGTCCTCACCGCCGCGGAAGTCGTCGAGCTGCGCCGGCTCGACTTCGGCACGGCCCGCACGTACCTGGAACGCACGGCGCGGCCGGACGGCCGGGGCTCGACCTCGTGGACCCCGGTGCTGCAGGCGTCCCCGGGGCCGCTGACCGAGGTGCTGGGCACGCCGCTGATGGTGGCCATGGCCCGCACCGTCTACGGGGACACCTCCCGCGACCCGGCCGAACTCCTGGACGCGGCGCGCTTCCCCACCGCGGAGAGTATTGAGGAACACCTGCTGGACGCCTTCGTCCCGGCGGCCTTCGGTGACGCGCCCGGAAGCACCTGGCGGCCGGACGCGGCCCACCGCTGGCTCCGCCGCCTGGCCCGCGACCTCGACGGCCCCGCCCCGGACCGGCACGCCCCGGACGGCCGCCCTCGCCGGCGCGGCACGTGGCGGCTCGCCTGGTGGGAGCTGCCGGACGCGATGCCGAGGGCTCTGCGCGTGACCGGCCCCGCCCTGACGGCTCTCCTCGCGACGGCCGCGCTGCTCGTGCCGCTGGCCTGGTACGGCAAGGGGATCGTCGGCAACTGGGACAGCCCCCTGTCGATGGTCCTCCACTTCACGGGGATCTTCGCAGGCCTGTGCTGCGGATTCGCCTGCCTGCTGCCCGCGCGGGCGGACACGCCGCAAGGGCCGCGCCGGCTGGCCCGCATGGCGGTGACGCTGATCGCCGTCGCCGCACCCCTCGCCGTCGTGGCCGGACTCCTGGCGCCACCGCTCTTCGGCTTGAGGCTGGGGGACGCGATCACGCCCCGGCCCGTCTGGTTCTTCAACGGGTGCGCCTTCGGGCTGATCCTGTCGATGCTCTTCGCCGTCGCCGGTCTGCCCCGGCACCCGCCCCCGCTGGGCCTGCCGTGGGCCGGCAGCGCGAGCGGCCTCGGGACCGTCCGGGCGCTGGCGATCGGCCTCGCCGTCGCCGGGCCGGTCCTCCTGACCGTCCGGCTGGTCGTACCGGCCGTGACCTGTCTCGCGGCCGGGCTGCTCCTGTTCCTGGCCGGACTGCGCCACGCCGAGCGGGCCACAACCCAGTTCACGGGCCCCGCCGCCGTTCTCCGCGGCTTCGGGACCGGTCTCCTGCGCGGGTTCCTCGTCTGCTCACTCATCGGAGTGGCTGCTTCCGCGGTCGTCGGAGGCATCGTGGGGGTGTGCGCGGCGTACGAGGTCCGCTCCGCTCCCGCACTCGGGAACGGCCAGCGGATCGACGGCTGGTACGTCCGGGTGGCGGCCGGCGGCATCCGCACCGTCGAGTCCCGGAAGCCGTACGCGGGCGAGCTGCTGCCCCGCGGTCCCCGCATCATGCCGCTCGCCGTACCGCGTCACGGCGGCATCGCGTACAACGGGCGCACGCCCGAACCCTTCCACCAGCCGGTCCGCATCCGCATGGAGCACAGCGGGCCGGTGCTCATCACGGCCGGCCGTCCCCGTGCCGACGCCTGGAACGTGGTGTCCGAACTGCCGCCCGGTGTCCGGCTGTGGCTCGCGTACCGCAGCACGCCGGCCGTCATCGCCGACGTCGTCGTCCCGCTCGCCGAATTCGGCGTGCTGATCGGCGCCATCGGAGGCTGCGCCTCGGGCGTCTACCGCGCCCTGAGCACCCCCTCCGACACCCTGCGGGCCGCCGGCCCCCAGAGCACCCTGCGCACCGACCGCGCCGCCACCAAGGCACGCAGCGCCATCGCCGCCGTCCTCGCGGGCGGGGTCTGCCTCGCGCTGATCCCGGTGGTCGGCAACGGCGGCGCGCTGGGCACCATGCACACCGAACTGTGGGTGCCGCTCGGCACCTCCTCGCTCGCGCTGAGCGCCTGGGGCCGCCTCGGGACCGCCCGCATCTGGCTGGCCGTCACCGGCCGTGCGCCGTGGCGGCTCATGGCCTTCCTCGAAGAGGCCCACCGGCGCGGGGTGCTGCGCCAGTCGGGCGCGCACTACGAGTTCCGCCACCTGCGGCTGCAGCAGCGCCTCGCGGGGGCGGCCGAAGACGAGCGCCGGGCGGCCCCGGCGCCGGTGCCGTGAGCGGCCTCCGGCCGGAGCCCGGTCAGCTGAAGTCCAGGCCGCCCGTGCGGGTGCGCTTGAGCTCGAAGAAGTTCGGGTAACCGGCCAGCAGCCGCACGCCGTCGAAGATCCGGGCGGCCTCCTCACCCCGCGGGATCGCGGTCAGGACGGGCCCGAAGAAGGCGACCCCGTCGATGTGGATGGTCGGCGTGCCGACCTCTTCGCCGACCGGGTCCATGCCCTCGTGGTGGCTCTTGCGCAGCGCCTCGTCGAAGTCGGCCGAACGGGCCGCGTCCGCCAGCGACTCCGGGAGGCCGGCGTCGGCCAACGCCTTCCTGATGAGCTCGTCGGAGACCTCGCCACCGTGGTTGTGGATGCGCGTGCCGAGGGCGGTGTACAGGTCGCGGAGTACCTCCTCCCCGTGCTCCTGAGCCGCGGCCGTGCACACGCGCACCGGGCCCCAGCCCACGTCGAACAGTCTGCGGTAGCGCTCGGGCAGATCGGCACGGCCTTCGTTGAGCACGGAGAGGCTCATGACGCGGAACCGCAGGTCGAGGTCGCGGTGGCGCTCGACCTCCAGGATCCAGCGGGAGGTGATCCAGGCGAAGGGGCAGATGGGGTCGAAGTAGAAGTCGACTTTGTGTGTCATGACGTTGAGGCTACGGGGGAGGTGGACCGGTGGGCAGGGCCACTTCCCTCCGCGGATCGTGGGCCAAACCGCGCTCGACGCGCACGGCCGCGGCGACGGCGACGGCGTACCCCGTGTGCACGGGGTGAGCCTCAGTGGTGCTCCTGCCGGAGGTGCTCCCTGCGCCGGTTCTCGATCTCCTCGACCGCGGCGGGGCCCTGCCGGTAGGCGCTGGCGCGCTTCATGACGAGGACGGCGCAGGTCAGGCAGGAGGCCTTGCCGGCCGGGCGGGTGTTCTCGTCGTCGCACGGGTGCGTATTCGTACGGGCGTTCATTGCGTCCGGCCTCCGTTGTGTCTTGCTCGTTGCCAGCGGGCAACTCCCCTTCAGGTAACTAGGGTTGCCGGGCGTAGTCCTTGGCCACCAGGACTTGATGTCCCTCGCGTGAGCAGGGGAGATGGGAGGTGGGTGTATGCCCGCACGGCCACGCACGCTGACGCCCGACCGGTCGGCCCGGCACCTTTTCGGTGCGAAGATGCGCGCGTATCGCGGCAGTATGACCCTGGAACGGCTCGCCGAGATCGTGAACTTCAGCAAGAGTCACTTGGCGAGGGTGGAGACGGCGGAGTCCATGCCGCCGCCGGAGCTTCCGGCGTTGCTGGACGCCCAGTTCGGTACGGATGGCATTTTCGTTGAGCTGTACCAGCTCGCTCGGAAGGAGATCCATCCGGACAAGTACCGGCGCCGGATGGAGCTGGAGGCGCAGACACGTCTGATCCGGCAGTACACCGGGCAGATCGTTCCGGGGCTGGCACAGACAGAGGAATACGCGCGGGCTCTGTTCGAGGCGTACAACCCTCGGGCGACGCAGAACGAGATCGAGGATCTGGTGACGGTACGGCTGTCACGGCAGGCCCAATTGCGGGAGGATCCTGAGCCGGACATCCTTCATCCTCGACGAAGGTGTGATCCGGCGCTCCTTCGGCGGTCCGAAAGTCATGCATGCTCAACTCGACCGACTGGCCGGGCTGACCCTCACCTCGACCACCACCCTGCAGATCCTGCCGTTCTCTCACGGTGGCCACGGTCTGGTGGGCGGCACACTGACGCTGATGACTCTGCGCGATGGGACACAAGTCGCCTACGAAGAGTCGATCTCCACCGGGACCCTGCTCGAAGACGTAGCCGACTTCGTCACGCGTAACCGTGCTTACGATCTCCTCAGTGCGAGCGCCCTGTCGCCGACAGAGTCTTCGGCATTCATCCGGTCTGTCATGGAGGAACTACCTGATGAGCACTGACCCCGACATATCCCGTGCGGAGTGGGCCAAGTCCAGCTACAGCGGTGATGGTGGTGACAACTGCCTTGAATGGGCCCCGTCCGCATCCCCGGATACCATCCCCGTCCGCGACAGCAAAACCCCCGGCGGCCCCGTCCTCGCCATCTCCCCGGCGGCCTGGGCCGCCTTCGTCACCGCCGTCCGCGACGGCGACGCCTGACGAAATGCAAAGAGGGCCGTACGGGGAAACCCCGTACGGCCCTCAGGCTTACCTCCCGCTACGCGGGAACGGAAGCAACGCCCCGCGGCAGGAACCGCTTGCCGTTGACCTTCTCGGCGATGCCGACCCGGTCCAGGTACGGCGTGATGCCGCCCAGGTGGAAGGGCCAGCCCGCGCCGGTGATCAGGCACAGGTCGATGTCCTGGGCCTCGGCGACGACGCCCTCGTCGAGCATGAGGCCGATCTCCTGGGCCACGGCCTCCAGGACGCGGGCCCGGACCTGCTCCTCCGTCAGGACGGAGTCGCCCTGGACGAGAAGCGCGGCGACCTCGGGGTCGAGCTCCGGCTTGCCGGAGTCGTAGACGTAGAAGCCGCGCTTCCCGGCCTTCACCACGGCCGCGAGGTTCGGGGAGACCTTGAAGCGGTCGGGGAACGCGCCGGCCAGCGTCTCGGAGACGTGGAGGCCGATCGCGGGGCCGACGAGCTCAAGGAGGACCAGAGGCGACATCGGCAGACCGAGCGGCTCGACGGCCTTCTCGGCGACAGCGACCGGCGTGCCCTCGTCGATGACGTTCTGGATCTCGCCCATGAAGCGGGTGAGGATGCGGTTGACGACGAACGCCGGGGCGTCCTTCACCAGGACCGCGCTCTTCTTCAGCTTCTTGGCGACGGCGAAGGCCGTGGCCAGGGAGGCGTCGTCCGTCTTCTCGCCGCGGACGATCTCCAGCAGCGGGAGGATGGCGACCGGGTTGAAGAAGTGGAAGCCGACGACCCGCTCGGGGTGCTTGAGCTTGGAGGCCATCTCGCTGACGGACAGCGAGGAGGTGTTCGTGGCCAGGATGGTGTGCGCGGGCACGACCGCCTCGACCTCGGCGAACACCTGCTGCTTGACGCCCATCTCCTCGAAGACGGCCTCGATGACGAAGTCCGCGTCGCCGAAGGCGGCGGCCTTGTCGAGGGAGCCGGTGACGGCGGCCTTGAGGCGGTTGGCCTTGTCGTTGCCGATGCGGCCCTTGGCGAGGAGCTTGTCGATCTCGCCGTGGACGTAGCCGACGCCCTTGTCGATGCGCTCCTGGTCGATGTCGGTGAGGACGACCTGGACCTCCAGGCGGCGCGCGAAGAGCAGCGCGAGCTGGGAGGCCATCAGGCCGGCGCCGACGACGCCCACCTTGGTGACGGGGCGGGCCAGCGAGCGGTCGGGGGCACCGGCCGGGCGCTTGGCGCGCTTCTGCACCAGGTTGAAGGAGTAGATGCCGCTGCGCAGCTCGTCGCCCATGATCAGGTCCGCGAGGGCCTGGTCCTCGGCGTCGAAGCCCTGGCGCAGGTCGCCGTTCTTCGCCGCGGAGATGATGTCCAGGGCGCGGTAGGCGGCCGGGGCGGCGCCGTGCACCTTGGAGTCGGCGATGAAGCGGCCGCGCTCGACGGCCTGGTCCCAGGCCTCGCCGCGGTCGATCTCGGCGCGGTCGACCTGGACGTCGCCCTTGAGGACGCGGGCCGTCCAGAGCAGGGACTGCTCCAGGAAGTCGGCGCCGTCGAAGAGCGCGTCGGCGATGCCGAGCTCGAAGACCTGCTTGCCCTTGAGCTGACGGTTCTGGTTGAGCGAGTTCTCGATGATGACCGAGACCGCGCGGTCGGCGCCGATGAGGTTCGGCAGCAGGGTGCAGCCGCCCCAGCCGGGGACCAGGCCGAGGAAGACCTCGGGCAGGGAGAAGGCCGGGATGGCGCGCGAGACGGTGCGGTAGGTGCAGTGCAGGCCGACCTCGACGCCGCCGCCCATGGCCGCGCCGTTGTAGTACGCGAACGTCGGGACGGCGAGGGAGGCCAGGCGCTTGAAGACGTCGTGGCCGCCCTTGCCGATGGCGAGCGCGTCCTCGTGCTTCTTCAGCAGCTCGACGCCCTTGAGGTCGGCGCCGACGGCGAAGATGAACGGCTTGCCGGTGATGCCGATGCCGGCGATGGAGCCCTCGGCGGCCTCCTTCTCGACCTGGTCGATCGCGGCGCTGAGGTTCGCGAGCGACTGCGGGCCGAAGGTGGTCGGCTTGGTGTGGTCCAGGCCGTTGTCCAGCGTGATGAGCGCGAAGCGCCCGGCGCCGAAGGGGAGGTCGAAGTGGCGGACGTGCGCCTGGGTCACGACCTCGTCGGGGAACAGCTCCGCCGCACCCTTGAGAAGTTCAGCGGTGGTGCTCACTTGGTGCCTCCGTCGAAGTGGGGGTTCTCCCAGATGACCGTGCCGCCCATGCCGAGGCCGACACACATCGAGGTGAGGCCGTAGCGGACGTGCGGCTGCTCCTCGAACTGGCGGGCCAGCTGGGTCATCAGACGGACGCCGGACGAGGCCAGCGGGTGGCCGAACGCGATGGCGCCGCCGTACTGGTTGACGCGCGGGTCGTCGTCGGCGATGCCGTAGTGGTCCAGGAGCGCGAGCACCTGCACCGCGTAGGCCTCGTTGAGCTCGAACAGGCCGATGTCGTCGATCGTCAGGCCCGCCTTGGCGAGGGCCTTCTCGGTCGCCGGGATCGGGCCGTAGCCCATGACCTCGGGCTCGACGCCGACGAAGGCGTACGAGACGAGGCGCATGCGGACCGGCAGGCCCAGCTCGCGCGCGACGTCCTCGGCGGCGATCAGCGAGGCGGTGGCGCCGTCGTTGAGGCCCGAGGCGTTGCCCGGGGTGACCCGGCCGTGCGGGCGGAACGGCGTCTTGAGGTTCGCCAGGCCCTCCATCGTGGTGCCCGGGCGCATCGGCTCGTCGGCCGTGACCAGGCCCCAGCCCAGCTCCCCGCCCTCGGGCGTGGTGCGGCGCACGGAGATCGGCACGAGGTCGGCCTGGATCTTGCCGTCGGCGTAGGCCTTGGCGGCCTTCTCCTGGCTGCGGACCGCGTAGGCGTCCGCGCGCTCCTTGGTGAGCTGCGGGTAGCGGTCGTGCAGGTTCTCCGCCGTCATGCCCATGACGAGGGCGGACTCGTCGACCAGCTTCTCCGAGAGGAAGCGCGGGTTGGGGTCGACGCCCTCGCCCATCGGGTGGCGGCCCATGTGCTCGACGCCGCCCGCGAGGGCGATGTCGTACGCGCCGAAGGCGACGCCGCCGGCGACGGTCGTCACGGCGGTCATGGCACCGGCGCACATGCGGTCGATGGACATGCCGGGCACGGTCTGGGGCAGGCCCGCGAGCATGCCGGCCGTACGGCCGAGGGTCAGGCCCTGGTCGCCGATCTGCGTGGTCGCGGCGATGGCGACCTCGTCGATCTTGGCGGGGTCCAGGTTCGGGTTCCGGCGCAGCAGCTCACGGATGCACTTGATGACGAGGTCGTCGGCGCGGGTCTCGTGGTAGATGCCCTTCGGGCCCGCCTTGCCGAACGGGGTGCGGACGCCGTCGACGAATACGACGTCCCTAGCGGTACGAGGCACTTGGCTCTCCTCCTGTGCGGGATCGCTGCTCGCGGGCATGCCTGGACGGCTCCGCCGCGGTGCGGGCTGACACCGGTCATGCTACTTACGGGTAACTAAGTTGCCCAGCCCCCTCGGCGGGAGCGGCGAAGGTCACATTCCGTGTAGGGAGGGGGCTACTGCGGGTTCGGCACGGCCGGTGGCGTTTGCGGTGGTCGCTCCCCCAGCTACCGCTGGGAGGTACCCCCAGCCGTCGCGGCCGAGGGTGATCCCCTGACCCGCCCTTTCCCGGAACCCGGGGGCAGGACGGCGGAGCGGCGCCGGAAAGGGGTGTGCCCCGGCCCCCGCGGGGGGCCGGGGCCCCCCCCGGGAAACGGTCAAACAGCCAAAGGGCGGCGCCGGGGCCGCCCCGTACCTGCGATCAGGCCGTGGCCTCCGCCAGCGCCTGCACCAGCACCGGCGTCACCTGCTCCACCTGCCACGGACGGGCGCCGTGCGCGGAGAGGACCTCCGCCACCGCCTCCGGCGTGGGACGCGCCGGAGGCTCCCAGCACAGGCGCCGCACCGTGTCCGGCGTGATCAGGTTCTCCTGCGGCATCGTGAGGCGCTCGGCGAGCGCGGACACGGCCGCACGGGCCGCCGTGAGCCGGGCCGCGGCCACCGGGTCCTTGTCGGCCCAGGCGCGCGGCGGCGGCGGGCCGGTCAGCGGCTGGCCGGGCTGCGGCAGCTCGGCGTCCGGTATGGCGCGGGCACGGTCGATCGCCGCCTGCCACTGCTCCAGCTGCTTGCGGCTCATGCGGTGCCCGAAGCCGGGCAGGGCCGCCAGGGCGTGGGCGTTCGGCGGCATGTTCAGGGCGGCCTCGACGATCGCGGCGTCGCCCAGCACCTTGCCGGGGGAGACGTCGCGCCGCTGCGCCACCTGGTCACGGGCGGTCCACAGCTCGCGCACCACCGCCATCTGACGGCGCCTGCGCACCTTGTGCATCCCGGACGTGCGGCGCCAGGGGTCCTTGCGGGGCGGGGCGGGCGGGGCGGAGGCGATGGCGTCGAACTCCTGCCGGGCCCACTCCAGCTTGCCCTGGCGCTCCAGCTCCGCCTCCAGGGCGTCGCGCAGGTCGACGAGGAGCTCCACGTCGAGGGCGGCGTAGCGCAGCCAGGGGTCGGGCAGGGGGCGGGTCGACCAGTCGACGGCGGAGTGGCCCTTCTCCAGGGCGTACCCCAGGACGTTCTCCACCATGGCTCCGAGACCCACCCGCGCGAACCCGGCGAGCCGTCCGGCCAGCTCCGTGTCGAACAGCCGCGTCGGCGTCATCCCTATCTCGCGCAGGCACGGCAGGTCCTGGGTGGCTGCGTGCAGCACCCATTCGGCGTCGGCGATGGCCTCGCCGAGCGCGGACAGGTCGGGGCAGCCGACCGGGTCGATGAGCGCGCTGCCGGCGCCCTCGCGGCGCAGCTGTACGAGGTAGGCGCGCTGGCCGTAGCGGTATCCGGAGGCGCGCTCGGCGTCGACGGCGACGGGGCCGGTGCCGGCGGCGAACGCGGCGACGACCTCCGCCAGGGCATCGTTGTCAGCGACGACCGGCGGGATGCCCTCGCGTGGCTCCAGTAGGGGGATCGGCGCCGAAACGACGTCGTCCGGGGGGCCGCCCCCGGTGGTTCGCAGTGGTGTGTCTGCTGCGGTTTCTTGGGCGTCGGTCACCGGTCAAGGGTATCTGTGTATGGCAAGCGCCCGCCGACGGAACGTCCCGTCGACGGGCGCGGCGTGTGGAGCCGGCGGGGGAGAGGGGGCGGGAGGGGAGGGGGAGAGGGGCGTGTGAGGGGGAGAGGGGGTGGTGTGGTGCGGCCCGGGGGCGCGGGCGTCAGTGGATGATGCCGGTGCGCAGCGCGACGGCGACCATGCCGGCGCGGTCGCCGGTGCCGAGCTTGCGGGCGATCCGGGCGAGGTGGCTCTTGACGGTGAGCGCCGACAGCCCCATGGACACGCCGATGGCCTTGTTGGACTGGCCCTCCGCGACCAGCCGCAGCACCTCGACCTCGCGGCCGGACAGCTCGCGGTAGCCGCCGGGGTGGCCGGGGGCGCCGGGCGGACGGCGGTGCAGCCGGGCAGCGGCCGCTGAGCCGATCGGGGCGGCGCCGGGGCGGCCGGGGACGCCGAGGTTGGTGCGGGTGCCGGTGACGACGTAGCCCTTCACGCCGCCCGCGAGGGCGTTGCGCACGGCGCCGATGTCGTCGGCGGCGGACAGGGCCAGGCCGTTCGGCCAGCCCGCGGCACGCGTCTCGGACAGGAGGGTGAGCCCGGAGCCGTCGGGGAGGTGGACGTCGGCCACGCAGATGTCGCGCGGGTTGCCGACGCGGGGGCGCGCCTCCGCGATGGACGACGCCTCGATCACGTCTCTGACGCCCAGCGCCCACAGGTGCCGGGTGACGGTGGAGCGGACACGGGGGTCGGCGACGACGACCATCGCCGTCGGTTTGTTGGGGCGATAGGCGAGGCTCGCAGGTTGCTCGAGGAGAACGGACACCAAGCCTCCAGGGGGGAGTGGCGGGGGGACGGGTCCGGCTTTGGGGGTAAGCCGGGGTAATCCGTATGGGAAGGGTCACAAGCCTCTTCGGCACCGAAGCGTCCCGGCTTTAGGGAATGATCACGAATTGGTGAGTAACAATTCGGGCAATTCGGATGTGAACGGTCGGCAACCGATCAAGTTGCCGACCGAAATGGTGCGGGTGGGCGGGCGGAATCGGTCATGGATACGGCAACCGGGTGACCGTCCGCTGCGCGGGGCGGTGCCTTACGTACGGGCTCGGGCGGGTCCGGCACCGCCGGGGTGCGCCGTCGTGGCTGGTCGCCGTCGCGGCGGTTTCAAGGATGCGGGCGTCCTTGGCCTGCGGGGGCCTGTGGGGGCCTGCGGTCGGCGGTGAAGGGGCCCGCCCCTTCGATTCCGCCGCGGCGGTGATCAGCCATAGCGGACCTTTTCGGCGGTGCCGGGCGTGCCTGAGCCCGTACGGCACCGCCGGTCCGCGCCGTTTCGGCTGGTCGCCGTTGCGGCGGTTTCAAGGATGCTGCGCATCCTTGGCTGGCTGGCTGGCTGGCTGGCTGGCTGGCGGGCTGGCGGGCTGGCGGGCTGGCAGGCCCGCAGGCCGGCGCGTCGAGCGCACTGGTGAAGGGGCCTCGCCCCTTCAGGCCGCCGCGGCGGTGATCGGCCACGACGGACCGGTCCGGCGGTGCCGGAGCCGCCCTCAGCCCCCGTACGCACGGGGAAGGGCCCGCCGCGGGCTACCGGCGGCTCTGAGGGTCCCGCCTCTGGGGGAGTGTCACCACCCCGGCATCCGGCGCGCCGCCCGGCGGCAGGCCCGCGATCTGGCACAGCAGGTCGCACCACGCCGCGAGGTGCGCCGCCGTGTCCGGCACCCCGGCCTCCTCCGGCGGTTCCGTGGCCGGGCCGCCGCCCTTTCCGCCGCGGACCGCCCGGACGGGCTTCGCGGCCGCCGGGGGGACCGGCGACCAGGAGGCCCGGATCTCGATGCGCGTCGACGGCTCCCGTTCGGCGAGGCCGCCGAAGTAGTGCGACCCGGCCCGCGTGACCGTGCCGCTCGGCGCCGCGTACGGCACGCGCCGCGCCTCGAGCGCGCCCGTGAGCCAGGACCAGCAGACCTCGGGGAGCAGCGGGTCCGCCGCCATCTCCGGCTCCAGGTCCGCGTGCACGAGCGTCACGAGCCGGAACGTGCCGCCCCAGGCCTCGTGCCCGGCGGGGTCGTGGAGCAGGATCAGCCGGCCGTCGGCCAGTTCCTGGTCGTCGACGACGACCGCGGCCTCCAGCGCGTACGAGAAGGGGGCGAGCCGCTGGGGCGGCGGCGTCGCGTCGAGCTCGATCTCCGGCCGCAGGCGCACCCCTTGCAGCCCGGCGACCGCCTGCCGGAAGACGGACGGGGAGCCCTCCCCATCCGCGTCGTCCGGACCGTCCGAGAGGTGTCCCTGCGCCGCAGCCATGCCCGGAAGACTAGGCGGAACGACGCGCGGTTCCGGGTAGGACACCCACACGGGCGGGTCACTCGTTCGGCCCGTGCGAAGATTTGGGGCATGAGTGAGCGCAGCCAGCAGCAGACAGGCCGTACCGCCGCACACGACTCGGCGTTCCTGAGGGCGTGCCGGCGCGAGCCGGTGCCCCACACTCCGGTCTGGTTCATGCGGCAGGCGGGCCGCTCGCTCCCCGAGTACCGCAAGGTGCGCGAGGGCATCCCGATGCTCGACTCCTGCATGCGGCCCGACCTGGTCACCGAGATCACCCTGCAGCCGGTCCGGCGGCACAACGTCGACGCCGCGATCTTCTTCAGCGACATCGTGGTGCCGCTGAAGGCCGTCGGCATCGACCTGGACATCAAGCCGGGCGTCGGCCCGGTCGTCGCGGAGCCGGTCCGTACCCGCGCGGACCTGGACCGCCTCCGCCCGCTCGACGCCTCCGACGTCCCCTACGTCACGGAGGCCGTCGGCCAGCTCACCGGCGAGCTCGGCGCGACCCCGCTGATCGGCTTCGCCGGCGCGCCGTTCACGCTGGCGAGCTACCTCATCGAGGGCGGCCCCTCGCGCACGTACGAGAACACCAAGGCCATGATGTACGGCGACCCGGAGCTCTGGGCCGACCTCGTCGACCGGCTCGCGGGCATCACGGCCGCCTTCCTCGACGTCCAGATCCGGGCCGGCGCCTCCGCCGTCCAGCTCTTCGACTCGTGGGCGGGCGCCCTCGCCCCGGCCGAGTACCGCAACTTCGTCATGCCGGCCTCCGCCAAGGTCTTCGACGCGGTCGCCCACCACGGCGTGCCCCGCATCCACTTCGGCGTCGGCACGGGCGAGCTCCTCGGCCTCATGGGCGAGGCCGGCGCGGACGTCGTCGGCGTCGACTGGCGCGTCCCGCTGGACGAGGCCGCCCGCCGCGTCGGCCCGGGCAAGGCCCTCCAGGGCAACCTCGACCCGGCCGTGCTCTTCGCCGGGCGCGCCGCGGTCGAGACGAAGGCCCAGGAGGTGCTGGACGCGGCGGCCGGCCTGGAGGGCCACGTCTTCAACCTGGGCCACGGCGTCATGCCGAACACGGACCCGGAGGCCCTGACGCGCCTGGTGGAGTACGTGCACGAGCGCTCGGCCCGCTGACCGAGCCCGTCAGCCACCGGCCCCCGGCCGTCGCGTCAGATCGCGGTAGAGGGGGTCGGTGAGGTCGCAGCGGACGCCCCCGGCCAGCGCCGGTGACCGCGACAGGAGCGACCTGCCGGCGATCTCGGCGAAGGAGATGTCGATCTGCGGGACCCCGTACGAGACGAGCTTCTCCACGGAGGTCCCGTAGGCGACGGCCCGCACCCCGCTCCACAGGAGCGCGCCCGCGCACATCGCGCAGGGTTCGGCCGTGGTGACCACGGCGTGGTCCGGGAGGTGCAGGCCCGCGGCGGCGGCCTTGCGTAGCAGGGCGACCTCGGCGTGCGCCGTGGGGTCGTGCTCCGAGTCGTTGCGCGCGGCCGCCACGACGCTTCCGCCGGCGACGTCGACGAGCACCGCGCCGTAGGGATAGCGCGCGGTGCGGGCCTGGTCGACGGCGGCGGGCATGGCGCGGCGGACCGCGGCCTCCAGGCCCGGCGGCCAGGTGCCGGTCCGGGCGGGCGTACGGGTGGGGGTCCGGGCTCCGGCCCGGGCTTCGGGTGCCGCGGCGAACAGGGCGCCGCCGGCTGCGGCCGCGCCCGAAAGGAAGCGGCGGCGCGACGAGTCGGAAGAAGTCACCCGGAGTTTCTAGCAGGCGTGCGACGGCCCGGCAGCCGGTTCTCGTTCGCCGGCTGCCGGACCGTCAGTTGACGGCCTGTCAGCCTGTCAGCGCCGGGTAGTCCGTGTACCCCTTCGCGTCGCCGCCGTAGAACGTGGCGCGGTCGGCCGTGTTGAACGGGCCAAAGCTCGGCGCCGGGAGGTCGCACCACGCCGCGAGGTGCGCCGCCTCCCGGATGTCCGAGGCCTCCATGACGTGCAGGTAGGCCAGGCCCAGCGGCTCGATCGCGTCGACCAGCGCGGCGTACGTGGCGGCGGGGTCGGTCTCCTCGATGTCGCCCAGGGTGTTCGCCGGGGAGATGCGCAGGCCGGTCCGGGCGGCGCCGATCCCAGCGACGACGGCCTCGGTGAGATCCGACCCGCCCACGGAGGAAGCCCGCTCATGACCGACACCCCGGACGGCGCACCCGCCCCCGACCCTTGTACCGCCGAAGCGGCAGAGGCCCCCGGCGCCGCCGAGGCCCCCGCCGCCCGGCTGTGCGCCGGGGGCGAGGGGCAGGCCGGTCCAACCTCGCCGGGTGCTGACCGCGCTCCCGGCGCGCCGCTACGCCTTCGGGGCCTGCGGCGGGAAGGGGATCCCGGCGAGCGGCGGGAGCAGGACCTCCTCCTCGTAGGCGAGGTGCGCCGTCAGCTCCTCCGACATCCGCTCCAGCTCGGCCCGGAACCGTACGGGGTCGGCGCCCGCGATGTCCGCCAGCAGGGTGCCCAGCTCCTGCTGCAGCCGCGCCACGGTCCGGTGCTCGGCCCGGAGCCGGTCGAAGGCGCCGCCGAGCTCCGGGTGATGGGTCTCCATCGCGGGGAACAGGTGCCGGTCCTCGCTGACGTGGTGGAACTCCAGCGACTGGCAGAACGCCAGGCAGTGCTGGCGGATCTGCAACCCCAGCCCCGGCGCCGGTCGCTCGCCGCCCTCCGCCACGGCGGCGAAGTGGGCATCGACCTCGGCGCGCACGTGCTGCAACTGCGCGCGCAGCCAGGTGTGGACCTCCATGACCTTGTCGGCGAGCGTCCTGACCGGGGCCGGGGCGTCCTCCCCGGTCCGTTCCAGGATCACGACCGGCAGGACGCGCGGGGTGTTCGCCTGGTAGTCGCCGTACCCCGGCGCCGCGCGCACCGCGTGGGCGAACAGCCGGTCGCGCCGCTCCCCTTCGGCGGGCACCGCCACCGCGCCGTACCGCTCGGCCCCGATCTCGACCTGGACGAGCGGGTGGGCCAGCAGGTTGTGGTACCAGTCCGGGTGCCGGGGCGCGCCCATGTTGGACCCGACGACCAGCAGCAGCTCGCCGTGGCGCACGTAGCCGAGCGGTGTGGTGTGCTGCGTGCCGGACTTCGCGCCCGTGGTGGTCAGCAGCAGCAGATCGCCGCCCTCGAACGGGCCGCCGACCTTGCCGCCGTTGGCACGGAACTCATCGATGACGGATTGATTGAAGGAAGACATGGGTGTGGGCTCTCCGGAAAGTGCAGGACCGCGTCAACGTGCGCGGGAATGCCTGAGGATGGTGATCCGCGCGAGGCGGAGGGAACGAGGAGAAAGGGCGCGCGGAGCGCCGGAGCGTACGCGTACGAGCGCGCCGCCCGCGTCAGGCTCAGCCTGCGGAACGTGAGTTCATGGGAAGTACCCCTGCACAACGGGTGGTCGCCCGGCTGCCGGCCGGCCCACTTCTCTTTGGCCGGCGCCACGCGCCACGCCGCCCATTACATCCGCCGGGCCCGGCCCGCGTCAACGCCGGAGATCATCCGGGCGTCACCGCTCGCTTTGCATGTCATGCTCATGCCTGGATAGCGTGGTGATCACCGTTACCGACCACGACGGGGAAAACATCATGCGCATAAGGAAGTTGGCGGCCGCTGCCGTCACTGCCGCCGTTCTCGCCGGCACCACAGCCCTGACCGGCGGCGTCGCCGCCGCGGCCGACGTGCGGACCGCCGACGCCTCGTACTGCACCTACGGCAAGCTCACCGCGCTGGAGAGCGTGAAGATCCGCACGGACAGGAAGCTGAACGCCACCGCCGTCGGCCTGCTCCCCAAGGGCAGGTCGGGCCGCGGCTGCGACTCGACCGGCACCGGTCTGAGCGGCCAGTCCTACAACCTCTGCGGGAAGAAGGACAACAGCTGGGTCCTCCTGGCCTACGCGGGGCACGAGGGCTGGGTCCCCTCGGCCTGCATCAAGCAGTGGCGCTGACGCGGTGACCGGTGCGCCCCGGGCGGGATCCCCGCCCGGGGCGCACCGCTGTGGGCCGTCCCCCGTGTGAGGGACGGGCCGGGCGGCGAGGGGGCGCGCAGGAGCCCGTCGCTCGCCGCCCTCACGCCCGTCAACTCGATTGCCCCCCAACGTCCTTGACGGCCGCCGCAGCCCTGCGGGCCGCCACCAGCACCGGGTCCCACACCGGTGAGAACGGCGGGGCGTAGCCCAGGTCCAGGGACGTCATCTGATCTACCGTCATACGGGCCGTGAGGGCCACCGCCGCGACGTCCACCCGCTTCGCCGCCCCCTCACGGCCCACGATCTGCACGCCCAGCAGCCGCCCCGTGCCGCGCTCGGCGAGCATCTTCACCGTCATCGGGCGCGCCCCGGGGTAGTAGCCGGCACGGCTCGTCGACTCGATCGTGGCGGTCACGTAGCGCAGGCCCTCCGCCCGCGCCTGGGCCTCCAGCAGGCCGGTCCGGGCGATCTCCAGGTCGCAGACCTTGCTGACGGCCGTGCCCACCACGCCGGGGAACGTCGCGTAGCCGCCGCCCACGTTGGTGCCGATGACCTGCCCGTGCTTGTTGGCGTGGGTGCCGAGGGCGATGTGGCGGGTGCGGCCGGAGACGAGGTCGAGGACCTCCACGCAGTCGCCGCCGGCCCAGACGTTCTCGTGGCCGCGCACCCGCATGGCCAGGTCGGTGAGCAGCCCGCCCGACGTGCCCAGCGGCAGGCCCGCTTCCCGGGCCAGGGCCGCCTCGGGGCGTACGCCCAGGCCGAGGACGACCACGTCGGCGGGGTGTTCGCGGGCGGCGGTGACGACGGCGCGGACCCGGCCGTCCGGGCCGGTCCGCACGGCCGTGACCTCGGTGTCCGTCACGACCTCGATGCCCATGCCGGTCATGGCGTCGCGCACGAGCGCGCCCATGTCGGGGTCGAGGGTCGCCATCGGCTGCGCGGAACGCTCGATCACCGTCACCGCCCAGCCGCGCCGCACGAGCGCCTCCGCCGCCTCCACGCCGATGTACCCCGCGCCGACCACCACCGCCCTGCGGTCCGCCGCGCCGCCGTCGAGCGCGGCGACGAGCGCCCGGCCGTCGTCCAGGGTCTGCACCCCGTGCACGCCCACGGCGTCGATGCCCTCCAGGGGCGGCCGGACCGGGCGGGCACCGGTCGCGAGGACGAGGTGGTCGAAGCCGTGCCAGCGCTCCGTACCGGACTCCAGGTCACGTGCGAGGACGCGCTGCCCGTCGAGATCGAGCCCGGTCACCTCCGTGCGCATCCGCACATCGATGCCGCGGGCGCGGTGCTCCTCCGGCGTCCGGGCGACGAGCGCGTCCGGGCCGTCCACCACGCCGCCCGCCCAGTACGGGATGCCGCACGCCGAGTAGGACGTGAAGCGGCCGCGCTCGAACGCGACGATCTCCAGCTCGTCCGGCGCCTTGAGCCGGCGCGCCCGGGACGCGGCGGACATGCCCGCCGCGTCGCCTCCCACGACCACCAGTCGCTGTGCGGCCACGTCCGCTCCTCCCGTTCCCCGGTCGCTCCGTCGCCCCGGTCTCGTGTCAGTCTCCGGCACTCCAGTCCAGGAAGACCGTCTCGTCGTCCCCCTGCAGCTTCACGTCGAAGCGGTACGCGTTCCGCCTCCCGGCTTCGGGCCTCGCCAGCAGCGTGGCCCGCCGGTCCGCCGGCAGCGCCGCCAGCAGGGCGTCGCCGGGCGGCTCGGTGACGTACACCCGGGTGAACAGGTGCCGGTTCAGCCCCCGGGCGTGGACGCACACGGCCAGGTACGGCGCGCCGCCCGGCAGCAGCGTGCGCAGCACGTAGTGCCCGTCCCGGTCGGTGGGCACACGGGCCCAGCCGGTGAACGTCTCCCCGTCGCGGCGCAGACTGCCCGGCGCGCCGGTGAGCGAGCCGTCGGGGGCGGCCTGCCAGAACTCCAGGAGCGCGTCGGGCACGGGCGCGCCCTCCCCGTCGCGGACGTGGCCGTGCACGGTCACGGCGGCCGGGTGACCGGCCGGAGCCGCGTCACCGCCGCCCGGGAAGGGCAGGGCGGTGCCGTAGTAGGGGCCGATGGTCTGGGAAGGCGTCGGGGGCGGCAGCATCAGCGGGCCCCTTCGGTCCAGGTGGCGGACGGGCCGTCCAGGACGATGTCCCAGCGGTAGCCGAGGGAGCGGCCGGGCTCGCCCAGCGCGCGGTCCAGGGCGCTGACCAGCCGGGCGCGGGCCGCCGCGTCGCCGGCGGTGTGCCGGATGATGTCGTCGGGCAGGAGCGGGTCGCCGGGGAAGTACATCTGGGTCACGAGCCGCTGGGTGAACGCCGTACCGAAGAGCGAGAAGTGCAGGTGGGCGGCGCGCCAGGCGTCGTTCGAACCGCCCAGCGGGTAGGCGCCGGGCCGGATGGTGACGAAGCGGTAGCGGCCTTCGTCGTCGGTGAGGCAGCGGCCCGCGCCGGTGAAGTGGGGGTCGAGCGGGGCGGGGTGGCGGTCGAGGGGGTGGGCGTAGCGGCCCGCGGCGTTGGCCTGCCACAGCTCCACGAGCTGGCCGCGCACGGGGCGGCCCCGGCGGTCCGTCACCCGCCCGGCGACGACGATGCGCTCGCCGACCGGCTCGCCGCGGTGCTGCCGGGTGAGGTCGTGGTCCAGGGGCCCGACGTCGGCCGTCCCGAAGACGGGGCCGGTCAGCTCGGCGGTTCCGGGGGCGACGGGCATGGGCACGGACACGGCCGGCCTGAGGGGCGCGCGGAGGGCGACGGCCCGCGCGGCGGCGGCGAAGGCGCTGTCCCCGGGGTCCGTGGGGCGTATCTGTTCCTGCGCGGGATGAGGTGCGGGTTCAGAAAGAGCCATGGCCCTGACCTACCCCGGGTCGCCCCCGGTGATCCCGCCCGGCCTGCCGTCAGGTCAGACCAGTGGTGCTCCCGCATAGTTCTCGGCCAGCTCGGCCGCGGCCGCCGTGGGGCCCGTGACCCGGCGCAGCCACGTCAGCTGCATGGCGCGGTCGTACGCGTCCGCGCCCGGCGCCGCGTGCAGCATCGTCGTCAGCTCGTGCGAGAAGAACTGCGCCTGCCACACGCGGCGCAGGCAGTTGTCCGAATACCGGTCGAGGAGCGCGGCCGAGCCGGTGCGGTGCCAGTGCGTGAACGCCCGGGCCATGGTGACGACGTCCCCGAAGGCCAGGTTGAGGCCCTTGGCGGCGCTCGGCGGCACGATGTGCGCCGCGTCCCCCGCGAGCAGCAGCCGCCCGTACCGCATCGGCTCGATCACCTGGCTGCGCAGGCCGCTCACCGACTTGGCGAGGACGGGCCCGCGCCGCAGCCGCCAGTTCCCGGCGGCCAGCCGGACGTCCAGCTCGTCCCAGACGCGGTCGTCCGGCCAGTCGCGGGGATCGGTGCCGTTGGGCACCTGCAGGTAGAGCCGGGAGACGGCGGGGGAGCGCATGCTGTGCAGCGCGAAGCCCCGCTCGTGGCCGGCGAGCAGCAGCTCGTCGCTGGAGGGCGGCACGTCCGCGAGGATGCCGAGCCACGAGTACGGGTACGTGCGCGCGTGCATCGTCACCGCGCCCGCGGGCAGGGCGCGCCGGGAGGCGCCGTACGAGCCGTCGCACCCCGCCACGAACTCGCACTCCAGCGTGGCCTCCTGGCCGCCCCGCCCCTCCCGGCCGCCCCGGACGAAGCGGATGAGCGGCTGCTCGCCGTCCGCCTTCTCGACGGCGACCACCCGCGTGTCGAACAGCAGCGGCGGCCCGCCCGCCAGCTGAAGGGCGATCAGGTCCTTGACCACCTCGGTCTGCGGATAGATCGTCACGGTCCGGCCGCCGGTCCGGGACGGCAGGTCCACCCGGTGCGCCTCGCCCTCGAAGCGCAGCTCGAAGCCGCGGTGGATCAGGCCTTCGCGGTCCAGCCGGTCCCCCGCGCCGCACTCCCGCAGGATGTCCACCGAGCCCTGCTCCAGGATCCCGGCGCGCTGCCGCCGCTCGACGTACGCCCGGTCGCGGGACTCCAGGACGACGCAGTCCACGCCCGCCCGGTGCAGCAGCCGGGCGAGCAGCAGGCCGGCCGGGCCGGCCCCGATGATGCCGACGGTGGTACGCATGTGCGGGCAACCTCCCCGGAGAGCGAGCGCCGTACGCGTCCTCGGCGTGCGCGCGTCCCGGGCGGGCGGGCCCTCAGCGTTCGAGGACCAGTGCCTGCCCCTGCCCCACGCCGATGCACAGTGCGGCCAGCCCCGTGCCCGAGCCCGCCGCGGCGAGCTGATGGGCGACCGACCCCGCGAGGCGCGCGCCGGAGCAGCCCAGCGGGTGACCGATGGCGATCGCGCCGCCACGGGGGTTGACGATCCCGGTGTCGAGCTCCGGCCACTCCTCGAAGCATCCCAGGACCTGCGCCGCGTAGGCCTCGTTGAGCTCGAAATATGTCACGTCCGCAAAGGAGCGCCCGGCCTTGGCGAGGACGCGCCGCACGGCCTCCACCGGCCCGAGCCCGTAGAGGTCCGGCTCGATGCCCGTGACCGCGGACGCCCGGATCCGCGCGAGCGGCTCGCGGCCCGTCTCGCGCAGACCTTCCTCATCGCACAGCAGCAGCGCCGCCGCGCCGTCGTTGAGCGGCGAGGCGTTGCCGGCCGTGACCGTGCCCCCGTCCTTGCGGAAGGCCGGTTTGAGGCGGGCGAGGGCCTCCATGGAGGTGTTGTCGCGGATCGTCTCGTCCCGCGGCAGCGCGACCTCCGGCAGCGGGACGACCTCGGCGTCGAACGCGCCCTCCGCCCACGCCCGCGCCGCCTTCCGGTGGCTGGCCAGCGCGTAGGCGTCCTGCTGCTCCCGCGTGATGCCGTACTTGTCCGCGATCAGCTCGGCGCCCTCTCCCAGCGACGTCGTCCACCGCTCGGGCATCGCCGGGTTGGTCATCCGCCAGCCGAGCGTGGTCGAGTACAGCTGCTGGTGGGCCGTGGGGAAGGCCCGCTCCGGCTTCGGCATGACGTAGGGCGCGCGGGTCATGGACTCCACGCCGCCCGCCACGACCACCGAAGCGTCGCCGAGGGCGATCGTCCGGTACGCGTGGACGACGGCCTCCAGGCCCGAGGCGCACAGCCGGTTGACCGTCATGCCCGGCACGGTCACCGGCAGCCCGGACAGCAGCACGGCCATCCGGCCCACGTTGCGGTTCTCCTCGCCGGCGCCGTTGGCGTTGCCGAAGACGACGTCGTCGATCCGGGCCGGGTCGAGCGAGGGGCTGCGGCCGACGACCGAGCGGACGACGTGCGCGGCGAGGTCGTCGGGGCGCACGGAGGCGAGGGCCCCGCCGTACTTGCCGACCGGGGTGCGCACGGCGTCGACGACGTAGACGTCCCGGATGCGGTCGTTCATGGCACTCCTCCCGCGGGGCCCCGCCACCGGGGCCGCCGTGTGAACTGCTCTTCCACCCTGCTGTTCCTGGCCGGCCGCTGCCGAGTCTTCGGGCTGTCTCCGGGCGCTGTCAATGGGCAACCGCCCGATCGGTCGGTCGGGAGGTGGGGCGGAGGGCGGCGGAAGGCCGTTTGGGGCCGTTTGAGAGAGTGGTCCCATGAGCGCAGCAGACCGTTCGGCGGTCTCTTCCAGGCATCATGTCGTCGTTGTCGGCGGCGGGATCTCGGGCCTCGCCGCGGCCCTCCGGCTCGCCCGCGCGGGCGTCCGCGTCACGCTCCTGGAGGGCAGCGACCGCGTCGGCGGCAAGCTGCACGCCGGCGAGATCGCGGGCATGCCCGTGGACCTCGGAGCCGAGTCGGTGCTGGCCCGGCGCCCCGAGGCCGTGGAGCTCGCCCGCGCCGCCGGGCTCGGCGACCAGCTGCAGCCGCCCGCCGCCACCGCCATGCTCTGGACCCGCGGCGAGCTGCGCCCCCTGCCCACCGGCCACACCATGGGCGTCCCCGGCGACCTCGCCCCGCTCGCCGCCGCCGGCATCCTCTCCGCCGCCGGCCTCGCGCGCGTCGCCCAGGACGCCGAGCTGCCGCACACCGACCCCGGCGAGGACGTCGCCATCGGCGCGTACATCGCCGAGCGCATGGGCCGCGAGGTCGTCGACCGGCTCGTCGAGCCGCTGCTCGGCGGCGTCTACGCGGGCGACGCCTACCGCATCTCCCTGCGCGCCGCCGTCCCGCCGCTCTTCGAGGCCGCCCGCACCCACCGCTCCCTCGGCGAGGGCGTGCGCGACCTGCAGGCCCGCGCCGCCGCCCGGCAGCAGACCGGGCCCGTCTTCATGGGTATCGAAGGCGGCATCGGACGGCTGCCGCTCGCCGTCGCGGACGCGGTACGGGCCGCCGGCGGCGAGATCCTCACCCGCACCCGCGCGGACGAGCTCCGCCGGGACGGCGCGGGATGGAGCGTCCGCGCGGGCGAGCGGACCCTCACCGCCGACGCCGTCGTCCTCGCCGCGCCCGCCGGGGAGGCCGGACGGCTCCTGCGCGACGCCGCCCCCGCCGCCGCCGACGGCCTCGCCGCCGTCGAGTACGCCTCGATGGCCCTGGTCACCATGGCCTTCCGGCGCTCCGACGTGGAGGGACTGCTGCACGGCAGCGGCTTCCTCGTACCGCCCGTCGACGGCCGCACGATCAAGGCCTCCACCTTCAGCAGCAACAAGTGGCGCTGGAACGCCGACGCCGGCCCGGACCTGTTCGTCCTGCGGACGTCCATCGGGCGGTACGGCGACGAGGCCGACCTGCGGCGCGACGACGCCGAGCTGGTGTCCGTCTCGCTCAAGGACCTCGGCGACGCGGTCGGCCTCGCGGCGGCCCCGGTCGAGACGCGCGTCACCCGCTGGGACGGTGGCCTGCCGCAGTACCCCGTGGGGCACCTCGACCGCGTCGCCCGCATCCGCGAGGCCGTCGGCCGCGTGCCCGGCCTGGCCGTCTGCGGCGCGGTCTACGACGGCGTGGGCATCCCGGCCTGCGTCGCCAGCGCCCACCGGGCCGCCGACGGGGTGCTCGAAAGGCTCACGACCCTGGCCGAGGGCGCCGGGGACGGCAGGGGAGAATAGGAACCATGACAGACGCGCAGAAGATCCCGAACGCCGGCAAGAAGGCCAAGGACCTCAACGAGGTCATCCGCTACACCCTCTGGTCGGTGTTCAAGCTCCGCGACGTCCTCCCGCAGGACCGCGCCGGCTGGGCCGACGAGGTCGAGGAGCTGTTCGCGCAGCTCGCGGAGAAGGACGTCACCGTGCGCGGCACGTACGACCTCTCCGGCCTGCGCGCCGACGCCGACGTCATGATCTGGTGGCACTCCGAGACCTCGGACGCCCTCCAGGACGCGTACAACCTCTTCCGCCGCACCAGGCTCGGCCGCGCGCTGGAGCCGGTGTGGTCCAACATGGCGCTGCACCGCCCCGCCGAGTTCAACAAGTCGCACATCCCGGCGTTCCTCGCCGACGAGACCCCGCGCGACTACGTCAGTGTCTACCCCTTCGTCCGCTCCTACGACTGGTACCTGCTGCCCGACGAGGACCGCCGCCGCATGCTCGCCGACCACGGCAAGATGGCCCGCGGCTACCCGGACGTCCGGGCGAACACGGTCGCGTCGTTCTCGCTGGGCGACTACGAGTGGATCCTCGCCTTCGAGGCGAACGACCTGTACCGGATCGTGGACCTCATGCGCCACCTGCGCGCGTCCGAGGCACGGATGCACGTCCGCGAGGAGGTCCCGTTCTACACCGGCCGCCGCAAGGCGGTCGCGGAGCTGGTGGCGGGGCTGGCCTGAGCCGACGGGGCTCGTGCCCGGCCGGGTCCGGGGGTTGTCCCCGGGGGATGCGGTACGGGCCGCCGCAAGGCGGTTGCGGAGCTGGTGGCGGGGCCGGCGCAGCGCCTCCGGCGCGGAGGCGCTACGCGCTGCTCGGCGGTCGTGCATTCCGCCGGACCCTCGTGGCGGGGATGCTCGCCGTGGCGGCGGCCATCTTCTGCCGCCGCGGCGGCGGGAAACCACGATGTGCTGCTCCGGCGGTGCCGGGCCGGGCCGCAGCCCGGTGGGCCGGCGCCGCCGGAGGAATGTCCGTCGCCACGTCGGACCGGCCGTGTCCCGGAGGCGCGGCCCGGTGCGGCCCAGGGCGGCACCGCCGGGAGTCAGCCCGCGGCCGGCTGGGCCTGCTTGCCCCTCGTCGCTGCCGGCTCCCGGCGCGGAGCGCACGTCGCGTCCCGTGCCGAGCCCGTCAGCAGGTACGCGTCCAGGTGGCGGTTGACGCAGGCGTTCGGGCCGCCGCCGATGCCGTGCGTGCCCGCGCCCCGCTCGGTCACCAGTGCCGATCCCGGCAGCCGGCGCCGCAGTTCCAGCGCGCCCGGGTACGGCGTCGCCGCGTCCCGTTCCGCCGCGAGCAGCAGGGTGGGCGGGAGCGCGCCGCGCGAGGCGCGGACGTCGAGCGGCCGCTGCGACGGCGCCTTCCAGAACGCGCACGGCAGGTTCATCCACGCGTTCTGCCACGTCTCGAAGGGCGCCCGCCGCGCGAGCCGCGTGTTGTCGCGGTCCCACTTCTTCCACGAGCGCGGCCAGCGCGCGTCGTTGCACTCGACGGCCGTGTAGACGGCGTTGGAGTTCTCACTGGCCACCGCGCCGCCCGCGTCCGGCTCGGCGATGGCGCGCAGGGACTTGGCGTCCCCGCGCAGGTACGAGGAGAGGGCGTTCGCGCTGCGCGCCCAGTAGCTGTCGGTGTAGCCGACCTGGAGGAACGCGGCCTGGAGCTCCCCGGGCCCGACCTTGCCGGCCGGCTTGCGCGCCAGCCGGCGGCTCGCCCGCTCGTAGGAGGCGTGCACCTGCTGCGCGGTGCGGCCCAGGTGGTAGACGTCGTCGTGCTTGGCGACCCAGTGCCGCCAGTCGCTCCAGCGGGTCTCGAAGGCCGCGGACTGGTTGAGGTTGCTGCGGTACCAGATCTTCTTCGGGTCGGGGTCGACCACGCTGTCGAAGACCATGCGCCGCACGTGCCCCGGGAACAGGGTGGCGTACAGCGCGCCGAAGTAGGTGCCGTAGGACGCGCCCATGTAGGTGAGCCGCCGCTCGCCGAGCGCGGCGCGCAGGACGTCCAGGTCGCGGGCGTTGTTGAGGCTGGTGAAGTGCTGCAGGTCCGCGCCTGCGCGGCGCGCGCAGCTCTGCGCGTAGGCGCGCGCCTCGGCGACCTTCTTGCGCTTGTACGCGGCGGAGGGGTGCTCCGGCGCCTCGGTGGGGGCCTTCACGAAGCTCTCGGGGGAGACGCACGACAGGGGCGCGGAGCGGCCGACGCCGCGGGGGGCGTAGCCGATGAAGTCGTACGCCTTCGCCAGGTTCTGCCACTGCGGGATGGCCGCGAGCAGCGGGAAGAACATGCCGGAGCCGCCCGGGCCGCCGGGGTTGAAGACGAGCGCGCCCTGCCGGCCGGAGTCCGGGCCGGTGGCGCGGCCGCGGCTGACGGTGAGGCTGATGTGCTTGCCGTGGGGGTGGGCGTAGTCCAGCGGCACGGAGACGGTGCCGCACTCGAAGGGGGCGGGCAGGCCCTCGGCCTCGGGGCAGGTGCCGAAGCGGATGCCCTCCGAAGCGGCCTCCCGGGCGGCTTCTTCCGCGCCGAGCATTTCGGCGTAGCCGCCGGGCGCGTGGGTGCGGTGCGGGACGAGGGCGTCGGCCGGGGCGGCGGTGAGCGTGGTGAGGACCAGCGATCCCAGGGCTCCGTACAAGGCGAGTGCTCTCACTGACCATCCCTTCCGGCATTTAATGTGACAAAAGGGATAATTGGTGGAGGGTTTGGCGATGTAAAGCACCGGGGGCGGGTGTCGCCGCGATGGGGCCGGACGAGACCGGATGCGGCCGAAGGGGCGTGCCGGGCCGGGAATGGACGAGACCCCGCGATCGGGGGGATGTCGCGGGGCCTCTGTCAGGGGAACGACCCGCCGGACGGGTTGGTTCCCGCGCTTCTGCGGCAGTATGGCGGAGGGGGGTGGTCTGCGTGCGGGAGCGGCCGGACGGCAAGAGGAACGCGAACGGCAAGGCGTTCGATCCCGAGCGGCTGTTCCTGCCGCCCGACGACGATCTCGCACCCAACCGGCCCGGCGAGACGCTCCGCGCCCGGCTCGACGGCTCCGGCGCGGCCGGGTCGTCCGGCCGCGCCCGCCTCGTGCTCGCCCGGCTGCTCGGACGGCGGCCCGTCGAGGACGCCTGGCGCCGGGCGCTGGCCGCCGAGCAGTGCGTCGGCGCGGCGCTCGAAGGACTCGCCGGCGGCGGCTGGGACGTCGTGCACTCCATCGTCCTTCCGGGGGACGCGATCATCTCCCACCTGCTGATCGGGCCCGGCGGCGTCTTCGGCGTCGCCTCCCGGCCCGGGCGGAGGGCGCGGGTGCGGGTCGGCGTGTCGGAGGTGCGGACGGACCGCGAGCGGCATCCGCAGCCGTACGTCCGCGAGGCCCGGCACGACGCGGCCCGCGCGTCGCTCGTCCTCACGCGCGGCTGCGGGTTCCTGGTGCAGGTGCGGCCGGTGCTGGTGTTCGTCGGCGCGCGGAGCGTGGACGTCTCGCCGGAGCTGGACGACGTCCGGGTGCTGGGGGAGCGGGACGTGCCGGGGCTGGGCGCGCCGGGCGGGGTGCTGCACCCGGACCGCTCCCGGCGCGTCCACACGGTCGCGCGGAACCGGCGGGTGTGGCTCTGGGCGTGACGGCGTGACGGCGTGACAGGGCGTCAAATGGGTGACCTGCGGGCGTATTTCCCGACCGGAGCGGGGGCCGGCCCCTAGCCTTGATCATGCGGTCGAGGACTACGGGGAGGCTGCGGTGCGGTGCGCTGTGTCCGGCGGACGCTCGGGGATGAGGGTTCCCTCCGGGGCACCCCTGCCGCCGGACCACGGGCACGCACGGCTGCCGCCCTGTAACTCGACCGCGTTTGACTTTTGCGGCCACGTGACGGCTCGGCCGGTTCGGCACCGCCGGGGATCGTTGTTGGTGGTTGCGCGCCGTGGCGGCGGAGGTGGGCAGGCGGACGCCTGAGGTTCGCTTGCTCGCCGCCGCGGCAACGGATCGTCCGCCGCGGCGGTGAGTGACCACGGCGGTGGTGTCCGGCGGTGCCCTACGGGCTCGGCTGGTTCGGCACCGCCGGGATGGTTGTGGGTGGTTGCGCGCCGTGGCGGCGGAGGAGAGGTGCAGGTGCTCTCCGATGTTCCTCGGCAACGGTCGTCGGCCGCGGCGGACGAGTGCAGGCGGGTGCCTGCGGTTCTTTTGCCCGCCGCCGCCGCGGCGGCGAGCGACCGCGGCGGTGGTGCCCTACGGGCTCGTGGGTGCGCTCGGGGCCGCGGCGGCCGTCTTCCGCCGCGGCGGCGAGAAGCCACCCACAACCAGCCCGGCGGCGCCGGACGGACGTGACGGAGGAGGCGGTCGATGAGGCGTAGCCGGGACGCTCGTCCGCCGCGCCGGCGCGCGGCCGTCGCCGCCGCGGCCGTCGGCGGCGCCCTGCTCGGCCTCGCCGGCTGCACCGCCCCCGCACCCCGTACGCCCGCCGCGGGCGACAGCGTCGACGCGTCACCCCACCGCTGCGGCCACGGCTGGCGTCACCCCCGCCCCGGCACGCACACCTTCACCTTGCACAACACTTCCGCCACCGCGGCCGAGATCCAGCTCACCGACCCCCGTACCGGCGCCGTGCTCGGCGAGGCCGAGGGCATCGCGCCCGGGGCCGTCCGGACGATGCGGGCGCGGCTCGGCGCCGGCACGTACGCGTTCGTGTGCTTCGGCGACGACGCCGACCCCGTCACCGGCCCCGCCGTCCGCATCCGCGGCCGCACGACCGCCGGAGGCACCGGCCCCGCCGCCGTCCCCCTGACCGCGCACGACCTCATCCCGCCCACCCTGGACTACCAGCGGTGGGTCACCACCCGCATGACCCGCCTCGTCTCGGCGACCGGCGCCCTGCGCGCAGCCGTCCGCACCGGCGACGTCCCCGCCGCCCGCAGCCGCTGGCTCACCGCCCACCTCGCCTACGCCCGCCTTGGCGCCGCCTACGACGCCTTCGGCGACGCGGGCGACGCCGTCGACCGCACCACCGCCGGCCTGCCCCGCGGCCTGCGCGACCCGGGCTTCACCGGCTTCCACCGCGTCGAGCACGGCCTCTGGCACCACGAGCCCTCCGCCACCCTCCTCCCGGCCACCGACCGCCTCGCCCGGGACGTGCGCGCCCTGCGCACCGCCTGGGCCGGCACCCGGATGGACCCCGCCGACCTCGGCCGCCGCGCGCACGAGATCCTGGAGGACACCCTGCGGGCCGAACTGACCGGCCGCACCGACTACGGCTCCGGCTCCGGCCTCGCCACCGCCCGCGCCCACGTCGACGCCACCCGCGCCGTCCTGGACCGCCTCCGCCCGTACCTGCGCACCCGCTACCCGGGCCTGCCGGCCCTCGACCGCCGCCTGGGCCGCCTCGCCCGCACCCTCGACGCCCACGCCCGCGCCCACCACGGCGGCCGGACGCCGCCGGCCCGCCTCGGCCGTACGGAGCGGGCCCGCATCAACGCCGCCGTCGGCGACCTCACCGAGCGCCTCGCGTCCGTCGCCGCGCTCTGCGACGTGCGGAGGACGCCGTGAGGCCCGTCCCCCGCCGCGGCCTCCTCCGCGGCGCCCTGGCCGCGGGCGCCGCCGGCGCCCTCGCGGGCCCGGCCGCCGCCACCGGCCCCGACACCCCGAGCCCCCACCGCCCGGCGGCCCCCCGCTTCCACGGCCCCCACCAGGCGGCCGTCCTCACCCCGCCCGCCCGCGCCACCGCCTTCACCTCCTTCGACGTCACCGCCGCCGACCGCCGCGAACTCGCCGACCTCCTGCGCACCCTCACCGACCGCGCCCGCTTCCTGACCACCGGCGGCACCCCCGCCCCCACCGGCATCACCGGCCCGCCCCCCGACTCCGGCCTCCTCGGCCCGGACGTCCCCGCCGACGGCGGGCTCGCCGTCACCCTCTCCGCCGGCGCCTCGCTCTTCGACGGCCGCTACGGGCTCGCCGGCCGCGCCCCCCGCCTGCTGCGCACCATGCCCGTCTTCCCCGACGACGACCCCGACCCGGCCTGGTGCCACGGCGACCTCGCCGTCCAGCTGTGCGCCGACAGCCCCGACACCGTGCTGCACGCCCTGCGCGACCTCACCCGCCACACCCGCGGCGCCCTGCAGATCCGCTGGCGGATCAACGGCCACAACCCACCGCCCCGCCCCTCGGGCGCCCCCCGCAACCTCTTCGGCTTCAAGGACGGCACCTCCGGCCCCGACCCCCGCGACGCCCGCCTCATGGACCGCCTCGTGTGGACCGGCCCGGACTCCGGCGAGCCGCCGTGGGCCACGGGCGGCAGCTACCAGGTCGTCCGGCTCATCCGCATGCTGACCGAGTTCTGGGACCGCATCCCGCTCTCCGAGCAGGAGCGCGTCATCGGCCGCAGCCGCGACACCGGCGCGCCCCTCGACGGCGCCCGCGAGACCGACGCGCCCCGCTACGCCCACGACCCCACGGGCGAGGTGACCCCCCTCGACAGCCACATCCGCCTGGCCCACCCCCGCACCCCCGGCAGCGAGGCGCACCGGCTGCTGCGCCGCTCGTACACCTACGACCGCGGCACCGACAGCAACGGCACCCTCGACCAGGGCCTGCTCTTCTGCTGCTACCAGCGCGACCCGGTGCGCCAGTTCACGGCCGTGCAGAAACGACTCGCCGGGGAGCCGCTCACCGACTACGTCACGCCGTTCGGCGGCGGGTACTTCTTCGCCCTGCCCGGCGTGCGGGACCGCGCCGACTGGTACGGCCGCGCCCTGCTGGCCTGAACCGAAGGAACGAGACGACATGACCCGTATCCGTACTCGTGCCCGGACCCGTACTCGTGCCCGTACTCACACACGTACCCGTACGAGACGCGGCGCCGCCCTCGCCGCGGCCTTCGCCGTCACCTTCCTCGGCACGTCCCCCGCCGGCGCCACGTCCCCGCTCCCCGGCGACTGGACCGCGACCGAGTCCCCGGTCGAGCACCTCGTCGTCGTCTTCGACGAGAACGTCTCCTTCGACCACTACTTCGCCACCTACCCGCACGCCGCCAACACCGACGGCACGCGCTTCACCGCCGCCCGCGACACCCCCGCCAAGGTCGACAACCTGCGCACGGCCGGCCTCCTGCGGCGCAACCCCAACCAGTACCCCCCGCGCCGGCTGTCCGCCCGGCAGGCCCTCACCTGCGACCAGAACCACTCCTACGGCCCGGAGCAGTACGCCGCCAACGGCGGGAAGGCCGACAAGTACGTGCAGAACACCGACTCCGGCAAGTGCTCCGGCCGGCTGTTCGGCGAGCCCGGCCTCGTCATGGACTACTACGACGGCAACACCGTCACCGCCCTCTGGAACTACGCCCAGCACTACGCCCTGAACGACCGCTCCTTCAGCACCACGTACGGGCCGTCCACGCCCGGAGCGATCAACCTCGTCTCCGGGCAGACCCACGGCGTCGTCTCGACCGACCCCGCCTCCGGCACGGAGCGCCCCGAGCGGACCGCCGAGCCCGACCGCCGCGTCGTCACCGCGCCGGACGCCGACGGCGTCGGCACGGTCGTCACCGACCCCGAGCCCGCCTACGACGACTGCTCCAACAAGGACCGCACCGGGCACAGCCCCCTCGCCGAGATGACCGGCCGCACCATCGGGGACGTGCTCAACGACGAAGACGTCTCCTGGGGCTGGTTCCAGGGCGGCTTCCGCCCGAGCACCCCCTGGGACGGCAGGCCCGGCCACCACGCGCGCTGCTCCGGCCGCACGCACACCAACACCGGCGGCGCGCGCGTCGTCGACTACCTCCCGCACCACGAGCCGTTCCAGTACTACCGGTCGACGGCCAATCCCCACCACCTCCCGCCGCGCTCCGTCGCCGAGATCGGCCACGCCGGGCGGGCCAACCACCAGTACGACCTGACCGACTTCGACGCCGCCCTGCGCGCGGGGCGGCTGCCCGCCGTCAGCTTCCTCAAGGCACCCGCCGCGCGGGACGGCCACGCGGGCTACTCCGGGCCCCTCGACGAACAGCGGTTCCTCGTGGAGTGGATCAACAAGATCCAGAACGCGCCGCAGTGGAAGGACACCGCGGTCGTCGTCGCCTACGACGACTCCGACGGCTGGTACGACCACGCCTACGCGGCGCCGCGTAACGGCTCCCGGCTCGCCGGCAAGGGCCCCCACGGCAAGCCCCTGGACGGGCCCGCCTGCCGGGCCGCGCCCGCGGCCGCCGGCGGGCACGAGGGGCGGTGCGGGCCGGGGCCGCGGCAGCCGCTGCTCGTGATCTCCCCCTACAGCAAGGTCAACGCGGTCGACCACACGCCGACCGAGCAGACGTCCGTCCTCAAGTTCATCGAGTGGAACTGGGACACCGAATCCGTCGGCGGCTCCTCCTTCGACACCCGCGCGGGCTCGCTGCTGGGCATGTTCGACTTCGCGCACCCGAACGGGAAGCGGGTGCTGCTGAACGCGGACGGCTCCGTGCGGTCGGTGGGGAACATCCGCACGGTCGACCCCGTCGCCACGGAGATCGTCGACGGCGACGCGCCCGCCGAGGAACCGGCCGGGCCGGTCGCCTTGGCGGCGGGCGGGGCGGCGATGTGCGGGGCGGCGGCGCTCCTGCTGCGCCGCCGTGTCCGGCGCACGGGGCGGTAGCGCCGCCCCGGCAGTACTCCTCCGCCGCGGCGGCGATCAACCGTCGCGGCGGTGTCCGGCGGTGCCGTGCAGGCCTGAGGTGGCTCCGGCACCGCCGGGACGCGTCACTGTGGCTTCTCGCCGTTGCGGCGGAGGATTCTTGCCCGGCGGCAAGACAGCCAGGCCCCCGGGCCCCCGGGCGCGGCCCTACCTCTGGGCCGGGATGCCCCCCAGGCCGTCCGACAGGACCGCCCTCAGAAGCAGGGCGTCCCCCGGAGGGAGCTCCGCGGCGAAGCGGGCCAGGACGACCTCCCGGTCCGGGACGCCGTCGAGGATGCGGCACATGCGCCGCGCGGCCAGGCCCGCCTCGTCCGTGACCGGGGCGTACGCGTACGCGCGCCCGCGCGGGGTCCGGGTGAGGACCTCCTTGCTGAGGAGCCTGGAGAGGATCGTCACCACCGTGCTGTACGTGAGCTCGCCGGACAGCTGCGCCTGCACCTCGCGCGGGGTCAGCGGCCCCTCGGCCCGCTGCAGGGCGGCGAGGACCTCGCCCTCCAGCGCCCCGTTGGCGCGGCGTCGGGGGAGGCGCACCACGACGGGCGGTGTGGCTGTTTCCATGGCGTTCCGGCGGTCCTTCGCTTGTTTCGCGGGGTATGACCCAAGATTTAATGCTTTTACAAGGAAGTAAGACATTACGCTATAGGGACGCACCCCATAGGGTCGAGCGGTGTTCGAACGACGACATGGGCGACGAAGAGGGGCGCGTGCCACGCATGCCCGGAAACCATCCGCTCCGGCCGGCGGCCGCTCCTCCGGCCCTGCCCGCCGTAGACGCGCCGCCCCTCGCAAGCGCGGGCTCGCCGGCCTCGGCCGGCTGACCTGGCCGCGCCGGCTGCGCCCCGTCTACCCGCGCCCGGGCCGCCGCGGCTGGCGGCGCTGGATACCGTCGTGGCGCCAGGTGCTCGGCCTCTGCTCCTCCGTCGTGGGCGCCGTCGCCGTCCTCGTGGCGGTCATGTACGCGCGCACGGACATACCCGCCGACCTCAACGCCTTCGCGACCCAGCAGGACAACGTCTACTACTGGGCCGACGGCACGGAGATGGCCCGCACCGGTGAGGTCAACCGGCAGGACACCGACCTGGACAAGGTCCCCGAGAAGGTGCGCTGGGCCGCCCTCGCCGCCGAGAACGAGACCTTCTACTCCGACAGCGGCGTCTCGCCGAGCGGCATGGTCCGCGCCGTCTCCAAGATGGTCACCGGCGGCAGCACCCAGGGCGGCTCCACGATCACCCAGCAGTACGTGAAGAACGCCTACCTCAACCAGGAGCAGACCTTCACGCGCAAGCTCACCGAGATGTTCATCGCGATCAAGCTGGACAACCGGATGAGCAAGGACGACATCCTGGAGGGCTACCTCAACACCAGCTGGTTCGGCCGCGGCACGTACGGCATCCAGCGCGCTGCCCACGCCTACTACGGCAAGGACGTCTCGCAGCTCAACGCGAGCGAGGGCGCCTTCCTGGCCTCGCTGCTCAAGGGCGCGGGCCTCTACGACCCGTCGCTGGGCCGGAAGAACCACGAGCGCGCGGTGGAGCGCTGGAACTGGATCCTCGACCGGATGGTCACCATCGGCAAGCTGTCGAAGGAGGAGCGGGCCCGTTACACCACCTTCCCGGAGCCGAAGGCGCCGCCCAAGCCGGCCGGCCTGACCGGGCAGACGGGCTACCTCGTGGAGACGGCGCGGCAGTACGTGAGCGCGCACACGCCCGTCACCGAGAAGGACTTCGACCTGGGCGGCTACCAGATCCGGACGACCTTCGAGAAGCCGTCGATGGCGGCACTGGCGAAGGCCGCCGAAGAGGTGAAGGGCCGGCTCGACCCCGAGAAGCGGGCCGCCGACAAGGACGTGCGCATCGGGGCGGCCTCGGTCACCACCGACGGCCGCATCGTCGCCCTCTACGGCGGCCCCGGCTACCTCCAGCAGGGGTTCAACGACGCGAACTCGTCGGTCGTCCCGGCGGGCACCGCCTTCACGCCGTTCGTCTACGCGGCCGCCCTGCGCGACGGCGTGCAGCTGGAGCGCGGCAAGCCCCGTACGCCCGTCTCCCCGGCCACCGTCTACAACGGCGACAACAAGGTGAGCCTGCGCACCCCCGAGGGCCCGTACTGGGACCGCTCCGGGAAGATCGTCAAGGCGGTGAACGACGGCGGCAAGTCCTGGGGGAAGGTGACCCTCAAGGAGGCCGTCGCGCAGTCCGTGAACACCCCGATGATGCAGCTCGGCATGGACGTGGGCCTGGACCGGGCGGGCAAGGCCGCCGTCGACGCGGGCCTGCTGGAGAGCAGCCTCGGCACGAAGCTGCCCGCCTTCTCCCTGGGCACCGCGACCCCCAGCGCCATCCGCATGGCCGGCGCCTACGGCACCTTCGCCGCCCAGGGCCTGCACAGCGAGCCGTACTCCGTCGACCGGCTGAGCCGCAACGGCAACGAGGTGCCCGTCGAGAAGCCCAAGGCCGAGCGGACCCTGCCGCAGCCCGTCGCGGCCGCCGTGGACGACGCCCTGCGGGAGGCGGTCCGGCGCGGCACGGCGACCACCGCCAAGGCGGCCGGTGACGTGGCCGGCAAGACCGGCACGGGCCAGGGCAACAAGTCCGCGTGGTTCGCCGGCTACCGCGGCAAGGTCTCGACCGCGGTCTCGCTCTCCCGCATCGACCCCAAGACGCAGGAGCTGCTCCCGCTGGACGGCCTGGGCGGCGCCCCGAAGGGCGCGACGGGCAGCACGTACCCGATCGACATCTGGACGAAGTACATGACGGCCGTGAAGCAGAAGTGACGGAGGGGGCCGGGGCGAGCCCCCGGCCCGCGGTCTACTTGACGAGCGTGGCCCAGTCCGGCGACTGCGCCGGGTCCAGGCCGCGGAACTTCGCCAGGACCTTCGGGTCCTGGGCGTCCAGCCAGTCGGCGAGCTGCTTGAAGGACACGCAGCGCACTCCGTCGCGCTTGCAGACCGCCTTCACGACGTCCTCGACGGCCTTCATGTAGATGCCGCCGTTCCAGTCCTCGAAGTGGTTGCCGACGAACATCGGCGCCCGGCTGCCGTTGTAGACGCGCTCGAAGCCGTTGAGGTAGCCGTCCCGGGTCAGCTTGCGCCACTCCGCGTACTTGGCCGGGTCGCCCTTGGTGTTGTCGCCGGACTGGTTGTAGAGGAAGTTGAAGTCCATCGACAGGACCTGCTTCTCGCTCTTGGGGTACGGCAGCAGCTGCAGCGGGAAGTTCCACATGTTGTTGATCTTCGACGGCCAGATCTGGAAGTCACCGGGCGAGCTCGCGTCGTAGCGCCAGCCGAAGGACTGGGCCGCCGCCAGCATGTTCTTCTGCCCCTCCAGGCACGGGGCGCGGCCGCCCACCAGCTCCTTCTTGAAGTCGAAGGGCAGCGGCGGAAGGCTCTTCAGGCCGGTGTTCGTCTTCCAGTTCTCGACGAAGGAGTACGACTGCTCGATCTCGCTCTTCCACTCGGCGACGCTCCAGTCGCCGCCGCCCTTCCCGCCGCAGAAGTGGCCGTTGAAGTGGGTGCCGATCTCGTTGCCGTCCAGCCACGCGCCCCGCAGCTGGACCAGGGTGTCCTTGATGTGCGGGTCGGTCGCGAAGGATATCGCCGCGTCGCCCGGCTTGTGCTGCGGCGGCTTGTACAACGACGCCTTCGACTTCGGCAGCAGGTACATGCTGGTGAGGAAGAACGTCATCTTCGCGTTGTTCTCCGCGGCCACCTGGCGGAAGTGCGAGAACTGGTGGTCGTCGCCCTCCAGCGCGCCGTCCCAGGAGAAGACGACGAACTGCGGCGGCTTCTCGCCCGGCTTCAGCTTCTTTGGCTTGGGCTGGTTCGGCTGCGGGCCCGTGTAGGACGTCGAACCGTCCCCGAGCACCTTGACCTTGCCGTCCCACTTCTCCTCGGGCTTCTTGCCGTCCTCGTCCTCACCGCCGCCGGGGCTCTGCGCGGAGCCCGGGGAGGCCGCCGACGCGGAGCTCTTGCCGCCGTCCTTCTTCTCGTCGGCGTCGCAGGCGGTCAGGCCCATCGCGAGCGCGGCGACGGCGCCCGCGGTGACGAGAGCCGTCGCGCCGCGCACGGTCCTTTTCGACAACTTCTTACCCCCTGGCGCCAAAACAGATGTTCTCCGCCAGTATCACAGGTCTCCCTGTGAGTCCCGTCAGCCCCTTCAGCCCCTTCAGCCCCTCTGGGCCATGATGAGCGCCGATCCTATGGGGGTCAGGACATGTCTGACCGCTTTGCCCACCCGGTGGGTGGCGACCAGGCCTCCGTTGCGCAGGGCGGCCACGTGCACCGACGCGGTCCCCGCGCTGACGCCGAGCCGGTCCGCCAGGTCGCCGGTGCCGCAGCCGTCGCCGATGTTCAGGAGCGCCGCCGCGCGGCCCCGGCCGAGCAGGGCGCCGAGCCGGCCGGGGGCGGCCGCCTCGTTCTCCTCCCACAGCGTGCGGTGCCCGGACGCCGGGTAGGTGATCAGTGTTCCGGCCTCGTTCGCCAGCAGCACACCCGTCCTCCGGAAGACCGAAGGCACCATGACGAGCGCACGCTCCCCGGTTCCCGTCTCGCCCCAGGCGTCGTGGACCGTGAGACCGGGCAGGCGGTCCACGACATGGCGCACCCCGAAGGCGGCCAGGTTGTGCGCGCGGAGCGCGACGTCCGACTCCAGGGCGGTTCTGATCCGGGGCCAGTCGCCGGTGAGGCAGTCCTGGAAGAAGTCGCGCACCGCCTCCTGGAGCGGCCCGAGGGCCGAGAAGTCGAGTTCGTCGCGGCTCGTCACCCCGCCCCGGCAGCGGAGCAGCTGCTCGGCCACCGAGCGAGTCCGCTGCCGTACCAGGGCCGGAGGAAGGCCGAGCGCGTGACGCCGCGCGGAGACCGGGCTGTGCCGGCGCCGGCCCGGCGGGGCCGGGTACTGCGCCCGGAGGGCTTCGGCCGCCGCCAGCACCTCCAGCAGCGGCGAGACGAGGAAGCGGCAACCGGACAGAGCGCGCGCCGACACGCTCAAGGGGCCGGTGTTGGTGACGGTGGGCATCCGGTGGTCTGTCCCCCTATCGCTTCGGCGAGCGAGGACTACGCGCTTCGCTCGTGGACGGAAATGACGTTCACCAGCTTTTCGAGCTGCTGAATGATCTGCTCCAGGGGACGTTCCGCCACATCGACGACGATCGTCATGCGGGAGGTGGCGGGCTCGTCGGCGGGCTCCACCGACAGCGAATCAATGTTGAATCCCCGGCGGGAGAAGAGTCCCGCCACCCGCGTGAGGGCGCCGGCCTTGTTCTCGACGCGGACGGAGAGGGTGTGCTTCGGCATGAATTGTTCCTAATCTTCGTCGTCACCGAAGTCGGGACGCAGATCGCGGGCCGCCATGATGTCGTCGTTGGAGGTGCCTGCGGCGACCATCGGCCAGACCATGGCGTCCTGATGGACGATGAAGTCGATGACGACGGGCGCGTCGTCGAGCGCCATCGCCTTCTCGATCGTCGCGTCGAGCTCATCGGGAGATTCGCACCGCAGGCCGTGACAGCCCATGGCCTCGGCGAGTTTGACGAAGTCCGGGATGCGGGTGCCCGCTCCGGCCCCGCTCCCTGCCGCCTCACCGGAGTGCAGCACGGTGTTGGAGTACCGCTGTCCGTAGAACAGCGTCTGCCACTGGCGCACCATGCCCAGGACGCCGTTGTTGATGATCGCGACCTTGACCGGGATGTTGTTGAGCGCGCAGGTGACGAGTTCCTGGTTGGTCATCTGGAAGCAGCCGTCGCCGTCGATCGCCCAGACCGCCGCTTCCGGCCGCCCGGCCTTGGCGCCCATCGCGGCCGGGACGGCGTATCCCATCGTGCCCAGGCCACCGGAGTTGAGCCAGCTGCGGGGGCGGTCGTACGCGATGAACTGCGCGGCCCACATCTGGTGCTGGCCCACGCCCGCGGCGACGATCGTGTCGTCGCCGGTCAGCCGGCCGATGCGCTGGATCACCTGCTGCGGGGAGAGCGTGCCGGCCGGTGCCGGCTCGTATCCCAGCGGGTACGTCCTGCGCCAGGTGTCCACCTGCTGCCACCAGTTCGCGTAGTCGCAGGCGGACCGGTCCTGTTCGAGTTCGTCACGGACGGCGGTGACGAGGCCGGCCAGCACGTCACGGGCGTCGCCGACGACGGGAACGTCCGCGAAGCGGTTCTTGCCGATCTCCGCCGGGTCGATGTCGGCATGCACGACGGTGGCGAGGGGGGCGAAGCCGTCCAGCTTGCCGGTGACCCGGTCGTCGAACCGCGCGCCCAGGGCGACGATCAGATCCGCTTTCTGGAGGGCCGTCACAGCGGCGACCGTTCCGTGCATCCCCGGCATGCCCAGGTGCTGCGGATGGCTGCCGGGAAAGGCGCCGATCCCCATGAGGGTCGTGGTGACGGGAGCCCCGGTGAGTTCCGCCAGTTCCTTCAACTCGCCGGTGGCGCCGGCTTTGAGCACACCGCCGCCGACGTAGAGCACCGGACGCTCGGCGCGGGCGAGCAGCCTGGCGGCCTCGTGGATCTGTTTGCGGTGCGGCTTGACCGCGGGCCGGTAGCCCGGGAGCCGGTACTCGGCCGGGCGGCGGAAGACGGTGTCCCGCTGCAGCGCGTCCTTGGTGATGTCGACCAGGACCGGCCCGGGGCGTCCGGTGGAGGCGATGTGGAACGCTTCGAATATCGCACGGGGGATCTCGTCCGGATCCGTGATCAGGAAGCTGTGCTTGGTCACCGGCATCGTGATGCCGCAGATGTCGGCTTCCTGAAAGGCGTCCGTGCCGATCGCCGAGCTGATCACCTGGCCGGTGATCGCCACGAGCGGAACGGAGTCCATATAGGCGTCGGCGATCGGGGTGACCAGATTCGTCGCTCCCGGCCCACTGGTGGCCATGCAGACGCCGACCTTTCCGGTGGCCTGGGCGTACCCCGTCGCGGCGTGACCGGCACCTTGCTCGTGCCTCACCAGAATGTGCCGGATTTTGGCCGAGTCCATCAGGGCGTCGTACGCGGGCGTGATCGCTCCGCCGGGGATGCCGAACGCGGTGTCGACGCCCACTTCTTCAAGGGACCGGACGAGGGACTGGGCGCCCGTGATGGTTTCGGACGGGCGCGGGGATGCGGTTGTTCGCGTGCTCTGGGTCATCGGTTATGGGTTCTCTCGTGGTGTCACCGCGGGCTGGCGGACTTGTCCGGCGGCGGCGGAGGAAGAGGGTGGCCAACACGCCGCCCAGACGCGGGCACGTGATCTGCGTGCACATCTCGGCGAAGTGCACGCGGGAGAGCCCGTCGGTGCACCTGATGCATTTCCGCTGGTGAGCGGTTTCCGATCTTAAACACAGCTGTCCGATTACCGAAGAACTCGTCTCAGATAATGAGAGCGCTCGCAAGGTTCGCGGGGCGGGCCGGCATGACGGCACGAGGCCCCCGCGCCGCCGGTGGGTCCGGAGTCTCACCACGGCGGCACGGGGGCCTCGTTGACGGAACGGCGGGTCAGCCGTTGATCAGGTGGTCGGTGCCGGGCACCAGGTGCTCCTGGTGGGGCGTCATGTCGTCCACGTTCACCGTCTTGATGATCCAGCGGGTCTGCAGCGCCTCGGGGTCGCCCACGTTCACGACTTCCTTGGCGTGGATCGTGTGGTTGTTGTACGTGATCACGAAGTCACCGGGCTCGATGAAGACCCGCTGCTTCAGCCGGTGCAGGGTGTCGGCGACCTTGGGGACGACGGCCTTGGCGGCGTCGGTGACCCCCACCGTCCGGTTCTCGAAGAACCGCAGGTCCTCCGGGCCGCGACCGCCGATGACCGGGTGCAGGTCGGCTTCGCCGAGCTCCACCCGCCCGCCGCCCATGGTGCTCAGGTCGTCGAAGGGGGTGTAGAACTCGGGCGAGCGCAGCAGCGCCATCTCCTCGTCGGTGAAGCAGCGGATGACGTCGATGTTCCGCACGAACGAGGTGTAGACCTCGTTCACGGGGTGGCTCCGCATCCCGACCATGTACACCTGGTCGGGGCGCACGAAGTGATTGGCGAGGTCCTTGTGGAAGTGGATCTGCCGGAGCGCCTTCTGCGACTGGCTGCTCTGCAGACGCCGCTGGGGGTAGATGTCCTGGAAGACATCGCCGTCGTTGACGTTGACGTACCCGATCGCCGGCGTGTTCGCCAGCTGGGCGAACAGCGCGAGGAACCCTTCGGCGACGAACGTCTTCTTCAGCTCGTACTTGGAGCGCACGGGCTGGTCGAAGTCGAACACCGGGACGTCGCGGTCGTGCGGGACGTTCTTCATGACGACCACGGGCTCGGCGGCGCGGTCGCGGGTCGCCAGCGAGCCGACGTAGGAGCGGAAGCGCTCGGGCACCGCGCCGCCCGTGATGAGCTGCCCCACCTGGAAGCGGTGGGCCTCGTAAAGCCGGTACGGGTTCGCGGTGACGCCGCCGAGCGCGGCCTCCAGGGCCTCGCGCTCCGCATCGGTGAATACGAACTCCGGAATGATGGTCCAGTCGGTCCCGACGGTGACTTCGGCAGTCATGTGCGCCCCCTTGGCGGAATTCCCCACCGCAGTGGGGCCGTTGCTCGATCCGGTGCGCGACGCGATCAGCGCAGCGCACCTCGGCGGGGAGCCAAGTCCACCCCCGTCCCGCTGTCCATGTATTTGAGGCAGAGTCAAAAGCTCGCCGGGCGAGATGTGATCCGAGCCACCCGCCCTTGATCTTCTTTGCGCTTGACTGCTAGCGTCTGAATCCAGCAAGCCCAAAATAGCTTGCGTTTTGGGGCGCACGAGGCCACGACCCGGAAATACGCTCTGATTTCCCTCCCGCTGCGGCACGGAAAAGCGGATCTTTTTGTGCCGGATGCCCGGCGGCGGAGCGTCGCGCCCCCGAAAGAAAACCGAGAAGCACATGTCGCCAACGGCGAGTCGACCGAAACTGTTGTCGCGCACCTGCGGTGTCGTGGCCACCGCCTATCTGAGCCTTTTCATGGTCTCCGCGGACAATTCCATCATCAACACCGCGGTGCCCAGCATATCGGCGTCATTGGGCGCGGGAACCCCGGACGTGCAAATGGCGATCGACGCCTACATGCTGGTGTTCGCCTCGTCATTGATCATCGCGGGCAGCTTCGTCGACCGGCTGGGCACGCGCCGTTGCTATGCCGTGGGGATCGGCGTGTTCACCGCCGCCTCGCTGCTGGGAGCGTGCGCTCCCTCGGTGCTCGCGCTGATCCTGTCCCGCGCGGGGATGGGAGTCGGGGCGGCGTTCATCGTGCCGAGCATCTTCGGGCTGTTCGCCAAGGAGCTGACCGACAGCGGCAGGCGGCGCGTGCTGGCGCTGTGGCCGGCGGTCGTCGGTCTCGGCGTGGCCGTCGGGCCGGTGCTGGGCGGCCTGCTGCTGACCCGCTTCTGGTACGGATCGATCTTCCTGCTCAACGTCCCGGTCGGAGTGCTCGCCCTGATCGGTACCGCCACCCTGATCCGGCGCGGCGACCCGGCGCCCGCCGCGAGGCGTCCGGCCCCCGCCGGAGCGGTCCTCCTGCTGGCCGGTGTCGCGATGCTCGCCTCGGCGGTCATCTTCGCCGTCGACGACCGGATCCCCGGACCGCTGCGCTTCGGTCTCGGCGCCGCCGGCCTGCTGGCGCTGGCCGGGTACACGGCCCACGAACGGCGCACGGACCGGCCGCTGTTCGACCTCGGCTACTTTCGCGAGCGGAAGTTCACCGGAGCCGTCGTGGCCATGTCCGGACTCTTCTTCGCGCTCTTCGGAACGGTCTTCCTGGCCGGGCAGTTCACCCAGTACGGCTTGGGCTGGGGTCCTCTGCCGGCCGGCGCCGGGCTGCTCCCGCTCGCGGTGGGACTGACGGCCGCCTCGCTGTCCTGCATCCGGGTCACCGCACGGATCGGGGTCAAGGCGACCGTGACCGGCGGGCTCGGCCTCGGCGCGCTGGGATGCCTGCTCTGCGCGACGGCCGCCGCGGACCTGTGGTACCCCCTGCTCGCCGCGGGGCTGCTGAGCTGCGGACTCGGCATGGGGTGGTCCGTCGGCCCCGCGCTGACGCTGATCGTCACCAGTCTCCGGCCGGCCGACACCGGTGTGGGTTCCTCCGTGAACGCCATGTTCCAGCAGATCTTCGGTGCCGGGGGCGTCGCGGTGATGGGCCTGGTGTTCTCGGCCCGCTACGGGGCCGAGGTCGCCTCGGCCCCCGGCCTTCCGGAGGCGGCCCGATCGGTCGCCGAGGGCCACGCCCTGCTCGCCCACGGGCCGGAGCGGTTTCCGGCCTGGTTCGCCGACGGGCTGAGTTCCGGCCTCCTCGCGGCCTGGCTCACCGGCGCGGTGGTGGCATCGGCCGCCGCGGTCACCGCTCTGGTGGTCCTGCCCGCCTCCGCTCCCGCTCCCGCTCCCGCCACGACCACCGCTCCCGCCACTCCCGGCTCGCGAAAGGCGAACGCCTGATGACTTCGGACAAGGGTGCCCTGCTGTACTCGGCGATCGCCGCGCACGCGAGCGAACGCCCCCACAAGACCGCACTGTCCCGCGGAGAGCACCGGCTCACCTTCGGTGAACTCGCGGCTGCCGCAGATGACGTGGCCCTCCGTCTGGCCGAACTCGGTGTCGCTCCCGAGACCGTGGTGGTCATCGATCTGCCCGTCGGCTTCGACACCGTGGTCGCGATGGCCGCGGTCAGCGGACTCGGCGCGGCCTTCACCCTGCTGGAGCCGGACCTGCCGGCCTCCCGCAAGCAGCTGATCATCGATGACTGCCGCCCGGTCGCGCTGGTCACGGAGTCCGGGGTGACACGGGGTCCGCGACCGGGGGCCCGGCTGGACGAGCGGCTGGTGCGGCGGACCTCGCCCGCCGCGTACGTCGGCTACACCTCGGGATCGACCGGGGTCCCCAAGGGCGCCGTCATCGAGCATGCCGCACTGGAGAACCACGTGCGCCGCACCGTCGAGTGGTACGGCCTGACCTCGTCCGACACCCGGTTGTTCTTCTCCTCGATCGCCTTCGACCTGGCGCTCGAACAGATCTGCACGTCGATGCTCGCCGGCTGCGAACTGGCCTTCCGGGACGAGGCGTTCGTGTACGGCGGAGCCGAGGACTTCCTCTATCACTGCCGTCGGCTCGGCGTCACCGTGCTGAGCCTGCCGACGGGCGTGTTCAACGGATTCGGCGCCGAGCTGGCCGAGGCGGCCGGCCACCGCGCTCCGGACCTCCGGCTGGTGATGGCCGGCGGGGAAGCGCCGACCCGGGCCGCGGTGGCGGCGTGGGCGACGGTCGCCCCCGGAGGCACCCGCGTGGTGAACGGGTACGGGCCGACCGAGACGGCCGTCGTCGTCTGCTACCGGGACCTGAAGCCCGGCGACGCCATCGCGATAGGCGGCCCGATCGACGGCGTCCGCTTCCGCCTGGAGCCGCTGAGCGACGCGGGTGACTCGGGCGATGCGGGTGACGCGACCGAGCTGGTCATCCAGGGCGTCGCGGTCGGCCGCGGCTACCTGGGCCACGCGGCGTCGTCCTCGGCGTTCTGCACGCTCGACGGGGTCTGGTCGTACCGCACCGGCGACGCGGCCACGGCGCGCAGCGACGGCGGCTACGACCTGCACGGGCGCTTCGACGCGCAGGTCAAGGTGCACGGCGGGTTCCGGGTGGAGCTCGGTGAGATCGTCTCCCGGCTCCTGGCCGTCGACTTCGTCCTCGACGCGGTGGTCGTCCCGTTCGACGGCGCCGGCAGCCGGCTGCTCGCCGCGTTCGTCCGGCTCGACCGGAACCTCGCGCCGCGGGCGGACGCCGAGGCGGAGATCGTGCGGCGGCTGTCGTCCGCTCTCCCCGAGTACATGGTGCCCTCGCGGGTCAGCGTGCTGGACGAGTTCCCGCTCACGGCACGCGGCAAGGTCGATCGCGCCGCGCTGCTGGACCGGGCCGAGGCGCTCCCGGGCGCGGACGGCGAGCAGGACGCCGATCCGGCCGACGTGGGCGCACAGCTCCGGCTGGCCTGGCGACGGGTGCTGGGCAGCCCGCCCCCGGACGAGTCGGCGAGCTTCTTCGCGGTCGGCGGCAACTCGGTCAGGGCCATCGAGCTCATCACGCAGGTGCGCGGCCGGCTGGGGGTGCAGCTGCGCGCGGCCGAGCTGTACCGGACTCCCCGTTTCGACGCGCTGGCACGTCTCCTGACCGATCGCCGTGCGGGCATACCCACCGCGCACCACACCACCGGCACCACCCTCGTGACGATGCGTCCGGGGGGCAAGGACAGGCTGTGGGTCTTCCTTCCGCCCCTGTCCGGAGCGGTCACCCGCTACGCGGCGCTGTCCAGGATGCTGCCCGCCGAGGACACCGTGTGGGCCATGGAGACCCCTCCCGAGCTGTCCGGCAAGGGCATGGCCGCACTCGCCGACGGACTGACCGAGGTCCTGCTCGCCCAGGGCGCCGGTCAGTACGGGACCGTCTGCGTGTCCGGGTTCTCGCTGGGCGGCGTGTTCGGCTACGAAGTGGCCCGCCGGCTCCACGACAAGTGCGGCGACGCGGTGCGTGCCCTGCTCATCGACCCGCCGGACCCCGGTGCGCACCGCGTGAGCGTGCACGACGCCTTCGACATCTTCGTCCGTGTCGGGTGGTCGATCACCACTCCCGCGCGGCAGTTCGCCGACGGCCACGGCGGCTTCGACCTCGCCGCCGTCACCGTGGCGGCGAAGAACGCGGGGACGCTGGCCCGGGACGCCGACCAGCAGGAGATCGAGGACGCCTGGGCGGTGTACGAGTCGAACGCGCGGATCCTCGACGGCCTGCTGCTGAGCCGTCCCCAGGGGCTGCGGGTGCGTCTGCTGCAGGGCGACACCGGTGGCGAGATCGACTACGGCCGCCGGGGGCCGGCCACCGTCACCCTCGACGGCGGCGCACCGTGGTCGGGCGGACGCGCCGTGGGCCAGTGGCGGGACATCCTGCCGGACGACGCCGTGGACCGGCTGCCGGTCGATCACTTCGCCCTGCTCGAATCCCCCAACGACGAACTGGTCCGGGACTGGCTCGTCACCCACGCGCAGCGCTGACCCGGACCGGCCGCAGGAACCGCCGGGGCGCAACCACGCCGCACGTTCGTGCAGACGGGGCGCCCCGGCCGGGTGGCGCGGGACGCGGGCCGCAGTCGGAGGAGCCGCCCGGCTACACGCGCCGCAGGCGCGGGAGCGGGCAGTAGCGCTCGCCTCCTTCGGCCACGACGGTCGGCCCGGGGGCGATCTCGGTGAAGCCCGCGTCCCGCACCACCGGCAGGCCGCTCGCCAGGAGTTCCGGCCAGCGGGCCGGGTCCGCCGTCCGCACCGCCAGCGCGAAGCCGGCCGCGCGCCAGGCCGCGCGGGCGGCGTCGTCCAGCCCCCACCACGCCAGCTGCGCGCCGTGCCCGGCCTGCGCCATCGCCTTGCCCGCCGACATCTCCAGCTTCGGGTTCATCCACAGCACCGGCAGCGCGGGGTCCGGCTCGGCAGGGGGTTCCGGTTCGTCCAGGTCCGTGCCCGACACCTGCAGCTTCACGAGCTCCTTGGGCCAGCCGTCCAGGGGCACCGGCGGGAAGACGCGCACCTCCGCCCGCTCACCGGTCACCGCGATGCCCGGCAGCGCCGACGCCTTGCGCCACTCCGCGCCGCGCGCCCTGCGGACCACCTTGCGGATCCGCGAGTCCTCCCAGTCCCGTACCGCCCGCGCCCACTCGCCGTCCTCGCCGCCGGGCCCGGTCCCGGCACCGGCCCGCTCGTCCGACAGCAGCGTCAGCACGGCGCGCGCCGCGGTCTCCAGGGCGTCGGTCCGGGCGGGCGGGGCGTCCTTCTCGATCCGCACGACGAGGGGCAGGACGAACTGGGGTGCGTCAGGGCTGGTCACGGCCCCCAGTCTGCCAGCCGCCCGGCAGCGCCCCGTAAGCTGCCCGGATGAGACTCACGGGGGTGGGCCGCCGCTACGGGTTCGGCGGGCCGTGGATACTGCGCGACCTCGACCTCGACATCCCCGCGGGCAGTCTGCTGCGGGTCGAGGGCAGCAACGGCAGCGGCAAGTCCACGCTGCTGCGGCTGCTCGCGGGCATCGACGCCCCGAGCGCCGGCCGGATCACCGGCCGGCCCCGCACCGCCTACGTCCCCGAACGCTTCCCCGCCGCGCTGCCGATGACGGCGGGCGCCTACCTCACGTCCCTCGGCCGCATCCACGGCCTCGGCCGCGCCGCCGCGTCCCGCGGGGCGCGGGAGTGGCTGGAGCGGTTCGGCGCCGGCGCGTACGCCGGCACGCCGCTGTCCGAACTGTCCAAGGGCACCAGCCAGAAGGTCGCCGTCGCCCAAGGGCTGATGGGCACGCCCGGCCTCCTCGTCCTGGACGAGGCGTGGACGGGCCTGGACCGCACGTCGCGGGGCATCCTCGACCAGGCGGTACGGGAACGGGTGGCGGCCGGGGCGCGGGTGGTCTTCGTGGACCACGATCCGAGGCGGCTGGCGGGGGAGGCGCATGCGGTACTGAGACTCGGCGGCCGCACTGACCCGGCCGGTTCCGGCAACGCCCCGGTTGGTGCCGGCAGCCGCTCGGGCGGTTCCGGCGACCTGCCGGGCGGTCCGGAAAACTACCCGGCCGGTCCCCGCAACACCTCAGCCCGTCCGGCGTTCGAGGACACCGCGCGTCCGGCGCGGAACGCCACGGTGCACATCGTCGCCGAAGGCCCGGCCGGAGCCGAGCTCCCCCACGGCCTCCCCGGCGCGGCCGAGCCGCTCGGCGGAGGCGCCGTCAGACTGACCGTGGCCGGCCCGCAAACGGACGACACCCTCCGCACCCTCCTCACCGCCCGGCCCCCGTGGCACATCCGCTCCGTGACGGAGGCACCGCACCCGTGACCGCCCTGCTCCGCTACCAGGCCGCCCTCTTCCTGCGCTCGCACCGCTGGCTGCCGCCGCTGCTGTTCTACGGCGGCTCCATGGCCGTCGGCGTGCAGAGCGGCCAGCCGGTCCTGGACTGCGCCGGGTGGGCGGCGGCCACGCTGCTGCCCGTCACCGCGTGGCTGGTCCGGGTCTGCGTGACCAACGAGCCGCCCGCCGCGCGGGACTGCACCGCCGCCGCTGCCGGCCCGTGGCGCGTGCACCTGGCCGCGGTCGCCGTCGCCCTGGGCGCGGCGCTGCTGCTGGCCGCGGCCGGGAGCGGGATCGTCGCGGCGGTCGGCGACCCGCACACCGCCGACCGGCGGGCGGTGGTGCCCATGGGGTCCGCCACCGCCGCGGGGCTGGTGTGCGCGGTGGCCTGCGCGCTGCTCGGGACGGCTGTGGGGGCGCTGTGCAACCGGCCGCTGCTGCGCAGCACCGCGTGGGCGGTGCCGTCGACGCTGCTCGCCACGGTCGTCGTGCTGTTCGCCGGGGCGTCGCCCGCGAACGCCGCGGTGACCGGCCTGGTCACGGGGTCCCGTACGGGCGTCGTGCACGTCCCGCTGCTGCCGCTCGCCGCCGCGGGCGCCCTGGCGGCCGCAGCCGTCGCGACCGCCTGCGCGCTCGCCGCCCGGCGGACATAGGCGAGGATGGGGGCATGAGCGACCGCAACGACGAGGCGTTCGCGGACTGCGTGCAGTGCGCGAAGCCCACCGAGTACCCCGCCGACCGCCCCGGCATCACGCTGTGCCCCGTATGCGAATGGCAGGAGGCGCAGCGCACCGCGTGCTCCGGCTGACCCCCGGGCGCGGGCCCGCCCGTCAGCGGGCGGCGATCAGGTCCGAGACCCGGACCAATGCGTAGCCGCGGGCCCGCAGTTCCGGCACGATGCGCCGGATCGCCTCCTCCGTGGCCGGTGCCGCGCTGTGCGTGCAGTGCATGACCACGACCGAGCCGGGCTTGACCTGCGCCAGGACCTGGTCGGCCACCGGCCCGGACCTCTTGGCGAAGGCGTCGCCGCTGATCACGTCCCACTGCACGGCCGTGACCTTCGCCGGGGCTATCTCGCGCAGCACCGCGTCGTCGTAACAGCCGCCGGGGAAGCGGAAGTACGGCACGGTGCGCTCCACGCCGGCCTTCACGAACGCGGCGGAGGCCCGCTCCACGTCCTGCCGGGCGGTGCCGGGCGCCACGGCCGGGAGGCCGTAGCAGGGCGTGGAGAACGCGTGGTGGCTGTAGGAGTGGTCGGCGACCTCGAAAAGGGGGTCGGCGCCGATGGACTTCGCCTGGTCCGGGTACTGCTCGGCCCACTTGCCCGTCATGAAGACGGTGGCGGGCACCTTCAGCCGCCGCAGCGTCGCGATGAGCTCCGGGTTGTCGAACCGCTCCCCGCGCGCGGCACGCTTGTCCTGATCCGCCGTCATGTCGGCGTCGAAGGTGAGGGCGACGCGCTTGGCGCCGTCGCGCCGGCCGTGCGAGAAGACGGGGGCGGCCCCGCCCGGGCCCGGGGGCAGCGTGGGCGCGGCCAGGGGCCGGACGGAGGGCGCCGGCGGCGTCCCGGCCGGCGAAGCGGCCCCGGACGGAGGGGTTTCGGGGCGCTCGGCCGCGCCGGAGCTGCCGCCGCCGCACGCGGCGAGGGGCAGGCAGAGCAGCGCGGCGAGGGCGGGCGCGAGGGCGTGACGGGCCTGTCGGCGACGGAGGACGGGGGTGGGGGTCACCACGGCACTGTACGCCCTGCCCCGCCGCGCCCTCGGGCCCGCCGGTGCCGTCAGGCGACGACGACGTTGTGCGCCGGGGTGATGCTGGGCTGCAGGTCGGCGAAGCCGAGGTCGGCGAGGACGGGGCCGAGGGTCTTGGCCCAGTTCTCCAGCGCCTCGGCGGACTCCCACACGTCCGTCACCCGCCAGCCGCCGCCCTCCAGGGGGCCGGCGAGGTGGGCGACGAGCCCGGCTGCGGGGATGTCGGCGAGGCGGGTGAAGCCCTGCCCGTCGGTGACGCGGGCGACGACGGCCTCGTAGAGGTCCTGTCCCCCTTCGGGGACGTCGAAGGTGACGATGACGGCCATGGTGTGCTCCTGGCGGTGGCGGAGAGCCCGGTGCCGGGCCCGTACACACCCTCCCCCGCCGGGCCGCCGCGGGGCAGCCCCGGCGCGGCGGCTCGCGGGCGCGTTGGGCGGGGGACCGTAGGCGCTGGCGCGAGGGCGCGCGGGGAGCGGGTGGCTTCGCTTCGAAACGTTCCGGCCGGGACGGCTACGCCGCCCGGCGCCGGACCTGCTCCGCGGCACGTTCTTCCGCCGCAACGGCGCGCCACCACGACGGGGCGGTCCGGCGGTGCCGAACCGCCCGCAGCCCGTGGGCTACGCCTCGACCAGTCGCTTCGCGTCGCGCGCGAGCGCGGTGAGCCGGGAAATCGCCCGGAAGTACTTCTTGCGGTAGCCGCCGGCCAGCATCTCCGCGCTGAACAGCTCGTCGAACGGCCGCCCCGACGCCAGGACCGGTATCTCGCGGTCGTACAGCCGGTCGGCCAGGACGACCAGCCGCAGCGCCGTGGACTGGTCCGGCACCGGCTCGACGCCGGTCAGGCACACGGCCCGCACGGAGTCGCACATCGCGCCGTAACGGCTGGGGTGGACCTTGGAGAGGTGCTCCAGCAGCGCGGGGAAGGCGTCGAGCGAGGCGCCCTCGGTGTTTTCAGCCGTACGGGTGACGGTCGCGTCGTCGTACGGGGCGGGCGCCTCCGGCAGGCCGCGGTGGCGGTAGTCCTCGCCGTCGATGCGCAGGGGGCGGAAGTGGGCCGACAGCCCCTGTATCTCGCGCAGGAAGTCCGCCGCGGCGAACCGGCCCTCGCCGAGCTTGCCCGGCAGCGTGTTGGAGGTCGCGGCGAGCGCGACGCCCGCCTCCACCAGCTTGCCCAGCAGGGTGGAGACGAGGACGGTGTCGCCCGGGTCGTCGAGCTCGAACTCGTCGATGCACAGGAGGCGGTGGCCGCTGAGGGTCTTGACGGTCTGCTGGAAGCCCAGGGCGCCGACGAGGTTGGTCAGCTCCACGAAGGTGCCGAACGCCTTCAGCTCCGGGGCGGCCGGGGTGGCGTGCCACAGGGAGGCCAGCAGGTGGGTCTTGCCGACGCCGTACCCGCCGTCGAGGTAGACGCCGCGCGGGCCGGCGGCCGCGGCCGGCTTCGCCTCGCGCCGGAACCAGCGCCTGCGGCCCCCGCCGGTGGCGCTCGCACCGCCGAGGCCGCCCGCGAAGCCGCTGAGGACCTTGACGGCCTCGGTCTGGCTGGGCTGGTCGGCCGCCGGTATGTAGTTGTCGAAGCGGACCGTGCCGAAACGGGGCGGCGGCACCATCTCGGCGACCAGGCGGTCGGCCGGGACGTGCGGGGCGCGCGAGGTCAGCGCGATCGGGGAGCCGGTACCGGCGCCGGCTATCGGGCCCGAGGCGTCGGAAGGGGCCGACGGGGCCGGTGAGGCGGCTGCGCCGGAAGCGGAGGCGGTGGTGGGTGACACAGCTCTCCAGCCTAGCCGCTGAACACCGGCTGCCGGCCGCCGGAAGAGCGAGGCATGTCACACTGCGGCCTATGCGACGCCTGTTCCCCGTGCCCCTGCCGTCTTCCTCCGCCCCGGCTTCCCCCTCGTCCCCTTCGTCCTCCTCCACCCTCACGGAGGACCGCACCTGGGAGCTGGAGGAGCTCGCCGAGGCCTACGCCTACCCGGAGGCGGCGGGGAGCGGCGGCCGCGCGTGGCTGCGCGCCAACATGGTCTCCTCGCTGGACGGCGCGGCCCACCACGAGGGGCGCTCGCAGCCGCTGTCCTCCGCCGCCGACATGCGCGTCTTCGGCACGCTGCGCGGCCTCGCGGACGCGGTCGTCGTCGGTGCGGAGACCGTGCGCCAGGAGGGATACCGGCCCGCCCGCGCCCGCGAGGCGTTCGCGGCGCGCCGGGCGGCGCTCGGCCAGGGGCCCGCGCCGGTGATCGCGATCGTCAGCGCGGGGCTCGACCTGGACTTCACCCTGCCCTTGTTCAGGGAGCCGCTGGTGCCGACCATCGTGCTGACGGGTGCGGACGCTCCCGCGGACCGGGTCGCCGCGGCCGGCGCGGCCGGGGCCGAGGTGCTCGTGGCCGGCGAGGGGCGCCGGGTGGACCCCGCGCGGGTGCCGGAGGTGCTGGCCGCGCGCGGTCTGACCAGGCTGCTCACCGAGGGCGGCCCCAGGCTGCTCGGGCAGTTCGCGGCGGCGGGCGTGCTCGACGAGCTGTGCCTGACGCTCGCGCCGCTGGTCGCGGGCGGTACGGCGGACCGGATCGTGAACGGTCCCGGCATCCCCGTGCCGGAACGATTCGTCCTCGCCTCGCTCCTCGAAGAGGGGGGTTTTCTGTTCAGCCGGTACCACAGAATCTGACAATCGGCGGAATATTCCGTTCCGGTTACCCGTCCGTGGGCAGAATTGAGTCGGACGCGCCCGAAGGGGCACGTGACCAGAACAGGCGGGCCCAGGGGGGCGCGCGCAGGATGGTTTCTGTTGGCCGTTGGGCCGGTGGCCCACGAAGGAGAAGGGCTCCCACCGTGTTCACGAGCGTATTGATGATCGAGCAGCCGCTGTCCGCCACCGACGTCGACTTCGTCACCACCCTCCACGACGACGAGCTGTCCTTCGTGGTCCTCATGCAGCCCAGAGGCGCCGAGGACCGGCTCCTCCGCGCCATCGACGACGTCGCCCTCGGCGAGCTGGAACGGGCCGTGCACGAGGCCGACGAGCCGGAGGGCGAGCAGGCCCTCCGCCCGGCCGCCCTCGCCCTGGAGCACTCGCTCCGCAGCCTCCGGGAGGCGGGCTGCGAGGCCGTGGGCCAGCTCGTCGAGGGCCACCCGCTGGACCTGCTGCGGTCCGTGGTCGAGCAGACCCACGCCGACGAGGTGATCGTGCTGACCGCACCGCACCTGGTGGAGGAGTTCTTCCACCGCGACTGGGCCTCCCGGGCCCGGCACAAGGTCGGCGTGCCCGTCCTCAAGCTCTACGCCCACAACGACGAGGAGGACTACGCCCTGGGGGACGTGGGAGAGGGGTGAGCCGGGGCGGGGGAGCCCGCGCGGTCAGCGCAGCCGTCCGTCGGCCATCGTCAGGACCCGGTCCGCCCGGCCGAGCAGCTCCCGGTCGTGCGTGACCAGCACCGTCGCCGTCCGGTGCGCCCGCGTCACCTCGGCGAGCAGCTCCACGACCTGCCCGCCGCGCTCGTGATCCAGTGCCGACGTCGGCTCGTCCACCAGCAGGACGGACGGGCCGCCGGACAGCGCGCGGGCGATGTTCACCCGCTGGCGCTCGCCGCCCGACAGCTGGTGCGGGCGGCGGCGCCGCTTCGCCGTGTCCAGGCCCACCGACTCCAGCAGCTCCGCGGCCCGCGCCCGGGCGGCCCGCACGCTCGCGCCCCGCACGTGCGCAACGGCCAGCAGCTGCTCCTCCGCGGTCAGCGACGGCAGCAGGTTCGCCTGCTGGAAGACGATGCCGATCCGCTCCCGGCGCAGCGCCGTACGGGCCCGGGCGCTCATCGGCCCGGTGTCCCGCCCGGCCACGGTCACGCGCCCCTCGTCGGGGTGCAGCAGCGTCGCCGCCACCGCGAGCAGGCTCGACTTCCCCGAGCCGGAGGGGCCGGCGACGGCGACGAGCTCGCCGGGCGCCACGTCCATGGAGACGGCGTCGAGGGCGGTCAGCCGGCGGTCGCCGTCCGGGTAGGTGAGGGTGACGGCGTCGAGCGACAGGGCGGGGGTGGTGGTCATCGGGAGGCTCCCAGGGCGGTCAGCGGGTCGACGGACGTGATGCGGCGTACGGCGAGGGCGGAGCCGGCCAGGCCCAGCAGCACCATGGCCGCGACGGGCACGGCCACGGTCGCCGCGCCCAGCTCGAACGGCACCGATGCCGACGCGAGCGCCCCGCCGGCCGCGCCCGCCGCCGCGCCGAGCGCGGATCCGGCGGCCAGGACGACCGCGGCCTGCCCGAGCGCGTCCCGCACGAGGTAGGCGCTGCTCGCACCCACGGCCTTGAGCACCGCGACGTCGGGCCTGCGCTGCACCGTCCACACCGTGAAGAAGGCGCCCACGACCAGGGCGCTCACCACGAACAGGAAGCCCTGGATCATCCGCAGGGTGCCGTGCTCGGCCGCGTAGCCGTCGATGCCGTCCAGGGCCTCGCCGACGGAGACCGCCTTCGTGGACCGCGCGGCGTCCCCGGCCGGGCGCCCGCCCCCGTCCACGGCGAGCGCGGTCGGCTGGGCCTGGTGGCTCACCCGCTGCCACGTCGCGAGGGTCGTCCACACGCTCGGGGCGTGGCCGTGGCTGCGGTCCCCGGTGATGCCCGAGACGGTCAGCTCCTCGGTGCCGAGGGTGACCCGGTCGCCGGTGCGCAGCCCGGCGTCGCGCGCCACGCGCTCGCTCACGGCCACCTGGCCGCTGCCCGGCGCCGCGCCGGTGACGAGCGCGGGCCGCAGCCGGTCCGGCGTCCCGAAGACGCTCACCGACGACGCCCGGCCGCCCGCCGTCAGCCGCGTCATCGCCACGCCGAACGGCTCGGCGGACCGCACGCCCGCCGCCTCCCGCCAGGCCCGCTGCTGCCCGGCGTCCACCGAGCTGTTCGAGAACGACACCTCCGGTCCGGCCCCGGCGGGCGCACCGAAGACGATCCGCCCGGCCGGCAGGCCCGCCACGGCGGACGACGCCTCCCGCGCCAGACCGTCGGTCAGGCCGTAGAGAAAGACCACGAGGGTCGTGATGAGCGTGACCACGGCACCCATCAGGGCGAACCGCCCCCGGGCGAAACGGATGTCACGGAGCGCGACGAACAAGGCCTTCTACCTCTGCTTCCGGGCTCTGAACAGGACCCCTCCACACTCCCGCGCGAACGCCCCGCCGCCATCAGGGCAAGGACTGGCCCGCGGCCCGTCCGTACGGTGCACCCGAAAATCAATCGAACGGTTGAGGGCGGGAACGGGCAAGCCGCCGGGCACGGGCCCGTACGCTCGATGGGGTGAGCCGAACGACCCCTTCCGCCCTTCGCGCCCGGCGCGCGGCGCGGCCCGCGCCGGACGCCGTCGCCGTGCCCCCGCCCGGCTCCGACATGCCCTCCCTGCGCCTCGTCCGCCTCGCGCTGCACGGCTCCTTCTACGTGCTCCTCGCCGTCGCCGCCGCCCCGGCCGCCGCCGGCGGTAAATCCCCGGCGACCCTGCTGCCCGCCGCCGTGCTCGCGGCCGTCTACGGTCTCGGCATCGTCCGGATCGCCGCCCGCCGCGGGCTCTGGCTCACCGCCGTCACCGCCCTGTGGCTGCTGCTGCTCGCCATGGACCACGGCTACAGCTACGTCGCCTTCCCGCTGTTCTTCCTCTTCCTGGGCGCCCTCCCCGTCCGCTGGGCGCACCCCGCCATCGCCGCGGCCACCGCCGCCGTCGTGGCCGCCCAGGCCGCCGCGCCCGGCGGGCTCACCGCCGCCAAGGTGATCGGCCCCGTCGCCGGCGCCGCCGTCGCCATCCTCACCGGCTACGGCTACGCCGCGCTCTACCGCGAGAGCCGCAAGCGCCAGCAGCTCATCGACGACCTGCTGCGGACCCGCGACGAGCTCGCCGCCGCCCAGCGCGAGGCAGGCCGGCTCGCCGAGCGCCAGCGGCTCGCTCGCGAGATCCACGACACCCTCGCCCAGGGCCTGTCCAGCATCGTCCTGCTCGCCCGCGCCGCCGAGACCGCGGCCCCCGGCACCGCCCGCGAGCGCGTCCGCGAGATCGGGCTGACCGCCTCCGACAACCTCGCCGAGGCCCGCCGCTTCGTCCAGGCCCTCACCCCGCCCGCCCTGGAGGACGCGCCCCTGCCCGAGGCGCTGCGCAGGGTCACCGCGCGCACGGTCCCCGGGGCCGTCTTCCGCCTCGACGGCGACCCCTGCACGCTCCCCATGGAGACCGAGGTCGCCCTGCTGCGCCTCACGCAGGAGGCCCTCGCCAACGTCGCCCGCCACGCGCACGCCGACCGCACCGCCGTCACCCTCGCCTTCCTCGACGGCCAGGTCACCCTCGACATCTACGACGACGGCGTCGGCTTCACCCCCGGCGACGGCCGTGCCGACGGCCGCCGGACCTTCGGCCTGCACGGCATGCGCGAACGCATCGCCGCCCTCGGCGGCACCCTCACCGTCGAGTCGGCCCCGGGGGAGGGCACGGCGATCGCGGCGGTGGTGCCGGTGGCTGCCGGGGCCCGGCCCCGGTCCCGGGACGAGGGACGCGAGGGGGTTCCGTCCGAGGGCGGACCCGGGGCATCCTCCGCGCCGCGGCGACCGGCCACGACGGCGGTGTCCGGCGGTGCCGGACCGGCCGCCACCCCGAAGGGGGCCGCGGTATGAGCGAGCCGGCACGCTCCGAAGGCGCCGGCCGCGAGGCCGTGCGCGTGCTGATCGTCGACGACCACCCCATCGTCCGCCGCGGCCTGCGCGCCATGGTCGACGACCTCCCGGACGTGGAGGCCGTCGGCGAGGCCGCCGACGGCGCCGCGGCCCTGCGGCTGCTCGACGCCGGAACCCGCCCGGACGTCGTCCTCATGGACCTCCAGATGGGCGACGGCATGCACGGCGTCGAGGCCACCCGCCGCATCACGGCGCTGCCCTCCCCGCCCGCCGTCCTCATCCTCACCACCTACAGCACCGACGCCGACATCCTCGCCGCCGTCGAGGCCGGCGCCACCGGCTACCTCCTCAAGGACGCCCCGCCCGAGGAGGTCGCCGCCGCCGTCCACGCCGCCGCCCGCGGCGAGACCGTCCTCGCCCCGCCCGTCGCCGCCCGCCTGCTCGGCCGCGTGCGCGCCGGGGGCAGGCCCGCCCTCACCCAGCGCGAGACCGAGATCCTCGGACTGGTGGCCGAGGGCCTGGCCAACAAACAGATCTCTCGCCGCCTCTTCATCAGCGAGGCGACGGTCAAGACCCACCTCGTGCACATCTACGGAAAGCTCGGCGTCGACAGCCGTACGGCGGCGATCGCGGCGGGCCTGGCGGCGGGGCTGATCCGGGCGGTGTGACGGGGGAGGACGGGGCTGTCACCGCGGGGTGCAAGAATCGGTCCCTGACACCCAGCACGCTGCGACAGGGAGCACCGCACATGGCACCGGCCGTCCCCACGACGATGGACCGACCGCACTTCATCGGCATCGGCGGCGCCGGCATGTCGGGCATCGCGAAGATCCTGGCCCAGCGCGGCGCGCAGGTCGCGGGCAGCGACGCGAAGGAGTCCGCGACGGCGGCGGCCCTGCGCGAGCTGGGCGCCACGGTCCACATCGGCCACGCCGCGGAGCACCTGGCGGCCGACGCGACCTGCGTCGTCGTCTCCAGCGCCATCCGCGCGGACAACCCCGAGCTGGCCGCGGCCGCCGAGCGCGGCATCCCCGTCGTGCACCGCTCGGACGCCCTCGCCCGCCTGATGGACGGCCTGCGCCCGATCGCGGTCGCCGGCACGCACGGCAAGACGACCACGACGTCGATGCTCGCGGTCGCCCTGGACGCGCTGGGCCTCGACCCGTCGTACGCCATCGGCGGCGACCTGGACGCCCCGGGCTCCAACGCCCGGCACGGCGCCGGCGAGATCTTCGTGGCGGAGGCGGACGAGAGCGACCGCAGCTTCCACAAGTACGCGCCCGAGGTCGCGATCATCCTCAACGTGGAGCTGGACCACCACGCGAACTACGCATCGATGGACGAGATCTACGAGTCGTTCGAGACGTTCGTGGGCCGGATCCGGCCGGGCGGCACGCTGGTCGTCGCCGCGGACCAGCCGGGCGCCCGCGAGCTGACCGAGCGCATTTCGGGCCGTCATGACATCGAGGTCGTCACGTACGGCGAGGCGGAGGACGCCGACGTGCGCGTCCTGAAGGTCACCCCGCGCGGTCTGACCAGCGAGGTCACCGTCCTCCTGGGCGGCAAGATGCTGACCTTCACGGTCTCCGTCCCCGGCCGCCACTACGCGCACAACGCCGTGGCCGCCCTCGCCGCGGGCATCGCCCTCGGCATCCCCGCGCACAACCTGGCCTCCGCGATCGGCAAGTACACCGGCGTCAAGCGCCGCCTGCAGCTCAAGGGCGAGGCGGCCGGCGTGCAGGTCATCGACTCGTACGCCCACCACCCCACCGAGATGACCGCCGACCTGGAGGCCATCCGCGGCGCCGCGGCCGGCTCCCGCGTCCTGGTCGTCTTCCAGCCGCACCTGTTCTCCCGCACCCAGGAGCTCGGCACCGAGATGGGCCAGGCCCTCGCGCTCGCCGACGCGTCCGTGGTCCTGGACATCTACCCGGCCCGCGAGGACCCGGTCCCCGGCGTCACCAGCGCCCTGATCATCGACGCGGCGGTGGCCGCGGGCGCCGACGTCCGCGCCGAGCACGACATGGCCGCGATCCCGGACGTCGTCGCGGGAATGGCCCGCCCCGGTGACCTCGTTCTGACCATGGGGGCGGGAGACGTCACGGACCTCGGTCCGAAGATCCTGGCCCGCCTGGAGAGCTGAACCGGAAAGCCGTATCCCCGAAAGGCGAGCGACATGGCGTACGAGGTCGAGAAGACGGACGAGCAGTGGCGCGCGGAGCTCTCCCCGGCGGAGTACCAGGTGCTCCGCCGGGCCGGCACCGAGCCCGCCTTCCGGGGCGAGTACACCGACACCAAGACCGCCGGCGTCTACTCCTGCCGCGCGTGCGGCGCGGAGCTCTTCCGCTCCACGGAGAAGTTCGAGAGCCACTGCGGCTGGCCGAGCTTCTACGACCCGAGGGACTCCGCCGCCGTCGAGCTGATCGAGGACCGCTCCCACGGCATGGTCCGCACCGAGGTCCGCTGCGCCCGCTGCGGCTCCCACCTGGGCCACGTCTTCGAGGGCGAGGGCTACCCCACCCCCACGGACCAGCGGTACTGCATCAACTCCATCGCCCTGCGCCTGGAGCCGGCCGAGGGCTGAGGGGCCGGGGCGGCTGAGGCGGGCTCACTTCTGCGTGGCGGCGAGGCCCTTCTTCAGGTCGTCGTAGTTCATGACGGGGATCAGCTCGACGTCGGCCTCCATCTCCAGCAGGAGCGACTCCAGCGTGGCGGGTATCTGCGACGAGTCCGCCAGGTCGAAGACGAGCGTGCAGGTGCGGCCGCCGTCCATGGGGCCGAAGTAGGCCGCTTCGGGCTTGGTCCGGTCCATCAGCTCCTGCACGAACTTCGGCAGCTCGCCGCGCCTGTAGACCTCGTTCGAGGCGTGGGTGTCCAGCCGGGCCCTGAGCATCACGCGCATGGCTCATCGTCCCCTCGGGGCGACCCACCGCACCCGGCGCTCCGGCTCCGCGCTCACTGAGGCGCGGATGCGCCCGTCTTCAGCGTCTCTCCGGGGCGGGGCCGTCGCAACGCAGCACGGCCGCCGAGGCGGGCGGCAGGTGGAGGAGGCCGTCCGGGCCGGGGAGGTGGACCGGGTGCCAGGCGGCCAGGATCCCGGTCGGGCCGGGGGCGCCCAGGGGCAGGGCGGCCGGTGCGGCCGTGGGGTTGACGGCCGTGCACAGGGTGCCGCGGCGCAGGACGGCCGTGCCGCCGGGGCCCACGACGGCGGTCGTGGAGGAGAGCGGGCCCGGGTCCGGTTCGGCGCGGCGGAGGGCGATCAGGCGGCGGTGCCAGTCCAGCAGGGCGCGGTGCGGCTCGCGCTCCGGCTCGCTCCAGTCCAGGCAGGAGCGGGCGCGGGTGGCCGGGTCCTGCGGGTCGGGGATCTCCTCCGCGGACCAGCCGTGCGCGGCGAACTCGCGCCGGCGGCCGGTGCGGACCGCCTCGGCCAGCTGCGGGTCCGTGTGGGCGGTGAAGAACTGCCAGGGGGTGCGGGCGCCCCACTCCTCGCCCATGAACAGCATGGGCGTGAAGGGCCCGCCCAGGACGAGCGCGGCGGCGCAGGCGAGCAGGCCGGGGGAGAGGCCGGCCGTGAGCCGGTCGCCCTGGGCGCGGTTGCCGATCTGGTCGTGGTTCTGGGCGTAGCCGACGAGGCGGTGCGCGGGACCGGCCGCCGGGTCGAGGGGGCGGCCCCACGGGCGGCCGCGGAACGAGGAGTGCGTGCCGTCGTGGAAGAAGCCGCCGCGCAGCGTCTTGGCGAGCGCCGCGGCCGGGTCGGCGGCGAAGTCGGCGTAGTAGCCCTGGGACTCGCCGGTCAGGACGGTGTGCAGGGCGTGGTGGAAGTCGTCGTTCCACTGGGCGTGCAGGCCCAGGCCGCCGGCCGGGCGCGGCGTCACCGTGGCCGGGTCGTTCAGGTCGGACTCGGCGACGAGGAACAGCGGCCTGCCCAGCCGCGCGGCCAGTGCGTCGACGGCGCCGGACAGCTCGGCGAGGAAGTGCTTGGGCCGGTTGTCGGCGAGGGCGTGGACGGCGTCCAGCCGCAGCCCGTCCAGCCGGTAGTCGCGCAGCCAGGCCAGCGCACTGCCCGTCAGGTACGCGCGCACCTCGTCGGAGCCGGGGGCGTCGAGGTTGACGGCCGCGCCCCACGGCGTGTGGTGGGTGTCGGTGAAGTACGGCCCGAAGGCGGGCAGGTGGTTGCCGGAGGGGCCGAGGTGGTTGTGCACCACGTCCAGGACGACGCCGAGGCCGAGCGCGTGGGCCGCGTCCACGAAACGGGCGAGGCCCGCGGGTCCGCCGTAGGGCTCGTGCACGGCCCACAGCGAGACGCCCTCGTACCCCCAGCCGTGCGTGCCCGGGAACGGGCACACGGGCATCAGCTCCACATGGGTGACGCCCAGTCCGGCGAGGTGCGGCAGGCGCGCGGCCGCGGCGTCGAAGGTGCCCTCGCGGGTGAACGTGCCCACGTGCAGCTCGTAGAGGACGGCCCCGGGCAGCCCCCGGCCCGCCCACGCGTGCCGCCACGGGAAGCCCCCGGGGTCGGTGACGGCGCTCAGCCCGTCGGGCCCGTCGGGCTGGCGGCGCGAACGCGGATCGGGCCGTACGGGGCCGCCGTCGAGGGCGAAGCCGTAGCGGGTGCCGTCCCCGCCCGGTGCCTCCCGCCGCCACCAGCCCTCCCGCGCCGGATCCCGCTCCATCGCGTACGCCCGGCCGCCGGCCTGCAGCGTCACCCGCCCGGCCCGCGGCGCCCACACCTCGAACAGCACTGGCGGCTCCTTCCGGCCGTGGCGAGCGCAGTGCTGTCCATGGTGCCCCGCGGTCAGCCCTCCCGGGGCGGAAGCAGGTCGATGCGCTCCTGGCTGACGGGGTAGCCGGCCTTCGCGAAGTGCGCCGCCATGGGGAAGTTGCCCCGGTCGGTGGCGGCCGCGATGCGGGTGGCGCCCTCGTCCACCAGGTCGTGCGTGCACTCCACGAGCAGGTCGTAGGCGTAGCCGCGGCCGCGCTGCCCGGGAACGACGCCGATGTAGCCCACGCACGGCCCGGCCGGGTTGTGCGCGGGGATGTGGATGCCGACGAGCTCGCCGCCGGGGGTGTGGGCGAGCTTCCACCACGCGCGGGGCGACGGCAGCCAGTCGAGGAACTCCATGGAGTCGTCGACGGCCGCCTCCAGGCCGCGTTCGGCGACGTTCCTGGAGTCGTGGGCGTCGAGCGTGCCGTGCATGGTGCGGCCGAGCACGTCGCGGATGACCGCGTCGTGGGGCTCGGGGCGGCACACCAGCCGGCCCGTGCGCTCCGGAAGCGGGCAATCGGTCGTCCACTCGTAGCGGAAGCGCTCGACGAGGACCCGCATCCCGGCGGCCTCGGCGGCCGCGACGCGGGCCTCGACGGCGGCGCGCACGTCGGGCAGGTCGCGCCAGCCGGGCGGGGCGATGAGGCAGTACTCGGACTTCAGGGGCGCGGTGCGCAGCACCCGGGCTGCCGCGTCCGCCTCGCCGTCGGCGAAGTCGAACCAGTCGAGGGCCTTGGGCGTCTCGTCGCCCGGTCCTCCCCACCAGGCGGCGCGGGCCACGACCTTGCCGTCGCGCAGCGCGACCCAGGTCCAGTCGGGCCGGTACTCCCCGCCCTCGTGGACGGGCACGTAGGCGTGGCCGAAGGCGCCCTTGCCGACGAGGGCGGGGGCGGAGGGGGCGTCGAAGGAGGTGAACAGGTGGGTGTCGTGTTCGGTGAGGGCGCGGACGACCAGCTCGGTCATGTGTTCCTTCCGGAAGGGAAACGTTGCGCCGAGAGTGCGCGGGCAGGGCCCCGCCCGTCCACCGAATTCTTCACACCTGGTGCAGCCCCCGCCCCGCCAGCGACAGCATCACCTCGCCCACCGCCTCCGACAGCGTCGGGTGCGGGTGGACGTGCTGGGCGACGTCCGCGGCCTCCGCGTCCCAGCCGACGGCCAGCTGGCTCTCCGCGATCATCTCCGAGACGTGCGGGCCCACCAGGTGGACGCCGAGCAGCCGGCCGCCGCCTTTCTCGGCGACGGCCTTCACCACGCCGCCCTGCCCGTGCACCATGCCCTTGGCGATGGCCGTCAGCGGCATGGAGTTGACCTCGACGTCGAAGCCGCGCTCGCGCGCACCCGCCTCCGTCAGGCCGACCGAGGCCGTCTGCGGGCTGGAGTACGTGACGCGCGGCACGGCGGCGTAGTCGACCGGCCGCGGAGCCCGCCCGGCGAGGGTCTCGGCGACCAGCAGCCCCTCCGCGAAGGAGGCGTGGGCCAGACCGGGGGAGGGCGGCGGCAGCAGGTCACCCACGACGTGGATGCCCGGCACCGCCGTCTCCAGGCGCGACCAGTCGGCCGGCCGCACGAAGCCGCGGGCGTCGACGGCGAGACCGGCCGCCGCGAGGCCGAGGCCTTCGGTGACCGGGACCCGGCCCACGGCCACCAGCAGCCTCTCCGCCGTGACGGTGCGCACGTCCCCCTTGGCGGTGCGCAGCGTGGCCCGCACCCCGCCCTCGTGGACGGCGGCCTCCTCCAGCCGCGCCCCCGCCTGCACGTCGATGCCGCGCTTCTTCAGACCCCGCGTCAGATACCGGCTCACGTCGGCGTCCTCCAGCGGCAGCAGCCGGTCCGCCGCCTCCACGAGCGTCACCTCGGCGCCCATGGAGCGGTGCAGGGACGCGTACTCGACGCCGATGGCACCCCCGCCCAGCACCAGCACCGAGCCGGGCAGCCCGGGCGCGAACAGCGCGTCGTCGCTGGTCACCACGCGCGCGCCGGCAGGCTCCAGGCCGGGCAGCGTGCGCGGCCGGGAGCCGGTCGCGAGGACGACGCCCCGGCGGGCCGTCCACTGCGCGCCCGCGTCCGCGCCCGAGTCGATCCGTATGCTCCGTGCGCCTGTCAGCGATGCGGAACCGCGCACCACGCGTACGCCGGCCTGCGCCAGATGGCCCTCCACGCCACGGTGGTTGCGGGAGACGATGTCATCGCGGGTCGCGGTCAGCGCGGACCAGTCGACCGACTCCAGCGTCGCCTTCACCCCCCACCGCTCGCGCGCCTCCGCGATGCCGTCCACGAGCTCCGCCGCGTGCAGCATCGCCTTGCTGGGTATGCAGCCGCGGTGCAGACAGGTCCCGCCCACCAGGTCGCGCTCCGCGAGGACGACGCCGAGGCCGAGCGCCGCGGCCCGCAGGGCGGTGCTGTAGCCGCCCGTGCCGCCGCCGATCACGATCACGTCTGTTTCCTGCAAGCCTGTTTCGCGCATGACGTCACCCTGCGCCGTCAGGGATCATGAGTCCAACGCAATGTTTCGATGGAGCCCATGACCTGGGTTCATGAGCGCTCAAGGGGGGCCGGGCATGAGCCTGCGGCAGATGGAGTACCTCGTCGCCGTCGTCGAGGAGGAGTCCTTCACCCGCGCCGCCGAGCTCCTCAACGTCACCCAGTCCGCGCTCTCCCACCAGATCAAGGCCCTGGAACGGGACGTCGGCGGCCCGCTGCTCGAACGCCGGCCGCGCGGCATCGGCCTGACCCCCATGGGCCGCGCGTTCCTCCCCCACGCCGAACTCGCCGTCCGCAGCGCCGGACAGGCCCGCCGGGCGGCCAAGGCCGCGGCCGGCGCTGCCGGCGGCGAACTCCACATCGCCTCGCTGCACGCCCTCGCGGTCGGCGTGCTGCCACCCGTCTTCGCACGCTGGCGCCGCGCCTTCCCCGCCGTCCGCCTCCACCTCCACGAGTACGCGACCACGGAGGAGCTGCGCGACCACATGGAACGCGGGGTCGCCGACATCGCCGTCGGCCCCCGCCCGGAGGGCTGGCACGGCCCCGTCGTCTCCCTCGGCGACGAGGAGATCATGCTGATCACCTCGGCCGCCGACCCGCTCGCCGCCCGTACGGACCCGGTCACGCTCCCCGAGCTGGCCGACCGCGACTGGGTGCGCTGCGCCCTCGAACCGCTCGTGCAGGGCAAGCGCTGGCTGGACTGGGTCTGCGAACAGGGCGGCTTCAGCCCCCGCACGGCCGTCTGGACGGAACACTCCTCGACCGCCGTCCGGATGGCGGTCGCCGGGCTGGGCCTGGTCGCCGCCCCCGTGCACATGGCGCGCGACGTGCCCGGCGCCGTGGCCGTCCCCGTCGACCGGCCGTGGCGCCGCGAGCAGACCGCGTTCGCGCGCGTGGAGCTCACCGGCGCCACCGCCGCCTTCGCCGAGCTCTGCCGCGAACTGACGTTTCCGGACACCGACTGAAGTCCGCGGCGGGATCGCGCCCTGCAAGGGGCGCGAACTGCGCGACCAGCCACGCACGGCCCGCAGCCGACCGGCCGCACACCCGTACCGCCGGCGGAGCGCTCACTCCCGTACGAGCAGCGCGACCGGACTGCGCTCCAGCAGCTCCGCCAGGGCCACGGGCGTCTCGTACGAGACGCCCGTCAGCACCTCGCGCCACCGCCCGCCCCCCGGCAGCCCCAGCACCGTCTCCCGCAGACCCCCGCTCCGGGCGAGCCGGCGCTGCAGCCGTGAGACGACGGTGACCACCTCGCCGGAGCGGGCGAACGCCACGCAGTGCCCGGCGGCCGGGCCGTCGGCGGTCAGCGGCTCGTACGAGGCGCCCGCGCCGAACCACTCGGGGCGCTCGCGGCGCAGCCGCAGCACGGTCCGCGTCAGGTGCAGCTTCTCGGCGGACAGGCTGTCCGCGGCACCGTCCCCGTCCCCGGCTTCCGCTCCGGTTTCGGAGAAGACCGGCGGCCGCCGGTTGTCGGGGTCGACCAGGGCGGCGTACGCGCGCTCCGTGCCCATGTAGAGGTCCGGGACGCCCGGCATGGTCAGGTGCAGCAGGGCCGCGCCGAGCGTGTTGGCCCGTACGGACGGCCGCAGCGCGTCCTCCAGGGGCGCGAGCGCGGCGCGGGCCGCACCGCACGGGCCTCCCGTGACGAAGGCCTCCACCGCCGCCTCGTACAGCGCGTCCGGCTCGGTCCACGTCGTGCGCAGCCCCGCCTCGCGCACGCTCTTCAGCACGGCGGCGACGAGCCGGGACGCGTCGGCGGTCCGGTCGGCGGGCCCGTCGGTGGTCCGGTCGGCCGGGCCGAGCCCGAAGGCGGTCTGCCAGGCCAGCCACGCCGCGTGCGGGTCGGGCGCGGCGGGCTCCGCGGCCGCCAGCCGCTCCATCAGGTCGCCCCACTCCTGGGGGCATTCGCTGAGCGCGGCGATGCGGGCGCGCACGTCGGCGCTGCGCTTGGTGTCGTGCGTGGAGAGCACCGTGCCGGTCGCGGGCCAGTCGCGCTGGAGGCGGGCGCAGTAGGCGTGGAAGTCCTCGGGGGAGACCGCGGGCCGGCCGGGGTCGCCGCCGACCTCCGTGGCGGACAGCAGGGGCGCGTGCCGGTAGAAGGCGGTGTCCTCGACGGACTTGGCGCGCAGCGCGGAGGCGGTCTGTGCGAACCGCGCGCAGAAGTCCCGGTGGTCGGGGCCCTGCCCCAGACGGCCGAGCGCCGCGTCGCGGATCACCTCCGCCGCGGCCGCCTCCTCGGGGACGGCGAAGGCGCCGCGCGCGTCCTGGGCGGCCTGGTCGAGGAGGGCGGCGTCGACGGGGGCGACGGGCCGGCCGGGCACGGCGTAGGGGCGGTAGACGGGCAGCCGGACGAGGATCTCGTGCAGGGCCGTGCGCAGGGCCCAGGGCGCGGTGTCGCGCAGCCGGTGGGAGCCCTCGCAGATCCGGCCGGCGGTCCGGACGAGCCGTTCGGACTCGGCGGCGAGCTCGTGGCTGATCACCTTGTACGCGGCGCGCCGCACCGTCGCGGGCCAGTCTCCGCCGCGGTCGGGCGGCAGGCCGGTGAAGTCGCGGTAGCGGGCGCCGAGCGCGCCCGCGCCCTCGGGGTCGAGGAAGAGGCCGTCGAGGCGGCGCAGGGCGTCGTAGCCGGTGGTGCCGGCGACGGGCCAGTCGGCGGGCAGCCGCTCGTCGGCGCTGAGGATCTTCTCGACGACCGTCCACCGGCCCTCGGTGGCCTCGGCGAGCCGGTGCAGGTAGCCCGCGGGGTCGGCGAGGCCGTCGGGGTGGTCGACGCGCAGCCCGTCGATCACGCCCTCGCGCAGCAGCTGGACGACCTTGCCGTGGGTGGCGGCGAAGACCTCGGGGTCCTCGACGCGGACGGCGATCAGCTCGGAGACGGTGAAGAAGCGCCGGTAGTTGAGCTCGGTGCGGGCCAGGCGCCACCAGGCGGGCCGGTACCACTGGGCGTCGAGCAGCTCGGGCAGCGGCAGCCGCTCGGTGCCGGGCCGCAGCGGGAACGCGTGGTCGCCGTAGCGCAGGACGGGCCCGGAGCCCTCCGCGCGGCCCGCGACCGTGAAGTGCCGCAGCTCCGCGCCGAGCGGGCCGGCCAGGACGGGGAGCAGCACCTTCCCGCCGTGCTCGGCCCAGTCGATGTCGAACCAGCGGGCGTAGCGCGAGGCCGGGCCGTCCCGCAGGACCTCCCACAGCGGGCCGTTGAGCGTCGCGGGCGCGGGCACGGCCATGTGGTTGGGGACGATGTCCAGGACGAGGCCGAGCCCGTGCTCCCGGGCGGTGCGCGCGAGCGACCGCAGGCCCTCCTCGCCGCCGAGCTCCGCCCGTACGGCCGAGTGGTCGGTCACGTCGTAGCCGTGGGTGGAGCCGGGGACGGCCTCCAGGACGGGCGACAGGTGCAGGTGGGACACGCCGAGCGAGGCCAGGTACGGCACGGCCTCCTCGGCCGCCCGGAACGGGAAGGCGGGCTGGATCTGGAGCCGGTAGGTGGCGGTCGGCGCGCTGCGGTGCGGGGGCCTCATGGGAACGTACGTACCCACTTGGCGCGGCTTTGCCGCGGGCTTCCCCGCGGGGCCACCAGTACGGTGGGTTCGGCACGGCTCGGCACCGCCGGTCTGCGCCGCCGTGGTTCCGCGCCGTTGCGGCGGGAGAACGATGCCGCGGCCGCTTCGGTCTCGCTCGGCGAGTGGCCGCTGGATTCAGTCCGCCGCAGCGGCGCGGCACCACCACGGCGAGGGTCCGGTGGAATGGGCGGCGTCCGTACCCGTACGCACCGGCACTACGCCGGCCGCTGCAGCACCGTCAGGCTGCGCTCGGCCAGCGTCAGACGCTCCCCCGCTCGGACCTTCGGTCCGTCCGTCTCGACGCCCTCCGCGCTCGCGGTGTCGACCACGATCTGCCACTGCCTGCCGTGATCGGCGGGGACGACGAAGTCGAGCGGCTTGTCGTGCGCGTTGAACATCAGCAGGAAGGAGTCGTCGACGACCGGCTCGCCGCGCGGGCCGGGCTCGGAGATCGCCCCTCCGTTGAGGAAGACGGTCAGGGACTTGGCCTGGGCGGCCTGCCAGTCGCTGTCCCGCATCTCTTCACCCTCGTGGGTGAACCAGGCGATGTCGGACAGCTCGTCGTGCGTGCCCTGCACGGGGCGGCCGTGGAAGAAGCGGCGGCGCCGGAAGACCGGGTGGTCGCGGCGCAGCCACACCATCGCGCGGGTGAAGGCGAGCATCCGGCGGGCGCGCGTGGAGGACGCGTCGCCGGGGTGCGGCCAGTGCACCCAGGAGACGTCGTTGTCCTGGCAGTAGGCGTTGTTGTTGCCGCGCTGGCTGCGCGCGAACTCGTCGCCGTGGCTGAGCATGGGCACGCCCTGGGACACCAGCAGGGTGGCGATGAAGTTGCGCATCTGGCGCTCGCGCAGGGCGAGCACCCCGGGGTCCCCGGTGTCCCCCTCGGTCCCGCAGTTCCAGGACCGGTTGTGGTTCTCGCCGTCGCGGTTGTCCTCGCCGTTGGCCTCGTTGTGCTTGCCGTTGTACGCGACGAGGTCGTGCAGGGTGAAGCCGTCGTGGCAGGTGACGAAGTTGATGGAGGCCAGCGGGCGGCGGCCGTCGCCCTGGTAGAGGTCGGAGGAGCCGGTCAGGCGCGAGCCGAACTCGGCGAGGGTGGCCGGCTCGCCGCGCCACAGGTCCCGCGCCGTATCGCGGAATTTTCCGTTCCACTCGGCCCAGAGCGGGGGGAAGTTCCCGACCTGGTAGCCCCCCTCGCCGACGTCCCACGGCTCGGCGATCAGCTTGACCCGGCTGACCACGGGGTCCTGCTGCACCAGGTCGAAGAAGGACGACAGCCGGTCCACCTCGTGGAACTGGCGCGCGAGCGTCGCCGCCAGATCGAAGCGGAAGCCGTCCACCCGCATCTCGGTCACCCAGTACCGCAGCGAGTCCATGATGAGCTGCAGGACGTGCGGGCTGCGCATCAGCAGGGAATTGCCGGTGCCGGTGGTGTCCATGTAGTACTGCGGGTCGTCCGCGAGCCGGTAGTACGAGGCGTTGTCCAGGCCGCGGAAGGACAGCGTCGGCCCCAGGTGGCTGCCCTCGGCCGTGTGGTTGTAGACCACATCCAGAATGACCTCGATGCCCGCCGCGTGCAGTGCCCGCACCGCCGACTTGAACTCCAGCACCTGCTGGCCCCGGTCGCCCCAGGAGGCGTAGGCGTTGTGCGGGGCGAAGAAGCCGATGGTGTTGTAGCCCCAGTAGTTGGCCAGCCCCGCGTCCACCAGCCGGTGGTCGTTGACGAACTGATGGACCGGCATCAGCTCGATGGCCGTCACCCCCAGCTCCGTCAGGTGCTCCAGCACCGCGGGGTGGGCCAGCGCCGCGTACGTGCCCCGGATCTCCTCCGGCAGCGCGGGGTGGCGCATCGTCAGGCCCTTCACATGGGCCTCATAGATGACCGTGCGGTGATAGTCGGTGCGCGGCGGGCGGTCGTCCCCCCAGTCGAAGTACGGGTTGACGACGACCGACGTCATCATGTGCGGCGCCGAGTCCATGTCGTTGCGCTTCTCCGGCCGCCCGAAGTGGTAGCCGTACACCGCCTCGCTCCAGTCGACGGCCCCGCTCACCGCGCGGGCGTAGGGGTCCAGCAGCAGCTTGGCGGAGTTGCAGCGGTGGCCGCGCTCCGGCTCGTACGGGCCGTGCACCCGGAAGCCGTACCGCTGACCCGGCATCACCCCCGGCAGATAGGCGTGCCGCACGAAGGCGTCGCTCTCGCGCAGCTCGACCGCCGTCTCCGAGCCGTCGTCGTGCAGCAGGCACAGCTCGACCCGCTCGGCGACCTCCGAGAAGACCGCGAAGTTGGTGCCGGCGCCGTCGTACGTCGCGCCGAGGGGATACGCCTGTCCCGGCCAGACCTGCATCGACTCTTCCGTTCTTCCGTCGTCCCCGGTCCTGTCGTACCGGTGGTCACGCGCGCGTACGGGCCGAAGCGGCATCCTCGCCCAATCGGAGCCGACGGGCCGCCCTTTCGCCAGATCTTCCCCAAAAGGAGCGCCGCCACCGCCTTCTTCGGCTAGTCCGACCGGGTGACCCGGCGCGAGCCGGGCGGACGCGGACCCCGCCCGAACGGGCCGCGGGACACCGCCGGCACCGCGCCCGTACACGCGCCCGCACGGCCCTCACCGCGCCTTTTGCGCCCCCGTCGCTATGAAACCGCTCACTCCCCGCACCTGGACCCCGGACAACAGCCACACGAAAGCCGAGAGTTGACGGAGGACCGGACGCGTCCGGGTGCAGGGCCTCCCGCCCGCACAGTAGTCTGCCTTGATCGTTGGACGGGGGCGGAAGGGCGGTGCACTGTGAGCTCGGGCGGGCTGGAGCTGCCCCCTGGAGACGGAGGTCCCGGGGGTGACGGTTCGGCCGACACACCTCCCGGAGCCGTGTCCTTGGCGCGCCCCGTGGAGATCGGCGCCGCGCTGGACTGGGACGCCGACGCGTGGAGCGAGGTGCGCACCCGCGCCCGGCGCGCCGGGCGGGCCTACATCTGGCTCAACCTCGTGGAGCAGCGGCTGCGCGCCGTCGTGGCCGCCGTGCTGCGGCCGGTCTACGAGCCCGTGCACGGCGAGGACGAATGGGTCGTCGCCGCGGCCGGCCCCGCCGGGCAGGAGTGGGTGCAGCGGGCCGTGGCGGTGCGCGAGGTCAGCCGCCGCAAGGGCTACCTGCTGGACCCCGCCGACGACAACGTCCTCAGCTTCCTCACCCTGCCCCAGCTGCGCGAGCTCCTCGTCCAGCACTGGCCCTGCTTCGAGCCCTACCTCGACGACCGGCGCGAGCTGGAACTGGCGCTGGACGAGCTGGAGGTCACGCGCAACGTCGTCTCCCGCAACCGGGCCCTGTCCGAGACCGTCCTCGCCCAGGCCGAGCGGGCCGCCGGCCGCCTCCTCGCCATCCTCGGCGGCAGCGGCTCCGGCGCCGCGTCCGCCGACCGGCTGCCCGTCGACGCCGTCGAGGACATCGTGGGCGACCGCTACGCCGACGTCGTCGGCGTCCACCCCGACCGGGTCCGGCTGCAGCGCCAGCTGCCCGTCGAGGACCTCTTCGGCAGCGCCCGGCGCCTCGACGCCGTCGGCATAGGCCTGAACCTGCTCGTCCAGAACTACTCGGGGCGCCGGCTCGTCCGGCTCGCCGAGGCGGGCTGCCGGGCCCGCCTGCTCTTCCTCAACCCCGCCAGCAGCGCCGTGCGGCGCCGGGAGCGGGAGCTGGGGATCAAGAAGGGCGAGATGAGCCGGTCCGTCGAGATGAACATCATGCACATGCGGCGCGTGCGCGACCGGCTGCGGGACACCGCCGCCTTCGAGATCCGCGTCTTCGACGAGACGCCCCGCTTCACCGCCTACCTCGTCAACGGCGACGGCTCGGACGGCCTCGCCGTCGTCCAGTCCTACCTGCGCAAGGCCCGCGGCATGGAGGCGCCCGTGCTGGTGCTGCGCGGCGGCGGCTCCGTCGTCCGCGACGGGCGCGAGCCCGAGCACGGGCTCTTCGAGACCTACCGCGAGGAGTTCGAGAGCGTGTGGGCGGACTCGCGACCGGTCTCGTGACGGCCGCCCCGGCGGCGTTCCCGCAGGCCGGGACGGGGCGATGTCAGTGGGGCGTGCGACGCTGGGGAACCAGTCGGGGGAAGCACCACGAAGGGGGACCGCGATGGGATGGCATCAGGAGCTGCTGATCGGCTTCGACCTGGAGACGACGGGCACGGACCCGGCGGAGGCGAGGATCGTCACGGCCGCCGTCGTCGAGACCAAGGGCGGTGAGCCGATCGGGCGCCGGGAGTGGCTGGCCGACCCCGGCGTCCCCATCCCGGACGAGGCCGCGGCCATCCACGGCATCACCAGCGAGCGCGCGGCGCTCGGGCGGCCCGCCCGCGAGGTGGCCGACGAGATAGCCGGCATCCTCGTCGCCCACTGGTCGGCGGGCGCCCCCGTCGTCGCCTACAACGCCGCCTACGACCTGACGATCCTCGCGGCGGAGCTTCAGCGGCACGGGCTGCCGTCGCTCGGCGAGCGGCTCGCCGCGGAGTCCGCGGGGGCCTCCGCGGCCGGCGCGGCGGCGGGGACGGGGCCGGTCGTGGACCCGCTCACCATGGACCGCGCGCTCGACCGCTACCGCCGCGGCAAGCGCAATCTGGAGACCGTCTGCCACGTCTACGGCGTCACCCTGGACGACGCCCACGAGGCGGGCGCGGACGCCCTCGCCGCGGTCCGGGTCGCCTGCGCCCTCGCCGAGCGCTACCCGGAGGTGGCCGCGGCCGCCCCGTGGGACCTCCACCGGGACCAGGTCCGCTGGTACGCGGACTGGGCACGGGGGTACGAGGCGTGGCTGCGGCGCGGGGGGAATCCGACAGCAACGGTCGACCCCCGGTGGCCCTTGCGCTGACCGCGCGGTGGTCGACAGCGTCGTACGCGGTGCTCCCGCCGCCGAGCATTCCGCCGGACCCTCGCCGCGACGGCTTCTCGCCGTTGCGGCGGAAAGTTTGCCAGGGGCGGGACTGTGATGTGCGCGTCGGCGTCCGGGCAGACGTCTTCCGCGCGCGCAGGGGATCGCGCCCCGTAAGGGGCGCGGGGAACTGCGCGATCAGCCACGCACGGCCCGCAGCCGGCCGGCTGCATGTCCGGCAGGCGCGATCCCGCCACCGGGCCGTGCCCTGGAAGGGCCCCGCAGGGACCCCCCGGGACGGGGTCGGGCCCTCAGAACGGATACCACCGCACCGCCGCGTCCCCCTCCCGCAGGGACGCCACCCGGCGGGTGAACTCAGCGCGGGCCGCCGCACTGGCCGGCGCGTGCTGGGCCACCCACGCGCAGCTCGCCGTCTCGCGGGCGCCGCGCAGGACCCCGCAGCCCGCCCACTCCCGCACGTCCCAGCCGTACGTGCGCACGAAGGTGTCGTAGACGGCGTCGGGCAGGCCGTAGCGGTCCTTGCTGAGGGCGAGGACGACGAGGTCGTGCTCGCGCAGGTCGCCGGAGAAGGTCTCCAGGTCGACCAGGACGGGCCCGTCGGGGCCCATGTGCACGTTGCGGGGGAGGGCGTCCCCGTGGATCGGGCCGCGCGGCAGGTGCGGGGTGAGCGCGGCGGCCTCCGCCGCGAACGCGTCGCGCCGCTGCCGCAGATACGCGGCGTCGGCCGGGTCGATCGCGTCGCCCGCCAGCCGCAGCCACCGCTCCACGCCGCCGAGCAGCTCCCGCGGCGGCAGGGCGAAGTCCGGCTCGGGCAGGGCGTGGATGACGTGCAGCAGCGAGGCGAGGTCGGCGGGCCCCGCGGGGCGCACTGCGTCGGGGAGCCGGTGCCAGAGGGTCACGGGCCTGCCCTCGGCCACGCGCGGCGCGGGCTCGGCGGCGCGCACCGCCGGGACGCCGTGCCCGGCCAGCCAGGCGGCGACCCGCAGCTCGTGCCGTGCCCGGTCCAGCAGCGCGGCGTCGCGGCCGACCTTGGCGACGAGCCCGCCTCCGGCGAAGACCGCGTTCTCGCCGAAGGAGAGCAGGGCCGCGTCCGCCGGCATCTCCGGCACGGCCGCCGCGAGCAGGGCGCGCGCCCGCTGTTCCGTGAATGCCGTGCTGCCGTCCACCGCGTCCGTCACCGTGTCCCCGCTTCCTGTGTTCACCCTGCTGACCTGCCACGCTACCGGCTCGGCCGGTGATGGCCGAAAGTAATCGTCGGCCGATACGTCTCGTCTCGGCAGGCCCGGAACGGGGCCGTTCGCCCGTTGTTCTCATCAGGGCTGCCCCCGCGCTCAGTTGATGCGCCGTCAGTGCCCAAATTGCCTTCCTTCAAAGGCTTTTGGCATTACGCAATGACGTTGCCTATGTCACAAAACCCGGAGGGGGTTGAACTGCCCGCGTCAAATCCGACAGGGTTTCGAAGCACCCGGAGCGACCCCTTCCGTCACTCCGGGTGTGCACTGACTCATGCTCAATTCCCCCCACAACAGCACGAGGAGGAAACCTCGTCATGGCAGCACACAAGCGCGCCGGCCGGCGACGGCTGATCCTTGCGATATCCGCCGCGACCGCCGTCACCGCCGGAGCCACGCTCATGGCTCTGCCGGCCGGCGCCGCCCCCGCCCCCGAAGGCACCGTCTACGGCACCGAGTCCAAGGACGCCGTCGACGGCAGCTACATCGTCATGCTGAAGGACGGCAAGGAGGGCGTGGGCGCGAAGTCCGTGTCCGCGCAGGGCGGCGACCTCGCCCAGCGGTACGGCGGCAAGCTCGGCCGCACCTACGACTCGGCCATCCACGGCTTCTCGGCCAGCGGCCTCGACAAGACCGAGGCCAAGCGGCTCGCGGCCGACCCGGCCGTCGCCAAGGTCGTGCAGAACCACCGCTTCAAGGCCACGGCCACCCAGGAGGCCCCACCCTCCTGGGGGCTGGACCGCATCGACCAGACCGAGACCAAGGGCGACGGCAAGTACGCCTACCCCGACGGTGCCGGTGACGGCGTGACCGCGTACGTCATCGACACCGGGGTCCACATCAGCCACAAGGACTTCGGCGGCCGCGCCTCCTTCGGCTTCAACGCCGTCGACAAGAGCGACAAGGCCGAGGACGACAACGGCCACGGCACCCACGTCGCGGGCACCATCGCCGGCACGGCGCACGGCGTCGCCAAGAAGGCCAAGATCGTGGCCGTCAAGGTGCTGGACGGCCAGGGCTCCGGCTCCACCGAGCAGGTCGTCGCCGGCATCGACTGGGTCACCAAGAACCACAAGGGCCCCTCGGTCGCCAACATGAGCCTCGGCGGCGGTGCGGACGAGGCGCTCGACGCGGCCGTGCAGAAGGCGATCGCCTCCGGCGTCACCTTCGCCGTCGCGGCGGGCAACGAGTCCACGGACGCGGGCAACAGCTCCCCGGCCCGGGTGAAGGAGGCCATCACGGTCGCCTCCTCCACCAAGGACGACCAGCAGTCCGACTTCTCCAACTTCGGCAGCGTGGTCGACCTCTACGCCCCCGGCTCGGACATCACCTCCGACTGGAACGACAGCGACTCCGGCACCAAGACCATCTCCGGCACGTCGATGGCCACCCCGCACGTGGTGGGCGCCGCCGCGGTCTACCTGTCGGCCCACAAGGACGCCACGCCGGACCAGGTCGCGGCCGCGCTGGTCAAGGGCGCCACGCCGGACAAGATCTCCAACCCGAGCGCGGGCACGCCCAACAAGCTGCTGAAGGTCACCGAGTAGTACCGGTAGTACCGGACAGCAGGACAGCCCATCGGCCGGGGGCCGCGCCCCCCCCCCACGGGGCGCGGCGGCCGTGCCCTTTCACGCCCCCGGCAGGTCGCCGGGGGCGGGATCAGGCCGAGCGGCCGAGAGCCGCCCGCGGCTGCGGGGAGGCGGCCGCCCCCGCCGCGGCCGCCTCCGCTTGCAGATAGCGCCGCACTACGAGCGCCACCACCTCGGGCGCCGCACCCAGCACGCCGGCGAGGACGTCCGCGCCGCCCTCCGCGGCGCCCCGCGCGATGCGGTCCGGCAGCCGGCCGGGCGCGAGGACGTACGGGGCGACCGCCACCCGGCGGGCCCCCTCCGCGCGCAGCGCCCGCACGGCGTCCGCCACGCGCGGCAGGGAAGCGGAGGCGAACGCGGGCCGCACGGCGCACCAGCCGGTACGCCGCCACTCCCGCGCGATTGCTGCGATCACCGCGCTCGCCTCCGGGTCGGAGGAGCCCGCCGCGGCCAGGACGACCCCGGTCGGGCTCCGGTCGCCGGGCGCCAGCCCGGCCTCGTGCAGCCGCCGCTCCAGGGCGGCGGTCAGCAGGGGCGACGGCCCCAGCACCCGCGCCTGCCGCACCCGCAGGTGCGGCAGCCCCGCCGTCGCCGCCCGCAGCACGGCCGGGATGTCCGCCTTGGCGTGGAAGGCGCGGGTCAGCAGCAGCGGCAGGGCCACCACGTCCCGTACGCCCTCCGCCGCGAGCCGCTCCAGCACCCGTGGCACGCCCGGCACGCAGAAGTCGAGGAACCCGGCCTCGACCCGTACGCCGGGCAGCGCCGCCGCCACCTCCTCGCGCAGGGCGAGGACGGTGGCCGCGTGGCGCGGGTCGCGGCTGCCGTGGGCGACGAGGAGCAGGGGAACGGGGGTCACCGGGCCGCCGCGGCCAGTCCGCGCGTCCGCAGCACCCGGCGCTCCAGCGGGCTGAAGACGGCCAGGTCGATGGCGATGCCGACGAACAGGATGAGGATGATCCCGAGGAGGACGCCCGGCATGTCGGAGTCGGTGCGCGCGTTCTCCAGGTACTGGCCGAGCCCCAGCCCCAGGTCGGGGGAGGAGGCGATCAGCTCGGCGGCCATGAGGGACCGCCAGGAGAACGCCCAGCCCTGCTTCAGCCCGGCGATGTAGCCGGGGAGCGCGGCGGGCAGCAGGACGTGCCGGGCGCCGCGCAGGCCCGTGGCGCCCAGGGTGCGGCCCGCCCGCAGGTACAGCGGCGGCACCTGGTCGATGCCGGACACCAGGCCGTTGGCGATGGACGGCACCGCGCCGAGCAGGATCACCGCGTACATCGCCCCGTCGGTGATGCCCAGCCAGATCACCGCCGCGGGCACCCAGGCGACCGACGGCAGCGACTGCAGCCCGGACAGGACGGGGCCGAGCGCGGCCCGTACGAACTTCACGCGCGCGACGAGCAGGCCGAGCGGCGTGCCCAGGGCGAGGGCGGCGGCGAAGCCCAGCAGGCCGCGCGAGACGGACGTCCAGACGATGTCCAGGAGCGTGCCCCGCAGCCACAGCTCCTCCAGGCTGTGCCAGACCGCGGACGGGTCGGGCAGCTTGTAGTCGTCGGTGACCTCCGCGACGACCAGCACCTTCCACACCACGAGGACCAGGACGACGGCCGTGACCGGCGGCAGGACCTTGTGGAGCAGCACCTTCCGCAAGGGCGTGCGCTCGACCCGCACCGCGTCCAGGGCGTCGAGCCCGGCCTCCAGGCCGGCGAGGTCGTGGCTCGCGCCGGAGGAGCTCCGGGCTCCGGTCTCAGTGCTGGCCATGGCGGCGGATCTCCCCACGCAGTTCTTCGGTGATCTCGACGGACAGGTCCGCCACGGCCGCGTCCTCGATGCGGCGGGGCTGGGGTATGTCCACGGCCCACTGCCGCGCCACCCGCCCCGGCCGCGAGGACAGCAGCACGACGCGCTCCGCGAGCCGCACCGCCTCGCGGACGTTGTGGGTCACGAACAGCACCGACAGCGACGTCTCGGACCAGATGCGGGTCAGCTCGTGGTGCAGTACGTCCCGGGTGATGGCGTCCAGGGCCGCGAAGGGCTCGTCCATCAGCAGGACCTGGCTGTCCTGCGCCAGCGCGCGGGCGAGCGCGACGCGCTGCCGCATGCCGCCCGACAGCTCGTGCACCCGCTTGCCGTACGCACCGGAGAGCCGTACGAGCTCCAGGAGCCGCTCCGCCTCCGGCCGCCGCTCCGCGCGCGGCACGCCGCGCAGCCGCAGCGCCAGCTCGATGTTGCGGCCCGCGGTGAGCCACGGGAACAGCGCGTGCTCCTGGAACATCAGGGCCGGGCGCCCGCCGGGCACCTCGATGCTGCCCGCGGTCGGCCGGTCCAGGCCGGCCACCAGGTTGAGCAGGGTGGACTTCCCGCAGCCCGAGGCCCCCAGGAGGCACACGAACTCGCCGGGGCGCACCTCCAGCGAGACGTCGTCCAGCACCGGCTGGGCCGCGCCGGGCCGGCCGAAGGACTTGTGGACGTGCGCGATCCTGACCGCCGCGGACGCGCGGTCCGCGAGCGCGGTCGCGCCGGTCTTGTCGGTCGTCAGTGCCGGGGCCATCCGGTCACCTCCTGGTGATGGGGCGGATACGACGGGCGGGCGGCTACTGCTTGCCGAGCTTCGCGGCGGTCACCGCGGGCCTGCCCTCGGCCTTGAGAACCTTGTTGAGCAGCGTCAGGTCGTAGATCCCCGCAAGGTCCGGCTTCTCCAGCAGCCCGGCCTCGACGGCGTGGTCGGCCTCGGCGCCCAGCGACGCCGCCAGCGGGTCGTCGAGGACCTCGATGGACTTCCAGGCCGGGTCGAGGACCTCCGCGGGCAGCTCCTTGCCGGAGAGCTTCTTCAGCGCCGCGTTCGCCGAGGCCTCGGCCTTGTCCGGTTCGGCCTTGATCCACGCGTTGGTCCTCACCGAGCCGCGCAGCACGGCCTCGACCACGTCGGGGTGCTCGTCCAGGAACTTCTGCGACACGATCACATTGGTGATGACGAACTTCCCGTCCGGCCACAGCCCGGACTCGTCCAGGAGCACCTTGCCGCCCTCGGCGACCAGCTTCGACGCGGTCGGCTCGGGCACCCACGCGCCGTCCACCGAACCGGACTTGAAGGCGTCGGGGGTGACCTTGTTGTCCGTGCGGACGACCGAGACGTCGCCCTTGCCGCTCTGCGGGTCGACCTTCCAGCCCTTGCCCGCGATCCAGTTGAGGAACGCGACGTCCTGGGTGTTGCCCTTCTGCGGGGTGGCGATCCGCTTGCCCTTGACGTCGTCCAGGGAGGAGATCTTCTTGGGGTCGACGACCAGCTTCACGCCGCCCGAGGCCGAGCCCGAGACGATGCGCAGGCTCTTCCCCTTGGACTTCACGTAGCCGTTGATCGCGGGCGACGGGCCGATCCAGCCGATGTCGATCGAGCCCGCGTTGAGCGCCTCGATCTCGGAGGGGCCGGCGTTGAACGTGGTCGAGCGGAGCTTCGTGCCGCCCAGCTCCTTCTGGATCAGCCCCTCCTGCTCGCCGACCAGGGGCGTGGCGTGGGTGATGTTCGGGAAGTAGCCGATCCGGACGGTGTCCGCCGACAGCTTCTTCGCGTCTCCCGTCCCGCCCGCGGGCCGGGCCGCGGAGTCCTTCTGCGAGCCGTAGCCGCACGCGCCGAGGGCGAGGGCCAGCAGGGGGAGGGCGGCGAGGGCGGCGAGGACACGGCGGCGGGGCGGGCGGGCGGCGCTGGACACAGGGGGGTCCTCTCGACGGGCCGGGGTATGCCTAGGGGACGCCCGGCGCTTCAGTGGGGCGTAAGGGGAGTGACTGGTACGGGAAGAGGCGGGGCGCTGACGCCGTGGGTACGGGCGTCAGCACGCACATCGGCCGATGCCGCCCGCCGAGCCGGTCGTGGTCGCGGTCGTCATCTCAGAAGTCCCAGCCCTCGTCGCCGGCCGCCGCGGCGATGCCGTCCGCGAACGCCTCACCCGCCATGCCCGCCGTCAGCGTCGTCCCGTCGGCCGGGTCGATCAGCAGGAACGAGCCGGTGAGCCGGGAGTCGGCGTACCGGTCGAGCGCCAGCGGCTCGGCCGTGCGCAGCACCACCCGGCCGATGTCGTTGGCGGCCAGCTCACCGGGGTCCGGGTGGGGGGAGAGGTCGTCGAGCTCCAGCCGCGACGGCACCGCCTTCACCAGCGCCTTGACCGTACGGGTCGTGTGCTTGAGCAGCACCCGGTCGCCCACGCGCAGCGGCCGGTCCGCCACGTGGCAGACGGTCGCCTCGACGTCCCGGGTCGTGGCGGGCGCGTCCGCGGCCGGGACGATGAGGTCGCCGCGCGAGACGTCCACGTCGTCGGCGAGGCGCACCGTCACCGACTGCGGCGCCCACGCCACGTCCACCGACGAGCCCAGGGCGTCGATGGCGGCGATCGTGCTCGTGCGCCCGGACGGCAGGACCGTCACCCGCTCGCCGACGCGCAGCACGCCGGAGGTGATCTGTCCGGCGTAGCCGCGGTAGTCGGGGTGGGCGGTGGTTTGGGGGCGGATGACGTATTGGACGGGGAAGCGGGCGGGCTCGTTCGCCGGGTCGGTGACGACGGGCACGGTTTCGAGGTATTCGAGGACGGTGGGGCCGCCGTACCAGTCCATGTGGGGGGAGGGGGTGACGACGTTGTCCCCGGCGAGCGCCGAGACCGGGATCGTGGTGATTTCCGGTATTCCCAGGGAGCTTGCGTAGGCGGCGAATTCCTCGGCGATCG
>NZ_JBMMMZ010000009.1:388396-422639 GCF_049725035.1 Streptomyces sp. XH2 | reverse complement strand
CAGCATGACGATGGAGTCCTTGCCGCCGGAGAACAACAGCACCGGCCGCTCGAACTCCCCCGCCACCTCCCTGAAGACGTGCACCGCCTCCGACTCCAGCACATCCAGATGCGACAACGCATACGGACTGTCCGCAACGCTCATGCCAGCCCCCTTCCCGCCAGCAGCGCGTGCAGCGCCCCGGCCGACTCCGCGACGGTCTGCGCGTGCGCCTCGATCCGCAGGTCCGGGTCGGCCGGCGCCTCGTACGGATCGTCCACGCCCGTCAGCCCGGACAGCTCGCCCGCGGCCTGCTTCGCGTACAGGCCCTTCACGTCCCGGGCCGAGCACACCTCGACGGGCGTGGCCACGTGCACCTCCAGATAGCCGGTGCCCCGCTGCTGGTGGTGCCCCCGCACCGCCTCGCGGGACTCCGCGTAGGGGGCGATCACCGGGACGAGCACCTTCACGCCGTGCGCGGCCAGCAGCTGCGCGACGAAGCCGATGCGCCGCACGTTGGTGTCCCGGTCCTCGCGCGAGAAACCCAGACCGGCCGAGAGGAACTCCCTGACCTCGTCGCCGTCGAGCACCTCCACCCGGTGTCCCTCGTCGCTCAGCCGCGCGGCCAGCGCCCGGGCGATGGTGGTCTTGCCCGCGCTCGGCAGGCCGGTGAGCCAGATCGTGGCTCCGCTCATCCTCTGCTCCCGCTCCTGTGTCATCCGTGCAGCCCGCACTCGGTCTTGGCGAGCCCCGACCAGCGACCCGCGCGCGCGTCCTCGCCCGCCACGACCCGGCGGGTGCAGGGCGCACAGCCGACGGAGGCGTAGCCGTCCATGAGCAACGGGTTGGTGAGCACGCCGTGTTCGGACACGTACGTTTCGACGTCCTCCCGGGTCCAGCGGGCGATGGGCGACACCTTCACCTTCCGCCGCCGCGCGTCCCAGCCGACGACGGGCGTGCCCGCGCGGGTCGGCGACTCGTCGCGGCGCAGCCCGGTCGCCCAGGCGTCGTACGCGGCCAGCCCGCGCTCCAGCGGCTCGACCTTGCGCAGCGCGCAGCACAGGTCGGGGTCGCGGTCGTGCAGCCGGGGCCCGTGGGCGGCGTCCTGCTCGGCGACGGTCGCGCGCGGCGTGAGCGTGATGACGTTGACGTCCATCACGGCCGCCACCGCGTCACGGGTGCCGATCGTCTCGGGGAAGTGGTAGCCGGTGTCGAGGAAGACGACGTCCACGCCGGGCAGGGCGCGGGAGGCGAGGTGGGCGACGACCGCGTCCTCCATGGACGAGGTGACGCAGAACCGCTTCCCGAAGGTCTCGGCGGCCCAGCGGAGGATGTCGGGCGCCGGGGCGTCCTCCAGCTCTCGGCCCGCCCGTTCGGCCAACGCTTGCAGATCGGTGACGGTCATGACGTGATGTCCCCTTCGCCGGGTACGGGCGCGGGGCCCCGGCCGCGCGGGGCCAGTAGCCCGAGGAACGACAGCCGGAACGCCCGGCTGCAGGCGGTGCATTCCCAGGCTCCTCCCCCAAGCTCTCGGCTCCGCTCGCGCAGGGGGGACCCCCATCCTTCCTCGGAGGGGCGCAGGTCCTCGTCGCCGCAGTAGGGGCAGTAGAAGGGGGCGGCGCGTCCGCTCATGACAGGTCCGCCTCCGTGGCGCGCGCGGCCCAGGCCGCGAACCGCTCGCCGTCCTCGCGCTGTTCGCTGAAGCGGGTCAGCACGCGCTCGACGTAGTCCGGGAGTTCGTCGGAGGTGACCTTCAGGCCGCGGACCTTGCGGCCGAAGCCGGCCCGCAGGCCCAGCGCGCCGCCCAGGTGCACCTGGAAGCCCTCGACCTGGCGGCCGTCCGCGTCCAGCACGAGCTGGCCCTTGAGGCCGATGTCGGCGGTCTGGATCCGGGCGCAGGCGTTGGGGCAGCCGTTGATGTTGATGGTGACCGGCTCCGCGAAGTCCGGCATCCGGCGCTCCAGTTCGTCGATCAGCGAGGCGCCGCGGGCCTTCGTCTCCACGATCGCGAGCTTGCAGTACTCGATGCCCGTGCAGGCCATCGTGCCGCGCCGGAAGGGGGAGGGGGTGACCTGGAAGCCGAGTGCCTCCAGCCCGGCGACGAGGGAGTCCACCCGCTCGCGCGCCACGTCCAGGACGACCATCTTCTGCTCGACGGTGGTGTTGAGCCGGTCCGAGCCGTGCGCCGCCGCGAGTTCGGCGAGCTTGGCGAGGGTGCTGCCGTCCACCCGGCCGACGCGCGGGGCGAAGCCCACGTAGAAGCGGCCGTCCTTCTGCTCGTGGACGCCCATGTGGTCGCGCCAGCGGTTGCTCGGCTCGGCCGGCGCCGGCCCGTCCGCGAGCTTCCGCTTCAGGTACTCGTTCTCCAGGACGTCGCGGAACCGCTCCGGGCCCCAGTCGGCCATCAGGAACTTCAGCCGGGCGCGGGTGCGCAGCCGGCGGTAGCCGTAGTCGCGGAAGATGCCGACCACCCCGGCCCACACGTCCGGGACGTCCTCCAGCGGCACCCAGGCGCCCAGCCGCTCGCCGAGCCGGGGGCTCGTCGACAGCCCGCCGCCCACCCAGACGTCGAAGCCGGGCCCGTGCTCGGGGTGGACGACGCCCACGAAGGCGATGTCGTTGATCTCGTGGACGACGTCCTGCGCCGGCGAACCGGAGACGGCGGACTTGAACTTCCGGGGCAGGTTGGAGAATTCCTTGCTGCCGATGTAGCGGCGCTCGATCTCCTCGATCGCCGGCGTGCCGTCGATGATCTCGTCCGCGGCGATCCCGGCGACCGGCGAGCCGATGACGACGCGCGGGCAGTCGCCGCAGGCCTCCGTCGTCGACAGCCCGACGGCCTCCAGCTTCTCCCAGATGGCGGGCACGTCCTCGATGCGGACCCAGTGCAGCTGGATGTTCTGCCGGTCCGTGATGTCGGCCGTGCCGCGGGCGTACGTCTGCGAGACCTCGCCGATCGCGCGCAGCTGGGCGACGGAGAGGCGGCCGCCGTCGATGCGGATCCGCATCATGAAGTACTCGTCGTCCAGCTCCTCCGGCTCCAGGACCGCCGTCCTGCCGCCGTCGATCCCCTGCTTGCGCTGGGTGTACAGGCCCCACCAGCGCATCCGGCCGCGGAGGTCGGCGGGGTCGATGGAGGCGAAGCCGGCCTTCGAGTAGATCGTCTCGATGCGTGTCCGCACATTGAGACCGTCGTCGTCCTTCTTGAACTGCTCGTTGCCGTTCAGCGGGGTGAAGTGGCCCACGGCCCACTGGCCCTCGCCGCGGTGGCGGCCGGCCTTGCGGCGGGTCGGGGCGGCGGCCTGGGGTGTGGGAGAGGTGGCAGCCATGGTGGTGTGTCCTTCGGTGGCCTGCGGGTAGCCCGCGGAGCCCGGTCCGGCGGATGCGGGGCGGCGGGCTGCGGCGGAACTGCGGGGGTGCGCAAGGGAGACGCTCGTCCGCGGCATCGGGGACGGCGGCAGAGCGGGCGAATGTCAGGAAGCGGCAGTGCTGGTGCGAAGTGGTGCTGAGACGTCAGCCCGCCGGACAGATGGCGCTGGACACGCGGACGAGGTCGACGTGACGCCGACTCACCAAGACGATTCCAGCTCCGGACATGACGGCAGCGTGGCACGGCGGGATCCGGCCAGTCCACCGTTGTCCGTAATGCGGACGAACCCGTCCCGGATGGCGGGACGGGTTCGTCGGGGGAGCGGTCTTCGGTCAGGCGTGGGCGCCGGGCCACGGGCCCGGGGGCGCCGCCTCCGGCTGCTCCTCGGACACCGTCCTGAACACGCGGAAGCCGCGGCGCTCGTAATTGGCGACCGCGTGCTCGCCGTCCAGGCTGCAGGTGTGCACCCAGACCCGCTTCGTCGGCGCCAGGTCCGGCCACCGGCCGGCCAGGTCCCACGCGCGGGCCGTGCCGTACGAGAGCAGGTGCCCGCCGATGCGGCGGCCCCGGAACGCCGGTATCAGACCGAAGTAGACGATCTCGACCGTGCCTTCGCCCTGCGCCTCCAGCTCGATGTAGCCGGCCGGCGTCCCGTGCTCGTACGCCACCCAGGTCTCGACCCCGGGCCGCGTCAGGTGCGCGCGCCACGTCTCGTAGCTCCACGGCAGCCGGTCGAGCCATGTCACGTCGCCGCCGACGGCCGTGTAGAGGAAGCGGCTGAACTCGGGCGAGGGCACCTCGGCGCGGACGATCCGGATGCCGGACGCGCTGTCCGGTTCCTGGACGGGTACGAGGTCGCCCGGCGAGGTCTGCTCCAGCGACCAGGTGGTCACGGTGGTCGTACGGTTGCTCATACGCCCAGCCAACCACGGCCGCTGCGCGCGGGGCGCCGAGCCCTTGTTTCCGCCGCGGCGGGGCGGTAGTCGGCTGATCGCCGCCGCGGCGGAGGGTGCGGCCGGGCCGGTGCGGCCCGCGCGGACCGCCGCGGGGTTTCTGTTCCGCCGCGGTGGTGCTCAGCCGCCGTGGTGGTGTCCGGCGGTGCCGTACGGCCTGAGGCGGTCCGGGGACCGGCCCGTCAGGGGCCGGCCCGGTCCGCCAGGACCACCGGGGCCGTCGACGACGGCAGGAGGTCCGCCGGCCGGGACGGTACGAGCAGGCGGACGTCGACGTTCTCCGCGAAGCGGTACGGGCGGTGGCTCAGCACGCCCGCGAGCGTGCGCCGCATCCGCGACATCTCCGCCCGTACCGTCACCGTCCGGGACGCGTCCCCGAACAGGTCCGCCGCGAGCTCCGCCGCGGACCGCCCCCCGGGATGCCGGGCCAGCACGTACAGCAGCTCGGCGTGGCGGGGGCTGAGCTCCTGCGACCACTCGCCCGCCGCGCCGGCGACCGTGACCGTCCAGCGCCGCGGCCCCCGCACGTCCAGCACCACACGGCTGGGCACGAGCTCGGCCCGGGGCGCCTCCTCCACCCGCACCAGCCAGCCGTCCGGCAGGGGTGCGAGCGAGCACAGCCCCAGCGACGGCAGCCACACCCGCCCCGCCTGGACGGACTTGGGCAGCGCGACCCGGCCGACCGGCCCCATGCCCGTCACCGCCGCCGCCCAGCCGTCGCGGTCCACCACCAGCGCCCGGCCGCCCACCCGGGCCAGCATCGGCGCCGCGACCGCCCGCAGCCGCTCCACCGACTCCCAGTGCCGGACCCGCAGCTCCCCCTCGCCGACCTTCGCGACCGCCGTGACCAGCGGCAGCGTGGCGGGGTTGAAGGCCGGGGCCGGACCGCTGACGTTCAGCACGCCCAGCAGCCGCCCGTCGCGCGGATCGCGCAGCGGGGCGGCCGCGCAGGACCACGCGTGGTGCGTGCGGACGAAGTGCTCGGCCGACCGCACCAGCACCGGGCGCCGCTCCACCAGGGACGTGCCGATGCCGTTCGTGCCCACCAGCTCCTCCGCCCACGACGCGCCCACGTCGAAGCCCAGCCGGTCGGCGCTGCGCAGCACGCCCCGGTTCCCCTGCCGCCACAGCACCAGGCCCTCGGCGTCCGTGACGGCCATCAGGTGCCGCTCGACGTCGACCACCGACCCCAGGCCCTCGCGCAGGTGGGTGAGCAGGCCCCCGAGCGGCGAGCGCTGCCGCCGCTCCTCGACCTCGTCGGTGGCCAGCCGCGGGGAGGAACCGCCCTTCTCCGGGTCGACCCCCCGCAGCCGGACGCGGTGCCAGGACTGCCCGATCAGCGGGCGCGGCGGGACCGGGGGACGCGCGTCCCCCAGGCAGGCCTCCCGGACGGCCGGCAGCAGGGCTTCGTCGGTGGTTCCGCGGTTCACGCTGCCATGGTGCCGTCCCGCGGGCCCCGCCCGCGGGGCATCCACAGGATTGCAACTCCATGCAACCGTTGCGCGGGGCCGCACCACGGGCGGATGGTGAGGGTGAGCGGCCGGAGGGTGGTGCCGAGTCGGCGCAGCATCACCCTCCACCGGACGCTTTTCCCGCCCCTGTCGCCCGCCTGTTCGGCTGCTGTGCGATCCCACGTGGCCAGGGCGGATACGGTTAGACCGTGCAGGCAGCAAATGAATCACCGGGGCGTCGGGCCGGCCGGCTGCACAGGGCTCGCGTCCTGTACCGAAATGTCTCGAAACGCAGGATGGCGTGGCTCCTTCTGAAGGACACCGTCAACTCCTGCATCGAATACCGCGTGACCGGGCTCGCGGCGGAGGCCGCGTTCTTCACGCTGCTCTCCCTGCCGCCGTTGCTGCTCGGTCTCCTCGGGCTGCTCGGCTACCTGGACGCATGGACCGGCACCAACACCATCGGCTCCATCCAGGAGAACATCCTCAAGGCGTCCGCGACCGTCCTCAGCGACAAGGGCGTCAACGAGATCGCCCGGCCCCTGCTGCGGGACGTCACCAAGGGCCGCCCCGACGTCATCTCCGTCGGCTTCGCCATCGCCCTGTGGTCCGGCTCGCGCGCCGTCAACGTCTTCGTCGACACCATCACGATCATGTACGGGCTGGAGGGCAAGCGCGGCATCGTCCGGACCCGCCTGCTCGCCTTCCTCCTCTACGTCGTCGCCCTCCTGATCGGCGCGGTGGCCCTGCCACTGATGGTCGCGGGACCCGAGGCCGTCGAGGACGTCGTGCCCTGGAGCGGCGACGTGGTGCGGTTCCTCTACTGGCCCGTCGTCATCCTGCTGTCCATCGTCTTCCTCACCACGCTCTACCACGTCTCCGTGCCGGTCCGTTCGCCCTGGCAGGAGGACATCCCCGGGGCGCTCGTCGCTCTGACGATGTGGGTGCTCGGCAGCTTCCTGCTGCGCATCTACCTCACCCACACGGTGGAGGGCCTGACCATCTACGGGTCCCTCGCCGCGCCCGTCGCCGTCCTGTTGTGGATCGGCGTCTCGGCCTTCGCGGTGCTCGTCGGCGCGGCCGTCAACGCCGCGCTGGACCGCGTGTGGCCGTCGGTCGCCACCGCCGCCGCGCGCGCCGACGTCGACCGGCTGCGGGCCGCGGCGGCGGCGCAGGAGGCGGCCGAGCGCGCGGCCCGCGCGATGGAGGCGAGCCTCGCCGACGACCTCGACGAGGACGGCACGGACGAGGGCGTGATCGGCCAGGACCGCGAGCCGCCCTCGGAGTTCCCCGAGCGGTGGGCGCAGTTCCTCCCCCCGGACGACGTCCGCTCCCGGATCCAGACGGAGACCCACCACCCCAAGCACGCCAAGCGGCGCGACGGAGGGCGAGCGATCGGGCGGGCGCGAAAAACCTTTCGCGCCCGCCCGATCGCTTTGCCTAAGCTCACCCCCACGCGAAGGACGCGTGTCCGCAAGGACGTACGGAGAGGAGGCGAGGACCGATGACTGCCACGGCCCGCACCCAGACGTCGATCACCTCCATCCCCTCCTCCGTGAAGGAACACCGTCTTGACTTCGCTCCCGCACCCTCTCGCTCCCTACGGCTGGGACGAAGGGTTCGCTGACAGCTACGCCCCGCACGATGCCGAGGGCGTCGTCCCCGGCCGGATCGTCCGCGTCGACCGCGGCCGCTGCGACGTCGTCGTCCCCGCACCGGACGGCTCCGGCGTGCGCACCGTGCAGGCCGACGCCGCGCTCGTCACCACCGGCGACCCGCTGGCCGTCATGTGCACCGGCGACTGGGCCGCCGTCGACACTGCCCGCGGCTACGTCCTCGCCCTGCTGCCCCGCCGCACCGCCTTCGTGCGGTCCACCTCCTCGAAGCGCTCCGAGGGCCAGGTCCTCGCCGCCAACGTCGACCACGCCGTCGTCGCGGTCTCCCTCGCCGTCGAACTGGACCTCGGCCGTGTCGAGCGGTTCCTCGCCCTCGCCTGGGAGAGCGGTGCCGCACCGCTGGTCGTCCTCACCAAGGCCGACCTCGTGCCCGACCCCGTCACCCTGGGCCACCTCGTCGCCGACACCGCCGCCGCGGCGCCGGGCGCCCAGGTGCTCGCCGTCAGCTCGGAGACCGGCGAGGGCCTCGACGTCCTCGCCGCCTCCCTGGCCGGCGGCACCACCGTGCTCCTCGGCCAGTCCGGCGCCGGCAAGTCCACCCTGGCCAACGCCCTCGCCGGCGAGGACGTCCAGGACGTCAACGCCGCCCGCGACCGCGACGGCAAGGGCCGCCACACCACCACCACGCGCAACATGCTCCGGCTGCCCTTCGGCGGCGTCCTGATCGACACCCCCGGCCTGCGCGGCGTCGGCCTGTGGGACGCCGGAGGCGGCGTCGCGCAGGCGTTCGCCGAAGTAGAGGAGTACGCCGCCCGCTGCCGCTTCCACGACTGCGGGCACGCCGGAGAACCGGGCTGCGCGGTGCTGGCGGCCGTCGCCGGCGGCGAGCTCGCCCAGCGCCGCCTCGACAGCTACCGCAAGCTCCTGCGCGAGAACGCATGGATCGCCGCCCGCACGGATGCCCGGCTCCGGGCGGAGATCCGCCGCGACTGGAAACGGAAGGCGGCGGAGGGCCGCGAGAGCGCTGCGCGCAAGCGGGGCCCGGGCCGCTGACGGCCCGGGGCTCCGCCCCGGACCCCGGTCCTCAAACGCCGGACGGGCTGATTTGTGGGCGCAGGCCCAACACGATCAAGCCCGTCCGGCGTTTGAGGACGAGGACATGGCGGCGAAGCCGCCGTCCGATTTCCGCCAGTCGCCCGCGCAGCGATACCGCAGACTGGAGCCATGGACGACGAGTCCCGCTACCAGGCGGTACACAGCAGGGACGCCCGCTTCGACGGCGAGTTCTTCCTCGCCGTGAAGACCACCGGCATCTACTGCCGTCCCAGCTGCCCCGCCGTGACCCCCAAGCGCCGGAACGTCCGCTTCTACCCCTCGGCCGCCGCCGCCCAGGGCGCCGGCTTCCGCGCCTGCCGCCGCTGCCGGCCCGACGCCGCCCCGGGCTCCGCCGAGTGGAACGTCCGCGCCGACCTCGTCGGCCGCGCCATGCGCCTCATCGGCGACGGCGTCGTCGACCGCGAGGGCGTCGCGGGCCTCGCCCGCCGCCTCGGCTACAGCTCCCGCCAGGTGCACCGCCAGCTCACCCAGGAGCTCGGCGCCGGCCCCATCGCCCTCGCCCGCGCCCAGCGCGCCCACACCGCCCGCGTCCTCCTGCAGACCACGGACATGCCCGTCACCGGCATCGCCTTCGCCGCGGGCTTCGCGAGCGTCCGCCAGTTCAACGACACGATCCGCGAGATCTACGCGGCCACCCCCAGCAGCCTGCGCGTCCGCAAGGGCCCCCGGCGGACCGGCGCCGGCATCCCGCTGCGCCTGGCCCACCGCGGCCCGTACGCCGCCCACGAGATCTTCGGCTATCTGCAGAAGCGAGCCGTCCCCGGCGTCGAGGAGGTCCTCGGCGGTCCCGGCGCCCGGCTCTACCGCCGCACCCTGCGGCTGCCCTACGGAACCGGCGTCGCCGAGGTCCGCGAACCCCGCCCCGCGGGCGGCCGGCACGGTGCCTGGCTCGACTGCCGGCTCCACCTCACCGACCCCCGCGACCTGGCCACCGCCGTCCAGCGCGTCCGCCGCCTCTTCGACCTCGACGCCGACCCCTACGCCGTCGCCGAGCGCCTCGGCGCCGACCCGCTGCTGCGCCCGCTCGTCGCCGCCCGGGCCGGGCTGCGCTCGCCCGGCGCCGCCGACGGCGACGAACTGGCCGTACGGGCCGTCCTCGGCCAGCAGGTCGGCGTCGCGGCCGCGGTGCGCCTCGGCGCGGACCTCGTCGCCGCGTACGGCAAGCCGTTGCCCGCACCCGACGGCGGCCTCACCCACCTCTTCCCCGACCCCGGCACCCTCGCCGACGCCTCCCTCGACGGCCTCGGCACACCGGACACCCGCAAGCGCGCCCTGCGCGCCACCGCCACGGCCCTCGCCGACGGCACCGTCCGCCTCGACCCCGGCGCCGACCGCGACCAGGCGGCGCAGGCCCTCCTGGAGCTCCCCGGGATCGGCCCGTGGACCGCCGGCTACATCCGCATGCGGGCCCTCGGCGACCCCGACGTCTTCCTGCCCGGCGACGCCGGCGCCCGCCACGGCCTCGCCGCCCTCGGCGCGGAGCCCGGCGCCGCCGAAGCCTGGCGCCCCTGGCGCTCGTACGCCCTCCACCACCTCTGGCAGGCGGCTGCCGACCCGGCCCCCGGGACCGCTGCCGCCACCCCGGACAGCAAGGACTCCTGAACCATGACCACGCTCTACACCGAGATCGACAGCCCCCTCGGCCCGCTCCTCGTCACCGGCCGGCCCTCCGCGACCGCACCCGGCGGCACCGCCATCGCCTCCCTGTCCGTGCCGGGCCGGAAGAACGCCCCCGCCCCGGCACCGGACCGGCTCCGCGACCACGCCGCGTTCGCCGAGGCCGAGCGGCAGCTCGCCGCCTACTTCGCCGGCGAAGCCGAGGGCTTCGACCTCGAATTCGCCGTGGAGGGCACGGAATTCCGCCGCCGCGTCTGGGACGCCCTCGACGCCATCCCCTACGGTGCCACCACCACCTACGGCGAGCTCGCCGCCCGGATCGGCGCCTCCCGCGCCGCGGTCCGCGCGGTCGGCGGGGCCGTGGGCGCCAACCCGCTGCTCGTGCTGCGCCCCTGCCACCGGGTGATCGGCGCGGACGGTTCCCTCACCGGCTACGCGGGCGGCCTGGACCGCAAGCGCGTGCTGCTGGCACTGGAGGGCGCGGCAGAGCCGCCGGCCTGAGCGGCGCCCGGCCCCGCCCTCGTCAGCCCCACGCGACCGCGCCGATCCACCCGCCCACCACCAGCAGGCACGCGAACAGCTCCACCAGGACACTCGTGCCCAGCGCACGCATCACGTTCCGCGTGGAGGCCCACGCCGCGCCGTGCCCGCCCAGCCGCTGCCGCTCCACCCCGTAGAGCCCGCCGACGAAGCCGGGCACCGCGCCCAGCACCGGGAGCACGAAGAAGCCGGCGATCCCGGCGACCCCGGCCACCAGGAAGGCGCGGCGCGTGATGCCCGCGCCCCTGAGCCGGCGGGGCGGCAGCAGCCAGCTGACGGCCTGCTCCAGCAGCAGCACCCCCGTCGCCCCCGCGAGCACCGCCCAGGCCAGGGCGGACCGGTCGGTCATCGACCACCACAGCACGCCGGCCCAGACGATCGGCGGTCCCGGCACCCCCGGGGTGACGACGCCGAGCAGGCCGAGCAGCATCACGAGGCCGACGAGGAGCAGCTGCCACGTCCCCATGCACCAAGGTTGCCGGAAGGCGGACGACGGCGCCCCCGGACGATTGCGGCCACCGTGGCCGACACGCCTCCCCGGCCGTCAACCGGCCGTCCTCGGCTGTCCCCGCGGTCCCGGCCGGTGCCGGTCGTTCAGCCCTGCGGCCGGCGGACGGTCGTCCAGCCGTGCGCCGCCGCGTGCCACCCCAGCTGCAGCCGGGTCGTCACCCCGGCCAGCTCCATCAGCCGCTTCACCCGGCGCTGCACCGTCCGCAGCCCCAGCCCGAGCTGCTTGGCGACGCTCGCGTCGGTGAGCCCGTCCATCAGCAGCGAGAGCACCTCCAGGTCCAGCGCGTCGGGCCCGGCGGGCAGGCCGTCCACCGCCCGCCGCCGGGCGGCGTCCGCACAGACCCGGACCGGGAGGGCCTCGTTCCAGATGTCCTCGAACAGGTTCACCAGCGTCGAGAGCAGCGGGCCCCGGTGGACGACCAGCGCCGCCGGCTCGGGCACCTCGCGGAGCGCGGCCGGACCGGCGGTACGGGGCGTGAAGGGGAGCAGCGCAACTGCGCGGTCGGCAATCACCAGTTCGGCCGGAATGCGGTCCGCGACACGTATCAGGGTGGGATCCCCGGCATCCGGCAGGGCGGCGAGCCCCGTACGTTCGACGACCGTGCGGCGGGGTATGCCGGAGCCTGTGTCAGACGATGCGGATGGACTTCCCGCGAGCAGCGCGCATATTTCCACGGTCGCCCCGCGGCATAGGCGCAGGAGCCGTTCGTCAACAGCGCGTGCTCCCGTCACCAGTTCCACACCACTGTGTCCCGCGGACTGCCGCCGTTCCTTTTCCGTCCCCCCGCAGCGGCTCATCTCCCGGACGGCAGAAGGCGCTTCCCGTTCAATGTCCAGTCCAATGGCGCCAAGCACACGACATCCCTCCCCGCGACCGCTTTTCGACTCGGTCATCATCCCCGGGTGAGGTCCGCCGTGCACTCTTCCCGTATGCCCCAGAGTATGGACAATAAGGGCATGAGCCAGCAGGGGGACCCGCGCACCGGCCAAGAGGACGCCTGGTGGGGCGAGTTGTACGACAAGAATGCACCGGACATCGGATCCGCCGCCGGGGACGACAGCAGCCTCGACGAGCGGTTCACCTCGGCCTCGGCGGTGGTGAGGGCGGAGGCCCGCGGTGAACGGCCGAAACGCACGCAGAGAACGGTGAGGGCACCCAGGGCCGAGCCTCCTGATCCACCGCGGCCCCCGGAGCCGGTCGCCGTTCCCCCGAGCGGGCTTCCCTCCCTGCCGAAGGGATACGGCGCGCCGCGTGCGCGGGGTGTTCCGGGGCGTTCGGAATTCACGCCGCCGCCCCCGCCGTCGGGTGCGGAGCGCCTCTCCGACGGGCCGGCTCCCGGCCGCGCGGCGCGCGTGCCCCTGCCGAGGATCCCGAAACCGCCGGACCTGCACGGTGCGGGTCTCCTGCCGGAGCTGCTGGAGAAACCGCAGAAGTGGCGGAAGACCGACCCGCGCAGGCCGTCCGAAGTGCCGCGGCAGCCGGAGGATTCCGCTCCGCCGGAGCGGAGGGATCCGCGGGCCCGCCCCGATCGCACGGACGGCCAGGACCGCGGCCAGGACCGGCGGACCGGGGCGGCCCGGCCGCCGGGATCCCTGGGAGCGTCCGCCTCGCCGGCCCCTGCCGGGCGGGGAAGGCCGGCACCGGACGGCGCCGGCCCGGAGGCCCTCGGCCGCGCCCCGCGCCCGGCCCGGCCCGAGACCACGGGCCGCACCGAGCGCCCGCCCCGCTCCGAACGCACGGACCGCTGCGAAGGCGCGGACCTCTTCTTCGGCGGCCGCACCCCGCGCCCGCCACGCCCCGAACGCGCCGAAGGCGCGGACGGATTCGGCGGGGCGGAGCGCCCCGGCCGCCCGGACCGCTCCGGGCGCGCAGCCCCCTCCACAGGCGGTGACGACCGCAGGGAGAACACCGGCGCGGGCCGTGCGGACGCCCCGGCCGGCAAGGATCTCGTCAGCCGCCGGGACCGGTCCGGCCGCGCGGACGCCGGCGACCGGCAAGCGGCCGAACCCGCGGAGCGCCGTGCGGCCCCCGGTGCACGGGCGGAGCTCGCCGGCCGCCGGACCCGGTCCGGTCCCGCGGATTCCGGCGGTCCGGAGGGCGCTGAACCACCGGACCGTCCGGCAGGCCCTTCCGCCCGGCCGGCGGGATACGACAGCGCGGAGCCGTCCGGCCGTCGTGGGCGGTCCGGGTGTGCGGAGTCCGGTGGTCCGGAGGGCGGTGAGTCCTGGGACGGTGCAGGCCCGGATGCGTGGGCGGAGGGGGCTGGGAGCGCGGAGCTCGCCGGCCGCCGGACCCGGTCCGGGCCCGCGGATTCCGGTGGCCCTGAGGGTGGTGAGTTCTCGGACGGTGCAGGCCCCGACGCGTGGGCGGAGGAGCCCGGCAGCATGGAGCTTGCCGACCGGCGCGGGCGGGACGGACGCGCGGATTCCGGCGGTCCCGAGGCCGGTGAACCCCCGGGGCGGCTTGCAGAACCCGGCGAACGGGCGGGCGGTTACGGCACCGTGGAGGGCGACGCGCCCCCGGACCGGCTCGCGGACGCTGACGCCACCGGGTCCGCCGGCCGTGACGAGCGGACCGGGGACTTCGCCGACGCCGACGGCCGTCCGGTCCGTCCGGGGAGCCGGAACGGCACCCGGCCCGCGGGTGACGCCGGGCCGTCCGAGCCGCAGCGCGGCTACGAGCGGCCGGAGCGCCTCAGGCGTACCGGGCGGCTGGAGAGGCCGACCAGGCCCGTACGGGCCGAGCGCCCCGTACGCCCGCCGAGGCCCCCCAGGCAGGAGCCTCCGCAGCCGCTGGAGCCGCCCGCGCCGTCCGGCACTTACGAGCGCACCGAGCGGCCCGGGCTCCCCGGGCAGTCCCTCCCGGCCGTGCCGGCGAAGCCGGCCTCCGGGGCGAGCCCCGTGCGGGCCGGGGGCGCCCAGCCGGCCCGCACCGCCCCGCCCGGCGGCGACCACGCCGACCCCCTGGAGCCCGCCGCGCGGGCGGCGTCCCTGGAGCCGGCGTCCCGGCCGCCCGTCGTCTCCCGCGAGTCGACGCCGCCCCGGCGGCACCCCCTCGCGGCGCCCGCGCAGACCCCGCGGCCGGCCCGCCCGGCGGCCCACGGCGCGGAGTACGTGGGGGAGCGGCCGCCGACGTACGACGCGGAGCCCACCGCCTGGCCCGCCGCGGACCCGCAGGACCTGGACGGCCTCGTGCCGGACACCGTTCTGGACGGAGCGCAGTACGGCGCCGTCACGCTGCGCGCCCTGTCGTTGCGCGGCGACTCCGCGCGCTACCGCGGCGAGCCCCGGCGGGACTCCCTGCTGACGGCGCGCTTCGGGGACGGTGACGGCGCGCTGCTGCTCGTGGCGATGGCCAGCGGCCTGCGCGGCACGGACGTCGCGCCCCGCGCCGCGCAGGACGCGTGCAAGTGGCTGGCGGGCGCCGTCGGTCGCAGCCACGCCCGGCTGGCCGACGACATCCGCGGCGGCCGGCGCGGCGAGCTCAAGTCGGGCCTGCACCGGCTCACCGACCGCTCCTACGGCCGGCTGCGCGCCCGCGCCGCCGAGCTGGGCCTGCGGCCCGAGGAGTACACGGCGACGGTCCGCTGCCTGCTGCTGACGGCCGACCCGCAGTGCCGTACGCGGGTGTTCTTCGGCGTGGGCACGGGCGGCCTGTTCCGCCTCCGCGAGGGCGTGTGGCAGGACCTGGAGCCGGAGGCCCCGCCGGAGCGCACGGGCGAGCCGGTCGTCGGCTACGGCTCGGCGCCCGCCGACACGATGACGGTGGACCTCGGCATCCCCACGCCCGGCCTGACCCCGCCCGTCGAGCCGGAGGAGCCGGCGGCGCCCGGCGAGCCGTTCCGCTTCCGGGCGTCCGTCGCGCGGCCGGGGGACACGCTGATGCTGTGCACGGCGGGCCTCGCCGAGCCGATGCGCGGCGAGCCGGAGCTGGGCGGCAGGCTGGCCGAGCGCTGGGCGGGCGAACGGCCGCCGGGGCTCGCGGCGTTCCTCGCGGACACCCAGCTGCGGGTGAAGGGATACGCGGACGACCGTACGGCGTGCGCGCTCTGGGAGGCGTAGCCGGGCCGATTCCGGGGCGGGGCGGTGGCGTTGTCACCGCCCCGCCCGGCCGTTTCCCGGAGCTTCGCTATTTCTTGAAGTTCCGTACGGACTTTCTCACCGGCCGTGCGCCAATGGCATATTCGCGGCCCGCACAAGAGGCTCCGGGATTTTGGTCATATCACCATGTTGATGGCTCAACAGGAGTCGTTCCGGGCGGTCCGGGGCATGCATTGCGGTGAGTGAGCGCGAGCGTGTTCGAGGCCGGGGCGCCGGGGAGGGGTCGGGGCGAGGAGGATGAAACGGCAGACAGCAGGCCGGATGAGCGCCGAGGGTTACGCGGAGGGCCATGCGGGGGACCGGGAGGGCCGTACGGACCACAGGGGCGGGCACGGTGACGGCGCGGCGCGTTCCGGGCCGCGTTTCGAAAGGAGGCTCCGCCGCCGGGATCTCACCGGTGTCCGGGAAGTCCGGGCCGAGTTGCGCCGCTTGCTGGTCCACTGGGGCGCGCCGGGCCGGGCGGAGACCGCGGAGCTGCTCACGAGCGAGCTCGTCACCAATGCCCTGGTGCACACCGACGGGGGCGCCGTGGTCAAGGCGGTGCTCACCGGCGCGTTCGGCCCGGCGCGGGGGCGGCTGCGGGTGGAGGTCCGGGATTTCGTGACGGGCCATCCCGCGCTGCGCGGCCCGGGAACGGACATCGGGCCGGTCGTGAGTGCGGGGGGAGCGGTCGAGGACGGCCGCCCCGGCAGCAGGGAGCGGGACGCCGTCAGGGACGCCGTTCCGGACATGAACGACATCGAGAAGGCCGCCACGTCGGGGCGGGGGCTGCTGCTGGTCCACGCCCTCGCGGACGGCTGGGGCGTCCGCGCCCACGGCGTGGGCAAGTCGGTCTGGTTCGAGCTGGCCGCCCAGGAGCCCTGAACCGCCGCCGTGCGACGACCCAGGGCCCGGGGGCGTCAGCCGAACTGCCGCTCGATCTGGGCGAGCTTCGCCTCGAGCGAGTCCAGGCGGGGAATCGCCTGGGTGTCGTCCTCCGCGGTGAGGTCGATCGGGTCAGGGCCGCCGACCGCCTGCAGCGGCCGGGCGCGGACGGGAAGCTGTCCCTGGTCGACTATGGAGGGGTCCGAACCGATCTGCGCCGGCTGCGCGGGGCCGGGCACGGCGGTCCCGCCGACCTCCACCTGCCGGCCGCCCCGGACCCGCCCCCACACCCGGTTCTGGCGGTTGTACGCCTTGAGCCGGGCGCGCTCCAGCTTGCCCGCCTCCCTTCTGCGGGCCCTGGCCTGCGCCCGCTGCCGCTTGTCCTCGCGGACCTCCTCCACCGCCTCGTCCAGCGAGCGGACGCCCTCCAGGAGCATCAGCGACCAGGCGCCGAAGGTCTCGCGCGGGGCCCGCAGCCAGCGGACTATCCGGATCTGCGGCAGCGGCCTGGGCACCAGGCCCTGCTCGCGCAGTGCGGCCCGGCGGGTCTGCTTGAGCGCGCGGTCGAAGAGGACCGCCGCCGACAGCGACATGCCGGCGAAGAACTGCGGCGCGCCCGCGTGGTCCAGGCCCCGCGGCGCGTGCACCCAGTTGAACCAGGCGGCCGCACTGGCGAAGGTCCACACGAGCATCCGGGAGCCGAGCGCGGCGTCGCCGTGGCTCGCCTCGCGCACCGCCAGCACCGAGCAGAACATGGCCGCCCCGTCGAGGCCGAACGGCACCAGGTACTCCCAGCCGCCCGTGAGCCCCAGGTTCTGCCGTCCGAAGCCCACGAGACCGTGGAAGGAGAGGGCGGCGGCCACTGCGGCGCAGCAGAAGAGGAGGACGTACGAGGCGCTTCCGTAGATGGCCTCCTTGCGGCGTCTGCGCTCCTCGTTGCGCTCCCAGGAGTCCGAGCCGCCCCCCGAGTCGTCCGCGCCGTGCCGGCCGCGTGCGAGCACCGTCACCGCCACCACGACCCCGGCGAGCGCCACGACACAGGGGAGCATCCAATTCAGCGGTATATCGGTCACTCTCATCTTGCGTCCCTTGCATAGCTGTACGGCCTTTCGCGCGCCATCCTGTCGGAATCGGTCCGTTCGCCAAGGGGTTTCGCGCCAACTGCCTGCCAATGGAGGGCAACGGCATACGGATAGGTGCGAAGAAATTCGAACGCCGTTAAGCGAAGAGGGAATTGCGTTCCCTTCACCTCACCCGATCGAGTGGTGTGAGGCCGGTCAGCTTACGGACAGCCGATGCACCCGGTCCGTGTCGCAAGTGCGCGGGCAGGTCGTACAGGTGTCCTGTGGACGCAGGGTGTAGAAGAGGCAGCAGCTCGCCCGGTCGCGGGTCGGGATCGGCTCTCCCATGCGGCCGGTAAGCATCCGGAAGGCCGCGCCGCCGACGTACGGCGGCGTCACCCCCGGGAGCAGCAGCTGCAGTTCGCGGCGGGCACGTTCCTCCTCGCCGAGCAGCTGTCCCACATACCACAAGGATTCGGCCAGTTCGTCCGTGACCATTCCCCACAGGGCGCGCGGACCGCGCCGCATCCGCGGCCGGAAGCCCTCCAGGACGGGCGCGAAATGCGCGGCCACCGCGGCCCGCAGTTCCGTGCGCAGTACCTCTTCGCAGGGAACTGCCCGGGCGCCCGGCAGTTCCGCGGCGGGGTCGCCGGGCAGGCACGCGAATTCCGGTGCGAGGGCCGTCAGCAGGCCCTGGGCGCGGTGGAAGGAGACGGCCGCGGGAGGCAGCCGCGGCACCCTGCGGTGCAGGAACCAGGGGACGGTGGCGAGCAGGCAGGACGCCCACGCGTAGCGGTGCAGGCCGAAGCTCGCGACGACGTCCGGGCGGGCCCGTTCCCCGTACTCCCGCAGGATCTGCCGGTCGTCCCACGCGAGGAAGGCGTCCAGGCCGGCGCCGCCCTCCGCGAGCCCCGCGGCGGTCAGCCAGCCCTCGCCGGTGCGCGGCGGTCCGGCCGTCAGGGTCAGGCCCGGGAAGACCTCGGCGAGGCGGGCGTAGGCGTCCGTGAGGGGGTGCGGGGCAGTCGGGGCGCTGGAGGCAGGGGCCATGCGGGACCACCGAATCGCGATCGTTCTGCAGGTTAGGCTTACCTTACCCCGGTTGATCGGGGTTTGAACTGTCCGCGGGGCCGCCTATGGTTCAGAAAGGACATCAGGAGGACCCCAATGGAGCAGGGAAGATCCCACGCCGCGCCGTCGGCCGCGAGGCTCTTCGCCGAGGTGCCGGCGCAGGTCGCGCGCGGTGCGGCCGTCCGCGGCGGCGCTCCCGCCGGCAGCCGCGGCGGCGGCCCTGCCGAGGTGCACGGCGAGGGCGCCCGGGGCGAGCACGTCCACGCCGAGCAGGAGTACGGGGTCCCGTGCGCCGCCCCCGCGCACGCTCCCGCACGCAGGATGCCGCAGCGCCACTCCGTGCGCGGCCAGGTGCTGGACGCCCTGCGCAAGGCCCTCGTCAGCGGCGAGCTGATTCCGGGCGCGGTCTATTCGGGCCCCGCGCTCGGTGAGCGCTTCGGCGTGTCGGCCACGCCCGTGCGGGAGGCCATGCAGCAGCTCGCCCTGGAGGGCGCCGTCGAGGTCGTCCCCAACCGGGGCTTCCGCGTCGCCACGCGCACCGCGCGCGATCTGGCCGAGCTGGCCGAGGTGCGCGCCCTGCTGGAGGTGCCGGTCCTGCTGCGGCTCGCCCGTACGGTCCCGGCCGCCGGCTGGGACGGGCTCCGCCCGCTCGCCGAGACCGCCTGCGCCGCGGCGGCCACCGGCGACCGCGCCCGCTACGCCGAGGCCGACCGGGCCTTCCACCGCGCGCTCCTCGGTCTCGCGGGCAACCGCCGGCTCGTCGCCGTCGCCGACGACCTCCACCGGCGCGCGCAGTGGCCCGCGGCGCACGGCCGGCCGCACTGCACGGCCGACCTCGTCGCCGACGCGGCCGAGCACGTGGCGCTGCTGGAGGCTTTGGCGGCGCACGACGTGGAACGGGCCGAGTCCCTGGTGAGGGGACACTTCGCGGGAGGGGAGTGAAGGGCTTCTGCGGTGCGCCGCGGATCAGTCGGCGTTCGCCGACGCCGCCAGCTGTTCCGCCAGCCAGCCCGGAACGCCGCCGAGCAGCCGGACGAGCCGGGCGGCCTCCCCGCGCAGCCGTGCGGCCTCGCCGGGATCGTCGAGGACGGCGGCCAGCGAGGTCAGCGCCGGGGCGATGCCCACGAGGTAGCCCAGCTCCTCGCGGATGCGCAGCGACTCCCCGAAGCCGTACCGCGCCTCGGCGAATTTGCCCTCGTGCTCGGCCATGGCCGCCACGTGCCGCCAGGTGAAGGAGAGCAGCAGCCGCTGCCCCTGGGCCGTCGCCCCCGCGTGGGCGCGCTCGAAGGCGGCCGTCGCGTCGGAGGGGTTGTCCGACAGGTGCTGGGCGATCAGGCCGCGCCGGAAGTGCAGCAGGGGCCGCGTCGGTGACCCCGGCGCGAGCAGGGCCGCGGCCCTGCCCAGGGCGGAGCGGGCCTCGTCCGCCCGGTCGCGGACGCCCAACAGGGTGGAGGCGTAGGCGAGATGGCCGCGCTCGCAGGCCGCCGCCCCCCGCTCCTCGTCGTCCGCGGCCAGCGCTTCCGCCGCGCGCAGGGCGTCCTCGGCGGCTCCCCAGCCCTCCCCGGTGAACATGCAGCGCTCGGTCAGGACCGCCGTCCGCTGCAGGGCCGGGCCCGGCTCGGCGGCGGCGCGCGGTGCGAGCAGGGCCGCGGCGTCGTCCCAGCAGGCGCGGGACCGCAGCCGCCACACGGCCCGTTCCAGCGGATCGTCCCCCCGCGGGTCCGCCCCCTGCGGTCCCCGCGGCTCCGGCAACCCCGCATTACGCATGGCGGTGTCCGCCACAGTGCCCTCCCCAAGCGCGCCGTCGAGCTGGAAGCAGCCGTGACCGCATCTCAGCACGAAGAAGCGGGCCCGGCCAAGGGTCAGGTGTGAAGCAATTCACAAAGTCTTCTCCCAGCGGTAGCGGCAGATTACCAAGAGTGAGCACGGGTGGGTGGTAGTTGAGCGCGACGCTGCTCATCTGTGCTCGCGTGCGCTGCCGGAAATTCGCTGGATCTCCGTGCCGGGCGGCTGCCAGGATGGCCGCGCGCGCCCCGTGCGCGCGGCGAAAACATGCACCTCGGAATGCCCATGCACCTCGGAACGACGTCGGGAGACACGCTCATGCGCCAGCGCCTCGGAAACCTCCAGCGCCCTGACCGGACGACTCCCTCCGAGGACTTCTTTGCGTACGCACACCCTGCTCTCCGGGCTCTCCCTGCCCGCGCAGCCCGTTCTGAACATCGGCATCCTCGCGCACGTCGACGCGGGTAAGACCAGCCTCACCGAGCGCCTGCTCTTCGACACCGGCGCCATCGACCGGCTCGGCAGCGTCGACACCGGCAGCACCCGTACCGACAGCGGCGACATCGAACGCCGCCGCGGCATCACCATCCGCACCGCCGTCGCCCCCTTCCGCGTCGGGAGCCTGCGCGTCAACCTCGTCGACACCCCCGGCCACAGCGACTTCATCGCCGAGGTCGAGCGCGCCCTGGGCGTCCTCGACGGCGCCGTGCTCGTCCTGTCCGCCGTCGAAGGTGTGCAGGCGCAAACACGCGTGCTGATGAAGACGCTGCGCCGGCTGCGTCTTCCCACCCTCGTGTTCGTCAACAAGACCGACCGCGCGGGGGCCCGTGAGGCCGAGACCCTCGCCGCCGTCCGCCGCCGGCTCACACCGCACGTGGTGCCCATGGCCACCGTCCACGGCATCGGCGCGCCCGGCGCCCGCACCGTGCCCGGCTCGTACGAGGACCCGGCCTTCCGCGAGGCCGTGGCCGAGACGCTGGCCGAGCACGACGACGCGCTGCTCGCGAAGCTGGTCGAGGACCGGCCGGTGACGCCCTGGGAGCTGCGGCGCACGCTCGCGCGGCAGACCGCGCTCGGACACGTCCACCCCGTGTACTTCGGCTCCGCCCTCTCCGGCCAGGGCGTGGCGGACCTCGTCGACGGCATCGTCCGCTACCTGCCGCCCGCGCGCTGCACCGGCCGGGAGACCACCGGCACGGTCTTCGCCGTCGACCGCGGCCCCTCCGGGGAGAAGACCGCCTACCTGCGCCTCTTCTCGGGCGCGGTCTCCGAGCGCGACCGGATCACCCTCCACCGGCAGCACGCCGACGGCACCCGCACGGAGCACGCCGGGCGCGTCACCTCCCTCACGGCGGTCGAGGCCGGGGAGCCCGGCGCGGTCCGCCGCCGTGCCACGGCCGGCGACATCGCCCGGATCCGGGGCCTGCCCGAGGTCAGGGTGGGCGACCGCCTCGGCCCTGTCCGCGACGGCGCGCACCACCGGCACTTCGCCGCGCCGAGCCTGGAGACCGTCGTCAGGCCCGTGCGCCCCGAGGACGCCGCCCGGCTGCACGCGGCCCTCGCCGCGCTCGCCGACCAGGACCCCCTCATCGGCACCCGCACCCTGCCGGCGGGCGGCGGCACGTCCGTCCTCCTCTACGGCGAGGTGCAGAAGGAGATCATCGCGGCGACGCTCGCCGAGGAGTTCGGCGTCGAAGCCGTCTTCGAACCGAGCAGCACCGTGCACCGCGAGCGGCTCACCGGCACGGGCGAGGCGCACGAGGAGATCGACCGGCACGGCGGCCACGTCTTCTGGGCGACCATCGGCCTGCGCACCGAACCGGGCGCCCCCGGCTCGGGCACGGTCTTCCGCCGCGACACCGAACTCGGGGCGCTGCCCCTCGCCTTCGACCGCGCCATCGAGGAGACCGTCCGGCACACCCTCGCCCAGGGCCTGTACGGCTGGCCGGTCACCGACTGCACCGTCACCCTGACCCGCTCCGGCTACGCCTCGCCCGTCAGCACCGCCGCCGACTTCCGCGGCCTGACCCCGCTCGTCCTGATGGCGGCCCTGGCGCAGGCGGGCACCGCGGTGTACGAGCCCTGTCACGCCTACGAACTGGAGGCTCCCGCCGACACCCTCAGCGCCGTCGCGGGAGCGCTGGCGGCACTGGGAGCCGAGATCCACGACACGGAGACCGGCCCGGAGGTGTGCGTCCTCAAGGGCACCATCCCGGCCCGCCACGCCCCCGACGCCGAACGCCGCCTGCCCGCCCTCACCCGCGGCGAGGCCCTGTGGTGGACCCACCCCACCGAGGACCGCCCCCACCGGGGCCGGCCCCCGGAGCGCCCGCGCACGGACGGCAACCCCCTCAACCGCGCGGCGTACCTGCGCCACCTGACGGCGGTGCGGGCCTGACCCTCATACGGGCGGCAGCGCGTCCGGGCCGATGACGGGCGTGTCGTCCTCGTGCAGGACCCGGCACGGGGGGTGGTGCTTGCAGAAGAACCCCCGGCCCGTGCAGTAGGGGCAGAGGTGAGCGCCCGTCATGTTGCCGCCCTCGCCGGACTGGTCGAGGTAGAGCACGGCCGCGTGGTAGTCGCCGCTCCCTCTGCATCCCTTGCAGAAGGCGTGCGGGCCGGGGCACGCCTCGTCAGGATCACTCATATCCGTGATGATGCGCGCCTGCCGCAGGAGCCGTACGCCACTTGGGCGTGACTCCTCCTTTCTGCGTACGGCACCGGTCTTTTGTCGTACGTCTCCCCGTGAACCGTCAGAACAGCGCGTCCGGCACCCGCACCGCCCAGTCCAGCCAGACGCCGATCATGCCGGAGGCCGGCGCGCCGAAGGCGAGGAGGGTGGCCACGTCCACGAAGAGCCACAGGATCCGGGTGGGGACCACGACGCGGGACGGGTTCCGCGGGTCGTAGCGGATCTCGCCGTTGTGCGAGGCCCACCGGGACGTGTGCTCGTAGGGGCGGCCGTCGAGGGCGTGGAAGCGGTAGCGGTAGTCCGGTTCGCTGTCGGCCGAGCCGCCGACCCGGTCCGGCGGGGCCACCCGCACCGTCACCCCGCGGAAGCGGACGGTCCACCGGGTCCTGAGGCCCACCAGCTCGGCCCACAGCGCGAACAGGCCGAAGCCCAGGCCGCCGACCAGCCAGGCCCCCACTCCCTCTCCGCGCGGCTCGACCGGGATCAGGGCCACGACCGGCACGCCCGCCACCACGTACACCACGGCCGCCTTGAGCAGCGGGTGGGCCGAGGTCACGAAGTCGCGCGCCCGCGCCGCGCGGGCCGGCCACGGGCCGGCCGTCTCCCGCCGTACGGGCGGCCGGGCGCCCTGGTGGGGGCGGCCCGGCGCGATCGCCCGGATCTCCCCGGCGAGCGCGGCGAGGACCTGCGGATTGCGGTGGCGGGCCGTCAGCGGCGGTTCGCCGGGGTCGAACAGGAGGACGGTCAGCGTCCCGTCCCCCGTCCCGACCGACCGGATCTGGGCCCCCGGCACGGCCGTCGTCGTACGTCCCCGCTCCTGCAGCAGCTCGCCGCCCGCCACCCGCAGCCGGGTGCGCCCGTTCTTGATCACTACCCCCATGGCGAGGAACATTACCCCGCCGACCTGGGCAGATCCCCCCAACCCGGGACGGTCAGCTCATGCGCAGCGCCAGGAAGAAGTCCAGCTTGTCCTCCAGGCGCGACAGGTCCCGGCCCGTCAGTTGCTCGATCCTGCCCACGCGGTAGCGCAGGGTGTTGACATGCAGATGCAGCCGCGTCGCGCACCGGGTCCAGGAGCCGTCGCAGTCCAGGAACGCCTCCAGCGTCGGGATGAGCTCGGCGCGGTGGCGGCGGTCGTAGTCGCGCAGGGGGTCCAGGAGCCGGGCGGTGAAGGCGCGGCGGACGTCGTCGGGGACGAACGGCAGCAGCAGGACGTGCGAGGCCAGCTCCTGGTGGCCCGCCGCGCACACGCGGCCCGGGCGGGCGGCGGCGACCCGGCGGGCGTGCCGGGCCTCCTCCAGCGCCCCGCGCAGGCCCTCCGCCGAGTGCACGGCGGCGCTGACGCCGAGGGTGAGCCGGCCGTCGTCGTCGAGGCCGCGGGAGAGCGGTTCGCGGACGGCGGCGAGGATGCGGTCCGCGTGCAGCCCGGGGGCCCGGCCCGCCGCCTCCTCGCCCTCGGCCCCGGCCGGTACGGCGGGCAGCGGTACGAGCGCCACGGCCTCGTCGCCCATGTGGGCGACGGCGATCCGGTCGGACGGCTCGGGCCCGGAGGCCTCGGGGGCGGCCAGCATCTCCTCCAGGAGGGCCTGGGCGACCGGCCCGCCGGGGATGTCGCCGTCCTCCCACTCGACGCGGGCGACGACGACCTGCCAGTGCGGCGCCGTGCCCAGGCCGGGCAGCAGGACGGGGGCCGCGACGCGCAGGCGGGCGGCGATCTCGGCGGGGGCCGCGCCCGTCTGGACGAGTTCGAGGACCTCCTGGGCGAGCCGGCGGCGGACGGTGCGGGCGGCGTCGCGCCGGTCCCGCTCGACGGCGATCAGCTGGGTGACGCCGTCGAGCAGGTCCAGCCGCTCGGGCGACCAGTCGCCGGCGTCGGCCTCGACGGCGAGGAACCAGTCGGACAGGACCGTCTCGCGGACGTCGCGGGCGGACATCGCGCGGCCGCTGTGGCTGATGGGGAACAGCGAGTACGTGTCGCCGCCGGCGCTCACGCGGTGCGGCCCGCGCCGGCCCGTGCGGGCGGCGGCCAGGTGCTCGCCGGCCAGGGTCGCGCTGACCGCGGCGGGCAGCTCGGGCCCGGCGCCCGCGAGGGAGGAGCCCGCGATGGCGCGGCCGGTCGGGGACAGCACCCACGCCCGCAGGTCCAGGTCGGAGCCCAGCAGGTCGAGGACGACCTCGGGGCCGCCGCCGGCCGGGCCGGACGTCATCAGCCGGCGGTGCCGGTCCACGACGGCCGCCAGGTCCCCGGCGCGCTCGCTCGACACCTGCCGCACGACGTGCTCGGTGATGGAGGCGAACGAGACGTTCTCGTTCACCGAGAACAGCGGCAGGCGGTGCCGGGCGCACGCCCGGATCAGGTCGTCCGGGATGGAGGCCATCTCGGCCTCGCCCGCCGCGAGCCCCGCCACCCCCGCCCCCGTGAGGATCCGCACGAACCGCTCGGAGTCCTCCGGCTCCCGCCGCCAGGCGAGGCCGGTGAGCACGAGTTCGCCGCCGGAGAGGTAGCGGCTCGGGTCGCGCAGGTCGGTCGTCATCACGCCGCGCACCGTGCGGTCCAGCTCGTCGTCGCCGCCGAGCAGCCGGAGGCCCAGCGCTTCGGTCTCCAGGAGTGCGCGCAGCCGCATCGTGGTCGCCGCCGATCTGTCTTGTTGTTACCAGTGGAATGCAGTGAGGTTTCTCAACCCCGTCTTTCGTTCGAATCTACAAGATGGGTGCTCCGGCCAGCCAACCGCTTCATGGTTTCGGTGACTGCACCGCCCCGCCGGCCGCTCGCTGTACTGGGCTCACGGCGTGCCGCACGGCCCGCGCACCACCGGGATCCGCTCGCGCGCACCCCTCTCGGACCACCCCGTGAGACCGATCGAGAAGAGAACCCCCATGGAGTTCCTGCGCCCCGGCAGCTGGGAGGAGGCTCTGGCCGCCAAGGCCGAGCACCCGGCCGCCGTCCCCATCGCGGGCGGCACGGACGTGATGGTCGAGATCAACTTCGATCAGCGCCGGCCCGAGTACCTGCTCGACCTGAACCGCATCGGCGATTTGTACGAATGGGAGACCGACGGGGACGAGGTCCGGCTGGGCGCCTCCGTACCGTACACGCGGATCATGGAGGAGCTGCGGGCGGAGCTTCCCGGCCTCGCGCTCGCGGCGCACACCGTCGGTTCGCCGCAGATCCGCAACCGGGGCGGCGTCGGCGGCAACCTCGGCGCCGCCTCGCCCGCCGGGGACTCCCACCCGGCCCTGCTGGCGGCGGGCGCCCGGGTGGAGGCCGCGTCCGTGCGGGGCACGCGGCTGATCCCCGCCGAGGAGTTCTACACCGGCGTCAAGCGCAACGCCCTCGCGCCGGACGAGCTGATCCGGGCCGTGCGGATCGCGAAGGCCGACGGGCCCCAGCAGTTCTCCAAGGTCGGCACCCGCAACGCCATGGTCATCGCCGTCTGCGCGTTCTCCCTCGCGCTGCACCCGCGCACCCGCACCGTCCGCACGGGCATCGGCTCCGCCGCCCCCACCCCGGTGCGGGCCCGCGCCGCGGAGGACTTCCTCGCCGCGGCCCTGGACGAGGGCGGGTGCTGGGAGAACGGCCGGCCCCTGCCGCCCTCCGCGGCACGGCAGTTCGCCGAGCTCGCCGCCGGGGCGTGCAACCCGATCGACGACGTCCGCGGCAGCGCCCGCTACCGCCGGCACGCGGTCGCCGTCATGGCCCGCCGCACGCTCGGCTGGACGTGGGAGGCCTACCGAGGCGGGGAGAGGGGCGAACGATGCGCGTGAACCTCACGGTCAACGGCCGGCCGCAGCAGGCCGACGACGTCTGGGAGGGCGAGAGCCTGCTCTACGTCCTGCGGGAACGGCTCGGCCTGCCGGGCTCGAAGAACGCCTGCGAGCAGGGCGAGTGCGGCTCGTGCACGGTCCGCCTCGACGGAGTGCCGGTGTGCGCCTGCCTGGTGGCCGCCGGGCAGGCCGAGGGCCGCGAGGTCGTCACCGTCGAGGGGCTCGCCGAGCACGCCCGGCGGCGCGCCGCGGGCGGCGGCGCGCCGGCGGAACCGTCCGGGACGAGCCCGGACCAGGCCCTGCGCCGGCCGGCCGCGCCGGACGGCGGCCCGGGCGCCGCGGCGCTCTCCCCCGTCCAGCAGGCCTTCGTCGACGCCGGCGCCGTCCAGTGCGGCTTCTGCACCCCGGGCCTGCTCGTCGCCGCCGACGAGCTCATCGAGCGCAATCCCGAGCCCTCCGACGCGGACATCCGCGAGGCCCTCTCGGGCAACCTGTGCCGATGTACCGGCTACGAGATGATCCTCGACGCGGTCCGCCTCGCGGCCGCCCGCGCCGGAGAGGCGGGCTGACCATGGCCACCGCACGCACCCCCTCCGCCCTCACCATCGGCACCCGCGGCGGCATCGGCGAGTCCGTCCCGCGCCCCGACGGCACGCTCAAGGTCACCGGCGAGTTCGCCTACGCCTCCGACCTGTGGCACGAGGACATGCTGTGGGGCGTAACCCTCCGCAGCCCCCACGCCCACGCCCGCATCCTCTCCGCCGACGTCTCCGCGGCGCTCGCCACCCCCGGCGTGCACGCGGTGCTGACCCACGATGACCTGCCCGCGGCCACCCGCTACGGGCTGGAGATCCAGGACACCCCCGTCCTCGCCGACGGCGTCGTCCGCTACCACGGCGAGCCCGTCGCCCTCGTCGCCGCCGACCACCCCGAGACCGCCCGCCGCGCCGCCGCCCGGATCCGCATCGCCTACGAGGAACTCCCCGTCGTCCACGACGAGGAGAGCGCCACCGCCCCCGGCGCACCCCTCCTGCACCCCGCCCGCGACGACGCGCACGCCGCCCACGCCCCGCACCCCAACGTCGTCCACCGCCAGCCCGTCCTCCGCGGCGACGTCGCCGCCGCCCGGGCCCGCGCCGCCGCCGTCGTCACCGGCGACTACGAAGTGGGCATGCAGGACCAGGCGTTCCTCGGCCCGGAGTCCGGGCTCGCCGTGCCCGCCGAGGACGGCGGCGTCGACCTCTACATCGCCACCCAGTGGCTCCACGCCGACCTGCGCCAGATCGCCCCCGTCCTCGGCCTCCCCGAGGACAAGGTCCGCATGACGCTCTCCGGCGTCGGCGGCGCCTTCGGCGGGCGCGAGGACCTGTCCATGCAGGCCCACGCCTGCCTGCTCGCGCTGCGCACCGGCAAGCCCGTGAAGATGGTCTACAACCGCTTCGAGTCGTTCTTCGGCCACGTGCACCGCCACCCGGCCCGGCTCCACTACGAGCACGGGGCGAGCGGCGACGGCCGGCTGCTCTACGTCAAGGCCCGCATCGTCCTCGACGGCGGCGCCTACGCCTCCTCCTCCCCGGCCGTCGTCGGCAACGCGGCGTCCCTGGCCGTCGGCCCGTACGTGGTCGGCAACGTCGACGTCGAGGCCCTCGCTCTCTACACCAACAACCCGCCGTGCGGCGCGATGCGCGGCTTCGGCGCCGTCCAGGCCTGCTTCGCGTACGAGGCCCAGATGGACCGGCTGGCCGAGCGGCTGGGCCTGGACCCCGTGGAGTTCCGGCAGCGCAACGCCATGGCGCAGGGCGCCGTCATGCCCACCGGGCAGGTCGTCGACGCCCCCGCGCCCGTCGCGGAGCTGCTGCGCCGGGTCAAGGCCCGGCCGCTGCCGCCCGAGCGGCCGTGGGAGACCGCCGGGGGCGACCCCGACGTCCGTGCGCTGCCGGGCGGGCTGTCCAACACCACCCACGGCGAGGGCGTCGTCCGCGGCGTCGGCTACGCGGTCGGGATCAAGAACGTCGGCTTCTCGGAGGGCTTCGACGACTACTCGACGGCCCGGGTACGGCTCGAAGTGGTCGCCGGGCAGCCGGTGGCCACCGTGCACACCGCGATGGCCGAGGTCGGCCAGGGCGGTGTGACCGTCCACGCCCAGATCGCGCGCACCGAACTCGGCGTCACCCGCGTCGTCCTGCGGCCCGCCGACACCCGCGTCGGCTCGGCCGGCTCCACCTCCGCCTCCCGCCAGACCTACGTCACCGGCGGCGCCGTCCGCCAGGCCTGCCGGGCCGTACGGGAGAAGGTCTTCGCCCTCGGCCGCGCCCGGTTCGGCGCGTACCACCCCGCGTGGGCGCACGCCGGGCTCCTGCTGGAGGGCGGCAAGGTGACCACCGAGGCGGGCGAGGTCCTGGCCGGTCTGGCCGAGGTCCTGGAGGACGAGGTGGCCGACGCCGAGTGCGAGTGGCGGCACCGGCCCACCGAGCCCTTCGACCCGCGCACCGGCCGGGGCGACGGCCACGTCCAGTACTCCTTCGCGGCCCACCGCGCCGTCGTCGACGTCGACACTGAGCTCGGGCTCGTCAAGGTCGTCGAGCTGGCCTGCGCGCAGGACGTCGGCAAGGCCATGAACCCGCTGGCCGTCACCGGCCAGATACAGGGCGGCACGACCCAGGGCCTGGGCCTCGCGGTCATGGAGGAGATCGTCGTCTCCGCGGACGGGCTGGTGCGCAACCCGTCCTTCACGGACTACCTGATCCCCACCATCCTCGACACCCCCGCCATCCCCGTGGACGTCCTCGAACTCGCCGACGAGCACGCCCCGTACGGGCTGCGCGGCGCGGGCGAGGCGCCCACGCTGTCCGCCACCCCGGCGGTCGTCGCGGCGATCCGGGCAGCCACCGGGCTGCCGCTCGGCAGGGTGCCGGTGCGGCCCGAACACCTCACCGGAACCTGAGAACCCCTCGCAGGGCACCACCGGCCGCGCGCCCCCCAGCGGCCGGTGACGTGCCGTCCCTCCGTCTCGGGCCGTCCCCCGGGTCGTGCACGCCGGTACCCACCCACATCCCGGAGAAGGCACCCCATGACCCAGTCATCCGTGGAGCCGGCCTCCACGGCGCAGAACGCGGGCGCGGGCCCGCGGCCGGCCGCCGGAAGGTCCTGGCCCGACCGCTACTTCCACATCAGCGCACGCGGATCCACCGCCGGCCGGGAGGTGCGCGGCGGCATCACCACCTTCATGGCGATGTCCTACATCCTCCTGCTCAACCCCCTGATCCTCTCCGGCCCGGACGCCTCCGGGCAGCGGCTCGGCCACACCGGCCTGATCACCGCCACCGCGCTGGCCGCCGCGGTCTGCACCCTGGCCATGGGCTTCCTCGGCAGGGTCCCGCTCGCCCTGGCCGCCGGGCTGGGCGTCTCCGGGGTGCTGTCCACCCAGGTGGCGCCCCACATGACCTGGCCCCAGGCGATGGGGATGTGCGTGCTCTACGGCGCCGTGATCGTGCTGCTGGCCGTGACCGGCCTGCGCGAGCTGATCATGAATGCGCTGCCGCTCGCCCTCAAGCACGCCATCACCATGGGCATCGGCATGTTCATCGCCCTGATAGGGCTGGTCAAGGCCGGTTTCGTACACGCCTCCAAGGGCGGCGGCCCGGTCACGCTCGGCCCGGCGGGCGAGCTCGCCGGCTGGCCCGTACTGATCTTCTGCGTCACGCTGCTGGCCGTCTTCATGCTGCAGGCGCGCGACGTCCCCGGCGCGATCCTCATCGGCATCGTCGTCGGCACGGTGCTCGCCGTCGCCGTCCACTCCGCGGCCGGGCTCCGGTCGTCCGCCTGGCAGAACGGCGCGCCCGAACTCAAGGGAAGCGCCGTCTCCATGCCGGACTTCTCCCTCTTCGGGCACGTGGAGTTCGGCGGCTGGGGGTCGCTGGGCGTCGTGAGCGTCGGGATGATCGTCTTCACACTGGTCCTGGCCGGCTTCTTCGACGCCATGGCCACGATCATCGGCGTCGCGACGGAGGCGCGGCTGACGGACGACCGCGGCCGGCTGCCCGGCCTCAGCACGGCACTGTTCGTCGACGGTGCGGGCGGCGCGATCGGCGGGGTCGCCGGGGCGTCGGGCCAGACCGTCTTCGTCGAGTCCGCGACCGGGGTCGGCGAGGGCGCCCGCACGGGGCTGTCGTCCGTCGTGACCGGGCTGCTCTTCGCCGCCTGCCTGTTCTTCACCCCGCTCACCCGCATCGTGCCCGGCGAGGTCGCCGCCGCCGCGCTCGTCGTGATCGGCGCGATGATGATGAGCAACGCACGGCACGTCGACTGGGGCGACCGGGCCGTCGCCGTCCCGGCGTTCCTGACCGTGGTGCTCATGCCGTTCACGTACTCCATCACGGCGGGCGTCGGCGCGGGCGTCATCGCCTTCACGGCGATCAAGGCGGCCCAGGGGAAGTGGCGCGAGCCGGGCGCGTTCATGTGGGTGCTGACGGCGGTGTTCACGGCGTACTTCGCGCTGCATCCGATAGAGAGCTGGCTGGGCGTCAAATAGATCGCGTACGTACATGTGCACCGCGTAAGTCAGGTGAGGAGTGGGCCGTCATGCTGGACATCGCCGAGGAGCTGCACCGCTGGTGCGGGGAAGGGCGGGCGTTCGCCGTCGCCACGGTGGTCGCCGTGGAGGGCAGCGCGCCCCGGCAGCCGGGCGCGGCCCTCGCCGTCGACGCCGCCGGCACAGCGGTCGGTTCGGTCTCGGGCGGGTGCGTGGAGGGCGCGGTGTACGAGCTGTGCCGCGCCGCGCTGGAGAGCGGCGAGAGCGTGCGGGAACGATTCGGCTACTCGGACGAGGACGCCTTCGCCGTGGGCCTGACCTGCGGGGGCGTCCTCGACGTGCTGGTCGTCCCGGTCCTGCCCGACGGCCCCGGGCGGGAGGTGTCGGCCGAGGCGCTGGCGGCGGTGGCGGCGGGCGAGCCGGTGGCGCTGGCCCGGGTGGTGGACGGTCCGGACGGGTGGCTGGGGCGGGCGCTCCTCGTACGGGCGGACGGCACGTACGCGGGGACGCTCGCGGGCGAGGAGGGCCACGTCGGCCCGCTGGACCGTACGGTCGCCGCGGAGGCCGCCGCGCTGCTGGCCGCCGGCCGGACCGGTACCGTGACGGCCGGCCTGGACGGGGCGCGCTGCGGCGACCCGGTGACGGTCCTGGTGGAGTCGTGCCTGCCGCCACCGCGCATGATCGTCTTCGGCGCGGTGGACTTCGCCGCGGCGCTCGTCCGGGCCGGCAAGTTCCTCGGCCACCACGTGACGGTGTGCGACGCGCGGCCCGTGTTCGCGACGACGGGACGCTTCCCCGAGGCGGACGAGGTCGCCGTCGACTGGCCGCACCGCTACCTCGACGCCCAGGAGGCGGCAGGGGCGCTCGACGCGCGGACCGTCCTGTGCGTGCTGACCCACGACGCGAAGTTCGACGTGCCGTTGCTGGAACGCGCCCTGCGGCTGCCCGTCGCCTACGTCGGCGCGATGGGCTCGCGCCGCACGCACGAGGCCCGGCTGGGGCGGCTGCGCGAGGCGGGCGTCGGCGAGCGCGCGCTGGCCCGGCTGCGCTCGCCGATCGGCCTCGACCTGGGGGCGCGGACCCCGGAGGAGACGGCCCTGTCCATCGCGGCGGAGATCGTCGCCGTCCGGCACGGAGGGACGGGCGTCCCGCTGACGGGCGCGCGCACGCCGATCCACCGCGAGCCGCGGCGGGGGCCGGAGCTGGGGTCGGTGGCCTGACGCCGCCGTCAGGGGCCTCTGATAGAACATGAGTCGCATTTTTGAGCTGTTCATGTTCATGTCCCACCAGCACGATGAGGCCCTTTGTCTCCCTCGTCCCCCTCCAGACGGATCTGGACCCTCGCCATAGCCGTGGGTCTGACCACCTGCGGCACGGCCGCGACTGCGGCCGCCGCGCCTTCCCCGGCCGGCCCGTCCCCCGCCCCCTCCGCGGCCGCTGCGGCCCGCTCCGCCGAGACGTACTGGACGGCCGAGCGCATGGCCGCCGCGAAGCCGCTGGCCGCGCGGAAGGCGAAGCCGGCTTCCGGGGCGCGCCCGGCCGCCCCGCGCACGTCGTTCGCGTCGTTCACATCGTTCACGTCGGTCGCGTCGGTCACGGCACCGGCCGGCACGCCCCAGGGCACGTACGGCGACGGCATACCCATGGTCGGCACGTTCTTCAGCAGCACCCCCGACGGGCCCACGTACTGCACCGCGAGCGTCGTGCAGAGCCCGGGCCGCAACCTGGTCCTCACCGCCGGGCACTGCGCCCAGGGCCTGGCCGGGAGCACTCAGCAGATCTTCGTGCCGCAGTACCGCAAGGGCCAGGACGCGGCCCACCAGCCGTACGGGGTCTTCCCGGTGCAGCGGGTCTTCAGTGACCCGCGGTACATCCGCAACAGCACCGGCCCCGACTCCGACCTGGACGTCGGCTTCGCCCGCCTCGGCCCCAACTCCGGCGGCGAGCAGGCCGAGACCCGCACCGGCGGGCTCCGGCTGACCCCCACGCCCCGCTGGACCAGCACCGTCACCGTCGTCGGCTACCCCGGCTCGCACAACACCGACCAGCGGGCGCTCAGCTGCACCGTGCCGACGTCGCGCCTGTCCGGCCAGCACCAGCTCCAGATGAAGTGCGGCGGCTTCTACGGCGGCACGTCCGGCAGCCCCTGGATCGTGGGCTACGACGCCTCCGCCCGCACCGGCGACATCATCGGCAGCCTCGGCGGCTGGAACGGCGGCGGCACCCTCACCGGCGAGGACTGGATCAGCTACGCGCCCGTCTTCGGCGGCGAGGTCCAGGCCCTCTACCAGGACGCGATCGCCGACCGCACGCCCGTCCGCACGGCCTACCAGCGCCCCTCCGACAGCGCCCGCCTCCCCGGCGCCGCCTCCACCTGGGCGCACGCCAAGCACCTCGTCTCCGCCGACTTCACCGGCGACGGGCGCGACGACCTGCTGACGATCTGGAGCGACGGCGAGGTCAGCCTCTACCCCGGCGACGGCCGCGGCGGCTTCGGCGCCGAGCAGCAGCTCGCGCGGTCCGACAGCTTCTGGAAGCGCGCCGTGACCGTCACGGCGGGCGAGTTCAGCGGCACCGGCAAGCCCGACCTCATGGTCCGCTGGGACACCGGCAAGCTCTCGTACTACGAGGACTTCCAGGCCACCGGCTCCGGCCCGGAGTACACCCTCGGCGCGGGCGGCTCCTTCTGGAAGTACGCCTCCCAGATCACCGCCGGCCGCTACAACGCGACGGACCGGTCCGCGGACCTCGCCGTCCGCTGGGTCGACGGCAGCCTCAGCGTGTACGCGGGCGCCGGCCCCTCCGGCCCCGGCACGGAGCGCCGCCTGATGGACGCCGGCTCGTACTGGAAGTACGCCACCGCCCTCAGCAGCCCCCGCCCGGCGGGCCAGGACCGCAGCACGCTCCTCGTCCGCTGGTCCGACGGCTCCCTCGGCTCGTACGCCACCACCGGCACCGACCTCGGCAGGGGCACCCGCCTCCAGGCCCCCAACCCGTCCTGGACGGACACCGCCATGACCACGGGCGACCTGGACGGCTCGGGCCGCCCGGACGACCTCGTCGTCCGCTGGTCCGACGGCGAGACGGCCCTGTACGACGGGGTGGGCGGCGACGGACCGGGGGCGTGGACGCCGCTGGTGAACAACGGCTGAGACCCTCAGCTCGCTGCTCGGCGGTTGGGGGGCCCCCGGGGCCCCCACCCCCCGGGCGCCCCGGGCGGCCGG
>NZ_JBMMMZ010000009.1:4492-388386 GCF_049725035.1 Streptomyces sp. XH2 | reverse complement strand
GCCGCGCTGGGCGCGGGGGGTTGTGGGCCCGGGGCCCCCAAACCCGCCGAGCGAGCCGGGTCAGCCGGTCAGATCCGCTTGACGAGCGACTCGAACACGGGGGAGTTGTCGAAGGGCTGGATATCGCCCAGCTTCTCCCAGCCCCACGCGTAGTAGGCGGAGCGGGCCGGGATGTTCTTCGGGTCGACCAGGATGGTCCCGAGCTCCTCAGTACGACTCGCGATCAGTCTGTCGTGCAGCAGACGGGCAATGCCCCGGCGGCGCCAAGCCGGTCGGACCATCAGCTCCGAGATCGCGAAGACCTTGCCCTGCTCGGTCAGTCGGCGCACCTCTTCGGGGAGTTCCCCGCGGAAGCCGCCCCACCAGGACCCGGCGGGAGCGATGGCGAAGCCGAAGACGTACCCGACGAGTGCGCTGCCGTCCTCCGACGCCACCAGTTCGAAGCCCGGGCGCTGCACGTAGGCAGAGAGCCGGTCCAGGAAGGCCGGTCGTGAGCGGAAGGCGCCGTCCAGCTTCTCGGCGTAGGCCTCCTCGTAGACGTCGGCCAGTACCTCCCGCTCGCCGTCGGCTTCCTTTCCGCTCAGCCGACGCAGCTTCAGGTCAGCCATGCCTCTCCCTTCTCTCATGCCACGAGGGGCCGGGATTCCGTCAGGAAGTCCCGCACCGGAACGTCGCCCTTGTGCATGGCCACGCTGCTGCGGAACGCCGCGAGCCGGGCCGTGGTACGTGCCGAGGAGACATCCGCGATCAGCGGAAGCGCGCTCCGGGCCACCTCGCAGGCATCGTGGACATCGCCCTTCTGCATGTGCAGCTCGGCCAGTACCACCGTGTACCAGGCCCGGTTGCGGCCGTATCTGCGGCTCATGGTCGCCAGCGTCCGCTCGGCCAGCCGCTGGGCCACGGCGGTTTCGCCGAGCTCGGCGTGGCACGTGGCGGCGAGCCCGTCCAGCTCCGCCAGCGAATAGAAGTCGATCCACGGAGGGTCTTCGTCCGAAGCGCCGTGGTCGAACGACCTGTACGCCCGCGCGAGCGCCGACCGGCACTCCTTGGAGTCCCCCAGCATGGCCCAGCCCCAGGCCTCGCGCAGCGTCAGGAGCGACATCAGCCGCGGCGGCACGTGGCGGGCGCTCACGCGCTGCCCCATCCTGGCCAGGTCCACGGCGTCACGAGGCATCCCGTTCCGCGCCGCGGCCATGGACATCTGTGCGTAGGCGTGGACCTCCACCTCGGGGTCCTCCGCCATGCGGGCCTGGTACAGCGACTGGTTGTAGTAGGCCCAGGCGTCCTCGACACGGCCGGCGTCATAGCTCAGCCACCCGGTGAGCACGGCCAAGTCGCCGTACACCGAGCGCAGTTTCCTGCCGGTCGACTCCGTATACCGGGCGGTGTTGATGAGCCGGTTGAGTGCTCCCAAGGCGCGGCGGGCGTCCACGCTGAGGTTGTCTCCGCCCATGCGTTCATCGAGCTGCTTGAGCTTGCGCACCGTCTGCCGGACGGTCCTCACCTCGGTCGCTCCGATCTTCCGGGGCGTACCGCGCTCGGGGCAGAATCCCAGAGCCGCGAGCCCCGAGACGAAACTTCGCCGGTCCACTCCCTGCTCCTGGTCGTCGACCTGATCCGACGTGAAGACCGTACGCCGCACCGGGCTTTGCGCGGAAGAGAAGCCGAGGGCGAGGAGGCTCTCTCCGGTGAGCGCAACCAGGATCCGCCGGTACACGGGGCGCGGGCAGCTCACATCACCGTCCTCCCACGTGGCGACTACGCGGGACGTGCATCCGGTGTTCTCGCCCATCCGAGTGCCCTGCTGGTTGACCAGGCGGGCGAACTCCGAGCGGCTCATATGGAACCGCTCCTCCCGGACGGCCCTGATCTTCGGGTTGGGCACCTTCTGACCGGCCATCCCCTCGCCCCCTGGCTTCGGCGACTGTTCGCTCGCCGACCGTAGCGCCGACAGCCCGCCCTGGCGGTGCCGATCGGCCGACGAGATCTCCTGAGGCCGCGTAATTGCATCGGAGTTGCATCGCCGAGCCATCGAGCGTGCGCACACGGCGCCCGTAGCGTCAGTGCCGCCTCAGCCACCCAGCACTCAGGGACTCTCATGCACACGAAGTCACCGGACGGCGACGTCAGCGCCTGCTCTCCTGCCGCGAGGCAGCCGGGCAGCCAGGAGATCGACGTGTCCCGGATCGGCCGCGACACCGAGCAGGCGTTCAACTGCCACGCCGTGCTCCCCGCACACCAGGAGCTCGCCGTGCTGGAACGGCGACTGCGCGAGCACATCCGCCGGCTGACCCCCGTCGTCGAAGAGCAGGCCGCCGCCATGGACCCCGCGTGGATGGGGTACGCCACGCGCCGGTCCCTGCTCACCCGCGCGGAGCGGACCCTCGCGCAGGGCCCCGGCGACGGGCTGGTGTCCGCCGCGGAGCACGTGTGCGCGCTCGCGCGGGTGTGCCGGGCCCTGCTCGGTCACTGTTCCGGAAGCCCGTGACGCGGCCGCTCACCCGTGCAGCACCGCATCCACCACCAGCCCCCGGTGGTCCGTGCCCGTCAGGTCCAGGAAGCGGGCGCGGCGGGGTGCGAGGGACGGGCTGAGGAGGACGTGGTCGATCTGGGCGCCCAGCGGGGGAGCGGTCAGGGACGGCCAGGTGGGGGTGCGGGAGCGGCCCAGGAGGGCCGCGCTGTCGCGGACGCCCGTGTCCAGGACGGCGCGGAAGGCCGCGTGGTCCTGCGAGGCGTTGAAGTCGCCGGCGATGACGGTGGGGGCCTCGCCGCGCGCCGCGGCCATGGCGCGGACGCGGCCCAGCTCCGTGCGCCACAGCTCCACCCCGCCCGCCACCGGCGGCATCGGGTGCGCGACCTGGAACAGCAGCCGCGTCCCCGCCACCCGCACCAGCGCCCGGGGCATCGCCAGCGTCCCGCGCACGGACCCGTCCGGCTCCAGGGGGAACCGGCTGAGGAGCGCCGAGCCCTGCGCTTTGCCCCCGCCCACGACGATCCGGTACGGGTACGCGGCCCGCACCTGCGGGCCGTCCAGGGCCGGTGCGCACTCCTCCGGGGAGCACTCCTGCACCGAGACCAGGTCCGGCCGCTCGCGCCGCAGGGCCTCCAGCAGGCCCGGCGTGGCCCCGCCGAACTCCAGGTTCGCGGTCAGGATGCGCAGCCGGGCCACCTCGGGGCCGGAGGCCGCCGCGCCTCCCGCCGCGTACGGGGACAGGAAGTGCAGTGTCCCGAGCACCGCCGCCAGGCCCCACGCGCAGCCCACCGCCCATCGCGTGCCCGCCGCGAGCACCAGTGCGGCTCCCGCGGGAGCGAGCAACCAGGGCAGGAACGCCAGCAGTTGAGGGACCGGCGTGACGCCGTCCACGTCGCAGGCCCGGCACAGCAGCGGCCCGCTGACCAGCGCCAGGAGCAGGCCCGCGGCCCAGCGGGCGGCCTTCCGGCGCACGTGCGGGGGCGGCTCCTCGGGGCCGGGCGGTGCCGGGACGGTCCCCTCCATGGTCTTGACCCCGGTATTACCTTCTGATTGCGGACGGCTTGACGTCATATGGCAAGCTAGACGCTGAAGGTGCCGCTCCGGCCGCATTTGGCGTGTGTTTTCGCGCGGTGCCGCATCGTGTACGTCCGAGCGAGGAGGTGATCGGGATGACCAGTCGGAGTCCCGAGGGAAGTCCTCGCCCGTGCGTATCTGCTCGTGCAGCGCTCTGATGCACTGAGCGGTCCGCCGAGCTGACCCATGGGGCCGTGCGCCCCGGCGCTGTGGCGAGCATTTCCCCTTTTGCAGGCCTGTGCCAGGCCTTTTCCCGGTCGCCGTCCGGGCTGTCCGCACCGTCGATTCCGGGCGTGCCCACGAGGCTTTCGCCTGCCCTGCGACAGCCGTAGCGACTCCATAGCACCACCGGCTTTTCCGTGCCCACGGCCCGGCCGCGCCGCCATGCCGCCATGCCGTCACGCCGCTGCGCCGTCGCGCCCGGAGAGAGGTTCCGCCATGACCAACACCACCCTCGTCCCCCGCAAGTCCGCCCCGCCGGGCCGCACCCGCCGCGACCGCAAGGCCGCCGAGCTGGAGGCCCGTACGCGTGCCGCCGGCGACCGGCTGGCCCGGATCAGCGGCTGGCCGGCCGCGCAGGTCCTGCAGGACTCCCGCGCCACCCCGCATGGCCTGCGCCAGGACGACGCCGACCTGCGGCTCGCCCGCGACGGTGCGAACGTCGTCGCGCACGACACCGGCCCCCGCTGGTACGCGCAGCTCGCCAAGGCCTTCTGGAACCCGTTCATCGGCATCCTGGTCGCCCTCCTGGCGGTCATGTACGTGCAGTGGCTGCAGGTCGCCGACGAGGAGCCCTTCGACCCCAAGATCCCCATCATCGGGGCGATGGTGCTGGTCAGCGGCCTGCTGCGGTTCTGGCAGGAGCGCCGCTCGGCGGGCGCCGCGGCCGCGCTGCGCGCCCTCGTCACCACGACCACCGCCGTCCAGCGCCGCGCCGACCGCAACGCGGCGCCGGCCACCGCCGAGATCCCCATGGACCAGGTCGTCGTCGGCGACATCGTCCACCTCGCCGCGGGCGACCTCGTCCCGGCGGACCTGCGCCTGCTCACCGCCAAGGACCTGATGGTCAGTCAGGCGGCGCTGTCGGGCGAGTCGCTGCCGGTCGCCAAGGCCGATACCCGTACCCACGACTACGGCCAGTCGGCGACCACCGACCCCGTAGAGGCCGACAACCTCTGCCTCATGGGCACCTCGGTGACCTCCGGCACCGCCACCGGCGTCGTTGTGGCCACCGGCGCGGACACCTACTTCGGGTCGATGGCCGGCTCGCTCGTCGGCGAGCGCCCCGAGACCAGCTTCGACGCCGGCGTGAAGAAGGTCAGCTTCCTGCTGATCCGGTTCATGCTCGTCATGGTGCCGCTCGTGTTCGCCGTCAACGGCTTCACCAAGGGGGACTGGGGCGAGGCGTTCATGTTCGCCGTCGCCGTGGCCGTCGGCCTCACGCCCGAGATGCTGCCCATGGTCGTCACCACGAACCTCGCGCGCGGCGCCGTCGCCATGGCGAAGCGCAAGGTGGTCGTCAAGCGGCTCAACGCCATCCAGAACCTGGGCGCCATGGACGTGCTGTGCACGGACAAGACCGGCACGCTCACCGAGGACCGCATCGTCCTCGACCGCTACCTCGACGCGCACGGCCGGGAGGACACCGAAGTCCTCGAATACGCCTACCTCAACAGCCACTTCCAGACGGGGCTGCGCAACCTCATGGACCGGGCGGTCATCGACCGCGTGCTTGAGGCCGAGGAGGTTGTCGTCGACGCCCGCTTCACCAAGGTCGACGAGATCCCCTTCGACTTCGCCCGCCGCCGGATGTCGGTGGTCCTGAGCCGCAACGACCTCCACAGCCCCGAGGGAGCGGCGGAGCACGTCCTCATCACCAAAGGCGCCGTCGAGGAAGTCCTCGCGCTGTGCACGCACGTGAACGACGGCGGCCGCCGCGTCGAGCTCGACGCCGGGCTGCGCCGCCGCGTGACCCGCACCGCCGAGGACAGCAACCGTCAGGGCCTGCGCGTGCTGGCCGTCGCGACCCGCACCTTCCCCGCCGGCCTCCCCCATAGCCCGAACGGCATGGGCGGTGCCCCCGTCGCCTACACGGTCGCGGACGAGGACGGCCTGACCCTCGTCGGCTTCCTCGCCTTCCTCGACCCGCCGAAGGCGGACGCCGCGGCGGCCCTGCGGGCCCTCGCCGACAAGGGCGTGGCCGTCAAGGTCGTCACCGGCGACAACGAGCTCGTCGCGGCGCGCGTCTGCGCCGGCGTCGGCATCGACGTGGGCGCCGTCGTCACCGGGGCGGACATCGACGCCCTGGACGACGCGGAGCTGCGCACCCTGGTCCTCGCCACGACGGTCTTCGCCAAGACCAACCCGGTCCAGAAGGCGCGCATCGTCCGGGCGCTGCAGGCCGAGGGCCACACCGTCGGCTTCCTGGGCGACGGCATCAACGACGCCGCCGCGCTGCGCGACGCCGACGTCGGCATCTCCGTCGACACGGCCGTCGACATCGCCAAGGAGTCGGCCGACATCATCCTGCTGGAGAAGGACCTGATGGTCCTGGAACAGGGCGTCGAGCAGGGCCGCACCACCTTCGGCAACACCATCAAGTACATCAAGATGACGGCGAGCTCGAACTTCGGGAACGTCTTCTCGGTCCTGGTGGCCAGCGCCTTCATCCCCTTCCAGCCGATGCTGGCGATCCACCTGCTGGTGCAGAACCTCGCCTACGACGTCTCGCAGCTCGCCACGCCCTGGGACCGGATGGACCCGGAGTACCTGCGCGAGCCGCGCACGTGGGACGCCAAGGGCATCGCCCGGTTCATGCTCTTCGTCGGGCCGGTCAGCTCGGTCTTCGACATCACCACCTTCCTGGTGCTGTGGAACGTGTTCGGGGCGGACAGCGAGGCGAGTCAGACGCTGTTCCAGTCCGGGTGGTTCGTCGAGGGGCTGCTGTCCCAGACCCTCATCGTCCACATGATCCGCACCCGAAAGGTGCCGTTCATCGGCTCCCGGGCCTCGGCGCCGGTGATGGTGATGACCGCCGTGGTGATGGCGTTCGGCCTCCTCCTGCCGTTCTCGCCGCTGGCCCCGGCGCTGTCGATGGAGGCGCTGCCGATGAGCTACTTCCCGTGGCTGATCGCGATCCTGCTCGCGTACTGCGCGCTGACCCAGGCGGTCAAGGCCTGGTACGTCCGGCGATTCAACACCTGGCTGTGACCGGCCGATAGGGATACCGACGAGGAAGGCGGATCATGGTTGTGGTCAACGAATGGCACCTGGCGGCCAACATCGCGGCCGGCCTGGGCTTCGGTGCGATCATCGGACTGGAGCGCCAGTGGCGGGCCCGGATGGCGGGCCTGCGGACCAACGCGCTGGTCGCGGCCGGATCCGCCCTCTTCGTCCTCCTCTCGCAGTACGGTTTCGCCGCCGCGACGAGCACCACGGGCTACGACGGCTCCCGCGTGGCCGCGCAGATCGTCTCCGGCATCGGCTTCCTCGGCGCGGGCGTCATCATGCGGGACGGGCTGAGCGTGCGCGGCCTCAACACCGCAGCCACCCTGTGGTGCTCGGCAGCGGTCGGCGCCCTCGCCGGGACCGGGCTGTACGTGGTGGCCGCGCTCGGCACCGTGGGCGTCGTCGGTGCCAACACCCTCCTGCGGCCGCTGGCCCGCGGCCTGGACCGGGGCCCGCACGGCGGCGCGGAAGTGGCCACGGACTACCACTTCGAGGTCGTGTGCACCGAGCCCGAGGAGGCCCACGTCCGCACCCTCGTCGTCCAGTCCGTCGCCCGCCCCGGCTTCCGCCTGCGCTCGGTCTACAGCGCGGACGCCGAGGCCCCCGGCAAGGTCACCGTCTCGGCCGACCTCACCACGGAACGCCGCGACGACAGCCTCCTGGAGGAGGCCGTCAGCCGCCTCTCCCTGGAACCCGCGGTCTCGGCCGTCAGCTGGACGGTCCTGCAGGCTCCCGACGAGGACGCGGACGACGACTACGCGGCGGAGCGCCGCGGCCGCCGCCGGGTCCGGGACTTCTTCACGGGGCGGTGACCCCGGGCCGGCCGAGGACCTCCGTCAGGCGGGAGAAGCCTTCGGCGCCGTGGCCCTCCTCGACGGCGCGGCGGGCGGTGGCCCTGGCGGCCCTGAGGAGGGCCGTGTCGATCCCGCGCTGCTCCGCCGCGTCGATGACGTGGTCCATGCCGGCCGCCGCCGAGTCGATGCTGGAGACGTGGCCGGGGTAGGAGCCCGCGTCGACCTGCTCCGCGTAGTCGGACATGGTGCCGGCGAGCAGGTCGCCGATGCCGCGGGCGAACGGCGCCAGGTCCTTCGCCGCGATGCCCTCCGCCTTCGCGAGGGCGAAGGCGTGGGCGACGCCGCTCATGGCCGTCCAGAAGACGTCGAGCAGCGCCACGTCGTGGGCCGCGGCCCGGCCGGGGTCGGTGCCGAGGTGCACGCCGCTGCCGCCCAGGGCGGCCAGGGTGGGCCGGTGGGTCTCGTGGAGGGCCTCCGGGCCGCTGTAGAGCACGAGGGCGGAGGGTCCGCCGATGGTGTAGGCCGGGGTCATGATCGCGCCGTCGAGGTAGCCGATGCCGTGCCCGGCGGCCCACGCGGCCGCCTCGCGCGCCTTCGCGGGGGTGTCGGCGGTGAGGTTCACCAGGGTCCGGCCCCGGAGGGCGTCCGCCGCCGGGCCGAGGACCGTGTGGACGGCGTCGTAGTCGATGACGCAGGCGACGACCAGGGGAGAGGCGGCGACGGCCTCGGCCGCCGTCGGGGCGAGCACCGCGCCCCGTTCCACCAGGGCGGCGGCCTTGCCGGCCGAGCGGTTCCAGACGGTCGTGGGATGACCCGCCGTCAGGAAGGCACCGGCCAGGGCCCGGCCCATGGGTCCCAGGCCGATGACGGTGACGGGTGTGTCGGCAGGGGTGTCGGTCATTGCGGTTCCGTTCGTTCGGGGTGGTCCTCATGAGCGTCGTCCGCGGAGCGGGGAGTCCTCAAGTACGCACTTGGAAGTAAGTGGTTACCTGCAGGTCATCGCGGTCGGTGCCGGACGCGTCACCCACCGTCGTTTCGGCAAATCTCCACATCATCCGAGTACCCGCGGTAGCCCCCCGGTGCCGCACCTCGATATGCCGGTTATGCCCGACGCGCTTGGTGGGCGTGTGTCCATTTATGTTCCGCGAGGATCTTGGTCCCCTTGTATCTGTTACTCGATCTTGTGGAGGACTTGTGATGATCCCGCGAAGGAATCCGAAAGCCGGTCCTCGGGAAAGGTGTTGGAGCGGCAACACGGTTGGCCGTGCCACCCGTTCGCGTGCTTATATCTGCGGCACCGCAGCCGGCTCTTTGAACGGTGGCCGATCAGGCCGGGCCGGCGCGGCAATTGAGAAACACTGAGAAACATTCAGACGAACGAAGGGTGCGCCATCATGCGTGACAACCTCGAGACCCGTGAGATCGCCGACGCCGAGCTGGACGCCGTCTCCGGCGGTGTGAGCATTTCCGGTGGCCTGCTCGGCGCCGTGACCGGCGACGTTCACAACGTCCTGGGTACCGTGACCTCGCTCGACACCGTTCAGGCCGTCCCCGGCACGGTCGGTCAGGTCGAGGGCATCGTCGGCGTGCAGGCCGGCGTCGCCGGTCTCTGAGAGCCTCTGAGAATCTCCGAGAACCTCTGAGAAATACGCCGCCTGTGAATCCCGGAACTCCTCCCCTGTTCCGGGGTTCACGGCTGCCCGAATTTCCACCGCATAAGTCAGTGCCCGTGGTGCCCGTAGTGTCACGAATGCAGTCGAAGGAATAGTCCGTGCAGTTTCGCCAGCAGGCGCTTTCCAAGCTGCAATCGCCCGAAGAACTCGATCTGCCGGTACGGTTCGCGCGCCCCCAGGGGCGGCTCGTGCTGGCCGTCACGCTTGCCGTCGTCGCTTTCGCGGCTTTCTGGGCGTTCACCGGGTCCGTGACATCACGGCTGAGCGCGCCGGGCATTCTCACGCGCGCCGAGGGCAGTTATCTGCTGCAGAGCCCGTACGCGGGCCAGGTCACCGGAGTCCTCGCCCGGGAGGGCCAGTTGCTCGCCCCGGGCGCGCCCCTGCTGCGGGTGAGCACGGACCGGGGCGAGCGGACCGTGAGCGTCGTGGCCGGGGGACGCGTGACGTCCCTGGTCGCCAGGACGGGCGCGGTCGTGACGACCGGCGCGGACGTGGCGACCGTGGAACGGGTGACGAACCCCGACGACCCGCTGGTGGCCATGCTGTACGTGCCGGGCGGGAGCGGCGGCGCGATCCCCGTGGGCGCCTCCGTCGACCTCAGCGTCGAGTCCGTCCCCCGGGAGAAGTTCGGCGTGCTGCGCGGACGTGTCCAGGCCGTCGGCCGCGCACCTCGGACCACGGCGCAGATCGCCGGCTTCCTCGGCGACAACCGGCTCGCCGACCGGTTCACCCGGCAGGGCAACCCCGTCGCCGTGCTCGTACGGCTGGAGCGCTCGTCCGCCACGACGTCCGGCTACCGCTGGTCCGTCGCGAGCGGGCCCCCGTACGCCGTCGACTCCACGACGCCCGTCACCGGCGCCGTCCGCCTCGCCGACCAGCGGCCCGTCGACTGGCTGCTGCCGTGACCGCCGCGCGCCGCCGCCGGACCGCACCCGCGCCCCCCGCCGGGCGGCAGAAGACCGTACGCACCCCCACCGTCCTGCAGATGGAGGCCGTCGAGTGCGGCGCCGCCGCGCTCGCCATGGTGCTCGGCCACCACGGCCGCCACGTCCCCCTCGAAGAGCTCCGCATCGCCTGCGGCGTCTCCCGCGACGGCTCCCGCGCCAGCAACCTCCTCAAGGCCGCCCGCAGTTACGGGCTGACGGCCAAGGGCATGCAGATGGACCTGGCCGCCCTCGCCGGGGTGCGCGCCCCCGCCGTCCTGTTCTGGGAGTTCAACCACTACGTCGTCTACGACGGCACGGGCCGCCGGTTCGGCCGCCGCGGCGTCCACGTCAACGACCCCGCCAAGGGCCGCCGGTTCGTGCCCATGGAGGAGTTCGACTCCGCCTTCACCGGCGTCGTGCTCACCTTCGAACCCGGCCCGGACTTCCGCCGCGCCGGCCGCCGCCCCGGCGTCATGGGCGCGATGCCCGCCCGGCTGCGCGGCACGTCCGGCACCATGCTCGCCGCCGTCCTCTCCAGCCTCCTCCTGGTGGCCGTCGGCGCGGCGGTGCCCGCGCTCAGCCGCACGTACATCGACACGTTCCTGATCGGCGGCCGGACCTCCCTGCTGGGCGTGCTCTTCGCATCGATGGCGACCGCCCTCGTGCTCACCGCCACGCTCACCGCGCTGCAGCAGGCCAACCTGCTGCGCGGCCGCATCATCTCCTCCACCCTGGGCAGCGCCCGCTTCCTGCGCCACCTCCTCAGGCTCCCGGTCACCTTCTACGCCCAGCGCAACCCCGCCGACCTGGTCCAGCGCCTGCGCTCCAACGACGCGGTCGCCGAGACCCTGGCACGGGACCTCGCCGCGGCGGGAGTCGACGCGGTGGTCGTCGTCCTCTACGCCGTGCTGCTGTGGACGTACGACCCGCAGCTCACCGTCGTCGGCATCGGCATCGCGCTGCTCAACGTCGTCGCCCTGCGCGTCGTGGTCCGCGTGCGGGCCACCGGCACCCAGAAGCTGCGCGCCGAGAGCGCCCGGCTCACCAACACCTCCTACAGCGGCCTGCAGCTCATCGAGACGATGAAGGCCACCGGCGGCGAGAACGGCTTCTTCCGCCGCTGGGCGGGCCGGCACGCCGTCACCCTCGACGTGCAGCAGCAGCTCGGCGTGCCCAGCGCCTGGCTGGCGGTCGCCGCACCCGCCCTCGCCGCCCTCAACAGCGCGCTGATCCTCGCGATCGGCGGCCTGCGGGCCGTCGAGGGACACCTCTCCGTCGGCCTCCTCGTCGCCTTCCAGGCCCTCGTGACCGGCTTCACCGCACCGATCACCCGGCTCAACGGCGTGGCCGGGCGGATCCAGGACTTCGCCGCCGACGTCGCCCGCCTCAAGGACGTCGAGAACTTCCCCGTCGACCCGGTCCACGCGCGCCGCGACTCCGCCGCCACCCGCCGCCTCAAGGGCCACGTGGAACTGGACGGCATCACCTTCGGCTACAGCCCCCTCGACGCCCCGCTGCTCAAAGACTTCTCGCTCTCCGCCGGCCCCGGGCAGCAGATCGCCCTCGTCGGCGGCTCCGGCAGCGGCAAGTCCACCGTCTCCCGCCTCATATCCGGCCTCTACGCCCCCTGGGAGGGCACCGTCCGCATCGACGGGATGCGCCTGGAGGACATCCCGCGCGGCGCGCTCGCCGCCTCCGTCTCCTTCGTCGACCAGGACGTCTTCCTCTTCGAGGGCACCGTGCGCGACAACGTCGCCCTGTGGGACCCCTCCGTCCCCGACGACGCCGTCGTCGCCGCGCTGCGGGACGCCGCCGTGTACGACGTGGTCGCCCGCCGCCCCGGCGGCATCCACAGCCGCGTCGAGCAGGACGGCCGCAACTTCTCCGGCGGCCAGCGCCAGCGCCTGGAGATCGCCCGCGCGCTGGTGCGCCGCCCCAGCGTGCTGGTCCTGGACGAGGTGACCAGCGCCCTCGACGCGGTCACCGAGCAGACCGTCATGGACAACCTGCGCCGCCGCGGCTGCGCCTGCGTCGTCATCGCCCACCGGCTGAGCACCGTGCGCGACAGCGACGAGATCCTCGTCCTCGACCGCGGCACGGTCGTCGAACGCGGGCGCCACGAGCACCTGGCCGCGGCCGGGGGCCCGTACGCCGAACTGGTCAGGGAGCACTGAGGTGACCACCCCGTACCCCGTCTCCACCGTCACCGACCCGGTCGTGGCGGCCCTCGGCGCGCTCGGCACGCCCGTCGACTGCACGGGCCTGCGCAGCCTGGACCTGGAGGGCCCGCTCGTCCTGTGGCTCGTCGTGGACGGCGAGCTCGACCTGTTCGCCGTCGACGCCGCCCGGGCCGGGCACTGGCACTTCCTGGGCCGGCTGGCCCCGGGCACGCTGCTCCTGGGCCCGGCCGACGGCCCCGAACACACCCTGCTCGGCCGGCCCTTGCAAGGCTGCGCGCTGCGCCGCATCGACCTCCACGAACTGCACCGGCAGGAGCACCCGGGCACCTGGCACGGCGACCCCTGGCAGTACGGCGACTCCTGGCAGTACGCCGAACCGTGGCAGAACGGCGCCCCCGGCGGGACGCTCGGCCCCCTGGAGAACGCCTTCGCCCTCGGCATCGGGCGCGGCCTGCGCGTCCTCTACCAGGCACCCCTGGAGAACCGTGCCGCCCAGGGCCCGGGCGGTGCCGACGAGGACGTCCTGTGGATGCAGATCACCCCCGGCAGCGTGCAGTACGGCGCCCCGTACGAGGGCTGCACGGCCGGGAGCCTGCTCGTCGACCCGGCGATGTGGCAGGGCATGGTCGACCAGCAGTACCGGCTGCTGTACGCCCTCGACCGCTGGATCGAGCAGGCCGAACGCGCCCACGAGGACCGCACGGCCGCCGGCATCGAGGCCGGCGAGGCCGCGCGCACCCGGGCGGACCAGGCGCTCCTGGCCTCCATCGGCCGCTCGGGCCGGGCGCCGCGCCGCGGCGCGCGGGACGACGACGCGACGTTCGCCGCGTGCCGCCTGGTCGCCGAGGAGGCCCGCATCGCCCTGACCGAGCCGGCCGGAGCGGGCGCCGCCGACGACCGGACGGACCCCGTCGAACGCATCGCGCTCGCCTCGCGCATCCGCACCCGCACCGTCGGGCTCAGCGGCCGCTGGTGGCGCGACGACAGCGGCCCCCTGGTCGGCCGGCGGGCCGAGGACGGGGCGCCCGTCGCGCTCCTGTGGCGGCGCGGACGGTACGAGGCCGTCGACCCCGCCACCGGCAGGCGCGAGCGCCTCGGCAAGGACAGCGAGGACGCGTACGAACCGCGCGCCGTCATGCTCTACCGCCCTCTGCCGCCCGGGAAGCCGCGCCTGCTGCCCCTGCTGCGCTTCACCCTGCGCGGCACCGGCCGGGAACTGCGCAGCCTCGCCCTGGGCGGGCTCGTCACGGTCGCCCTGGGCGCGCTCGTGCCCGTCGCCACCGGCAAGGTGCTCGGCCGGTACGTGCCCGAGGCCGAGAGCGGCCTCATCGTGCAGACGGCCGTGGCCCTCGCGGCCACGAGCGTCGTCTCGGCCGTCTTCATGCTGCTGCAGAACATCGCGATCCTGCGCATGGAGGGCCGCATCGAGGCCACCCTGCAGCCCGCGGTGTGGGACCGGCTGCTGCGGCTGCCGGCGAAGTTCTTCACCGGCCGCTCCACGGGCGAACTGGCGGGCGCGGCCATGGGCGTCAGCGCCGTCCGCCGCGTCCTGTCCGGCACCGCGCCCGTCGTGCTGCAGGCGGGCACCGTCGGCGCGGTGAACCTGGCCCTGCTGCTCGCCTACAGCGTGCCGCTCGCCCTGGCGGCAATCGCCATGCTGCTCGGCATCGCCGCGGTCTTCCTGGGCCTCGGGCTGTGGCAGCTGCGCTACCAGCGGCAACTGGTCAGGCTCGGCAACAAGCTCGACAACCAGGCGTTCCAGACCCTGCGCGGGCTGCCCAAGCTGCGCGTGGCGGCGGCCGAGAGCTTCGCCTACGCCGCCTGGGCCCGGGAGTTCGCCCGCACGCGCGAGCTGCAGCAGCGCACCGGCCGCATCAAGAACGTCGTCACCGTGCTCAACGCCGTCGCCCTGCCGCTGTGCACGCTCGTGATGTTCATGCTGCTGGCCGGGCCCGCCCGGGGCAGCATGTCCGCCGCGGACTTCCTCACCTTCAGCACCGCCGTGACGATGCTGCTGTCCTCCGTCACCCAGCTCACCGGCGCGCTCCTCTCAGCGGCCGCCGTGCAGCCGATGTTCGAACAGATCAAGCCGGTCCTGGAGGCCGCCCCGGAGGTGCGCGGCTCCGACGTCCAGCCGGGCGAACTCGGCGGCGCCGTGGAGGCCGCGGGCCTGTCCTACCGGTACGCCGACGACGGGCCGCTCGTCCTGGACGACGTGTCGTTCGCCGCGCGGCCGGGGGAGTTCGTCGCGGTCGTCGGGGCCAGCGGCTGCGGCAAGTCGACCCTGCTGCGCCTGCTCATCGGCTTCGACAAGCCGGCCTCCGGCAGCGTGCTCTACGACGGCCAGGACCTCGCCGCGCTCGACCAGGCCGCCGTCCGCCGGCAGTGCGGCGTCGTCCTGCAGAACGCCCAGCCGTTCTCCGGCTCGATCCTCGACTGCATCTGCGGCGCCGGGACCTTCACCCTGGAGGAGGCGTGGGAAGCCGCCGCCATGGCGGGCCTGGCCGAGGACATCAAGGCCATGCCCATGGGCATGCACACCATGCTGTCCGACGGCGGCGGCACCGTCTCCGGCGGCCAGCGCCAGCGGCTGATGATCGCCCAGGCCCTCGTCCGCAAGCCGCGCGTCCTCTTCCTGGACGAGGCCACCAGCGCGCTGGACAACGAGGCCCAGCGCGTGGTCATCGAGTCCACCCGCGCCCTGCGCGCCACCCGCATCGTGATCGCCCACCGGCTGTCCACGGTCATGGACGCCGACCGGGTGGTCGTCATGGCGGAGGGCCGGGTCGTCCAGCAGGGCCCGCCCGCCGCACTGCTCGCCGACGCGGGCGGGCTCTTCCACGACCTGGTCCGCCGCCAGCTCAGGTGACGGGGCTGCGCTTCGCGGCCCGGTCCGCTCGCTCCGCCCGGTCCGCTCGCTCCGCCGGCGGGGCGGGCAGGACGACGCCCTGGGCGGCGGCGTGGCAGGTGGCGCAGAGCACCTGCCGGGCCGGGGCGGGGCTGTGGGAGACGCCCGTGCCGTTCACCCGGTGGACCACCGGGCGGGTGATGCGGAGGTGGCCGGGGCACAGGCCGGAGTTGCAGCCGTGGCACACGGCGACCGCGGCGGTGGCGGCGCCCTCCGAGGCGTGGCAGTCGTAGCAGTTCATAGGAGTTCCCCTTCGAGTCGGGTTCCGGGCCGGGCGTGGCGGGCTGCTGCCCCGGACAGCGGGCTGCCGCACGGGCAAGCGGGCTACTGCGTCAGAAGCCGGCTACTGCGTCAGGAACGGGCTACTGCACCAGACAGCCGCATTCCGCTGCCGCGCCGCCGGGGTAGCCGACCCCGCAGCACGCCGCGACGAACCGCGACGCCAGGCCGGGGTCCTGGTCCTCGCGCCAGACCACGGCGACGTCCGTCCGCGGCCCGGGCGCACCCAGCGGGCGCAAGCGCAGGTCCAGGCTGAGGCTCATCCATTCGGCGATGTCGCGGTCCATGTACGACACGCCCGCGCCGGAGGCCACGGCCGCCGCCACGTTGATGTAGTCGGGCTCCTCGATGTAGTCGGGCTCCTCCCACGCGACGTACGAGGACAGCCCCCGCGGAGACCGCTCCTGCCGGACGATGGAGAGGATCTTGTCGTGGAGCCCGGGGGCGAGCGAGCGCGGCCACATGATGAGCGGGAGGTCCTCGGCGGTGCGCTCCCCGGCGGTGTACTCCCCGGCGGCGCGATCCTCCGCCGTGCGGCCGGACGCGCCGTCGCCCGGGAGGAGTTCGACCAGCTCCACCTCTCCCACGACGGCCATCCGCAGGTCGTCCGCCTCGATGGGCGGTCTGACGAAGGCGAAGTCGACCCGCCCCGCCCGCACTTGGTCGATGTTCCGTTCCGACCAGCCGGACTCCACGGAGACCGGGAGGGCGTCGCGCGCCCGGAACTCCGCCACCATCTCCCGCTGGCGCAGGGCGTGCCCGGAGCGGCTGAAGGCGACCCGCACCGGCCGGCCGGGCCCCGCGGCGGCCTCCCTGATCCGGGCCTTGATCGAGTACGTGCGCTGCAGCAGCTGCGGCGCCTCCTCCTGCAGGGCCCGGCCCGGCGGAGTCAGTGACATCCGGCGGCTGCCGCGGCTCAGCAGCTGGGCCCCCAGTTCCTTTTCCAGCACCTTCAGCTGATGTGAGAGGGTGGGCTGGCTCACCCCGCAGCGCTGTGCCGCTCTTCCCAGATGGAGTTCGTCGGCCACGACGACGAAGTACTCCAGGCGGCGCAATAGACCGGAGAGGCTGAGTAAAGGCTCCTGGTCTCCCCGCACGTGCGACCTCCCGCCAGGGTTATTCCCATTACGAAAGTTTACTTTCCGGGTGCTTCGCGAGTGTAGCAACGCAAGTGGAAGCCCGGTCAACGCCTCAGCAGGCACTTCGTCCGCCGGCGGGCCCTTCGGCCGACGGGGCGTCAAATAAAAGGCGGGCCATCCGGTTTGTGATCCGCGCCACTCAAAAGGTGCTGCAGAGGGCGTATGACCTGCGGCGTTAGTGATCGTCTATGCGTCCATAGATCAACTTTATTGGACTGCCGGGGCGCCGCATGGAAACGTCGCTGTCGCAAACGGTCATCGAAAACCGGCGAACGAATGCCGGCCGAATTCGATGAGAGCAGTACTTCCTTTGTGTCCGGACTCTGAGCCGTCCTGTCCGTCCAGTCGCCCCCGGAGTGACCCCCCTCGGATGCAGGAGGTAGGATGATCAGCGAGCTGATCAGCAAGGACGATCGATTCCAGGAGATCCTGGAGCGCCTCAACCGCAAGTCGGTCGAGGACTACTACAACCCTTACCGGATGTTCGACTGGCCGGATTCCCTGCCGGAACACCGGTGGTGGATGAGCCCCGAGCTCACGACCACCTTCGGGACCGATATCGCCTCCGAACTGAGCGAGGAACAGCTCTACCGGCTGTCCCGGTTCGAGAGCATCAACTTCTACAGCCTGAATGTGGACGGCATTCGCGAGCTCATTGTCGAAGTGACCAGGCGCATTCACACACGGGGCTTCGAGATACCGTCCGAGTTCTTCCACCATTTCATCGGTGAGGAGAACGAGCACATGTGGTTCTTCGCCGAGTTCTGCCTGCGGTACGGCAACAAGATCTACCGCCAGCTGGAGCCGGCCGGGGACGGGGAGGCGTGGTCCGGCGAGGCCGCCAGCTTCCTGGTGTTCCTGCGCATCCTCCTCTTCGAGGAGCTGGTCGACCACTTCAACAGCACGATGGCGGCCGACGAGCGGCTCCACGACACCATCCGGGCGGTCAACCGGATTCACCACCAGGACGAGTCCCGGCACATCGCCTTCGGCCGCGAACTGGTCTCCCTGCTCTTCAAGGACCTGACGGCGAGCGCCTCCGAGGAGGAGCTCGACCGGGTCAGGGCGTACATCCGGCGCTACCTGAACTACAGCTTCGAGTCCCTGTTCAACCCGCACGTCTACCGGGACGCCGGCATTCCCGAACCGTTCGCCGTGCGGCGGCGCCTGCTGGCCTCCCCGCGCAGCGCGGAGTTCCAGCAGCAGGTCTTCCGCAAGCCGCTCAACTACCTCGTCAAGACCGGGATCCTGCCCGACCGGGACCTCGGTTCCGCCCGGACGCCCGTGGGACGGGGGCAGGCGTGACCACGACGCTCTCGACGGCCCAGGGCGGTGCGCTCACCATCCTCGGCCCCGACCAGACCGACCTGCTGCGCGACCTGGACCGCACCCTCACCGGCTGGGCCGCCGAGGCCGGCGCGCGGGAGATCATGCCGCCGCCCGTCTACCCGCTGCGCGACCTGGAGAAGTTCGACGTCTACGCCAACTTCCCGCACCTGCAGTTCGTCGGCGGCCCGCTGGACGTCACCGGTGCCCCGCCGGCACCGGTGGGAGGCGCCTTCGCCAGCCGCGACGTCGACCCCCCGTTCCTCGGGCTGCCGCACTCCAGCTGCTACGGCGCCTACCTCTACTTCGAGCGGCAGTCGGTGGCCCCCGACACCACCATCACCCTCATCAACCGGTGCTTCCGCAACGAGGAGAAGTACGAAGGGCTGAGGCGGCTGCTCAGCTTCCAGATGCGCGAGATCGTGGCCATCGGAACGTTCGAGCACACCCAGGACGTCATCGCCCGCTTCGCCGACCGGATCGAGCGGTTCGCCAAGGAACTCGGCCTGGAGCTGCACAAGGAGGCGGCCTCCGACCCGTTCTTCGAACGGGACGGCGGCCGGGCCCTCCTGCAGCGGCTCAGCCCCGTCAAGCACGAGTTCCAGGCCGACGGACTGGCCATCGCCTCCGTCAACACCCACCGCAACTTCTTCGGCGAACGGTGCGCCATCACCGTCGACGGCACCGGCGAGCACGCCTTCACCGGGTGCGTGGCCTTCGGCCTCGAACGGTGGCTGGCGGTCCTCGGCGACCGGTTCGGCGGCGACCTGCAGGAGGCCCGCGCCGCCGTCAACGCCGCGGCCGCGTGAGCGGCGCCGCGATCCGGGTCGGCGTGGACCTCGTCCCCCTGACCCGGGTGCGGGCCATGACGGACGCCGGCGACGACGCCCGGCTGCACCGGATGCTCACCCCCGCGGAGATCGCTCTGAGCCGCTTCCCCGGCGGCTGGGACCTCCACGGAGTCGCCGGCCGCCTCGCGGCGAAGGAAGCGGTGTTCAAGGTGCTCCACGTCCCCGGCCGGCCGCTCCCCTGGCAGTCCATCGAGATCCTCAAGAGCCCCGGCGAGTGGCCGTTCGTCCGGCTCACCGGGCCCGCGCACCGCTGGGCCGCCGACGCCGGAATCGAAGCCGTCGACGTCAGCATCTCCCACGAAGAACTGTTCGCCGTCGCCGTCGCAGCCACGGCGGCGGCACGCCCCGGGCACCCGCACACGCCCACGCACACGCACACGTACCCGCACATGCACCCGCACAAGGAGGAAACCCATGCCGAGCACCACCTCGTCCAACCTTGACACCGTGCGGAACTGGCTGCTGGCCAAGCACCCCGAGCGCACCTCCATCGCCGCGGACGAGGACCTCATCAAGGCCCGTCTCGTCGACTCGCTCTCCTTCGTCGAGTTCGTCCTGACGGTCGAGGAGGCCAGCGGCGTGGAGATCGACCACGAGGCCATCGACCTCGAGGACTTCCGCACGCTGGAGGCCATCGAGCGGAAGTACTTCTGATGGACCGTCTGGTCCACGCCGAGGACTACACCATCGGCAGCAGCTTCGACCTCGGGTCGCACAAGGTGACGGCCGAGGAGATCACCGCCTTCGGCCGCACCTACGACCCGCAGCCGTACCACCTCGACGAGGAGGCGGGGCGCGCCTCCGCCTTCGGCGGCCTCATCGCCAGCGGGTGGAACACCGCCGCGATCTGGATGCGCCTGTACGTGACGACGCTGCTGCCCGACGCCGCGGCCGAGGGCACCGTCGAGGGCTCGCCCGGCGTCGACGAGGTGCGCTTCCTGCAGCCGGTCCGCCCGGGCGACGTGCTCACCGGCACCTGCGAGATCGCCGCCGTCCTCCCCTCCCTCTCCGCGCCCGACTTCCGCATCGTCCGCAACCGCGGACGCCTGGTGAACGCGGACGGGGACGAGGTCCTGACGCTGATCCTCAACGCCCGCTTCCGGTGCCGTCCCAAGCACGCCTGACCAGATCCTTCCCGATCCCGAGAACGGAGCCCGTCATGGAGACCGTGTCCTACACGTCGCAGTGGACCGCGGCCGCCCGCGCCCTGGAGAGCGAGCGGAGCGACGCCCTCTTCGTCGACCCGCTGGCCCGCGCGCTCGCCGAGCCCAAGGGGTTCGAGCTGCTCGACCACTACGGCGGCGGCGGACTCGTCGAGTTCGTGGCCGTCCGCACCCGCTACCTCGACGACGCCATCAACGACGCGGTGAAGAAGGGGATCCGGCAGGTCGTGCTGATCGCGGCCGGCATGGACACCCGGGCCTACCGGCTGACGCTCCCGCAGGACGTCCGCGTCTTCGAGGTCGACCACCAGGCCCTGATCGACGAGAAGGAGAAGCGCCTCGCCCAGCTGGGGTCCCCGGCGCCGACCGTGAACCTGCAGCGGGTCGGGGCGGACCTCGCCGGGGACTGGTCCGCGGCGCTGCGCGCCACCGACTTCGACCCCGCGCAGCCCACCCTCTGGATCCCCGAGGCCCTGCTCTTCTTCCTGACCGAGGAACAGTCCGCCACGCTGATGCGCACCTTCGCGGCCAACTCCGCCCCCGGCAGCGAGGTCGCGGTGGACATCCTCAGCAAGGCGCTCCTGCGCAGCCCGGCCACCCAGATCTTCCTGTCCTCCCTCAACGAGGACGGGATCCCCTGGCTCTTCGGGACCGACGAGCCCGAGGAGTTCATGGCCGGCACCGGCTGGACCGTGCGCGAGCTCAAGGAGCCGGGCGAGCCCGGCGCCGGCGAGGGCCGCTGGCCGTACGCCGTCCAGCCCCGCGAGGTCAGGGGAGCGGCGCGCAACTGGCTGCTCCGCGCGGAACTCGCCTAGTCGCGTCCCCACCCCCAGCGGCGCAGCCTCCACGGGCTGTGCCGCTCCGGGGCGTTGTGCCGGCGTCCGCCGCACCAGATCGACCGCCAACCGTCAAGCGAAGGGAACGTGCCATGACCGAGAGTCGTCCCGTGACGACCACGGACAGCGGTATCCCGGTACCGAGCGACGAGTTCTCGCAGTCCGTGGGGGCCGACGGGCCCCTGCTGCTGCAGGACCACTACCTCATCCAGAAGCTCGCGCACTTCGACCGCGAGCGCGTGCCCGAGCGGGTCGTGCACGCCAAGGGCGGCGGCGCCTACGGGACCCTGGAGATCACCGAGGACGTCAGCCAGTTCACCAAGGCCGACGTCTTCCGGCGCGGCAAGCGCACCGAGCTGTTCCTGCGCTTCTCCACGGTCGCCGGCGAGCTCGGCTTCGCGGACACCGCCCGCGACCCGCGCGGTTTCGCGGTCAAGCTCTACACCGAAGAGGGCAACTACGACATCGTCGGGAACAACACCCCGATCTTCTTCATCCGCGACCCGCAGAAGTTCCCCGACTTCATCCACTCGCAGAAGCGGCGCGCCGACAACCACCTGCACGACAACAACATGCAGTGGGACTTCTGGACGCTCTCGCCCGAGTCGGCGCACCAGGTCACGATCCTGATGTCAGACCGCGGCACCCCGTACTCCTGGCGGCACATGAACGGCTACGGCAGCCACACCTTCCTGTGGTACAACGCCGCCCGCGAGAAGTTCTGGGTGAAGTACCACTTCAAGACCGACCAGGGCATCAGGAACTTCACCAACGCCGAGGCCGCGGCCGCCGGTGCCGAGGACCCCGACTTCCACATCCGCGACCTCCACGAGGCGATCCGGAAGGGCGACCACCCGACCTGGACCCTCCAGGTTCAGGTCATGCCCTTCGAGGACGCCGCGGACTACCGCTTCAACCCGTTCGACCTGACCAAGATCTGGCCGCACGAGGACTACCCGCCCCTCGACATCGGCACGCTCACGCTCCACCGCAACCCGGAGAACTACTTCGCCGAGGTCGAGCAGGCCGCCTTCGAACCGTCGAACCTGGTCCCGGGGGTCGGGGCCTCCCCGGACAAGATGCTGCAGGGACGGCTGTTCAGCTACCCCGACACCCACCGCTACCGCATCGGCGCCAACTACCTGCAGCTGCCGGTCAACCGGCCCAAGAACGCGGTCCACTCGTACAACCGCGACGGCTCCATGCGGTACGACAACCCGGGCGACCCCGTCTACGCGCCCAACAGCTTCGCCGGCCCGGTCGCCGACCCGCTCCTGCTCGCCGGCGAGCACTACGAGGTCGCCGGCGAGATCGTGCGCAGCGCGCACCGGCTGCACGCCGAGGACGACGACTTCGGCCAGGCCCGCGCCCTGTGGGAGAAGGTCATGACCGACACCGACCGCGACCACCTGGTGGCCAACATCGTCGCGCACGCCTCGGCCCCCGAGGTGCGCACCGGGACCAAGGAGCGCGTCGTCGACTACTGGCGCAGCGTCCACAAGGACCTGGGCGACCGGGTCTCCCGGGGCCTCGGCGTCACCGGGCAGTGATCACCGACAGCGGCACGAGGAGCACACCATGAGTTCGGCCGAGACCGTCACCCTGCGGCGTCTCGCCTGGGCCGGCGTCGAAGTGGCCTCCGGGGACGACCGGATCGTCATCGACGCGCTCAAGAACCCCGCGGACCTCGCGGGGTTCCAGGGCATGCCCCGGCGTCCCCTGCCCGGCATCGAGGCGCCCCCGGGCGTACGGACCCACGCCTTCGTCACCCACCTCCACCCCGACCACTGCGACCGGCTGCTGCTCGCGGAGTTCGCCGCCACCGAGGGCTGCACCGTGGGCTGCCACACCCCGATCGTGGACGCCCTCGGGAAGATGGGGGTGGCCGCCGTCGCACAGGACATGGGCGAGCGCCGCCGGATCGGGCCCTTCACCACCATCCCCGTGCCCTCCCACGACTGGCGCGGCGACGACCAGGTCGCGTGGATCGTGGAGGCCCCCGGGCTGCGCGTCATCCACTTCGGCGACACCATCTGGCACGGAAAATGGTGGGAGATCGCGCGCGAGTACGGTCCCTTCGACGTCGCGTTCCTGCCCATCGCCGGGGTGATGGCCCGCCGCGAGGGCATCACGCCCACCAACCAGCCCGCCACGCTCACCCCGGAGCAGGCCGTCGAGGCGGCGGTCGTGCTGGGGGCGTCGACCGCCTGCGCGATCCACTACGACCTCTTCAACAACCCGCCCTACTACACCGAACAGCACGACGTGCGCGGGCGGTTCCTGCGGGCCGCCGCGGCCCGGGGCATCAACGGCATCGCCCCCGGCGACGGGAAGCCCGTGCCGTTCGCTGCCGCCGCCGCTGCCTGACCGCGGACACCGCTGCCCGACCAGAACCGGAAGGATGGTTCGTGACCCCACCCCCTGAATCGGAAACCACGGTTTCACCGCCCCGCGGGACGGCGGACGAGCCAGGGCCCGGTCCCGCCCGCGGCGCTCCGGGGAGCCGCCGCCTGCTCTGGTACGCGCTGGCGGTGCTGCTGGTCGGGATCAACATGCGGCCCGCCATCGTGGCCGTTTCGCCGCTGCTGGACGAGATCCGGCACGTCACCGGCCTGTCCAACGGCGGCGCCGGCGCGCTGTCGACGCTGCCGCTGATCTGCTTCGGCATCTTCGCCCCGCTCGCGCCCCGGCTGGCCCGCCGCTGGGGCATGGAGCGCACCCTGGTCGCGGTGCTGGCCGTGCTGCTGGCCGGCAGCGCGGTGCGGCTCGCCCCGGAGCTGTTCCCCCTGTTCGCCGGGACGTTCCTGGTCGGCACCGCGGTGGCGATCGCCAACGTGGTCATCACCGCGCTGATCAAACGGGACTTCCCGCAGCAGGTCGGGCTGATGTCCGGCCTGCACACCACCATGCTCGTCGGCGGCGGCGCCGTCACGGCCGCGGCGACCGTGCCGCTGCGCGACGCGCTGTCGCTGACCTGGGCCGGCGGCCTGGCCGTCTGGGGCGTGCTCGCCCTGGCGGCACTGCTGGTGTGGGCACCGAAGCTGCGCCGGGACCGTGCGCAGCCGCCGGTGGCGGCGCAGGCGGGCGGCTCGATCTGGCGGAGCCGCCTGGCCTGGGCGGTCGCCCTCTTCTACGCCTTCCAGTCGCTGCTCTACTACACCGCGACCACCTGGCTGCCGTCGTTCTACATCGACCACGGCTGGAGCGAGGGCGGCGCCGGCGTGCTGCTGGCGGTCTGCATGGGCTCCGCCATGGTCACCTCGCTGCTGGTGCCGGTGTGGGCGCAGCGGTCCCGGCGGCAGAGCTACCTGGCGGTGATCGGCACCGTGCTGTGCATGGCCGCCTTCGCCGGCCTGATCGCGGCGCCGACCGGTGCGGCGGTGCTGTGGGCCGTCGTCCTGGGCCTCGGCCTCGGGGCGGTGCTCTCGCTCGGCATCGCGTACATGTCGATGTGCGCCCGCACCACGCACGACGCGGGCCTGCTGTCCGCGATGTCCCAGTGCGTGGGCTACTTGCTGGCGGCCCTGGGCCCCACGGCCTTCGGCGCCGCCCGCGACCTGACCGGCGCCTGGACCGCGGGGCTGATCGCCCTGGTGGTCCTGGCGGTCCCGATGGGCATCACCGGCGCCCTCGCCGGCCGCGGCGGCCAGGTCACCCGCTAGGAACGGCGGGGTGCGACCCGCACCGCACCCCGCCCCGTCCCCGCCGCCTCAGAGCCAGTCCCGCCGCTTGAAGATGAAGTACAGGCTCGTGCACACCGCTGCCATCAGCAGGATCGCGAACGGGTAGCCGAACGCCCAGTGCAGCTCGGGCATGGCGTCGAAGTTCATGCCGTAGATCGTTCCCACCAGCGTGGGAGCGAACAGGATCGCCGCCCACGACGAGATCTTCTTGATCTCCTCGTTCTGTTCGAAGCCCGCCTCCGCCAGGGCGCGCATCTCCGCGTTCTGCTGCTGGGTGACGAGGGTGGCGTTGACCTGGAGGATGTCCGTGAGGGCCGAGCGGAAGCCGTCGACGCGCTCGCTGGTGTGGGTGACGTGGTCGGCGACGTCGCGGAGGTAGCGCTGGAGTTCGTCGTCGGTGCCGTATTTGGCGAAGCCGGCCATCAGGCCGTGCAGCATGCCGACCAGGGGGCGGGTCGCGCGCTGGAACTCCACCATTTCGCGGGCGAGTTCGTAGATGCGGCGGGAGACCGCGGGGTCGCCGCTGAAGACCTCGGTCTCGATCTCGTCGATGTCGTTCTGCACGCCCGCGACGACGGGGGCGTAGCCGTCGACCACGGCGTCGAGGATCGCGTACAGCACCGCCTCCGGGCCCAGGGACAGCAGTTCCGGGGTGGCCTCCATGCGGCGGCGTACGGCCGACAGGTCGGGGGCGGCGCCGTGCCGGACGGTGATCACGAAGTCGGGGCCCACGAAGAGGTGGAGCTCGCCGAAGTCGACTTCTTCCGGGGCGTCCAGGTAGCGGGCCGCCCGCAGGACCACGAACAGCGTGTCGCCGTAGCGTTCCAGCTTCGGGCGCTGGTGGGCCTCCAGGGCGTCCTCGACCGCGAGCTGGTGCAGGCCGAACTCCTCGGCGAGGGAGAGGAGTTCGCTCTCGCTGGGGCGCTGGAGGCCGATCCACGCCATGCCCTCGGGCTGTTCGCGCAGGCGGCGGTACGTATCCGCCAGGGAGTCCGGCGTGGCGACGCGCCGGCCGTCGCGGTAGACCGCGGCGTGCACGACGCTGCCCGCGCCGCCCCCGGGCCCGCCCCCGGATCCGGCCGCGGGCGCGGCGGGCGGGGTGGCGGCACCGTCGTCCGCGCGGCCGTTCGGCGGGCGGAGCCAGGAGTGCTTCCGGGGGGTGCTGCCGGGGGCGTTCCCGGGCGTGGGGCGCCGGCGGCGCGGAGGGTTTTCGGACACGGGGGACTCCCTCTCGCTCTTCGCTGGACCAGCGAAGAGGATATACGTGCCGAATTCGGCCGCGAGGTTCGGTCACCCTCCGGGCCCGGCCGCCCGGCGGCCCCCGCTGCGCGCGGCCGCTACGCGCGGCGCAGGATCACCGTCGCGTTGTTCCCGCCGAAGCCGAAGCTGTTCACGGCCGCGACCGAGGCCCCGGGGATCTCCAGCGGTGTCATCGGCAGCCGCACGCGCCGGGTCTCCTCGGGCGTGCGCAGCCCCGCGGTCGGCGGGGCGACCCCGGTGCGCAGCGCCATGGCCGCGGCGGCCACGCCGGCGGCGCCGGAGATGTGCAGCAGGTGCCCGATCGCTCCCTTGTGGGAGCTGACCGGGAGCCCTTCCCAGGCGTGCTCCCCGGCCACCGCCTCGACGGCCTGCAGTTCGGCGGTGTCGCCCTGGGGGGTGCCGGTGGCGTGCGCGTGCACGTAGTCGAGGCGGTCGGTGCGGGCCTCGTCGAGCGCCTCGCGCAGGCAGTCGGCGACGGAGCCCCCGTCCGACGCGACGGGTTTGCCGGCCGCGACCCGGCAGCCCGTGCCGGCGACGACGACGTCCGGCTCCAGTCCGCGGGCGCGGGCGCGCCCGGCGGGCTCCAGCACCAGGGCGCCGCCGCCCTCGCCCAGGGAGATGCCCTCCCGGGCGGTGTCGAAGGGCCGGGCCGCCGCCCGGTCCAGCGCCCGGACCACGTCCATGCTGGCGTATTCGTAGTGGTTGAGCGCCGTGGCGCCCGCCACGACCGCCAGCGGGGCCGCTCCCGCGCGCAGCGCCTCGCGGGCGAAGGCGACGGCGAACAGGGCCGAGGCGCAGGCGTGGGTCAGGTGCACGGCGCGGCCGTGCGCGAGGAGGCCGGTCGCGCCGGGCCCCAGGAACTCCCGCTCCTCCGCGTCGAGGGGGGAGTCGAGGGGGGAGCCGGCCGCGGGCAGGGGGGACTGGCCGACGAGGATCACGAGGGCGTCGTCGGGCACCCGCGGCAGCCGGGCCGCCCGCAGGGCGTCCTCGACGGCGGCCGAGGCGTAGGCCTGCTGGTGGCTGCCGGAGGCGCCGGGGCCGGGCTCCGGCGCCTCCGGCACCTCGCCGATGGGTTCGCCCCGGTAGGGTCCGGCGGCGAAGCGCCGGGCGGGGGCGAGGGCGCTGTGCCCGGCGAGGAGGCGGCGCCAGTAGGTGCCGACGCCGCGCCCGAAGGGCGTGAGCAGTCCGAGTCCGCTGATGACGACGTCAGACATGGGCTGTGTGCCTTTCCTGGGCGAGCGCGTCGAGGAGCGCCGACGGGACGGGGTGCTCCGCGGTCCGCGGCGCGGCGGGGGGCGACCCGGCTCCCCACACGGCGGCCACGGCCAGGACGCCGGGGGCGTGCGGGTCCTCGCCGGGCAGCAGGGCGAACTCGCAGACGACGGTGGCGGGCCTGCTCCCCGGAGCCGCCAGCCGCAGCGCCGCGGGCGCGGTCGTCCCCGCGAGGAGGTAGCACCGCCCGCGGTGGCCGGTTTCCGTGAGGTACGGGCGCACCAGCTCGGAGGTCTCCGCCGCGACGGAGTCCGACGGGCGCAGCCGGCGGCCGGTGTCCAGGCAGCGCGCGGCGAGGCGGCGGGCGGCCAGGACGCTGTAGTCGTCGCACAGGACGTACAGCGGGGCGGTGGTGCGCAGCGGCCCGGGCAGGGCGGAGAGCGCGGCGCCGAGCGCGGCGCTCACGGCGGCCACGGGCTTGGTGTGCACGGACGGCTCGCCGAGCAGCGCCTCCGGCCCGGCCGCGGCCGCCGCGGCGGCGAGCGCGGTGTCCGGCACGGCGGGGCCGCCGGCCGCGAGGGAGATCAGGGGGAGAGCGCTCCCCGAGTCGTCGCGGTGTTCCCCCATGCGGCCCTCACCCCTCGTCCGTGCCACGGTCCTGTGGGGTATCTTGCATCAACAGTCATAGCCAGTCAATAAACTGTCAATTCAGCGGAGAGCGTGGCAGTCTCTTGTCAGGAACTGGTCTTGCCGTTCCGGTTGCTCACCGACTGGTACACCCCGTAGAGGAGCTGTATGCCGCCGATAGCCATCAGCACCACGCCCACCTTGGTGAGGGTGAAGACGGGAATGTGGACGTCCTCGGTGAACAGCCGGAGGGCGAGGCCGATGACGAAGCAGATGGCGCCTTCGCTGACGTTCTTTGCGGGGGAAGCCACGGTGATCGGTCTCCTTGCGTGTCGGTGCGGGGTGGGCGGGCGGGCCCCGTGCCCACGAGTCAGGTTAGGTCAGCAGGTGAACGGCGGTCCTCCGTCCACCGGATGAGTTGGTACCACATCGATCGACGGACCCGCGGGCCCGCCGCCTCATCCTCCACCCGGAGGAGACGGCCGGCCGGGCGTGCACGGGGAGAGCCGGAGCCGGGCCCTTGCGGACGGCAGTTGAGGGGGGAGGGGCGGTGTCACGCTCCGCGTTGGTCATCGGAGGGAACCGGGGCATCGGACGGGCGGTCGCGCAGCGGCTCGCCGCGGACGGGAACCGGGTGGCGGTCACCTACCGGAACGGCCCTGCGCCGGATGGTCTGTTCGGGGTGCCGTGTGATGTCACAAAGCTTGACAGCGTGCAGCAGGCCTTTGCTCGGGCCGAGGCCGAGCACGGCCCCGTGGAAGTGCTCGTCGTGAATGCCGGAATTACCCGCGACCGGCTCTTGCTCACGATGTCGGAGGACGATTTCACCGCCGCGCTGCACACCAATCTGACCGGTGCCCACCGGGCCGTCAGGCAAGGGCTGCGCGGCATGGTGCGCGCCCGGTGGGGGCGGATCGTCCTCCTCTCCTCGCAGGTCGCCCTCTCGGGAGAGGCCGGCCAGGCCAACTACGCGGCCTCGAAGGCGGGCCTGATCGGGTTCGCCCGCTCGCTGGCCCGTGAAGTGGGAAGCCGCGGCATCACCGTGAACGTGGTCGCTCCCGGGCTCACCGACACGGACATGGCCGCCGCCCTCCTTGAGGCCCGCAGGGAGGCGATCCTCGCCGGTGTCCCGCTGGGGCGCATGGCCCGGCCCGAGGAAGTGGCGGCGGCCGTCGCCTTCCTCGCCGGCCCCGGCGCGGGCTACGTCACGGGCGCCGTCCTGCCGGTGGACGGCGGTGCGGGCATGGGCCACTGAGCCCCGCCCGTCCCGCCCTTCCCTCCACCCCACCCCACCCGCTTACGTTGACAGGACCGGAATGAAAGCACTCGTCCTCGCCGGCGGCACCGGCAGCAGACTGCGGCCCCTCACCCACACCGGGGCCAAACAACTCGTGCCCGTGGCCAACAAGCCCATCCTCTTCTACGGGATCGAGTCCCTCGTCGAAGCCGGCATCACCGACATCGGCGTGATCGTCGGCGAGACCGAGGAGGAGATCCACGCCGCGCTCGGCGACGGCGCCCGGTTCGGCGCCGCCATCACCTACATCCGCCAGCAGCAGCCGCTCGGCCTCGCCCACGCCGTGCTCGTCGCCCGCGAGTTCCTGGGCGACGACGACTTCGTCATGTACCTCGGCGACAACTTCCTCGTCGGCGGGATCAGCGCACTGGTCGCCCGCTTCGCCGAGGAGCGGCCCGACGCCGGCATCCTCCTCACCCGGGTCGCGCGCCCCCGGGAGTTCGGCATCGCCGAACTCGGCCCCGACGGCGGCGTTCTGCGGCTGGAGGAGAAGCCGGAGGAACCGCGCAGCGACCTGGCCCTGATCGGGGTCTACCTGTTCACGCCGGCCGTGCACGAGGCGGTGCGCGCCATCGGCCCCTCCAAACGGGGCGAGCTGGAGATCACCGACGCCCTCCAGTGGCTGATCGACCAGGGCCGCACCGTACGGCCCACGGTGGTCAGCGGCTACTGGAAGGACACCGGCAACGTCGACGACCTGCTCGAAGTGAACCGCTCGGTGCTGGAGTCCGTGGAGAGCGGCGTCGAGGGCGCGGTGGACGCCGCGAGCGAGATCATCGGCCGCGTGCACATCGGCGAGGGCGCCCGCGTGGTGCGCTCCCGCATCGTCGGCCCGGCCCTGGTCGGCGCCCACACCACCGTCACCGACTCCTACGTGGGCCCCTCGACCTCGATCGCCGGCCACTGCGCCATCGACAACAGCGAGGTGGAGTTCTCCATCGTCCTCGACGGCTCCCGCATCGAGGGCGTGGGGCGCATCGAGGCCTCCGTCATCGGCCGGAACGTGCAGGTCCGCCGGGCCGGGCGCACACCCCGCGCCCACCGCCTCGTGCTCGGCGACCACAGCCGGGTCCAGATCGTCCCCTGACCGCCCAGTCACAGCCGGAGCAGCTCATGGAAGTCATCGGCACCGGATTCCTCGCGGGGAGCCTGCGGCGGATCTCCGCACGGCACGAGGGCGTCGTCGCCCTCGCCGCCGGGGTCTCCGACATCGCGGGCGCCGACCCCGTCCGGGACTTCCGGCGGGAGGCCCGCCTCGTCGCCGGAACGGCCGCGCAGTGCAAGCGGCGGGGCAGGAAACTGCTGTTCTTCTCCACCGCCTCCGCCTCGGTCTACGGCGCGCCCGGCTGCACGGGCACCGAGGAGTGCGCCCACCCCGCCACCACGCCGTACGGCCGGCACAAGCGCATGATGGAGGGGATCGTCCGCGAGGCGGGGTGCGACTGGCTGATCCTGCGGCTGAGCCACGTCGTCGGACCGGGCCAGGCCCCGCACCAGCTCGTCCCCGCCCTCACCCGGCAGATCCTCGGCGGCCGCGTGCACGTCTACCGCGGAGCGTGCCGGGACATCCTGGACGTCCGCGACTTCCTGGACGCGACCGACTCCCTGCTGGCGGCGGGGGCGTCCCGCGAGGTCGTCAACGTCGCCTCGGGCGTCCCGGTCCCCGTCGAGGACATGGTCACGCACATCGGCGCGCTCCTGGGCAGGGAGCCGGAGCGCGAGTACGTCCGGCGCGACCACGGGCACCGGGTCTCGGTGCGCAAGCTCGACCGGATGCTGGGCCGGGCCCCGGGCACCGCCCCGGCCGCCCCCTACCGCGACGTCCTCGACCGCTACGTCCCCGGCTACGCGCTCCCCCCGGCCCCCGGCGCGTGAAACCCCTCCCGGGATCCGCCGGATCCCCTGGCCCGACAGACCGTCACGACCGCGATGAGGTGCGGATCCCTTCATGCATCACGGCAACGTTCCCCTGCGCATCCTGGTGACCGGAGGCGCGGGATTCATCGGTTCGCACTACGTGCGGAGCCTGCTGGGCCCCGGCGGCCCGGCGGAGGTCCGCCTGACGGTGCTGGACCGGCTCACCTACGCGGGCAACCCCGCCAACCTCGCGGCCGTCCGCGACGACCCGCGGTTCGCCTTCGTCCACGGCGACGTGTGCGACGCCGGGCTGATCGACCGGCTCGTCGCCGCGCACGACCAGGTCGTCCACTTCGCCGCCGAGTCCCACGTCGACCGGTCCATCGCCGGCGCCGCCGAGTTCTCCCGCACCAACGTGCTGGGGACGCAGACGCTGCTGGACGCCCTCGTGCGGCACGGCGGCAGGACGCTCGTCCACGTCTCCACGGACGAGGTGTACGGCTCCATCGGCGCGGGCTCCTGGGCCGAGGACGAGCCGCTGCGCCCCAACTCGCCGTACGCGGCCACGAAGGCGGCGGGCGACCTGATCGCGCTCGCCTTCCACCGCACCCACGGCCTCGACGTGCGGGTGACCCGCTGCTCCAACAACTACGGCACCCACCAGCACCCCGAGAAGGTGATCCCGCTCTTCGTCACCCACCTCCTCGACGGCCGCCCCGTACCGCTGTACGGCGACGGCAGCCACGTCCGCGACTGGCTCCACGTCGACGACCACGTCCAGGGCATCGAGCTCGTCCGCACGGGCGGCCGGCCGGGCGAGGTCTACCACATCGGGGGAGGCACCGAACTGACCAACAAGGAACTGACCGGCCTCGTCCTCGAAGCGTGCGGCGCCGGCTGGGACTCCGTCGAGCACGTGCCGGACCGCAAGGCGCACGACGCCCGGTACTCCGTCGACTGCACGAAGATCCGCACCGAACTCGGCTACCGGCCGCGCAGGGACTTCGCGAGCGGACTGGCCGAGACCGTCGCCTGGTACCGGGCGCACCGCACGTGGTGGGAGCCCCTCAAGGAAGGAATGACATGCCGTTCCACATCGCGTTCGTAGGCGTCTCCGGAGACGGCCACATGAACCCGCCGCTCGCCGTGACCGAGGAGCTCGTCCGGCGCGGGCACCGGGTCAGCTGGGCGGTGACGGAGGAGTTCGCCGGCCGGGTCCGGGCGGTGGGGGCCGAGCCCGTCAGCTACGCGTTCACGCTGCCCGAGTACCCGGACGACGACGTCCCCTCCGTCGCCCCGGCCGAGTTCCTGATGGAGGCCCGGGCCACCCTGCCCGTGATCGAGGAGGCCTGGGGCGGGGACCGCCCCGACGCCGTCGCGTACGACGGGCTCGCCTGGGCGGGCCGGGTCCTCGCCGCCAAGTGGCGGCTGCCGGGCGTGGAGATGTGGCCCTCGTTCGTGTCCAACGAGCACTTCTCGCTGGAGGCCGAGTTCCTCGCCGGCCACCCGGTCGACGCCGAACTGCTGGCCTTCGCCCGCGGGATGGCCTCCTTCCTGGCCGAGCACGGCCTCGCCCGGACGCCGGTGAGCCGCTTCCTCGCCCACACCGAGCGGGTGCGGCTGGCCTTCTTCCCGCGCGCCTTCCAGTTCCGCGGCGAGACCTTCGACGACTCCTTCGCCTTCGTGGGCCCCTGCCTGAGCACGAGGGACCGCACCCGGCAGCGGCAGTGGCGGCCGCCGGCCGACGGCCGGCCGGTCCTGCTGATCTCCCTCGGCACCTCGTACAACGACCGGCCCGATTTCTTCAGGACGTGCGGCGAGGCCTTCCGGGACCTTCCCTGGCACGTGGTGCTGTCCTACGGCTCGCGGATCGACCCCGCCGGACTCGGCGAACTGCCCGCCAACGTCGAGGCGCACCCCTACGTCCCCTACCTCGACGTCCTCCCGCACGCCGCCGCCTTCGTCACCCACGCCGGCATGGGCAGCGCCATGGAGGCCCTGACCCACGCCACGCCGATGGTCGCCGTCCCCCAGATGCACGAGCAGGAGGCCGTGGCGGCCCGGATCGCGGACCTCGGGCTCGGGGCCCGCCTCGACCCGGGCGCGCTCGACGCCGCGACGCTGCGCGAGACCGTGCTGAAGGTCGCCGGGGACCCGGGCGTGCGGGACGCCCTGACCCGGATGCGGGACGTGACCCGCGCGGCGGGCGGCGCGGCGGCGGCCGCCGACCGCATCGAGGCGGACCTGGCCCTCCGGGCCGCCGCCCCGCGCGCCGCGGGCTGACCACCCGCGGCACCACGCAAAGGAAAGAGACCGAAGGAAAGGAAAGACGGGGGAGACATGACGGTCGCCGACGCACCGGCCCGCGAGGGGCACGGGCACTGTCCACACCACGAACCGGTGCCCCGGGGCGCACCGGGCACCCACCGGATCTGCGTCATCGGCTGCGGCCCGCGCGGCACGTCGGTCGTCGAGCGGATCCTCGCCAACGCCCCCGGCCTCCTCGGGGGCCGCCGCCTGGACCTGCACGTGGTCGATCCCTTCCCGCCGGGCGCCGGGCGCACCTGGCGGACAGACCAGCCGCGGCTGCTCTGGATGAACTCCGCGGCCGACCAGGTCACCATGTTCCCCGGCGCCTCCGTCACCTGCGAGGGCCCCGCGCGGCCCGGGCCGGCCACCGGGCAGTGGCTCGCCGGGCCGTTCCACGACGGCGCCTACGCCTCCCGCGCCGACCAAGGGCGCTACCTGCGCTGGTTCTTCGAAACGGTCACGCGCGACCTGCCGCCCGGCGTACGGCTGTTCGTCCACCGGGCCCGGGCGGTGGACCTGCGGCGCCCCGCCGCCGGCGGCGGCCAGCGCGTCGTGCTCGACGGCGGGCTGCCGCCGGTCGACGCGGACCAGGTCGTCATCGCCCCGGGCCACCTGGGCGCCCGGCCGGACCCGGCGCCCGCCGGGATCACCCGGATCGGACCCGGCCCCGCCGACCCGCGGCGGCTGGACGGGATCCCGCCCGGGGCGGCCGTCGTCGTCCGCGGCCTGGGGCTGGTCTTCACCGACTGCCTCGCGCTGCTGACCGAGGGCCGCGGAGGGCGGTTCGCCCGGGAGGACGGCCGCCTGCGCTACCTGCCGTCCGGGCGGGAGCCGCACCTGATCGCCGGCTCCCGGCGCGGGGTGCCCCTCCCGCCGCGCCCCGCGGCGACGGCGGCCGCCCCGCCCGGGCCGCCGCAGTTCGCCACCCTCGACGCCTGCCGCGAGATCCTCGGCCGCCCGGGAGCCTCCTTCACCCGCGACGTGTGGCCGCTGGTCGTCGCGGACCTGACGTGGAGCCACTACCACGAGCTGTTCTCGCGGCACCCCGGACGCACCACCATGGACTGGCCGGAGTTCGACGCCCGGTTCCGCAGCCGCCCGGCGGACGGCGCCCGGCGCGAGCAGCTGATCTGCGCGGCCGTCCCCGACCCGGACGACCGGCTCGACCTGGCCCGCCTCGAAGCGCCCCTGGCGGGGCTGAGCTTCGCGGACGCCGAAGACCTCCAGCAGCACGTCCGAGGCCACCTGGCGGAGTCGCTGCGCCGGCGGCGCGACCCGCGGAACACCGCGGAGCCCGCCCTGGTCGCCGCCCTGGCGTCGACGGGCGCCGTCGTCGAGGAGCTGTGGCGGGCCGGCGAGATGGCGCCGCAGGCCGTGGCGGAGGCGCTGGAGCGGTTCGCCTTCGGCGCGTTCCTGAGCTCCGGCCCGCCGCCGCTGCGCGCCGAGCAGCTGCTGGCGCTGGCCGAGGCGGGGATCGTGACGTTCGCCGGCCCCGGCATGACGGTGGAGACGGACGCGGACCGGGGCGTCGTACGGGCCTCCAGCCCGGCCGTCCCCGCCGTGCACGAGGCGCGCGTGCTCCTGGACGCGCGGCTGGAGCAGCCGGCCCCGGAGCGCGTCGGCAACCCGCTGGTCCGCGCCCTGCTGGCCCGCGGTGAGCTGGTCGAGGAGCGGGCGGGGGCGGCCGGGACCGGGATGCTGCGGCTGTCCGGGCCCGCCATGCACCCCGTCGGGGCGGACGGCCGGGTGCACCGGGACCGGGCCGTGGCGGGCCCCGCCCAGTTCCCCCGGCCCGGCACCGACGCGGCGTTCTTCCGCCAGAACGACGTGATCGCCCGGCACGCCCTCGCCGGGGGACCGGCAACGCCCGTGAGCGACCTAGGAATTAACCGGCGGCGAGTGATCGTTCAACGCGGGTAGAGATAACCTGTCATCGACCACAGGAACGCGCAGTAACCACCCAATTGGGTGGCCGGACCGTCGCTGCCCGTGCAGGGGGGCACGGCTGTCGCGCAGTGGCTCGCAGGTGTCCGGCGGGCCGGGCGAGCCCTTTGACACACAGCAGGAAAGCAGCCCATTGACCCGGTGCTGCGAAGGGGGAACAGTGCAGTCCACAGTTGGTGAGCGGGGGACATGGGAACCAGGAGCCGCCTGGTCGATGGAGGACGGGGAACTGCATGTCCTCTCCTTCGACGAGGGTACGCAAGAGGAGGGGGGCGGGGCCGGCCCCGGCCTCGCCGGCGGGTGGGGAACGCGCCGCGAGGAAGCCGGTCCGGGGTGGTTGCGGGCCCTGCTGGGCAGGTTGCTCGGCCGCCCCGCCGAGGAAGTGCCGCTCGTCCGCGACCAGTACGGGCGGCCGCGGCTGGAGGGGCTGCCGATCGGGCTGTGCGTGTGCCGCGACGACGGCCGCCTGATCGTCGCGCTGGCGCACCGCATGACGGTGGCCGTCAGCGCGCACTGCGTGCCCGAGGTGTTCTCGGGCGCGGCGTTCCTGCCGTTCACCCCGCGCGAGCGGCAGGTGGTGGACTCGGTGCAGGAGCCCCAGCAGCCCTGGCTGCTGGCCCGGTTGTGGGCCCGTAAAGAGGCCGCCCTGCGGCTGTGGGGCCCCGGCCGGCTGTCGCTGGCGGACGAGGTGAACGCCCTGCCCGGGGGACGAGGCGGCGCGGTACTCGTCCCCGGCCCCGTGCCGGGGAGCGGGCACGCCCTCCGCCGCGCCTACGTCGTCGATCTGCCGACGGCCGTGCCGGACCGGGTGGTGTCGGCGGCCACCTCCGGGCCGCTGCGCACCGTCCGCACGTGGCAGGCCGGGTGTACGGCTCCGGAGGCGGTCATGGCGTGACGACGGCGCAGTGGTCGGCGGTGCCGGCGGGGGCTCCGGGAACGCTGAGCTCCCGCCAGACCGCCGCCGCGAAGCGGTAGGCCCCGGCCGCCTCGCAGAGGGCGGCCGCGGCCTTGTACTCGGCCTCCGCCTCCTCGGCGCGGCCGGCGGCCCGGTAGGCGCGGGCCAGGGCCACGGTGCAGCGCGCCCGGTCCACCGGAGGCAGCTCCGCCCGGCCGCGCTCGGCCTCCCGGGCCCGCTCCAGGGCCCGTTCCGCGTCGTGGCGCAGCTCGGCGAGCGTGCGGAGCATCGCGAGGCGGGTGGCGTCCGCGGGCGTGCCGAGGACCTCCACCGCCCGGCCGAAGCGTTCCACCAGGGCGCCGGCGGTGTCCGGGCGGTCGGCGGCGAGGTGGAGCAGGGCCGCGGCCCACAGCATCCGCACCCGCACCTTCGCGTCGGCCTCGGGGCCGGTCAGCTCGAGGGCCCGCTCCAGAAGGCCGAGGGCCGGCTCGGGCCGCCCGGCGACGTAGTGGTACTCGGCCGCCGCCCACAGGGCGGTGGCCCGCAACTGGCCCGCGGGCAGGGCGTCCGCGGACCGCACGACGTCGTCGCAGAGTTCTTCGCCGCGCTGCCACTCGCCGCTCTCCAGCCAGCCGGACAGCAGGCTCACCTGCGCCTGGAGGCGCTCGGGGGCGCCCGCCTCGGCGGCCGGGAGGGCGCGCAGCGCCTCCTCGGACAGGCGGACGCTCTCGGAGAGCTTGCCCGAGCCCCGCAGCAGGTCGGCCGTCTCCACGGCGACGCGGGCGCGCAGCTGCGGGGCGGCGCCGGTGAGGGGGTCGGCCAGCAGCAGGCGCAGCGTCTCCTCGCGGGCGGCCTCGTCCCCCAGCCTGCCGTGGGTGGCGGCCAGCTCCCAGCGGGCCTCCCACAGGGCTTCCTCCATGCCGGAACCGGAGGCCTGGCGGATGACGTCCAGAAGCACGTCACGCGCGGCCCCGTGGTCCCCGGCGCGCTGGTACGACCGCGCGGCGACCAGGCGGCCCACCAGTTCGAGGCGGTGCGTGCGCTGTTGCTCGCGCGGGGTTTCGGGGGAGGAGAGCTCGTCGAGCGGGATGCCGAGGCGCTCCGCGATGGCGCGCACCACCTTGGGACTGGGGGTGCGGTGTCCGCTCTCGACGAGGGAGATGTAGCTGGGGGACATTCCGTCCCCGGCGATGTCCGTCTGGGACAGGCCGCGCGCGCGGCGGACCTCCCGCACCCGCCTTCCGAACTCTGGTTGTTCGACCGTCAAGGTTATCGCTCGCTGTTGTGAAGTTTGCCGTACCCGACTCTGACCATGTCGCCGCAGTCTACCGGCGGCAACGGGGTGTGATGCCCGGTTCCAGCCCCTGTTCGCCGCTTCCTTGACCGCACTTTGAACGTTCCCCTAGTCATAATCGAGTCATGCATGAGTCGATAGATGTGACCGAAAAGGGAGGGCGGCGGGGGCGGCGTCGGGGCATGTACGCCCTGCTGTGCGCCGTGGCGATCGGCGCGGTGGGGGAGGCCATGATGGTGGTGGCCGTCCCGTGGTTCGTGCTGCGGACCACCGGCAGCGTGGCCCGCACCGGGCTGATCGTCGCCGTGGTCGCCGTCGGCGTGGCGGTCGCCGGTTTCGCCGCCGGGCCCCTGGTGGACCGCTGGGGATTCAAGGTCATGGCCGTCGCCTCCTACCTCGTGGGCGGCACCGCCGCGGCCCTCATCCCCCTGTGCTACGCCTCCGGCCGGCTCGGGTTCCCCGCCCTCGTCGCGCTGGTCCTCGCGGCGAGCCTGCTCGACATGCCGGGAGCGGCGGCCGTCACCGGCCTCGTGCCGGGCCTCGCGGAGGCGGCCCGCATGCCGCTGGAGCGGGCGAACGCCCTGCTGGGAGGGGTGTACCAGACGGCCCAGCTGTGCGGGCCGCCGCTGGGCGGCGGCGCCGCGGCCCTGCTCGGCACCGAGGGCGTTCTGCTGATCGACGCGGGGGCCTGCGGCCTGGCGGCCGTCGTCATCGCCTGCTGCGTGGCGGCCCCGGCGCGCAGCACCCGCTCCGGCTCCGCCGAGAGCTACCTCGCGGGGCTGCGCGCCGGGCTGCGGACCCTGCGCCGGCACCGCCTCCTGCGCACCCTGACCGCCTCCTCGGCGGCGTTCAACGCGCTGGACAGCGGGATCTCCGGAGTGGTCCTCGTGACGTACGCCTACCAGCACCTGGGCAGCGCGGCCGGCCTCGGCGTGCTGCTCACCGCGTTCGGCCTGGGGACGGTGGCCGGAACCCTGGGGTTCGCCGCGGTGGGGCACCGGTTCGGCCGGCGCGAGGTCTACCTCCGGTCGAGCCTGCTGGCCGGCCTCCTGCTCCTCCCGCTCGCCGCCCTGCCGCCGCTCCCGGCGGGGGCCGCGCTGCTGGCCGTCCTCGGGGCCGTGGCGGCCCCCGTGGGCCCGATCCGCACCGCGGCCCTCCAGCGGCACGTGCAGGAGGAGCAGTACGGCCGGGTGACGGCGGCCGTGGACACCGTCGCCATGACCGCCGTGCCGCTGGGCGCGTCCGCCGCCGTCGCGCTCGTCGGCGGGGTGGGACTGGCCTGGACGATCCTCCTGATCGCGGCGGCCTACCTCCTGGTGGTCGCGTGCTGCTGGGCGGCGCCGGGGCTCCGCGGAATATGACCGGCCGAGTTCGTGACTTTATTTGACAACAGATGACAGGATGTTGACGCTACTTCTTCAAGGACATCATCCTGAGGGGGATTTATGACACATGTTCTCGACCGGTCGGGGGCGGTGGCCGCGGTGGAGGGCGTCCCCTTCGCCGACCGCCTGGAGGCCCTGCAAAGAGTCCGCGGATTCCTCGCCGAGGACCCCGGCCCCGTGCACGAGCTGCTCTGCGAGATCTCCACCCACCGCGCCGCGGCCTATGAGATCGAAGCGGCCGTCAAGACGCTGGACGGCGCGCTCGCCGAAGCGGAGAAGTACCGTCCGGGCCGGGTGCCGCGGCTCGCGGTCTTCATGCCGTCCAACGTCCTGCTCTATTCGTACGTCCTCTACCTGCTGGTCCCCTCGCTCTACGCCGAGCGGCTCGTCTTCCGGCCGTCCAGCCAGGTCAAGGACCAGATGCGACGGCTGCACGAGATGCTGGCCGCCCGGCACCGCCTGCCCGTCGAACTCACCACGGCCAGCCAGCGGGACTTCCTGAACGACCACGTGCTGCCCGCCGAGGCCGTCGTGTTCACCGGCGCCTACGCCAACGCCGAGGAGATCCGGGCCCGGCTCCGCCCCGAGCAGCTCTTCCTCTTCCTCGGCTCCGGCGTCAACCCCTTCGTCGTCGCCCCCGGCGCCGACGTCGCGCAGGCCGTACGGGACGCCGTCGAGATCCGGGTGCTGAACTCCGGCCAGGACTGCCTGGGCCCCGACCTGTTCTGCGTCCACGAGGACCTGCTGGACCCCTTCGTCGACGCCCTGGTCGCCGAGGTCGCGGCCCTGCGCTACGGGCCGTACACCGACCCGGACGCCGACTACGGCCCCATCTTCTACGAGGGAGCCCTGGAGGAGGCCGCGCTGTACCTGGCGCGCAACCGCCGGCGCATCGTGCACGGCGGCGGCGTCGACTTCCGCACCCGCCGCATCGAGCCCGCCGTCGTCGTCGGCGGCGAGGTCACGCCCCGCTTCCAGGTCCCGGAGTTCTTCGCGCCGGTCTTCAACGTCGTGGGCTACCGCGACGCCGACGCCCTCGCCGCGACCCTCACCACGGGCGTGTTCACCGAACGCGCCCTCGGCTCCAGCGTCTACGGACACGCACCGGACCTCGTCGAGGCGCTGCGCCGGCGCACCACCGTGACCGTCGACACGACCCTGATGTCCATCGACGACGGCAACGCGCCCTTCGGCGGCTACGGCCGCATGGCCAACTACATCAGCACGGGCGAGCAGTTGCGGGCCGAGCCGGTCCTCATCTCCAAGGCCGTCGCCGAACACTTCCCGGAGGCGGCACGATGAGCGCGCGCACCTACCCCACCGCCTGGGCGGCGGTCGCCGACCACCTCGGGCACCTCGGCGCCGGCGCCGTCTTCGGCCTGCCCGGCGACGACATGGACCTGCTCGGCGCCCTGGAGGGCACCACCACCGACGTGGTGCTCTGCCGCGACCAGCGCAACGCCGTCCACATGGCGACGGGGTACGCCCTCGCCTCCGGGCGCCCCGCCGTGTGCGCCGTCGGCAAGGGGCCGGCCCTCACCAACACCCTCACCGGGCTCCTGGAGGCCCGGTCCGCCGCCGCGCCCGTCCTGCTCGTCGCCGGCGGCACCCGGCTGGAGAGCCTGGGCACCGGCGCGTTCCAGGAGCTCGACCAGCTCACCGCGGTCCGCCCGTTCACCAAGTGGGCCGTGCGCGTCGACAGCGCCGAACGGCTGCCCGCCGTCCTGGACAAGGCCGTCGCCGTCGCCGTCAACGGCACGCCCGGCCCCGTCTACGTGGAGATCCCCGAACAGATCGCCCTGGAGCCCGTCACCGCCGTCACCCCGTGGCGGCCCGGCACCCCGCAGCGGACCGCCCCGGACGCCGGCGTGCTGCGCGCCACCGCCGAGCTGATCTCGGCGGCCCGCCGGCCGCTGCTGCTGGTGGGCGGCGGGGCCCGGCACCGCAACGCGGACCGGTCCGTGGAGGCGTTCGCCGAACTGCTCGGGGCCGGCGTCTTCACCACGGCCTCCGGGCGCGGCACGGTCGACGAGGACCACCCCCTCTTCTGCGGCGTCTCGGGCCTCTACACGGTCGCGCCCGCCAGCGACCTGTGGCGCGAGGCGGACCTGGTCGTCGCCCTCGGCAGCAGGCTGGAGGAGACGGCGACGTTCGGCTGGCCCGCGCCCGCGGACCTGCCCGTCGTCCAGGTCGTCAGCGGGGAGGACTCCGTGGTCACCGGCCGCCCGGGCGCCCACGTGCTGGGTGACGCGGCCCGTACGGTGGCCGGCTGGACGGAGCTGCTCGCCGGGCACGAGCGACCGGAGCAGTGGGAGGCGCGCGTGCGCCGGGCGAAGGCCGGGCAGGCCGAGCGGGCCGCGCTGCGGGCGCGCGAGGCGGAGCAGGCGGTCACCGGCACCGGCCCGACCGTGGCCCAGGTGCTGGGCGCGCTCGACCGGGCCGTCCCCGCCGACCGGGTCCTGGTGCAGGAGAACGGCCTGCAGGACATGTGGTCGTACTTCTACCCGCACTACTCGTGCGGCGCCACGGGCGGTTCCGTGGTGCCGAGCGAGCAGACGCCGCTGGGCTTCGGCGCCGCCGCGGCCGTCGGCGTCCGCCTGGCCCTGCCGGAGCGGCCCGTCGTCGCCGTGGTCGGGGACGGCGCGTTCAACATCTTCCGCGGCGAGCTGCCCACCCTCGCCGACTGCGGGGCCGCCGTCCTCTACGTCGTGCTGGACAACGGCGGTTACGGATGGCTGCAGACCAACCTCGACCGGGTCTCCGGCGAGGACTCGCGCTTCGCGTTCACCACCCGGCGCCCCACCGGCACCGAGGGCCTCGCCCGCGCCCACGGCCTCGGCCACTGGTCCGTCACGGACCGGGACGACCTCGACCGCGTCCTGGCCGAGGCCTGGCGGACCTGCGCGGCCGGCACCGCCGCCGTGGTCGAGGTGAGCGTCTCGCTCGCCGACTTCCCGCCCGGCATGGACGGGGCCGCGGGGGACTTCCCCGCGCGCGAGGACGCCTGACCGCGAGAAAGGGACCACACGTGTCCGTAGTGATGTTCTTCCCGGGCCTCGTGCCCAGCCGTTACGACGCCATCAAGGACTTCGTGACGGGCAGCGAGCACGCCAGGCGGCGGTTCGCCGAGGCCGACGAGGTCCTCGGCTACTCGCTCGCCGAGGCCTACCGCGAGGCCTCGATCTACGAGTGGGAGGTGTACGAGACCGGGTACATGGCGCTGACCCTCGCGCTCGCGGACTGGGCGGAGGAACGGTTCGGCGGCAGCCCGGCGCTGTGCGGCGGCCAGAGCTTCGGCTCGTTCATGGCGGCCGTGCGCTCCGGGGCGCTGAGCTATCCGCAGGCCCTGACGCTGGTCCGCCGCAGCGTCGTGGTGGAGACCGACTACTTCGAGTCCCTCGACAAGCCGCTCGGCTGCCACTTCTTCTACCGGCTGCCGCACGCGACCGTCGACGCCCTGCTGGCGGAGTTCCGCGCCCGGGGCGAATGGGTCGAGCTGTCGGTGATCCTCGACGAGCAGGTGCACGCCGTCTCGGCGGAACTGGCCACCCTGGAACGCTTCGAGCAGCGCGTCCGCGAGGAGGGCGGCTTCCCCTTCTACACGATGAACCGGGCCGAGCACTGCTCCGCCGTCGGCGGGCTGCGGCAGCGGCTGCACGACGAGGTCTACGGCACCATCGAGTGGAACGAGGCGACCGTCCCCTTCCTCTCCGACGTCGACGGGCGGCTGCTGACCGACCCCGAGGAGATCAAGCAGGACCTCCTCGACGGCTGGACGACGCCCGTGCACTGGGAGACGGTGCTGCGCGGCATGAGGGCGGGCGGAGCGAGCGAGGTGTGGATCCCCGGCCCGCGCAGCATGTTCGCCCGCATCACCAACAACGCCTTCCCCACCAAGGTGATCACTCCCAAGACGGCCCTGGGCGCATGAGCGGTGCACCGCTCCCGCCGGCCGCCCGCCCCGGCGAGCGCCGGGTCCTGCGGGCGGCCGCGCTCGCCAACGCCCCGGTGGAGGTCCTCGACTTCCTGCTGCCGCTGTGGGCGGCCGCGACGCTGCACGCGGGCCCGGCCACGGCCGGAGCGCTGGTGGCGACCGAGGCGGTGCTCTCCCTCCTCGTCCGCCCCGTGGCGGGCGAGCTCGCCGACCGCTTCGACCGGCGGCGGGTGGCCGCCGCCGGCGCGCTCGCGTACGCCCTGTCCTTCGCCGGGTACGCCCTCGCGGACTCGGCGCCCTGGGCGTTCGCCGCGGCGGCGGTGGGCGGGGCCGGCGGCGCGCTGTTCTGGGTCGCCGTGCGCAGCTGGACCGGCGACGGGGAGGGCGAGCGCACCGGCGCCTACGGCGCGCTGCTGGCGGCCGAGGGCCGCGGAGCCCTCGCCGGCTACGTCCTCGCGTTCCTGCTCCTGCAGAACACCGGCTACCGGGCGGTGTTCTGGGCGGGCTGCGCGGCGTGCGCCGTGGCGGCGGCGCTGCTGCTCCGGGGAACGGGAACGCCCGCGCGAACGGGGGCGGGGATGCCGGTGCCCGCGCGGGGCACGCCCGCGGACCGGCCCCGGCCGGGCCGCGCCCTGCTTCCGCTGATGGCGGTGGCCTCCGTCACGGCGGCGGGCGAGGCGGGTCTGTGGCTGATCCTGCTGCTGCGCCTGCAGGGTGACGGCCTGTCACCCGGGGAGATCATGACGGTCTTCGCCCCCGGCCTCCTCGTCTTCGTGCTGCTGCCCGAGCACGCGCACCACGTCACGGCGCGGCTGGGCCGCACGCCCGCCATGGTGGCGGCCTTCGTCGCCGGGGCCCTGTTCGCCGGCGGCCTCGTCGTGGTGCCCACGCCCACGGGGATCGCCGTCCTGTGGGCCCTGGCGGCCGTCTGCTTCGCGGCACAGATCCCCGTGGAGCAGGCGACGGTCGCGGCCGCCGCGGGCGGCAGGCCCGGCCGCGGCATGGGACTGTACGAGGCCGCCCGGCTGACGGGGGTCATGGCCGGCACGGCGGCGCTGGGCGCGCTGTACGAGGCGTGGGGCTGGACCGCGGCCTGCACCGCGGCGGCGGGCGCCTCCCTGGCCGGGGCGGTCGTGGCGCCGTACGCGATCCGCGTGCTCGGCCTGCCGGAGCTCGCCGCACCGGCGCCCCGGGAAGAGGGGGAGGCGGTGCAGGAAGAGAAGGCCCGGGAAGCGGCGGAGGCGGTTCCGGGCGAGGCGCGGGACGGAACCCCGGCGGCCGAACGGGCCCGGAACGAGCGCCGGGGCTGGTACGTGCACACGGCCGTCTTCGCGCTGGGGCAGGCGGCGTTGTGGGGCTTCGGCGCGCCGGAATGGCTCGGCAAAACGTGGCTGACCGTCTACGTTGTCGACACGCTCTGGTCGTGGTCGTACACGGTCTTCCCCCGGGAGAAGTGCCCGGGGGAAGGGACCCGGAGGAGCGAGGGGCGGCACGGCCGCCCCTCGCTCCTGCTTCTTGCCGCCCGCTCCAGCGAGCGCGCCCGGCACCGGTCCACGCGGACCGGCACCGGGCGCGGCGGCGCGTGCGGGGCGTCTCAGAGCTGCTTCTCGATCCGGGTGACCACGTCGGACACCAGGCGCAGCTCCTTGAGCTCCTCCTCCGGCAGGCGGACGCCGAAGCGCTCCTCGGTGGAGACGATGACCTCCACCATGGCCAGCGAGTCGACGTCGAGGTCCTCGATGAAGGACTTCTCCTCGGTCACGTTCGCGGGCTCGACGTCGGCCACCTCGTTGAGGATCTCGGCGAGGCCGGCGATGATCTCTTCGCGCGTCATGGGTGCTCCCGGGTGTGTCGTGGTGCGGTGGGTGGTGTGCCCGGCGGTGGGGCGGGCGCGGGCGCCGCCCGGAGGCCGGGTGTGCTCAGCGGTCGCCCGCGGGCGCGGGCCGTTCGGTCAGGCCGACGACGTGGTCGGTGAAGGCGTCGTCGATGCCGATGAGGCGCAGCTGCCGGCGCAGGCTCTCGATGCCGAGCTCGCGCATGGTGGTGCCTTCGGGCGCGTCCTCGACGTTGCCGCCCTCTTCGATGCGCAGGGCGATGGGCGCCGCCTGCTCGATCATGTCGCAGATGTCGTCGGCGTAGCCCTCGCGCACGCCCTGGCGCAGGGCGTGCAGGCCGAAGCTGACGTGGCGCGACTCGTCCCGGCACATCGCGGTGAAGCCGGCCTTCACGCCGGGCAGCATCGGCACGTTGTGCAGGGACTGGACGATGGCGCGCTGCCCGACGAGGGCCAGGACGCCTTCGGAGATGAGGTGGAACAGGGCCACGGTGCGCAGCCAGCGGCCGTAGTCCGAGGGCCGTTCCTGGATCTCCCGGATGACCTCCGTCTCCAGCCGGCTCAGCTCGCGGTGCGGCGGGGTGCACATGTTCCAGGCCTGCACCAGCATCCGCTTGGGGTCGGCGTCCAGGCCCAGCACCTCCTCGCCCAGCCGCAGCATCAGCTGCGTGTGGCGGGTCTCGTCGGCGATCTGCGTGCCGAGGTAGAGGTGGTCCAGCTCGTCGGGGGCGCCGGTGAGGATCGGGCCGAGCAGGTCGAGGCCCGTGTACTCGCCGATGATGAAGGTGGCGATGGACTCCTCAAGGGCCTTGCGGGCGGACTTGGGGAGCCGCTTCTCGTAGTCGAGTCGGTCCTGTTCGAGATCGATCGCCTGCGCGTTCCACTGCTGTTTCTCCCAGCGCTCGTACAGCGCCTGCGGCTTGGGCTGCTGGGCCGTGACCACGTCGGCGTGGTGCAGCACGTGGTCGACCGGGAGGTCCGGCATCTGCGCGAGCGACGCGTCGTCGAGCAGCAGGGTGCTCCAGCGCGTCATGTCAGCTCTCCATGACTAGTGGGTAAAGAGTGTGACTATCCATGATGGGAGCAGTGAATAGCATCTGGGCTGCATCGTCAATGCCGAACAGGTTCGGCCGCGTCAATGCTGTGGGGGATCCGGATTCTTCGGAGTCATGTTTCTTGACAAGCTGACCGATCGTGAGTCAAGGTTCGGTGGCCGGAGCGAACCGGCGGCCGCGGCGGACCGCCGCGGGGGAGTGGATCCGCTCAGGGAGGAGGGCTCGACACGGTGTTCAGGCAGACGCACCAGGGCGACCGACGCGTGGTGGTCACCGGCACCGGGGTGATCTCCCCGGTCGGGCACACGGCCCCGGAGTTCTGGGCCGCACTGACCGAGGGCCGCAGCGGCATCCGGCGCATCTCGCGCTACGACGCGGACGCCCTGCCCACGCCCCTGGCCGGCGAGGTCGTCGGCTTCGAGCCCCGGGCGTACATGCCCAACAGGACCGCCCGGCGCCTCGACCGCTTCGCCCAGTTCGCGCTGGCCGCCGCCCTGGAGGCGATGGACCAGGCCGGGCTGGAGATCGGCGAGGAGCTCGCCCCGCGCACCGCGGTGCTGGTCGGATCCGGCTACGGGCCGGGGCAGATGACCCAGACCGGGGTGCTCGACCTCGACCGGGGCGGCCGCCGCGCGATGACCCCCTACCTGGCCTCCGGCGGCTCGATGGACAGCGCCGCGGCCGAGATCGCCGGCCACTTCGGCGCCCGCGGCCCGTCCGGCGCGATGGTCACCGCCTGCGCGACCGGCGCCACCACCATCGGCGACGGCCTGCGGCTCATCCGCCACGGCTACGCCGACGTGGTCATCGCGGGCGGCTCCGACGACGCGGTCAACCCCCTCGACCTCGCGGCCGCCGCCAACGTCGGCGCCCTCTCGCGCAGCACGGACCCCGCGCGCGCCAGCCGCCCCTTCGACCGGGCCCGCGACGGGTTCGTCATGGGAGCCGGCGCCGGGGTGGTCGTCCTGGAGTCCGCCGGGCACGCCGAGCGGCGCGGCGCGGCGATCCTCGCCGAGCTCGCCGGGTACGGCGTCACCACCGACGCCTACCACTCCACCCACCCGCACCCGGAGGGCATCGCCGCCAAGCGGGCGATGACCGACGCGCTGGCCGACGCCGGCCTGCGGCCCGAAGACATCGACTACATCTGCGCGCACGGCACCAGCACCCCGCTCAACGACAGCATCGAGAGCGCGGCGGTCCGCGAGGTGTTCGGCGAGCACGCCCCGCGGGTGCCGGTCAGCTCGGTCAAGTCCATGACGGGGCACATGATCGGCGCGGCCGGCGCGGTCGAGCTCATCGCCACCGTGCAGGCGATCCGCACCGGCCTGCTGCCGCCGACCGTCAACTGCGACGACCCCGAGGACCCCGGCCTGGACTACGTACCGCACCGGGCGCGCCCCTGGCGCACCCGCATCGCCATGAGCAACTCGTTCGGCTTCGGCGGCCACAACGCCGTCCTCGTGGCCCGGGAATGGCCGCGGGCCGCCACCGCGCAGGCCGCGCACGACAAGGAGGGGGAGCGATGAAGGGCAGACTGGTCAGCCTCGACCGGCCCACCGACGCCGACTACGCCATGATGGCCGACTGGCTGGGCCCGGCGTCCCCGACGGCCGTCCTGACCGCCGACACCAACGAGTACGCCACCCCCGAGGACCTCAAGCAGCTCAACAACTCCGGGCGCATCCGGCAGTTCGCGGTCCGCGACCAGGACGGGGTGACCGTCGGCACGGTCAACTACCGGCAGTCCGGGCCCGCCGGCAACTTCATCATCGGCGGCGCCATCGGCCGGCCCGACATGTGGCAGCGCGGCCTGGGCGCGGAGGCGTTCGACCTCCTCCTGGACCACCTCTTCCACTCCCTCAACGCCCACCGGATGCAGTTCACGACGGCCCTGTACAACAAGTCCGTCCTCCGGCTGGCGACGCGCGCGGGCTTCGTCCTCGAAGGCGTCCTGCGGGACTACTTCTTCCTCGACGGCCGCTACCACCACGCCGCCGTCTGGTCGCTGCTGCGGCACGAGTACTACGAAGCCGTCGACATCCTCACCCGGGTGTCGCCCACCTTCGTCGGCCCCGACCTGATCCCCGAGGAGGACAAGGCCGAGGCCCGCGAGCTGCTCCGCAGACACCTGCGCCGCCCGGGCGCCGAGACCTCCTTCCAGCTGCTGCTGGACGAGGAGGGCCGGGACGAGGAAGGCCGCGGCGAGGGCGCCCCGGACGAGGGAGGGAAACGATGAACTCCAGGCCACCGGCCGAGGCCTACTGCCAGGCCGACCCGGTCTTCTACGACACGGGCAGCCGCGGCGGTGCCGACGCCTCCGCGTTCACCCAGACCCACGCCGTCGTACCCGCCGGCTGGGAGCGGCGCGACCGTGACGTGTGGGTGGTGTACCTGCCGGCCGGGCACGTCATGCCCCGGCAGGGGTGGAAGATCCACATCTCGGGCCTCCCGGACAACGCGCAGCGCGTCGTCGACATCGCCTTCGAGCACTGCACCCGGCTCGGCGTGCCCTTCAAGTTCCTCCGCAGCCGCTCCGTCGTCACCGCCCACAGCCTCAAGTACGCGCCCCGCTCGGCGAGCGGCAAGCTCGTGACCGTCTACCCCGAGGACGAGGCGCAGCTGCACCGCGTCCTGCAGGAGCTGGCCCCCGCGCTCGACGGTGAGCCGGGCCCCTACATCCTCACCGACCTGCGGTGGGGCGACGGCCCCCTGCACGTGCGCTACGGCGGCTTCGTCACCCGGTACTGCGCCGACACCGACGGCACCCCCGTGCCCGCGATCGAGCGGCCCGACGGCGTGCTCGTCCCGGACCGCCGGCGCCCGGTGTTCGAGGTGCCCGACTGGGTGGAGCTCCCGGACTTCCTCGCCCCGCACCTCGCCGCACGCCAGTCCTCCGGCCAGGACGCCGGCTTCCCCTACCGGGTGGAGCGGGCCCTGCACTTCTCCAACGGCGGAGGGGTGTACGAGGCCCGGCACACCGACGGGCGCCGCGTGGTCCTCAAGGAAGCCCGCCCGCACGCCGGCCTCGACGGCCGCGGCGTGGACGCCGTCGCCCGCCTGCAGCGCGAGCGGCGCGCCATGGAACTGCTCGCCGGCGTCCCCGGCGTGCCCGCCCTGTACGGCCACCACCTCGTGTGGGAGCACCACTTCCTCGCCGTGGAACACATGGCGGGCGACACCCTGCAGACCTGGCTGGCCCGCACCTACCCGCTGACGAAGGCCGACGCCACCGACGAGAAGCTCGCGGACTACGCCCGCCGGGCGATGGCGCTGGTGGACCGCATCGAGCGGCTCGTCGCCGGCGTCCACGCCCGCGGCGTGGTCTTCGGCGACCTCCACCCGGCGAACATCCTCGTCGGCGAGGAGGACGAGGTCGCGCTCGTCGACTTCGAACTGGCCGTTCCCGTGGGGGAGGCGCAGCGGCTCGGCCTGGGCCACCCCGGCTTCATGGCGCGCGGCAAGACCGGCTTCGCCATCGACCGCCACGCGCTCGCCGCCCTGCGCCTGTGGGTGCTCTTCCCGCTCACCCAGCTCTCCGAGCTGGACCCCGGCCGCCCCGTGCGCCAGGTCGACGAGGCGGAGCGCCGCTTCGGCCTCGCCCCCGGCACCCTGGACGCCGTACGGCGCGAACTGGCGCCCGACCCGGCCGCCCTGGAGAAGGTCCCGGCCGCCCTGCGCGAGCCCGGGCCGGACACCGCCGCCCCGGACTGGGACGTCGTCCGCAAGTCCATGGCCGAGGCGGTGCTGCTCAGCGCCACCCCGGAGCGCACCGACCGGCTCTTCCCCGGCGACGTGCGGCAGTTCCACACGGACGGCCTCAACTTCGCCTACGGCGCGGCCGGCGTCCTGTGGGCGCTGCACACGAGCGGCGCGGGACGCCACCCGGAGCTGGAGCAGTGGCTGCTGACGGCCGCCGGGCGCGCGAGCGCACCGCACGCCGGCTTCTACGACGGACGGCACGGCATCGCCCACGTCCTGGAGGAGTTCGGGCACCGCGAGGCCGCGCTGCGCACGGTCGACGCCTGCCGGGACACCCTGGACGGGATGCGCGACGTCAGTCTCTTCCGCGGGACGGCGGGGGTCGGGCTCAACCTGCTGCACCTCGCCCGGCGCACGGGGGACGACGCCCACCGGCAGGCGGCCCTGGAGCTGGCGGAACGCACGGCCGACGCCGTCCGCGCGGGCACCGCGCCGGGCATCGTCCGCGGGCGCGACCACGGCACCCGCGCCGGACTGCTCCGCGGCTGGAGCGGCCCCGCGCTGTTCTTCCTGCGGCTGTACGAGGACACCGGCGACCCCGGCCACCTCGACCTCGCGGTCACCGCGCTCCACCGCGACCTCGACCTGTGCCGGCCCGGCACGGACGGATCGCTGCAGGTCGACGGCGGCTACCGGCTGCTGCCCTACCTGGAGGTCGGCGGCGCGGGCATCGCCGTGGTGGCCGACGAGGTGCTGGCGCACCGCGACGACGAGCGGCTGACGGAAGCCGTCACCGCCCTGGCCCGCGCCGCGGAACCGGAGTTCGTCATCGAACCGCACCTGTTCGGCGGCCGCGCCGGCCTGCTGGCCACGCTCGCGGCGCTCCGCGGACGGCGCACCGGCGGGACGGGCACGGACCCCGGCGTGGCCCGGCACCTGTCCCGGCTCCACTGGCACGCCATGGCCTTCCGCGGGCACGTCGCCTTCCCCGGCGAGCAACTGCGCAGGCTCTCGATGGACGTCGCCACCGGCAACGCGGGCATCCTGCTGGCGCTCTCCGCGGCGCTCGACGGCCGCAGGGCGTTCCTGCCCTTCCTGTCGCCCGGCCCCGCCCGCTAGGGGCCCCGCACACCGCGCCGCACGCGCACCCCTGGACTCCGGCCGGCCGACGGCCGACCGGTCACCCCGCCGCGCCCGACACCGACGGGCCGGCCCGTAGAACACGGAGAGGAGGCACACATCATGGCGATCGTTCTTGACCTGCAGGGTCTTGAGGTCCCGGCCGCGGAGGCCGAGCTGCTGGGCAGCACCATCAGCAACGGCTGCTGACGCGGTCGTTGCCGTGCACGGGTGCCCGCTCTCGTTGCGGGCGCCCGTGCCCATCACTCACCCGGAGGGGAGGCACACATCATGGCGATCGTTCTTGACCTGCAGGGTCTCGAGATCCCGGCCGAGGAGGCCGACCGACTCAGCAGCACCATCAGCAACAGCTGCTGAACCAGCCGCGCCGTGTACCGGGCCCGCCCAGCGCGCGCCCGGTCCACGGACCGGCCAGTACCACCGAACAGGACGAAGGAGACCGGATGAGCGGCCTGCTCGACGGCAAGAGACTGCTGATCACCGGTGTGATCAGCGAGAGTTCGATCGCATTCTCCGTGGCCCGGCTCGCCCAGGAACAGGGCGCGCACGTCGTGCTCACCGCCTACGGCCGGCCCTCCCTGGTCCAGCGACTCGCCCGGCGCCTGCCGCACGAGGCCCCCGTCGTCGATCTCGACGTCACCGACGAGGCCCAGCTGGCCTCGCTCGCCGACCGCGTCGGCACCCACCTCGACGGCCTCGACGGCGTCCTGCACGCCGTCGCCCACGCCCCCGCGAGCTGCCTGGACGGCGGGTTCCTCGACGCGCCCTGGGCCGACGTGGCCTCGGCCCTGCACACCTCGACGTACTCCCTCAAGGCCCTCGCGGTGGCCTGCCGCCCGCTGCTGCGCCCCGGCTCCGCCCTCGTGGGCATCGACTTCGACGCCTCGCGCGCCTGGCCCGGCTACGACTGGATGGGCGTGGCCAAGGCCGGCCTGGAGTCGTGCGCCCGCTACCTGGCCCGCGACCTCGGACCCGAGGGAGTGCGCGTCAACCTCGTCGCGGCGGGCCCGCTGCGCACCCTCGCCGCGCGGGCGATCGGCGGCGACGGCGCCGGCTTCGAACGCGACTGGGCGGTGCGCGCCCCCCTGGGCTGGGACGCGTCCGACGCCGGGCCGACGGCCCGCGCCTGCCTCGCCCTGCTGTCCGACTGGTTCCCCGCCACCACCGGCGAGATCGTCCACGTGGACGGCGGGCATCACATGGTGGGGAGCTGACGTGCAGCACCTGGGTGCGCAGTTCGGCCCCGACATCACCTTCCTCGGCGTCGAGCGGCTGGACCTCTCCAGCCCGCCGGACCACCCCGACGTGGTGATCCTCGGCGCCCCGCTGGACGGCGGCACCTCGCACCGGCCGGGCGCCCGCTTCGGCCCGAGCGCGATCCGCCAGGCCTGCTACCTGCCGCAGAACGGCGTCCGCCGCAGCCTGGCGCTCGGCGTGGACCCGCTGACGGAGCTGCGGGTCTACGACGCGGGGGACGTCCCCTGCTACCCCGGCGAGGTCGCCCGCGGCATCCGGCAGATCGAGGCCGCCGTGCGCATGGTCGCCTCGCTCGGCGCGATCCCCGTCGTCCTCGGCGGCGACCACACCGTCGCCCTGCCCGACATGCGCGGCGTCGCCGCCCACCACGGCTACGGCCGGATCGCGATGCTGCACTTCGACGCCCACGCCGACACCGGCGACGTGGAGTCCGGGCCCCTCTACGGGCACGGCAAGCCCATGCGCCAGCTCATCGAGTCGGGCGCGGTGCGCGGCGACCGCTTCCTGCAGATCGGGCTGCGCGGCTACTACCCCGAGCCCGAGACGCTGGAGTGGATGGCCGGGCAGGGCATGCGCTCCTACGAGATGAGCGAGATCACCGCCCGCGGCCTGGACGCCTGCCTGACCGAGGCGTTCGCCACCGCCATGGACGACTGCGACGGCGTCTACCTCTCGGTCGACGTCGACGTGGTCGACCCCGGGCACGCGCCGGGCACGGGCACCCCCGAGCCCGGCGGGCTGACCTCCCGTCAGCTCCTGGACGCCGTGCGCCGCGCGGCCTACGAGCTCCCCGTCGTCGGCGTCGAGGTCGTCGAGGTCTCCCCGCCGTACGACCACGCCGAGATCACGGCCTACCTCGGCAACCGCGTCGTGCTGGAGGCCCTGTCCGGCATCGCACGGCGCCGCCGCGACGCGCAGGACGGGCCGTGGGACCCGCGCACACCCCTGCTGGAACGCCCCGTACGCCCGGCGCAGCGGGCAGGAGGATCACATGACTGACCTGATGGCGCCGTCGCAGGCCGCCCCCCGGCTCGCCGGCGGCCCCGCTGGCCTCGACGGCGAGGCGCTCACCCGCCGCGTGCTCGCCGCGGCGCGGGAGTTCCACGGCCGCGGCATCCGGCCGGGTGACCGCGTCCTCGTGCAGGGCGACAACTCCGCCGACTACGTCGTCGCCCTGCTCGCCCTGATGCACCTCGACACCTCGCTGGTCCCCGTCGACCACCGCCAGCCCGCGGCGGAGAACCGCGCCGCCGCCGAGCGCGCGGCGGCCCGCTGGCTGCTGTGCGAGAGCGGCGGCGCGGACCACTTCCCCGCGGACCGGGTGCTGCACTTCCCCGGCGCGGGGACGCGCGGCGGGGAGGCCGGCGGCGACGTCGACCTCACCGCCTGGTTCGCGCGCCCCGATGCGCTGGTGCTGTGGTCCTCCGGCACCACCGGGCGCCCCAAGGGCATCGTCAAGTCCGGGCGCGCCGTCCACGACAACACCGTGCGCACCATCCGCGCCATGGGCTACCACGAGCGCGACGTCCTCGCCCCGCTCCTCCCCTTCTCCCACCAGTACGGGCTCTCCGTGATCCTCCTCTGGTGGCTCGCCCGCTGCACCCTGGTCGTCACGCCCTACCAGCGCCTCGACACCGCCGTCGCGAAGGCCGTCGCGGCGGGCGCCACCGCCGTGGACGCCGCCCCCTCCACCTACGACCTGCTGCTGGGGCTCCTCCGCCGCCGGCCCGAGCTGCGCACCGGCCTGTCCGCGGTCCGCATCTGGGGCGTGGGCGGCGCCCCCCTGCCCGCGCCGCTCGCCACCGCGTTCGAAGAGGCGATGGGGCGGCCGCTCCTCGACGGCTACGGCCTCACCGAACTCGGCAACGTCGCCCTGGCCACCCCCGGGGCGCCCGTCGGCTGCGGCCGTCCGCTGCCCGGCGTCGGGCTGCGCGTCGTCGGTCCCGACGGCACCCCGCTCGCCCCCGGTGAGACCGGTGAGATCGAGGTCCGCTCGCCCGGCCTCATGGAGGGCTACCTCGACGCCGGGGGCACCCTCCGCCCCGTGCCCCGGGACCTCTGGTACCGCACGGCCGACCTGGGCCGCATCGACGGCGACGGCAACGTCCACGTCGTGGGCCGCAACCAGGCGGTGCACCGCGCGGGCTTCACCCTCTACCCGGAGGGCCTGGCGAAGAAGGCGGAGGCCTGCGGCCGCCAGGTCAAGGTCCTCGCCGTCGACGACGCCCGCCGCGGCTGCGCCCTCCACTTCGTCGTCGAGGACCCCGAGGCCCTGCCCCCCAGGCACTGGCGCACCCTGCTGGCCCCGCACCTCGCCGCGTACGAACAGCCCAACGCCGTCCACGTCGTGGGGAGTTTCCCCCTGAGCGCGAACGGCAAGGTGGACGCGCGGGCCCTGCGGGAGACGCTCGGGCTGGCGGCCGCCCCGGCCGCCTGACCAGTCGTGGCCGCCCGTGCCTCCCTACGCGCCGACGTCGCGGCTGCGCAGGTCGTCCAGCGTCTCGCGGCGGACGAGCAGCCGGGCGCGGCCCCCGGTCACCGCGGCCACGGGCGGCCGGCCGACCAGGTTGTAGGCCGAGGCCATCGACAGGTGGTACGCGCCCGACGCCGGTACGGCCAGCACGTCGCCCGGCCGCAGGTCGGCGGGCAGCTCCACGTCGTCGGCGAGGACGTCGCCCGCCTCGCAGTGCCGCCCCACCACCGTCACGGCGCGGCCGGGCGCGGTCGAGGAGCGGCCCGCGAGGCGGACCGTGTAGCGCACCCCGTACAGCGCCGGGCGCGGGTTGTCGCTCATGCCGCCGTCGACGGCCACGAACGTCCGGCCGCCGGTGGACTTCACCGACAGCACCCGGTACAGCGCGACGCCCGCCGGCCCGGCTATCCACCGCCCCGGCTCCACCGTCAGCCGGGGCAGCGGCAGCCCGAAGCGTCCGCACTCCAGGGCGAGTTCGCCCGTGACCTGCTGGGCGTAGGTGCGCGGGTCCACGGCCGGGTCGCCCTCGCGGTAGGCGATGGCGAAGCCGCCGCCCAGGTCCAGCTCGGGGAAGGTCACCCCGTGCCGGTCGCGGATCCGGGCCAGCAGCGGGACGAGCCGGCGCACGGCGGTCACGTACGGGCCGAGGCCCGCGATCTGCGAACCGAGGTGGCAGTGCAGGCCCACCAGCTCCAGCCGGGGCTGCCCGAGGAGCCGCGCCACCGCCTCCTCCGCCTCGCCGCCCGCCACCGACAGGCCGAACTTCTGGCCGTCCATCCCGGTCCGCACCGCCGCGTGCGCCCCCGCCGTCACCCCCGGCACGACCCGCAGCAGCACCCGCTGGCGGGCGCCCGGCGGCACGAGGGCGGCGAGCCGGGCGATCTCGCCCGTGCCGTCGATGACGATCCGGCCCACGCCCAGGCGCAGCGCGGTCCGCACGTCGTCGGGGCTCTTGGCGTTGCCGTGCAGCACGATCCGCTCGGCGGGGAAGCCGCTGTGCACGGCGAGTTCCAGCTCGCCCGCGGAGCAGACGTCCAGGGACAGGCCCTCCTCCTCGATCCAGCGGATCATGGCGCGGGAGAGGAACGCCTTGCCGGCGTAGGCGACGTCGGCGCCGGGCAGGGCGGCCCGCCAGGCGCGGGCGCGGGCCCGCACCTCGTCCTCGTCCAGGACGTAGACGGGCGTGCCGAACCGGTCGGCGACTTCGGCCAGCGGCACCCCGCCGACGGCGAGCCCGCCGCCCGGCACCTCCCGGGCGGACGCGGGCCACACGGGCGCCGCCGGTGCGTCCTGCGGACGGGGCGGGGATACGGGGGCGGTCGGCATGGCCACGGGGTCTCCTTCGGAGGGATTGCGGTACGCGGTGGTTGGACCGGTTCTCGGCACCGCCGGGTCGCGCCGCGGGGGGTGTCCGCCGTTGCGGCGGGTTTCATCTCGCCTGCGGCAAGGGGGGGAGCCTGTCGGCGGTGCCGGGGGCCCGGGCCGGCTCCGGCACCGCCGGATCGTGCCGTTGCGGCTGGTCGCCGTTGCGGCGGAATCTTCTGTCAGGGGCCGTCGGGATTCCTCTGCCAGGGGCCGTCGGGCCGGACTGCCCGGGTGGGCGTGACGTGCCGGCAGGCAAGATCTCTCCGCCGCGACGGCGAGCACCCCCGTGGCGCGGACCGGCGGTGTCCGAGCCGGTCAGGCCGCCACGGCACGCACCCGGCCGGCCCGGTCGCCGACGTGCCCCGCCGGCCCGGAGGGCGGCCGCTCAGCCGGCGAGGGCCGTCATCGGCGGGCCCGCCGGGTCCGGGTCCGTGCGGACCGCCGGAGCCGTCAGCTGGGGGTCGACGGAGACGAGGTCGACGCCGAGGGGCGCGGCCAGGGCCCGTACCGCGGGGAGGGCCAGGCGGATGGCGGGCTGATCGGGGCCGAGAACGTCCGAAAGCCGCCGCTCCGTGGTGAAGGCGACGGCGGTCCGCGCGCCGAGGGGCGAGCGGAAGACCCGCAGGGCGAAGCCGCACGCGCAGCGCCGTACGGGGACGTACAGCGGCTCGGCGGGGGCGCGCCCCGAGGGATGTGAGGGTTCGGAGGGTTCGGCGGGTTCCTCGCCACCGGTCGCGCTCTCGACGGCTGCGACTGCGGCGGCTTCGGCGGGGGTACGGCTCAGGTGCATGACGGTCCTCAAGAAGCTCGGGAGGTGTCGGATGGGAGCGTCGCTGACGGCGCCGTGGCGCCGCCGTTCACGCTATGCCCGCACCGAACCCCGCCGAGCTCCTCCTTGACAGCCTGTTGACCCTCAGTGCCACTCCTTTGACGCCTCGTTGACGGGTCCGTGAACGGTCCGCGGGGGTCACCGCACCGGCCCTGCCCTCACGGCAGCAGCCCCGCCCGCCGCGCCGCGACCACGGCCTCCAGGCGCGTGTGCACGCCCAGCTTCCGCATGCTCGACCGGAGGTAGCTCTTGACCGTTTCCGGGCGCAGGCCCAGCCGTTCCGCCGCGGTGGCGTTCGTCGCGCCGGAGGCCACGCAGGCGAGGACGTCCACCTCGCGCGGGGACAGGCCGACGTCCGGGCCCGCGCGCCGGGCCGCGGGGTCCGCGGAGGACGCTGCGGCGAGGCGTCCGCACGCCGCGAGGAGCTCCTGCCGGAGCAGGGGGTCGGTGACACGCTGTGCCAGGGCGCGCAACTCGAAGTGCGCCTCGCGGACCTCCTCCCACATCGCCGGGTCGGCGGTGGTCGGCTGATGGGCCACCGACAGCAGCCGCTGGACCTCGTCCTGGACGGCGAGGGCCTGTTCGAGCTCGCGCGCCGCGTCGACGGCGGCGGTCAGCGAGCGGTCCCCCAGGGTGAGCGGGCGCCGCAGGGCGCCGTAGAGCACGCCGCGCACCCGGCCCCGTACGACGACGGGCACCGCGAGCACGGAGCGCAGGCCCTCGGCCGCCACCGCCGCGTCGTACTCGTGCGTGATGACGTGCGAGGACTGGTAGTCGGTCACGGACAGCGGCCTGGTCAGGGCGGCCGCCTTGCCGCCCAGCCCGCTGCCCGTGCGGATGGCCAGTCCGCGCAGGACCGGTGTCGTCGTTCCCGTCATGTCCGATATTCGGAACTGCCGGGTGCCCGTGAGCAGACCGCCGAAGGCGACCGGCAGTCCGGCCCCCCTGCGCATCCGCATCAGCGCCGCCCGTACCTCGGCCGTTCCGCCCGGGTCTCCCATCGCTGCCTCCCCGTCCCGGATCCGGAGGTGGAATCTCCGTATCCCTGAAATGCGGCCACCCCCGTTCGGGGGTGGTGAGACTCAGATCACCGTCGCACGATGCTAACCATGCGGGCCGGCGACGTGCCCCGCAATCTGGAGGACAAGTGACGCCATCGAGGCCGCGAGCCGCCGAGAACACCGGTGCAACGCCCGCTCCCGCCGCCGCATTCCGCGCGGCCCGGGACTTCCTCCTCGCCCACCGCGAGGACTGGCGGGCGGCCCGCGAGGGCTTCGTCTGGCCCCGCCCGGCGGAGTTCAACTGGGCGCTGGACTGGTTCGACACCATGGCCGAGGGCAACACCCGCACCGCCCTGAGGATCGCCGAGGAGGACGGCACCGAGGCCGCGTACTCCTTCGACGCCCTGCGCCGCCGCTCGAACCAGGTCGCCAACTGGCTGCGCGAGCGGGGCGTGCGCGCCGGGGACCGCGTCGTCGTCATGCTCGGCAACCAGGCCGAGCTGTGGGAGACCGCCCTCGCCGCGATGAAGCTGCGCGCCGTGGTCATCCCGGCCACCCCGCTGCTCGGCACGGCCGACCTGGCCGACCGCGTGGAGCGCGGCCGGGCCGCCCACGTGGTGGTACGGGCCGAGGACACCGGCAAGTTCAACGGGGTGCCGGGCGACTACACGCGGATCGCGGTGGGCGGCAGGGCCGGCGGTGCGGAAGCGGACGGCGCGGGAACCGGCGGTGCGGAACCGGGCGAGGCGGGCGCCCCCGGTCGTGCGGGCCGCACGGCCACCTGGCATGACTACGCCGACTCCGCGCACGCCGCCGACACCTTCACCCCCGACGGCCCCACCCGCGCCGACGACCCCCTGCTGCTCTACTTCACCTCCGGCACCACCGCCCGCCCCAAGCTCGTCGAGCACACCCACACCTCGTACCCCGTCGGTCATCTGACGACCATGTACTGGATCGGGCTCCGGCCGGGCGACGTCCACCTCAACATCTCCTCGCCCGGCTGGGCCAAGCACGCCTGGTCCAGCCTCTTCGCCCCCTGGAACGCCGAAGCCACCGTCTTCGTGCACAACTACACCCGCTTCGACGCCGCCCGCCTCATGGCCGGCATGGACCGGGCGGGCGTGACGAGCTTCTGCGCGCCGCCCACCGTGTGGCGCATGCTCATCCAGGCCGACCTGCGCGCGCTGCGCACCCCGCCCCGCGAGGCCGTCGCCGCCGGCGAGCCGCTCAACCCCGAGGTCATCGAGACCGTCCGGAGGGCCTGGGGCGTGACGATCCGCGACGGCTTCGGGCAGACCGAGACGACCGTGCAGATCGCCAACCCGCCCGGCCAGCCGGTGAAGACCGGCTCCATGGGCCGCCCCGGCCCCGGCTTCACCGTCGTCCTCCTCGACCCCCTCACGGGCGAGCCGGCCGACGAGGGAGAGATCGCCCTCGATCTCTCCGACCGTCCCGTGGGCGTGATGAGGGGCTACGCGGGCGACCCCGAGCGCACGGCGGAGGCCATGGCCGGCGGCTACTACCGCACCGGCGACATCGCCTCCCGCGACACCGACGGGTACCTCACCTATGTGGGCCGGAGCGACGACGTCTTCAAGTCGAGCGACTACAAGGTGAGCCCGTTCGAGCTGGAGAGCGCCCTGCTCGAACACGAGGCCGTGGCCGAGGCGGCCGTCGTCCCCGCCCCCGACCCGCTGCGGCTCTCCGTGCCCAAGGCGTACGTCGTCCTCGCCGAGGGCTGGGAGCCCGGCCCCGGCACCGCGAAGGCCCTCTTCGCCCACTCCCGGGCCGTCCTCGCGCCCTTCAAGCGCATCCGGCGCCTGGAGTTCGCCGAGCTGCCCAAGACCGTGTCCGGCAAGATCCGCCGCATCGAGCTGCGCGAACGCACCGCGCGCGGCGAGCTGTCGGGCGGCGGAGACGAGTACCGAGAGGAAGACCACCGGTGACCACACCCTCGTACGAGGCCGGAAGCCACTCCGTCCCGCTGATCGACGACACCATCGGCGCCGATCTCGCGTTCACCGTGGAGCGCTTCGGCGACCGCGACGCCCTCGTCGACGTCCCCAGCGGCCGCCGCTGGACCTACGCCGAGTTCGGCCGGGCCGTCGAGGAGATCGCGCTCGGCCTGCTGGCCAAGGGGGTGGCCAAGGGCGACAGGGTGGGCATCTGGGCGGTCAACTGCCCCGAGTGGGTCATGGTCCAGTACGCCACCGCCCGCATCGGCGCGATCATGGTCAACATCAATCCGGCCTACCGCGTCCACGAACTCCGCTACGTGCTGCGCCAGGCCGGCGTCGGCCTGCTCGTCGCCTCCGTCGCGCACAAGAGCAGCGACTACCGGAGCATGGTCGAAGAGGTCCGCGCCGACTGCCCGGCGCTGCGCGACGTCGTCCACATCGACGACCCCACCTGGACCGGCCTGATCACGGCCGGGGAGGGCGTGCCCCGCGAGCGGCTCGCCGAGCGCGAGGCGCAGCTGAGCTGCCACGACCCGGTCAACATCCAGTACACGTCCGGCACCACGGGCTTCGCCAAGGGAGCCACCCTCTCCCACCACAACATCCTCAACAACGGCTACTTCGTGGGGGAGACGCTGGGCTACACCGAGGCCGACCGGGTCTGCCTGCCCGTGCCCTTCTACCACTGCTTCGGCATGGTCATGGGCAACCTCGCCGTCACCAGCCACGGCGCCTGCGCCGTCATCCCGGCCCCGGCCTTCGACCCCACCGCCACGCTGCACGCCGTCGAGCGCGAGCGCTGCACCTCCCTCTACGGCGTGCCCACCATGTTCATCGCCGAGCTGGACCTGCCGGACTTCGCCACCTACGACCTCTCCTCGCTGCGGACGGGCATCATGGCGGGCTCGCCGTGCCCGACCGAGGTGATGAAGCGGGTCATGGGCGAGATGCACATGTCCGAGGTCTCCATCTGCTACGGGATGACCGAGACGTCGCCGGTCTCCACCCAGACCCGGCGCGACGACGACGTCGCCCGCCGCACCGGCACCGTCGGCCGGGTGCTGCCGCACATCGAGGTGAAGGTCATCGACCCGGATACGGGGGAGACCGTCGGCCGGGGCGAGCCCGGCGAGCTGTGCACGCGCGGCTATTCGGTGATGCTCGGCTACTGGGACGAGCCGGAGCGCACCGCCGAAGCCGTGGACGGCGAGCGCTGGATGCACACCGGTGACCTCGCGGTGATGGCGGAGGACGGCTACGTCCGCATCGTCGGCCGCATCAAGGACATGATCATCAGGGGCGGGGAGAACGTCTACCCGCGGGAGATCGAGGAGTTCCTCTACACCCACCCCAAGATCTCCGACGTGCAGGTCGTCGGGGTGCCCGACGAGAAGTACGGCGAGGAGATCATGGCCTGCGTGATCCTCCGCGACCCGGCCCGGCCGCTGGGCCTCGACGAGCTCACGCGCTTCTGCCGCGGCCGCCTCGCGCACTACAAGATCCCGCGCTACCTGCGGATCCTGGACGCCTTCCCCATGACCGTCAGCGGCAAGGTGCGGAAGGTGGAGCTGCGCGAGCTCGCGGCGGCGGGGAGTCCCGCGGACTCCGGGGCCGTGCCGGCGGGCTGAGCGGGGCACCGCCGGCCGGTCATCCCCCCCCCGGTAGGATGGAGGGGCCCGCGATCCCCCGTATGTGATTCGCGGGCCCGGAACGAAGTCTCCGCCCGCCGGTCCCCAACCCGCCATCGTCCGGGCGGTGTTCAGAGGAAAAATTGAGCTTGGCGGTGCGGGCGGCTCACACGGGCCCCCGCTCGACGAGCTCGTCCGCCGGGGCGTTCAGCGGCTGCGGAGTGCCGGTGAGGTCCATCACGAACAGCGGAACCCGCAGGTCGTCCGCGCGGGAGCGGGCCTCGCGGGCATACCCGGCGAGGGAGAAGAACACCCCGCACGCACCGTCCGCCAGCCCGTGCAGCCACAGGCACTCCACGTCCCGCAGCGAGGTCGGCACGGTGGACGGGTCCACCCGGGCGACGAGCCCGGCCGCGCGCAGGTCGACGCCTTCCTCCTGCGGATCGCCGGGCCGGGTCACGCCCCCGTACCCGAGCCACGCCAGATAGCGTTCGGCGGCCACGACCGCGTCGCCCGCGGTGCGGATGGCGACCGGCCGGAAAGCGGGGCGCAGCGCCCGGACGGTCCCGTCCCCGGCACCGGGCCCGCCGTCCCCGGGCTCGGGAGGCCGGACGGGCAGCCGCATCACCGTGCCGCACGAGCAGCCGAACTCCGGCCGCGGCCACTGGTCCTGCCGGTCGCAGGAGGGACAGCGCACGGCCACCCACGCGTCGCGCCAGGTGCGGTGCGCCACGGGTTCGGGGGAGGCGTCCGTCTGGACCGGCAGCGTGAGCGGCCTGCCGCACGCGCAGGGGAAGGTGGGCGGGGTGAAGGAGTGCTCGCGACGGCACGTCGGGCAGTGAACCGGCACGCTCTTGGCCATATTCGGCTCCAGCAACGGGTCCGTGAGGTATGAGTACGGGCCCATCGTCCACGATGCGGGCGCGCCGGGGGAGCGAATGCCGAAGAGGGCGGGCGCGCCCCACGCGCCTCTCGTGTCGCCGCCGAGCGCGAGGGCGCACGCGCCCGTCGTGCGCTAGCGCTCCGGCACGGGCTCGGTCTCGCGGACGGCGTCGATGTCCGGGCCGTGCGGGGTGTCCGCCTCGCGCTCGATCAGCACCTCGACCAGCACCGGCCGCGAGGTCGCCACGGCCTCCTTGCGCGCCCACTCGATCGCGGGGCGGATGTCCGAGGGCGCCGTCACCCGCCGTCCCGAACAGCCGTACGCCTCCATGAGCTTGACGTTGTCCGTGCCCGTCTCGTCGTAGTGGACGTCCACCTGGTAGTTCATGCCGTAGCCGGCCGAGGCCTGCCGGATCAGCCCCAGGTACTCGTTGTTCAGCATGATCAGTACGAAGGGGACGTCGTACTGCGCGGCGACCGCGAGCTCCTCGGCCGTGAACTGGAAGCCGTAGTCGCCGACCACGCCGACCACTTCCTCCCCGCCCCGCCCCATGCCCTGCAGCGCCTTCTTGACGCCGATCGCGGCCGGCACCTCCCAGCCGAGCGGCCCGGCCTGCCCGCAGACCTGGTAGTGGCGGGGCTTGTGGGCCTTCTGGTGCTGGCCGCCCCAGATCTGGTACAGGCCGATGGCCGTGACGAACCACGTGTCCGCCCCGAAGGCCTCGTTGATCTCCCGGTAGACGCGGGGCGCCTTGACGGGGACGGCGTCGTAGTCGTCGCGGCGGGTGAGGGTCCTCTTGAGGCCGCGGCAGCGGGCGGCCCACGCACGGTGCCGGGGGCCGGCGCCCCGGGCCTTCGCCGCCGCCAGCAGCGCGGCCAGGAACAGTCTCGCGTCCGAGACGACGCCCAGGTCCGGCTCGAAGACCCGGCCCAGCTGAGACGGTTCGACATCGACGTGCACGAAGGCCCGCCGCCCCCGGTAGACGGAGAGGTCCGCCCCCGTGTGCCGGTCGCCGAAGCGGGCGCCGACGGCGAGGACGAAGTCCGACTCCAGGAACGAGGCGTTGGCGTAGCGCTGCGAGGTCTGGATGCCGGTGGTGCCCATGTGGAGCTCGTGGTCGTCCTCGACGGCCCCCTTGCCCATGAGCGTCACCTGGAACGGCACCTCCAGCAGCTCCACCAGTTCGCGCAGTTCGGCCTCCGCCCCGGAGAGGATCACTCCGCCGCCGGCCAGCACGAGCGGCCGCTCGGCGGCGAGGAGGAGGTCCAGCGCGGCCTCCACGCGCGGCGGGTGCGGGGCGGCGACGGGCACCGGCAGGGGCGCGTCCAGGGCCGGGTCGTAACGGATCTCGCGGCGCGCGATGTCGACGGGGATGTCGATCAGCACCGGCCCCGGGCGCCCCGACCTCGCGATCCGGAACGCCTCCCGGAACGCCCACGGTATCTGCGCCGCCTCCTTGATCTGCACGGCCCACTTGGTCACCGGCCGGACGATCTCCACGATGCCGACGGCCTGGAACGCCTCCTGGTGGAGCTTGGTGGAGACCGCCTGCCCGGTGACGCACAGCATCGGCACGGAGTCGGCGTACGCGGTGTAGAGACCGGTGACGAAGTTGGTGCCGCCCGGGCCCGAGGTGGCGATCGCGACGCCGGTCCTGCCGTTCGTCCGGGCCCAGCCGTCGGCCATGTGCGCGGCACCCGCCTCATGACGCACGATCAGATGCTCGATGCCGCCCACTGCTTGCAGTGCCTGGTAGAGCGGGAGGACGGCAGCGCCGGGGCAGCCGAAGGCGATGTCGACGCCCTCGTCCTTGAGGATGTGGACGGCGGCGTGCATGGCCGGCATCGTCGCGGGCGTCGTCGTCATCGCCGGGCCCTCCCCGCCCCGATGCCGGAGAGCCGCTCGACGCCGCGCAGGAGGGCCGAGTGGTCGAGCCCGCCGTCGCCCTGGGCGCGGGCCGCGGCGACCAGGCTCGCGACGAGGGAGCCCACGGGTACGGCCGCGCCGACCGCGCGGGCGGCTTCCGTGACGATGCCCATGTCCTTGTGGTGCAGGTCGATGCGGAAGCCCGGGGGGTAGTGCCGGGAGAGGAAGTTGTGCCGCTTGCGGCTGAGCACGGCGGAGCCCGCGAGCCCGCCGCCGAGCACGTCGAGGGCGGCCTCCAGGTCCACGCCGGACTTCTCCAGGAAGACCACGGCCTCGGCGCACGCCTGGATGTTCGCGGCCACGATCAGCTGGTTGGCGGCCTTCACGGTCTGGCCGGCCCCGTGCGGGCCGCAGTGCACGACCGTCGTGCCGAGCGCCCCGAAGAGCGGCCGGGCCCGCTCGAAGTCGGCCTGCTCCCCGCCCACCATGATCGACAGGACGCCTTCGACGGCACCGGCCTCGCCGCCGGAGACGGGCGCGTCCAGGACGCGGATGCCCTTGCGGGCGGCGGCTCCGGCGAGCTCGACGGACGTGCGGGGGGTGACGGACGACATGTCGGCGAAGAGCGTGCCGGGCGCGGCGTGCGCGAGGACCCCGTGCTCGCCGTACGCGACGGCCTCCACGTCGGGCGAGGCGGGAACCATCGTGACGACGACGTCCGCCCCGCGGACGGCGGCCGCGACGGAGGGGGCGGGCGTGCCGCCCGCGGCGGCCAGCCGGTCGAGGCCGGCCTGTTCGAGGGTGTGACCGGTGACGTCGTACCCGGCCTTGAGCAGATTCGAGGCCATGGGCGATCCCATGACCCCGAGCCCGATCCAGGCGACGCGGGGGAGGGGAGGGGAAGCGGGCATGGGGGAGTCCTTTCGGGGAGGGGAGGGCTGGTCCGCGAAGCGGACGGGCCGAAGGAAGGCTCCGGCGCCGGGCGCCTTTGGTCCGCCGCGGCGGCGGGCAACTACCGTGGCGGGTTCCGGCGGTGCGGGACGGGGTGGAGCGGTACTGGGGCGGTGCCGGCCCCGGCCGCGCCGGCGCCGGGCGCCTTTCTTCCGCCGCGGCGGCGAGCAGCCACCGCGGCGGATCTCGGCGGTGCCGGACCGGCCGTCATCACGACTCGTCCAGCCAGCCGAAGGCGTCCGCGCCGGGGGCCGCGCGATACTCCAGGCCCACCCACCCCGCATAGCCCGCCCCGTCGAGCCGGGCCAGCAGGCCCGGGACGTCCAGGACGCCGGTGCCGGGCGCGCCGCGCCCCGGCGCGTCCGCCAGCTGGACGTGCCCGCACGTCTTCCCGTACGCGCTGATCGCCGCGGCCACGTCCTCGCCCGCCGTCGCCAGGTGGTAAAGGTCCATCAGGAAGCGGGCGTTGCCGAGCCCGGTGGCCTCGTTGACCCGCTCCGTGAGCGCGACGGCCGCCGCCGACCCGGTCACCGGGTACGCGGGGGACTCGACGGGGTTGAGCGCCTCGACGAGCACCTGCGCGCCCACCCGGTCCGCCGCCTCCGCGGCCCGTACGAGGTTCTCCAGCGCGAGCGCGTCCTGGACCCGCGGATCCGCGCCCGCGACGCGGTTGCCGTACAGGGCGTTGAGCGCCGTGCACCCCAGCGAGGCCGCGAACCCGGCCGCCACCGCGAGGTTGGCGCGGAAACGGGCGGACTCCGCGCCGGGCACGGAGAGGGCGCCCCGGTCGGGCCCGGGGAGCTGCCCGGCGTAGAAGTTCAGGCCCACCAGCCGCGTGCCGGCGTCGTCCAGCGCCCGGCGCAGGGCGCCGAGTTCGCGGTCGGACGGGGTCGGTGTCGCGGGCCAGGGCCACCACATCTCGACGGCGTCGAAGCCCGCCGCCGCCGCGGCGGCGGGCCGTTCCAGGAGTGGCAGCCCGGTGAAGAGCATGGACAGGTTGACGGCGAAGCGGTGCCGGGGGAAGGGCGTCCCATCGGGCATCCCATCCACCCTCCTTCCATATAACGGAAAATACATTCTGCTGTACGGAATCGTGCTGTCGTTCCCGCCGCCTGTCAAGGCGGGTAGGTTGACCGTCGTGCGATTGCGAGTGGAGTTCACGACCGAACCGTTCGACCTCGACCGGGTGCCGCCCCACGCCGAGGCCGCCCGGGACGCCCTGCAGGGCGCCGCCCTCGACGCCGTGGACGTCGGCCCCTTCGGGAACACCGCGGAGGGCGCCCGAGCCGCCGTGCTCGACGCCGTCCGGCAGGTGCTCAGCGCCTCGCTGGAGGCGGGGGCCACCCGGGTGTCGCTGCAGGTCAGCGTGGTCGGCGAGGACGGGTCGGCGGAGGGCGCGCCGTGACCGGCGAGGCGGCCGCCCACCCCTTCCGGGCGGCGGTCGCGCCCCTGGTCGACGCCATGGGCGGAGAGATGATCGACCCGGAGCGCGCCGCGGACGGCGACGTGGTGCTGTCCTGGGAGGGCCGCGAGGTCGTCGCCGTGCGGCTGCCGCGTCTGTCGGCCTCGCTCGGCCACATGCTGGCCGACCTGGAGCGGCGGCACGGCAGGCCCCTGGCCGAACTCGACCGCAGGACCAAGCAGTCGGTCGTGCGCGCGCTGGAGGAGCGCGGTGCCTTCTCCCTGCGGCACGGCGTGGAGACCGTGGCCGCGGCGCTCGGCGTCAGCCGGTTCACCATTTACAACTACCTGAACCGGGCGGACGGTTCGGGGAGCCCCTGAGCGACTTCGGCGACTTCTTCAACAAACTGTTGACGCGGCGTTCGCCGGGGCGTTAGCTATGCGCAGTCGTCAGCTCGCGCGGCTCGTCACCGCAGCCCGTCATGCAGCCCGTCACCGCCACGGAGGCGCCCGTGACTCCGAGCTCGCCGCCGGGCCTCGCCCGGTTCAACGCAACCGAGGAAGGCGCTGCCCGCGCCGCCCTGCACGCGATCTGCGCCAGTCGTGCGTGGGCGGACGCGCTCCTCGCCCGGCGCCCCTACCCCGCCGCCGAAGCCCTCCTCGCCGCGAGCGACGCCGCCACGGCCGCCCTCTCCGCGGCCGACCTGGCCGAGGCCATGGCGGCGCACCCGCCCATCGGGCGCCCGCGACCCGGCGATCCGGCGTCCGCGCGCGAGCAGCGCGGCATGGCGCAGGCCCCGCCCGGGCTCCGGTCCGAGATGCTGGAGTTCAACCTGGCCTACCAGCAGAAGTTCGGGCACGTCTTCCTGATCTGCGCCACCGGGCTCGACGCCGCACAGCTGCTCGACGCGATCCGCCGGCGGATCGGCAACACGCCGGAACGCGAGCGCGAGATCGTGCGCACGGAACTCGGCAGGATCAACCGCATCAGGCTGGCCCGGCTGATGGAGGACCCGGCGTGAACCCCACCACCACCGCCACCGTGTCCACGCACGTCCTGGACACCGCCGCCGGCCGCCCCGCCGAGGGCGTCGCCGTCGAACTCGCGGCGCGCAGCGGCGACGACGGGCCCTGGTCGGTGTGCGGCACCGCCGTGACGGACACGGACGGGCGGTGCACCGGGCTCCCGGCCCCGCCGGAAGGGACGGCGCACGTCCGGCTCCGGTTCACCGTCGCGAAGCACACCCCGTTCTTCCCGGAGGTGGCCGTGGCCTTCGCGGTCGCCCCCGGTGAGCACCACCACGTACCGCTGCTGCTCAGTCCGTTCGGCTATTCCGTGTACCGAGGGAGCTAGCACCCACCATGCCCACCGTTCTCGGCCAGAACCAGTACGGCAAAGCCGAAACCCGCGTCGTCCGGGTCACCCGCGAAGGTCCCGTCCACCACATCAGGGACCTCAACGTCTCCATCGCCCTCTCCGGCGCCATGGACGACGTCCACACCCGGGGCTCCAACGCCGGCGTCCTGCCGACGGACACCACCAAGAACACCGTGTTCGCCTTCGCCAAGGAGCACGGCATAGCCTCCGCCGAGGACTTCGCCGAGCGGCTGGCGCGCCACTTCGTCTCCCAGCAGGAGACGATCCACACCGCCCGGATCCGCGTCGAGGAGTACGGCTGGGACCGGATCCCGGCCGCCGGCGTCACCGCGCACTCCTTCGTCCGCCGCGGCCAGGAGACCCGCACCGCGCAGGTCACCTACCACGGGGACGGCGAACGCCGGCAGGTCCTCTCCGGCCTCAAGGGCCTCGTCGTCATGAACACCACCGACTCCGAGTTCCACGGCTACGTGAAGGACCGCTACACCACCCTCCCCGAGACCCGCGACCGGATCCTCGCCACCGAGGTCAACGCCTGCTGGCGGCACGCCGGCCGGCCCGAGGGGGAGCAGCCGGACTGGGACGCGTCCTACGAGCGGGCGCGCGGCCACCTGCTGGCCGCCTTCGCCGGCACCTACTCCCTCTCCCTCCAGCAGACCCTCTACGCCATGGGCTCCCGCGTCGTCGACCAGGAGCCCGGCATCGACGAGATCCGCCTCTCGCTGCCCAACAAGCACCACTTCCTGGCCGACCTCCGCCCCTTCGGGCTCGACAACGACAACGAGGTGTACTTCGCGGCCGACCGCCCCTACGGCCTCATCGAGGCCACCGTCCTGCGCGACGGCGCGACGGCGGCCGTCCCGGTGGACCTGACGAACCTTCCCTGAACCGACAGCGAGGAATCACCGTGGTCGCACCCCCCGCACCGGCCGCCGGCGCCGGCAGCACCGAACGCCTCGTCATCGAGAACTGCGCGATCGCCACCGTCGACGCCGGCGACACCGAGTACGCCTCGGGCCACGTCGTCGTCGCCGGCAACCGCATCGAATCCGTCGGCCCCGGGCCCGCGCCCGCCGGGCTCGCCGGCGTCGTCCGGCGCGTCGACGGCACCGGCCACCTGGCCACGCCCGGCCTGGTCAACACCCACCACCACTTCTACCAGTGGATCACCCGCGGCCTCGCCCAGGACTGCAACCTCTTCGACTGGCTCGTCGCCCTCTACCCCACCTGGGCCCGCATCGACGAACCCATGGTGTACGAGGCCGCGCGCGGCTCCCTCGCGATGATGGCCCGCGGCGGCGTCACCACCGCCATGGACCACCACTACGTCTTCCCCGAGGGCGCGGGCGACCTCCTCGGCGCCGAGATCCGCGCGGCCCGCGAGCTGGGCGTCCGCTTCCACCCCACGCGCGGCTCGATGGACCTCGGGAAGTCCGCCGGCGGCCTGCCGCCGGACTTCGCCGTCGAGAGCACCGAAGCCGCGCTCGCCGCCACCGAAGAGGCCGTCGACACCCACCACGACCCGGCGTTCGACTCCATGCTGCGCATCGGCGTCGCACCCTGCTCCCCCTTCTCCGTCACCACCGAACTGCTGCGCGAGGCCGCGGCGCTGGCCCGTCGCAAGGGCGTGCGCCTGCACACGCACGGCGCCGAGACCGTCGAGGAGGAGCAGTACTGCAAGGAGAAGTTCGGCATGGGCCCCACGGACTACTTCGAGTCCACGGGCTGGCTCGGCGACGACGTGTGGATGGCCCACTGCATCCACATGACCGACGCCGACATCGCCGCCTTCGCCCGTACGGGCACGGGCGTCGCCCACTGCCCCTCCTCCAACGCCCGGATCGCCGCCGGCACCGCCCGCGTGCCCGACCTGCTCCGGGCCGGCGTGCCCGTCGGCCTCGGCGTCGACGGCACCGCCTCCAACGAGTCCGGCGAGCTCCACACCGAGCTGCGCAACGCGCTCCTCGTCCACCGGCTGGCCGGCGGCGAGAAGGCGCTGAACGTACGCCAGGCGCTGCGGCTCGGCACGTACGGCGGCGCGCAGGTGCTCGGGCGGACGGACGGCATCGGCTCGCTGGAACCCGGCAAACTCGCCGACCTGGTGCTGTGGAAGCTCGACGGCCTCGGCCACTCGACCATCGCCGACCCGGTCGCCGCGCTCGTCCTGGGCGCGCCCGCTCCCGTCACCCTCTCCCTGGTGAACGGCCGCCCCGTCGTCGAACACGGCCGGCTCGTGACCGCGGACGAGGACGACATCGCCCGCGGCGCCCGCGCGGAGGCGCGGCGCCTCGCCCGCCTGGCAGAAGGCGCCTGAAACGCCGGCCGAGGGGGACGGCCCTCGGCCGGTCCCGGCCCGCGGGGCCGGCGGCCGTCGCGGCGGAGGCGGGGGCGGGGCTCGGGAAATTCCGCCCCGGGCAACTCGTCTCCGCCGCGATGGCGATCGGCCACCGACGACCTGCCCGGCGGTGCCGAGCCTGCCCGGGGTGGTCCGGGCACCGCCGGACTGCGCTGCGGGGGTTGCTCGCCGTCGCGGCGGAGGCGGGGGCGGGGCTCGGGAAATCCGCCCCGGCCGACTTGTCTCCGCCGCAGCGGTGACCGGCCACCGACGACCTGCCGGCGGTGCCGAGCCCACCGCAGGTGCTTCCGGCCCCGCCGCAGAGGCTGATCGCCGTCGCGGCGGCTTCAGAAACGAAGGAGGCACGCCGTGGCCGCAGACGACGTCGAAGCCACCCGCACCGTCCGTACCGCCACCGCCGCCCGCGGCGCCCCGCACCCCGTCGACGAGGTGCTCCGGCCGGGCCGGCTGCTGGCCGGCGGGTTGCAGCACGTCGCCGCGAGCTACGCCGGCGTCGTCGCCCCGCCGCTGGTGCTCGCCGCGGCCATCGGCCTCTCGCCGGCGGAGACGACGTTCCTCGTCGGCGCCGCCCTCTTCACGGCGGGCATCGCGACCCTGCTCCAGACGATCGGGTTCTGGAAGGTGGGGGCGAGGATGCCGTTCGTCAACGGCGTGTCCTTCGCGGGGGTCGCGCCGATGACCGCGGTCGTCGGCACGCAGGCCGACAAGAGCGACGCCCTGCCCGTCATCTTCGGCGCCGTGATGGTGGCCGGGGCGCTGGGTTTCCTCCTCGCGCCCTGGTTCTGCAAGCTCGTCCGCTTCTTCCCGCCGCTGGTGAGCGGCACCGTCATCACCCTGATAGGCCTCACCCTGCTGCCGGTGGCGTTCGGCTGGATACAGGGCGGCACGCCGGGCCGCCCGGCCTCCCCGACGGGTCTGGGCCTGGCCGCGGCCACGCTCGCGACCGTGCTCGTCCTGCGCCGCGTCCTGCGCGGTTTCCTGCGGCAGATCGCGATCCTGCTGGGCCTGGTCGCCGGCACCCTGATCGCGATACCGGCCGGGGCGGTCGACTTCGGCCCGGTCGAGCGCGCGGGCCCCCTCGGCTTCCCGGCGCCGTTCCACTTCGGCGCCCCGCACTTCACGCTGTCCGCGATCGTGTCGATGTGCGTGCTGATGCTGGTCTGCATGACGGAGAGCACCGCCGACATGCTCGCGCTCGGACAGGTCGTGGGCCGCCCGGCGGACGAGCGGACCATCGCGGCGGGCCTGCGCGCCGACACGCTCGGCACGGCCGTCAGCCCGTTCTTCAACGGCTTCGCCAACAGCGCCTTCGCGCAGAACATCGGCCTGGTGGCGATCACCCGCGTGCGCAGCCGCTACGTCGTGGCCGCGTGCGGGGCGATGTTCGTCGTGCTCGGCCTGAGCCCCGCGTTCGCGTCCCTCATCGCGGTCGTGCCGCGGCCGGTGCTCGGCGGGGCGGGCATCGTGCTGTTCGGGACGGTGGCGGCCAGCGGCATCCAGGTGCTGCTGGGGGCGGGCCTGGACCGGGGCGACAACCTGCTGGTGGCGGCGGCCTCGCTGGGCGTCGGCATGATCCCGGTGGTGTCCCGGACGTTCTACGACGGCGCGGGCGTCCCCGAGACGCTGCGGACGCTCCTGGACTCGGGGGTGAGCGCGGGGTGCCTGACGGCGGTGCTGCTGAACCTCGCGTTCAACCATGTGGGCAGGCGCGCCGTCCGGAGCCGCGGTGGCCAGAGGCGTGGCGGCTAGGGAGCGCCCCCGCAATTAGTGACAATAGGGGCAAAGTGACCCACCCTCAGTGCGGAGAGGGGCCCCGTCGTGGACGCCGAAGCCGAGAACGCAGCAGCCGGCGGCCCCGGAGCGCCGGGCGGGCGCCGCCGCTTCGTCTTCCCCAGCGCGCTGACCGTCCTCGCGGCCGTGACCGTCGCCGTCTGGATCCTCACCTTCGTCATCCCCTCCGGCGCGTACGAGCGCAGCGCTGACGGCCGCCCCCTGCAGGGCACCTACCACCAGGAGCCGGCGCCCGGCGGCTTCGTGCACCGGCTCGGCGACCTCTTCCTCGCCCCCGTCAACGGCCTCTACGGAGTGCGCGACACGGCCACCGGCGAGGTGGCGCCCGACGCGACCGGCGTGCTCTACGGCGCCGCCGCCGTCTTCCTCTTCGTCCTCGCGATCGGCGCGTTCATCACGGTCGTCTTCGCCACCGGCGCCCTGGACCGCGGCATCGAGCGCCTCGCCCACCGGCTGCGCACCCGCGGCGCCCTGCTGATCGCGGGCATCATGACCGTCTTCTCGCTGCTCGGCACCGTCGAGGGCTTCGCCGAGGAGACCCTCGGCTTCTACGGGCTGATCGTGCCCCTGATGCTCGCCCTCGGCTACGACCGCATGGTCGCCACCGGCACGATCATCCTCGGCGCGGGCGTCGGCGTGCTCGCCTCGACGGTGAACCCGTTCGCCACGGGCGTGGCCTCCGCGGCCGCCGGCATCTCGCTGGGGGACGGCATCGCGCTGCGCTTCGCGATGTGGATCGTCCTCACGGCCGTCACCATCGGCTACGTGCTGCGCTACGCCCGCCGGATGCGCGCCGCCCCGGGCCGCTCCCTGACCGGCTTCCTGCCGGGGGACCGGGAGCTGGCGGCGGAGGCCGCCGCGGAGCCGCCGGTGCTGACGCGGCTGCAGAAGCTCGTGCTCGTGGCGGTGGCCCTGGTCTTCGCCTTCATGATCTTCTCGGTCATCCCGTGGGCGAGCGCGCTCACCGGCAAGGCCGACGCCACGCCGTACGGCTGGGAGCTGGGCTGGTCCTTCGCCCAGCTCGCCGCGCTGTTCATCGTGGCCGCCGTGCTGATCGGGGTGCTGGCCCGGCTGGGGGAGCAGCGGCTGAGCGCCACGCTCGTGCAGGGGGCGGCGGACTTCATGGCCCCCGCGCTGGTGATCGTCCTCGCCCGCGGGGTCACCGTCATCATGACCAACGCGAAGATCATCGATACGGTGCTGCACGCCGTGGAGAGCACGGTGTCGGGCACGCCGGCCGTGGTCTTCGCGATCCTCGTCTACATCGTCAACCTGCCGCTGGCCTTCCTGATCCCCTCGACCTCCGGCCACGCCACGCTCGCCATGCCCCTGCTCGCCCCGCTCGGACTTCGCGGGCGTCCCGCGCGCCGTGGCGGTGACGGCCTGGCAGTCCGCGAGCGGGGTGATGAACCTGTGGGTGCCGACCACCGCCGTCGTCATGGGCGGCGTGGCGCTGGCGAAGGTCGGCTACGACAAGTACGTGCGGTTCGTCTGGCCGCTGCTGTTGCTCCTGTCGGTGCTGATCTGCGGCTTCGTGGCCCTGGGCGCCCTGATGTGAGGTCAGTCGGGCAGCAGCTCGTAGGCGGGCAGGGTGAGGAACTCCGCGTGGTCCTCGTCCAGGGCGACCTTCAGCAGCAGGTCGTGGGCCTGCTGCCAGCGGCCCGCCGCGTACGCCTCCTCGCCCAGCTCGGAGCGGATCGCGGCGAGTTCCTCTGCGGCGACCGCGCGCACGAGCTCGGCCGTGACCTTCTCGCCGTCGTCGAGGACGACGCCGGCGGCGGTCCACTGCCAGATCTGCGAGCGGGAGATCTCGGCGGTCGCCGCGTCCTCCATCAGGTTGAAGATGGCGACCGCGCCCAGGCCGCGCAGCCACGCCTCGATGTAACGGGTGGCGACGGCCACGGCGTTGCGCAGCCCGGCGGAGGTCGGGCGTGCCTCCAGCGAGTCCACGGCGGTGAGCTGGTCCGCCGTCACGCGGACGTCCTCGCGCAGCCGGTCCTTCTGGTGCGGGCGGTCGCCGAGGACCGCGTCGAAGGAGGCGCGGGCGACGGGCACGAGGTCGGGGTGGGCGACCCAGGAGCCGTCGAAGCCGTCCCGCGCCTCGCGGTCCTTGTCCGCCTTCACCTTCTCGAAGGCCGCCTCGTTGACCGCGGGGTCCTTGCGGGAGGGGATGAACGCGGCCATCCCGCCGATCGCGTGCGCACCGCGCTTGTGGCACGTGCGCACCAGCAGCTCGGTGTAGGCGCGCATGAACGGCGCCGTCATGGTCACGGCGTTGCGGTCGGGCAGGACGAAGCGGGGGCCGCCGTCGCGGAAGTTCTTGATGATCGAGAAGAGGTAGTCCCAGCGGCCGGCGTTGAGGCCCGAGGCGTGCTCGCGGAGCTCGTGGAGGATCTCCTCCATCTCGTACGCGGCGGTGATCGTCTCGATCAGCACGGTGGCGCGGACGGTGCCCCGGGGCAGGCCCGCGTACTCCTGCGCGAAGACGAAGACGTCGTTCCAGAGGCGGGCCTCCAGGTGCGACTCGGTCTTGGGGAGGTAGAAGTACGGGCCCTTGCCGAGGGCGATCAGCCGGTGGGCGTTGTGGAAGAAGTACAGGCCGAAGTCGACCAGCGCGCCGGGCACGGCGCGGCCGTCGACGGTCACGTGGCGCTCGTCCAGGTGCCAGCCGCGGGGGCGCACGACGACGGTCGCGAGCTCCTCGGCGGGCCGCAGGGCGTAGCGCTTGCCCCGGGCGTCGGTGAAGTCGATGCGCCGCTCGAACGCGTCGATCAGGTTCAGCTGGCCCAGGACGACGTTCTCCCAGGTGGGCGCGGAGGCGTCCTCGAAGTCCGCGAGCCAGACGCGGGCGCCTGAGTTGAGGGCGTTGACGGTCATCTTGCGGTCCGTCGGCCCGGTGATCTCCACCCGGCGGTCCTCCAGGGCGGGCGGGGCGGGCGCGACGCGCCAGGACGGGTCCTCGCGGACGGCGGCCGTGCCGGGCAGGAAGTCCAGCCGGCCCGTACGGGCGATCCCGGCCCTGCGTTCGGCCCGGCGGGCGAGGAGCTCGTCGCGGCGGGGGGTGAACCGGCGGTGCAGCTCGGCGACGAACGCGAGCGCGGGCCGTGTGAGGACCTCCTCCTGCCGCTCCAGCGGCCGGGCGGTGACGGTGGCCGGCGAGGACGGAGCGGGTGCGGACATGGGCGTCACTCCCTCGGGACGACGGCACAGGGTGCCGCAGCGATGGTCTTTTTCGGAGAATAGTTTCCTTATTGCGGAAGTTCAATGGGGTGGGCGGGCCCGCAGTGTCAGTCCGGCCGGCCCAGCAGGCCGAGATCGTCCGGAACGTCGACGTCCTGCGGATCGGCGACGTCCGCACACTCCACGAGCGTGACGGCGGAGGCGTGCGCCCGGAGGTACGCGCGGGCGCCCCGGTCGCCCGCGGCCGACCGGGCCACGCCCTCCCAGTGCTCGCGCGCGAACAGCACCGGGTGGCCGCGCTCGCCCCCGTACGAGGCCGCAGCCAGTCCGGCGCCCGCGCGGTGGGCGGCCAGCAGGCGGGACACCGCGGCGGCGCCGACGCCCGGCTGGTCGACGAGCGAGACGAGGACCGCCCCGGCGTCCGTCGCGGCCAGCGCCGCGAGGCCGGCGCGCAGGGACGACCCCATGCCGTCCGGCCAGCCGGGGTTGTCCACCAAGGTGCAGTGGGCGAGATCGGCGTGTACGCGCACCTCCGCGGCGGCCGCGCCCAGCACCACGTACACCGGCGCGCAACCGCCGTCGGACAGGGCCCGCGCCGCGTGCTCCACGAGCGGGCGGCCGCGGAACCCGAGCAGGGCCTTGGGGCGCCCGCCCAGGCGCCTTCCGCCGCCCGCGGCGAGCAGCAGGCCCGCGACGGGTGAGTGCGGAACCGGCGTGCCGGGCGCGCTGTCCGTGGTAAGTGTCATGGCCCCTGCATATCGCATCGCTGACGACGGTGGGGCGGACGGCGGCCCATCACCCGTGCGTGCGACGCCCGGACCTGATTTCGCCGAGCGTATGGCGCTCTGTACGGAAAGTGGCGTTAACTGATCCGCGCGAGCGCGTGGGAGGGGGAGTGTCGTGGCGGAAGGCGCCGTAGTGGCGGACGAGCAGCGGGTGGGCCGCGTGGCCGAGGATCCGAGGGTGAGCGAGCTGCGGGGAGCGGTCTCCCGCCTCCGCCGGGCGCTCGCGGGCCACCCCGCGCCGTTACCCGACCGCGATGCGGCCGAGGAGGAGCTCGCGGCGCTCGACGCGATGGCCCGCGCGGGCGACCCCGAGTTGTCGCGCCTGCGGCGGTCCCTGCTGCTGGTCGCCGGCGCCGTGGGATCGGTGAGCGCCCTGTCTCCGTCCCTGGCGGCCGTCCACCGGGCGGTCGACAACTTCGCACCCCCGACGGACGACTCCGTCCCGCCCCCGAGAGCGCCTGAGTAGACGGCCGGGCCGTGCCGGCACTCTCCGGGAGGGTGCCGGGCCGCACATTCCTTCCACCGCGGCGGCGGAAGAAGGGGTCGCGGCGCACGCGGGCACATGCGCGGCGCCGTATCGCCGTCCGGGCGGTGCCGTCGGCACAGGAGGATGCCGGGTCGGCACATTCCTCCCGCCGCGACGGCGATCAGCCACCGTCAGCCGGTCCGGCGGTGCCGTGCTTCCCGGCGCCGCCGGGCTGCCGGAAGCGCGGGAACCCCGGACCGGGCTGGAAGCCTCAGGCGGAGCCGGCCGCCGCGCCGGCGAGGTCCGCCGAGAGGGCCGCGGCGACCTCCTTCAGGAGGGGGACGATCCGCTCCGTGGCCGCGTCCGTGACCCGGCCCGCGGGGCCGGAGATGGAGATGGCCGCCACTGTGGGGGAGTCCGGCACCGGCACCGCCAGGCACCGCACCCCGATCTCCTGCTCGTTGTCGTCCACCGCGTAGCCGTGCTCGCGCACGCGCCCCAGCGCCTCCAGGAAGCCCTCGGGCGTGGTGATGGTCTTCTCGGTCGCGGCCGGCATCCCCGTACGGGCGAGGATCGAGCGCACCTCGTCGTCGGGGCTCTGCGCCAGCAGCGCCTTGCCCACGCCGGTGGTGTGCGGCAGCACCCGCCGCCCCACCTCGGTGAACATCCGCACGGAGTGCCGCGAGGGCACCTGGGCGACGTAGACGACCTCGTCGCCGTCGAGCAGCGCCATGTTCGCCGTCTCGCCGGTCTCCTCGACCAGCCGCGCCAGGTGCGGCCGGGCCCACGTGCCCAGCAGCCGGGAGGCGCTCTCGCCGAGCCGGATCAGCCGCGGCCCGAGCGCGTACCGCCGGTTGGGCTGCTGGCGGACGTACCCGCAGGCGACGAGCGTGCGCATGAGCCGGTGGATCGTCGGCAGCGGCAGCCCGCTGCTCGTGGCGAGCTCGCTCAGCCCGACCTCGCCGCCCGCGTCGGCCATCCGCTCCAGCAGGTCGAAGGCGCGCTCCAGGGACTGGACGCCTCCACTGGGAGAGGGGGTGCGGGGCTCGGCGGACGGGGGCACGGCGGGTCCTTTCGGGTACGGGGTGGGAGCAGCCTACCGGGCTCCCACCGTGCGGCTCCGCCGCCGGAGGTCTTGACGGGTGAGGGGAGCGACAGAAGACTGCCCCCACGCCGTTCAACAGAACGTTGAATTTCCGGGAGGGGGCGTGTCCGGCATGTCCACGGGAACGCTGGTCCTGCGTTCGACGCGCGTCGTCACCCCGGAGGGCACCCGCCCGGCCGCCGTGACCGTCACGGGAGGCACGATCACCGCGGTCGGCCCGTACGGGGCGGCGCCGCCGCCCGGCGCGGCCGTGACGGACCTGGGCAACGACGCCCTGCTCCCCGGCCTCGTGGACACCCACGTGCACGTGAACGACCCCGGCCGCACCGCCTGGGAGGGCTTCCGCACGGCGACGCGCGCCGCCGCGGCCGGCGGCGTCACCACGCTCCTCGACATGCCGCTCAACAGCATCCCGCCCACCACCACTGTCGCCCACCTGCGGGTGAAGCAGGGCGTGGCCCGCCCCGCCGCCCACGTCGACGTCGGCTTCTGGGGCGGCGCCCTGCCCTCGAACACGGCGGACCTGCGCCCCCTGCACGACGCGGGCGTCTTCGGTTTCAAGGCGTTCCTGTCGCCGTCGGGCGTCGACGAGTTCCCCGCCCTCGCCCCGGGCGACCTGGAGACCGCCGCGGCCCGCATCGCCGAGCTGGACGGCCTGCTGATCGTGCACGCCGAGGACCCCGCCCGCCTGGAGCGCGCCCCGCAGCGCGGCGGCCCCCGCTACGCCGACTTCCTCGCCTCCCGCCCCCGCGCCGCCGAGAACGAGGCCGTGCACCGGCTCGTCTCCGTGTCGCGGCGCCTGGGCACCCGCGTGCACATCCTGCACCTGTCGTCCTCGGACGCCCTCCCCGCGATCGCCGCGGCGAAGGCGGACGGCGTGCCCGTCACCGCGGAGACCTGCCCGCACTTCCTGACGCTGACCGCCGAGGAAGTCCCGGACGGGGCCACCGAGTTCAAGTGCTGCCCGCCCATCCGGGAGGCCGCCAACCAGGACGCCCTGTGGGCGGCCCTGGCCGACGGGACCCTCGACTGCGTCGTCTCCGACCACTCGCCCTGCACCACCGACCTCAAGGTCCCCGACTTCGGCGCCGCCTGGGGCGGCATCTCCTCCCTGCAACTCGGCCTCCCGGCGGTGTGGACCGCGGCCCGCCGCCGCGGGCACACCCTCGCCGACGTCGCCCGCTGGATGTCCGCCGGTCCCGCGGCCCTCGCGGGCCTGCGCCGCAAGGGCGCCGTCGAGCCCGGCCGCGACGCCGACTTCACCGTCCTCGACCCCGAGGCGGCCTTCACCGTCGACCCGGCCGCCCTCCACCACCGCAACCACGTCACCGCCTACGCCGGCCGCACCCTCCACGGCGTCGTACGGTCCACCTGGCTGCGCGGCCGCAGGATCGCCCACGACGGCGTTCTCGCCGGGCCGCCCGCCGGCCTCCTCCTCGAAAGGCAGGGCAGCGCATGACCGGCACCCCGGACAACGACTCCGGCGGCATACCCTCCTTCACAGGCGGCGCCGCACCGTACGCGGGCGGCGATCCGTATGCCGACTACCGCTCCGCAAACCTCCCCTTCGCCGATCTCCCCGACCTCGCCGACCGCCGTCTCGGCGGCAGCGTCGTCGCCGCCAACGACGAGTTCTTCGCCGACCGCGAGAATCTCCTCACTCCCGCCCCCGCGCACTTCGACCCCCGCCTGTTCGGCCACAAGGGCAAAGTCATGGACGGCTGGGAGACGCGCCGCAGACGCGGTGCCGACGCCGCTCACCCGCATCCGGCCGACGGCGACCACGACTGGGCGCTCGTCCGCCTGGGCGCCCCCGGGATGATCCGCGGCATCGTGGTCGACACCGCCCACTTCCGCGGCAACCACCCGCAGTCCGTGGCCGTCGAGGCCGCCTGCCTGCCGGGCACGCCCTCGCCCGGGGAACTGCTCGCCGACGGGGTGAAGTGGACGGTCCTCGTGCCGCGCACCCCCGTCGGCGGCCACGCGGCCAACGGCTTCGCCGTGCACGCGGAGGAGCGCTTCACCCATCTGAGGCTGAGCCAGTACCCCGACGGGGGCATCGCCCGGCTCAGGGTGCACGGCGAGGTGCGCCCCGACCCCGACTGGCTCGCCGCCGTCGGCACCTTCGACCTCGCCGCACTGGAGAACGGCGGCCGCCCCGAGGACGCCTCGGACCGCTTCTACTCGCCCCCGCTCAACAGCGTCCTGCCGGGGCGGTCACAGAAGATGGACGACGGCTGGGAGACGCGCCGCCGCCGCGACGACGGGCACGACTGGGTCCGCTACCGCCTCACCGCGCAGGCCGTCCTGCGCGCCCTGGAGATCGACACCGGCTGCTACAAGGGCAACTCGGCGGGCTGGGCCGAGGTGTCCGTCCTGGACGCCGCCACCGGCGCCGACCCGGCCGGTGCCGCCGGCTGGACGGTGGTCCTGCCCCGCACCCGCCTCCAGCCCGACACCGTGCACCGGTTCCCCCTGGAGGGCGCCCCGGTGGCGACGCACGTGCGCGTCGACATCCACCCGGACGGCGGCGTGGCCCGGCTGCGCGTGCACGGCTCGCTGACGGAGGCGGGGGCGCGGAGCCTCACAACGAGCGGCTCATGAACAGGGCCGTCTCGCCCTCCGACGCCGTCCCCCGGTAGAGGGACGTGTCCAGACCGCACAGTGCGAACCCCATCCGGCGGTAGACCCGTACGGCCGGCGCGTTGACGTTCGTGACCTCCAGCCAGGCGGTGCGGGCGCCGAGCTCCCGGCCGTGCGCCAGGCCGCGCTCCATGAGGGCGGGGCCGATGCCGCGGCCGCGGTGCCCGGGCGCCACCCGCAGGTCGGCGATCACCAGCCGGTTGTTCCAGGCCGAGTGGGCGAGGCTGATGGCACCGCACAGGGCGTCCCCGGCGCGGGCCACGATGACGTGCACGCCCTCGTCGCCTCCCTCGGCTTCCTCCTCTTCGGGGTACACCTTGCGCAGGGGCGGGTCGACGGGTGTCTCCCGGAGCCGGAACCCCTCGTCCGACGCGGTGACTTCGAGGACGGCCGAAGTGGTGAAGGAGTTGTCGATCGCCTCGGCCGCGGTGTGCTCGCCGGGGAGGGCGGGGCGGTAGACGACGGCTGCGGGCTGCGCGGCGGAAGACGTGGTTTCACCGTACAGCGAGTCCGTCCCAGAACATCGACTCGTAGGCCTGGAGCATGCGTCCGTAGCGGTGGGCCAGCGGTTCGGAAAGCCGCCCGTTCGCCAGGCCGGCCTCCACGGCCTCGACGGACCGCTCCTCCACCTCGGGCGCGGGCCCGGCGAAGAAGTCGAAGAAGCCGCAGGCGGGGTTGTCGAAGCCGTACCGCTCGCGCAGGGCCGCGCCGACGGCGGCGCAGTAGCCGCCCCATGCCGCGAAGTTGGCGGTCAGGGCGACCGCGGCGTCCACGGGCTCGGCGTTGAGCGCGAGCCAGGCCACGTACGACGGGTAGGCCTGGCAGGCCGGGCGCGGCTCGTGGGAGCGGAGGTCCTCCTCGTCCAGCCCGCACGCGAGCGCCAGCGGCTCCAGCAGGGGCAGGGCCAGGTCCTCGCCCTGGGCGAGGGATTCGAAGAACCGGGCCGCGGCCGGATCGCCGGCCGCGCGCCCGGCGAGGTGCGCGAAGCTGAGGCGGTCGCTCGTGATGATCCGGTGCTGCTCCAGCGCGAACGCGGCGAACACCTCCCGCGGTGCCTCGCCGGCGGCGATCCGCGGGACGAGCCGGTTGGCGCCCTCGGCGGGCGCGAGGCCCCGCACCGCGTCCGCCAGCACTTCCTGGGCCGTACGGGTCATCGCTCCGCCTTCCCGGCCCGTGACGGGCCCCTGAGCCGCCTCCCGCGATCGTAGCGCCGGGGACCGCCCGGACCCCGCAGGAACCGGCCCTCGGGGAGGAAGGGGAGTCCCGCAGGAATCAGCCCCCGGCGAGGAAGAAGAGGAGGAACAGGAAGGCGGCGAAGAAGTGGACGGCCACGAGGTAGATGACGACGCGGACGGTCATGCCCATCGGGGCCCGGTCCTCTTCGTCCCTGCGCTTGGCGGCCATGGGCTTGGCGGTCATGGGCTTTGCGGTCATGGGCTTCGCGGCGCGTGCGGACGCGTCGTTCACGGGGTGGTGCAGGGCGTCGTTCACGGCATTCCCCTCCGGGTGGGTGCGGCGCCCCCGAGGCACAGCTCGGTCGCGCCGCTCTGCAGCAGCGTGTGCATGAACAGCAGGTCGGCCCCGCCGCGCGACGCGGCGGCGATGCGGTGCGGGGTGAGCGAGTCGAAGTGGGCGGCGTCCCCGGGGTCCAGGAGGTGCGTGCTCCCGCCCAGCGTGAGGCGCAGTCGCCCGCCCGTGACGTACAGCCACTCCTCGCCCGGGTGGACGCGGACCAGCTCGGCCTGGCCGCCGGCTTCCGGCGGCACGTGCAGCCGCAGGGCCTGCATGGCGCGGCCCGAGCCGCCGGCCCGCCAGTACGTCCAGCCCCCGGCGAGCTGCGGCTCCATGTGGCTCGCGCGCACGATGGGGTCGCGCTCCGGCGCCGCCTCGCCCAGCAGGTCGGATACCGTCGTTCCGTAGGTGCGGGCCAGGGCGAGCAGCATCGGCAGCGACGGCGTCCGCCGGCCGGTCTCCAGCCGGGACAGGTGGGCGGGGGACAGGCCGACGCGGCCGGCGGCGGCCTCCAGGGTCAGCCCGCTGCGCGTGCGCAGGTCACGCAGGCGGGGAGCCACCGTGGGCAGGTCGGCCGCGGGCTCGTCGGGCAGCGGTGTCATGCTTCCGGTATAGGGCCGGGCCTGCCCTAAAGGCAAAAGTTTTGCCTGCGAGGCAAAAACCCCTGCTGAAGCAAAGGTTCCGTCTGGCTGGAACGCGCCCCCGGTTAACACCAGGAAAACAGTCAGGATTGTCATTGACATGACATGAGCTACGCGCGTCATGCTGGCGTCATGAAGGCAACCCCCCATCGCCCGGCGCGTTCTTCGCGCTTCGCCCGCACGGCCGTCCTCGCCGCGCTGACCTCGGCCCTGTTCGCCGGCGGCACGGCCGTCGCCGCGCCCCTCACCGCCCAGGCGGCGCCCGTCGCCGCCACCGCCCACGCCCCGGCCGTCAAGAAGGCCACCGGCAGCGTCTGCAAGTCCGGTCTGCCCTCCCAGGCCGGCGACACCCTGCGCCTGATCGACGAGGGCGGCCCCTTCCCGTACCCGAAGGACGGCACCGTCTTCTCCAACCGCGAGGGCGTCCTGCCCAAGCAGTCCTCGGGCTACTACCACGAGTACACGGTCATCACCCCCGGCTCGCCCGACCGCGGCGCCCGCCGCATCGTCGCCGGTCAGGGCGACCACGAGGACTACTACACCGGCGACCACTACGCGACGTTCAACCTGATCGACTTCACCTGCTGACCGATCGCCTGATCGATCGTCACCCAAGCGCCATCCGGGCGGAATCCGCCCGCCAAGCGTCTCCTCACGCTCGGAAACGAGTTGATCCGGTCATCGGGCAGCCGATCACCGGGCAGCCGACCGACGCGTGAGGAGACCGGCCCTTGTCCAGAACCCGGCCCTTGCCGGGGCACCGGCCCGCGGGGCGCCGAGCCCGCCTCGGCGCCGCCGCCCTCGCCGCCGCGGCCACCGTCGGCCTCGCCCTCGGCTGCGCCCCGGAGCGACCGCCCGCACCGCTCGCCGCACCGGCCGCGCCCGGCGCCCCCGACCTCGGACCGGGGGTCCACGTCTTCGACCCGTCGATGCCCCGCGAGCGGATCCAGCGCACACTGGACGCGGTCTTCCGGCGCCAGGAGAGCGCCCAGTTCGGCCCCGGCCGCGAGGCGCTGCTCTTCAAACCGGGCACCTACGACGCGGACGTCAACGTCGGCTTCTACACCCAGGTCGCGGGCCTGGGCCTGCACCCCGACGACGTCACCGTCAGGGGCGCGGTGCACGCCGAGGCCGACTGGCTGAAGGGCAACGCCACGCAGAACTTCTGGCGCGCGGCCGAGAACCTCTCCGTGACCCCCGCCTCCGGCGCCGACCGCTGGGCCGTCTCCCAGGCCGCCCCGTACCGCCGCGTGCACCTGCGCGGCGACCTCCGCCTGGACGACGGCGGCTGGTCCAGCGGCGGCTTCATCGCCGACTCGCTGATCGACGGGAAGGTGCTGTCCGGAACCCAGCAGCAGTGGCTCACGCGCAACAGCGAACTGCGCGGCGGCTGGTCGGGCGCCACCTGGAACATGGTGTTCGCCGGGGTCCGCAACGCCCCGCCGACGACCTTCCCCGACCCGCCCCGCACGAGCGTCGACCGCACCCCCGTCGTACGCGAGAAGCCCTTCCTCTACGTCGACCGGTCGGGCGCCTACCGCGTCTTCGTCCCCGCCCTCCGCAGGGCCGCGCAGGGCACCACGTGGTCCGGCGGGGCCGTGCCACCCGGCGGCTCCCGCCCGCTCGGCCGCTTCTTCGTCGTCCGGCCCGGCACCCCCGCCGCCCGCGTCAACCAGGCGCTCGCGGCCGGCAAGGACCTGCTGATCACGCCCGGGGTGCACCACCTGGACCGGCCGCTGCGCGTCACCCGCCCCGGCACCGTCGTCCTCGGCCTGGGGCTCGCCACGCTCGTCCCGGACCGCGGCACCGCCGCCCTGACCGTCGCCGACGTCGACGGCGTGCGCATCGCGGGCCTGCTGGCCGACGCGGGCCCGGCGGCCTCGCCCGCGCTGATGGAGATCGGACCGCCCGGCGCCCGGCGGCGCCACGCCGCCGACCCCGTCTCGCTGCACGACGTCTCCTTCCGCGTGGGCGGCGCCGGCCCCGCACGGGCCGTCAGGAGCCTCGTGGTGCACAGCGCGGACGTCATCGGCGACAACCTGTGGCTGTGGCGGGCCGACCACGGCAGCGGCGTCGGATGGGCCGTCAACCCGGCGGCCGACGGGCTCGTCGTCGACGGCCGGGACGTCACCATGTACGGGCTCTTCGCGGAGCACTACCAACGGGACCAGGTCCTCTGGAACGGCGACGGCGGCCGTACGTACTTCTTCCAGAACGAGCTGCCCTACGACCCGCCCGGCCGCGCCGCCTGGAGCGAGGGCGGCAGCGCGGGCAGGCCCGCCTACCGGGTCGCCCCGTCCGTGACCCGGCACGAGGCCTGGGGCCTGGGCAGCTACTGCCACTTCACCTCCGCGACCGGCCTCGCGACCGACCACGCCTTCGAGGCGCCGCGCCGTCCCGGCGTGCGGCTGCACAGCATGGTCGCCGTCTCGCTCGCCGGCGACTGCGCCTACCGCCACGTCGCCGGCGGCAGCGGCGGCCCGGCCGACGCCGGGACCAGGGTCGCCACGCTCCGTTCCTGGCCGTGAGGGACGGCCGGACAGCGGCGACCGGGGCAGTGGTGCCCAAGAGCGGCGATGCCGCGGACGTCCGTTCCGAACTGCTGTCCGGAAATCGCCCTTGAGTCGATCACTCTCCGTCAATCATCATGATCTTTCCGGAGCGAGGGGGAACGCCATGGCAGTGGCCGGAGCAGGTGCAGTCGTCGATCTCGCGGCAATGGGGGAGGAGTTCACCCGGCACCCGCACCGCGTCTACGCCGGACTGCGCGAGAGAGGCCCGGTGCACCGGGTGCGCATGCCCGAGGGCGCCGAGGCCTGGCTCGTCGTCGGCTACGACGAGGTGCGCGCCGCGCTCAACGACCCCCGGCTGACGAAGGAGTGGGCGAAGGCCTCCTCGGACATCAGCCTGATCCGGGCCTCCGCCGGGCCGAACATGCTGGTCCAGGACGCACCGGACCACACCCGGCTGCGCAAGCTCGTCGCCAAGGAGTTCACGCCGCGGCGCGTCGAGGAGATGGCGCCACAGGTGCAGCGGATGACGGACGAGCTGCTCGACGCCATGCTGGCCGCGCCCGGCCGCCGCGCCGACCTGGTCGAGGCCCTGTCCTTCCCGCTGCCCATGAGCGTCATCTGCGACCTGCTCGGCGTGCCGTCCCTCGACCGCGCGGCCTTCCGTCACTGGTCGAACACCAGCCTCGGCGCGGGGCCGGCCGAGGAGAAGGCGGTCGTCTCCCGCGAGGTCACCGCCTACCTGACCACCCTCATTGCCGCCAAGCGGCAGGAGCCCGGTGACGATCTGATGAGCGCCCTGATCAGCACCGCGGACGAGGACGGCGACCGGCTCTCGCCCGAGGAGCTCCTCGGCACCGCGTGGCTGCTCCTGGTCGCCGGCCACGAGACCACGGTGAATCTGATCTCGAACGGCGTCCTCGCCCTCCTGCAGCACCCCGGCCAGCTGGCCGCCCTGCGCGCCGACCCCGGCCTGCTGGACAACGCCGTCGAGGAGATGCTGCGCTACGACGGGCCGCTGGAGACCCCCACGTACCGCTTCACCACCGAGCCGATCGAGATCGGCGGCACGCTCATACCCGGCGGGGGCGAGCTCGTGCTGCCCGTGCTGGCCGACGCCGACCGCGATCCGGCCCGCTTCCCGGACGCCGGACGGTTCGACATCCGGCGCGACGCCCGCGGCCACGTGGCCTTCGGCCACGGCATCCACTACTGCCTCGGCGCGCCGCTGGCCCGGCTGGAGGCCCGGATCGCCATCGGCTCCCTGCTGGAGCGCTGCCCGGAGCTCGCCCTGGACGTCCACCCGGACGCCCTCACCTGGCGCGACGGCCTCCTCATCCGGGGCCCGCACCACCTGCCGGTCCGATTCTGAGCCGGTCCGGCCCCGGCTCCGGCAGGCCGCCGGCCGGCTCCGGTCCGGCTGCCCGTCCGCGGGCCCCCGCACCTTCCGGGCGGCTCACTCCGGCTCCGGGTGCCCCAGCTCGTCGCGGGCGTGTTCGAGCTCGGCGCGGGCCCGCTCCCTGGTGACGGTGCCCGCGCCCGTCTGGTGCCGCAGGAAGGACTCGACGAAGCCCGCGCGCCGGGCCGGCGGGTAGCGCCGCTCGGTGAGGAACGGCAGGTCGTTGCCGACCATGCTGCGGGCGACGAGCAGCGGGACGTCGCTGTGCAGCGGGCGGAAGCCGGGGTTGTGCAGCCCCGGCCCCGGGTGCCCGGGGTAGAACTCCCCGAGCATCAGCCCGTCGGCCACGAACTCCGGCTTGAGGCGGTCGTGGACGCGGACGACGGCCGCCGCGGCCGCCCCGGGCAGGACGAGGACGATGGTCTTGTCGATGGTGTGCTGGCCGCTGCGCGGCTCCATGGCCAGCCAGTGCGCCTTGAGCGCGGCGACGGCGGCCACGAGCCCCTCCTCGTCGCGCACGGGCGGATCGGCGAGGGCGAAGCGGACCAGTCCGAGCCGCTGCGCGAGCGGGACGAACGGGCAGACCGCGCCGCGGCGGCCGAGGTCGGGATGGGGCCGGGCGACGTGCCCGGATATCCAGTCGGCGACGGGCCGGAGCAGTTCGTGGGCGGCGGCCTCCTGCTGGTCGTACAGCCGGATGCGGTCGAGGTCCGCCGCTGCCTTTCCGTGGTTCATGGGTGGTCCCCCCGGTCACGGTGTCTGATGACCGGAAAAACCGCAGGAACGCGAGTGGGGTTGAGGGAAATGGGCAAAATACCTTGATTGTGGCGTTACCGGACAGTCGTCGTGACCAGAACGACTACGCCGTCAGTGCCGAGCCGAACTCCGCCAGGAGGAGGGCGGAGGCCGCCAGGAGCAGTACGCCGGCGCCGCCGAGCAGCATCCGGTAGCCGCGGGTGCTGATCCGGTGCCGGGCCCGGGAGACCACGACCGCGAGCGCGGCCTTGCTGCCGACCAGCAGCCCGTAGAAGCCGAGGAGGAAGCCACCCGCCCCGGGCGGGCTGTCGCGCCAGGCGGCCACGAGCAGGGGCGCCCCCGTCGTGAGCCAGAACATCCACGGGTGCGGGCTGAGGAGGTTGACGAGCGCGCCCTGCCACAGCGTCCGCCGCGCCTGGAGCCGGGCCTCCGCGCTGTCGCGGGCCTCGGGCACCTCGGCCGTCCGGGCCTCGCGCAGCGTCGTGACGGCCAGCCAGGCGAGGAAGAGCCCGCCCAGCACGCCGCCCGCCGCGATCGCCCGTTCGGGCAGCACGGCGAGCACGGTCACGGACAGCACGATCACGGGCAGGTCGGTGAGCAGCGGGACGGCCGCCACCCGCAGCCCGACGCCGAGCCCCCCGCGCAGGGTCCCTGACAGCACCAGCGCGAGCAGCGGGCCCGGGCTGATCCCCGCGCTGAAGCCGAGCGCCACCCCCAGTGCCAGCTCTTCCACGGCGTCGCCCGTCTCCCCTCACCCGCCCGCGCACGCGGCGCGGGTGAAATCAGTAGATGTGTTGAGATGTCAGTCCTGCCATCTGTATTGCACAAGACGCATGTCGGGGGCACGCGGTTGACGGCGCGGTCACTCGTATCGGTAACGCGCATACGCACCGTTGCATGTCCGGACAATCTGACCTACGAACTTCCCGTCATCCGGTCACGAAGCTAGGCTCCCTGCGTGGCGAACCATCCACCCCTCCAGTTCAGCCTGGACCGCAGCAGCCCCGTCCCCCTCTACTACCAGCTTTCCCAGCAGCTCGAAGCGGCGATCGAACAGGGCAGGCTCGCCCCCGGCAGCCTGCTCGGCAACGAGATCGACCTCGCCGCGCGGCTCGGGCTGTCCCGGCCCACCGTCCGGCAGGCCATCCAGTCGCTGGTGGACAAGGGCCTGCTCGTCCGCCGCCGCGGCGTCGGTACCCAGGTGCTGCACAGCCAGGTCAGGCGACCCCTGGAGCTCAGCAGCCTCTACGACGACCTCGAAGCGGCCGGCCAGCACCCCGCCACCCGGGTGCTGCGCCACGAGACGGAGCCCGCCACGGCCCGTGTCGCCGCCGCCCTCGGCGTCCCCGAGGGCAGCGAGGTGCTGTTCGTCGAGCGGCTGCGCCTCGCGCACGGCGAGCCCATGGCCCACCTGCGCAACCACCTCCCCGTGGGCCTCATCGACGCCGATCCGGCACGGCTCGAGGAGACCGGCCTGTACCGGCTCATCCGCGCCGCGGGCATCACGCTGCACAGCGCCCGCCAGACGGTCGGCGCCCGCGCCGCCACCGCCGAGGAGGGCGCGCGGCTGGCCGAGCCCGAGGGCGCGCCGCTGCTGACGATGGAGCGGACGACGTACGACGACACGGGGCGCGCCGTCGAGTTCGGCTCGCACGTCTACCGGGCGTCGCGCTACTCCTTCGAGTTCCAGCTGCTGGTCCGCCCCTAGGGAAGACTTCGGGGAAGGCATCGGGGAAGGCGGGCGGGTGAGCCCGTACGTCAGGCCGTCAGAATGTTCGGACAAAGTCTTGACGTGGTGGGGCGCCCGCCACTAGAACTCCACCCACATGCAGCAGCCCTCGGCAGGATCCCCGAAGCCCCCGCGGTCGGCGGTGACGGATGGTGACGGATACTTGGGCGGCCGGGCCCGTGGAACGGGACCGGCCGCACCGTGACAGACAGTGAGAAGGGCAACTCCTCGTGGCAAGGGTTCGGACAGGCGTACGTGCGGTGAGCGCCGTGCTGGCAGCGGTGCTCGGCGCCACCTTGGCGGGATGCAGCGCTACCGGCGGCAAGCGCGCGGAGGAGCGGGCCGCCAAGGCCGCCCAGGGCCGCGCCGCGGTCGACACGCCGCGCTGGACCTTCGCGATGGTCACCCACTCGGGCGATGGCGACACCTTCTGGGACATCGTCCAGAGCGGTGCCAAGCAGGCGGCCGCGAAGGACAACATCAAATTCCTCTACGCCCATGACGTCGAGGGCAACAAGCAGGCGCAGAACGTCCAGGCCATGATCGACCAGAAGGTCGACGGCCTGATCGTCACGCTCGCCAAGCCCGACGCCATGAAGGACGTGGTCGAGAAGGCGCGCAAGGCCGGGATCCCGGTGATCACCGTGAACTCGGGCTCCGACAAGTCCAAGGAGTTCGGCGCCCTCACCCACATCGGCCAGGACGAGGTCATCGCCGGCGAGGCCGTCGGCGAGCAGCTCAACGAGCGCGGCAGGAAGAAGGCCGTGTGCGTCCTGCACGAGCAGGGCAACGTCGGCCACGAGCAGCGCTGCGACGGCGTGAAGAAGTCCTTCAAGGGCGAGGTGCAGAACCTCTACGTCGAGGGCACCAACATGCCGAACGTGCAGTCCTCGATCGAGGCGAAGCTGCAGTCCGACAAGGACATCGACGCCGTCGTCACCCTCGGCGCCCCCTTCGCGCCCACCGCGGTCAAGGCCGCCGAGCAGGCCGGCAGCAAGGCCGAGGTCGACACCTTCGACCTCAACGCCAAGGTCGCCGAGGCCCTGCAGGCCGGCAAGCTCGGCTTCGCCGTCGACCAGGACCCGTACCTGCAGGGCTACGAGGCCGTCGACCTGCTGTGGCTCTACCGCTACAACCGCGACATGCTCGGCGGCGGCCGCCCGGTCCTGACCGGCCCGCAGATCGTCACCAAGGACGACGCCAAGACGCTCGCCGAGTACACCAAGCGGGGCACCCGATGAGCGCCCCCGCAACGGCCCCCGTCCAGGACGCCCCCGACGAACGGCTGGTGCACCGCTCGTACCTGCGCCGCCTCCTCGGCCGCCCCGAGCTGGGCGCGGTCGTCGGCGCCGCCGCCGTCTTCGTCTTCTTCTCGTTCGTCGCCGACAGCTTCCTGCAGGCCTCCAGCCTGTCCACGGTGCTCTACGCGTCCTCCACGATCGGCATCATGGCGGTGCCGGTGGCGCTGCTGATGATCGGCGGCGAGTTCGACCTGTCGGCCGGCGTCATGGTCACCACCTCGGCGCTGATCTCGTCGATGTTCAGCTACCAGATGACGGCGAACGTCTGGGTCGGCGTGGGGGTGTCGCTCCTGGCCACCCTGGCGGTCGGCTTCTTCAACGGCTTCGTCTTCACCCGGACCAAGCTCCCCAGCTTCATCATCACGCTCGCCACGTTCCTGATGCTCACCGGGCTCAACCTCGGCTTCACCAAGCTCATCAGCGGCACCGTCTCCACCAAGACGATCGGTGACATGGAGGGCTTCGAGTCGGCCCGGGCGGTCTTCGCCTCCCACTTCACCATCGGCGGCGTGGACGTCCAGGTCACCATCCTGTGGTGGCTCGGCCTCGTGGCCCTGGCGACCTGGGTCCTGCTCCGCACCCGCGTGGGCAACTGGATCTTCGCGGTCGGCGGCGGCGCGGACGCGGCCCGCGCCGTCGGCGTCCCCGTCCGGCGCACCAAGATCGGCCTCTACATGGCCGTGGCGTTCTGCGCCTGGATCTCGGGCCAGCACCTGCTGATGTCGTACGACGTGGTGCAGTCCGGCGAGGGCGTCGGCAACGAGCTCCTCTACATCATCGCGGCCGTCATCGGCGGCTGCCTGATGACCGGCGGCTACGGGTCGGCCATCGGCTCCGCGGTCGGCGCGTTCATCTTCGGCATGGCCAGCAAGGGCATCGTCTACGCGCAGTGGAACCCGGACTGGTTCAAGTTCTTCCTGGGCGCGATGCTGCTGCTCGCGACGCTGCTCAACGCCTGGGTCCGTAAGCGTGCGGAGGCCAGCAAGTGAGTGCGAGTGCAGAGGCCGGGCAGGAAGCGGGCCGGGAGGCGGCCGCTCTGGTCCGGCTGACCGGCGTCAGCAAGTTCTACGGGAACATCCGCGCCCTCGAAGGGGTCTCCCTGGAGGTCCACGCGGGCGAGATCACCTGTGTCCTGGGCGACAACGGCGCCGGCAAGTCCACCCTCATCAAGATCATCGCCGGGCTGCACCAGCACGACGCCGGCACCTTCGAGATCGAGGGCGAGGAGACGAAGCTGGCCTCCCCCCGCGAGGCCCTCGACCGCGGCATCGCCACGGTCTACCAGGACCTCGCGGTCGTCCCCCTGATGCCGGTCTGGCGGAACTTCTTCCTCGGCTCCGAGCCGACGAAGGGCGCCGGCCCCTTCAAGCGGCTCGACGTCGAGCAGATGCGCGAGACCACGCGCAGCGAGCTGCTGCGCATGGGCATCGACCTGCGCGACGTCGACCAGCCCATCGGCACGCTCTCCGGCGGCGAGCGCCAGTGCGTCGCCATCGCCCGGGCCGTCCACTTCGGCGCGAAGGTGCTCGTCCTCGACGAGCCGACCGCGGCGCTCGGCGTCAAGCAGTCCGGCGTCGTCCTGAAGTACGTGGCGGCCGCGCGCGACGCCGGCCTGGGCGTGGTGTTGATCACCCACAATCCGCACCACGCGTATCTGGTCGGTGACCGCTTCGTGCTGCTGAAGCGCGGCGCGATGGCCGGCAGCCACGCCAAGTCGGAGATCGCCCTGGACGAGCTCACCCGCCAGATGGCGGGCGGCAGCGAGCTCGACCAGCTCAGCCACGAGCTGGAGCGGGCCCCCGCCCCGGACGTGATCGGCGGCAGGCACGTCGGCTCCGGCGGAGAGTGACGGAGATCTCAACAGGCGGGCCCGCCAGGGGTGGGCCCGCCACCGGCGATGCGGTACGGAACGCTTCCTTGAGGCACAATCGGCCACGACCGTATCCACGAGGCAGACGCCTCCCGAGACCACCGCAGGGACGACGACTCTTGCGAGTACGCAGCCGGAGCGACCGTACATCCGCCCAGCTCCACGCCGTGGCGGTGGCGTCATGAGCATGTACCGCGAGCTCCACCGGGGCGCCGCCAGAGCCACCGTGCTGCGCACCGTCGGCACGCGCGAGCGCCGCTCGCACCTGACCGCCCCGCGCGTCCCCACCGTCGGCATCGACATCGGCGGCACCAAGGTCATGGCGGGCGTCGTCGACGCCGACGGCACCATCCTGGAGAAGGTCCGCACCGAGACGCCGGACAAGTCCAAGAGCCCCAAGGTCGTCGAGGACACCATCGTCGAGCTCGTCCTCGACCTCTCCGACCGGCACGACGTGCACGCCGTGGGCATCGGCGCGGCCGGCTGGGTCGACGCCGACCGCAACCGCGTCCTGTTCGCCCCGCACCTGTCCTGGCGCAACGAGCCGCTGCGCGACCGCCTCGCCGGCCGCCTCGCCGTCCCCGTCATGGTCGACAACGACGCCAACACCGCCGCCTGGGCCGAGTGGCGCTTCGGCGCCGGCCGGGGCGAGGACCACCTCGTCATGATCACCCTCGGTACGGGCATCGGCGGCGCGATCCTGGAGGACGGCCAGGTCAAGCGCGGCAAGTTCGGCGTCGCCGGCGAATTCGGCCATATGCAGGTCGTCCCCGGCGGCCACCGCTGCCCCTGCGGCAACCGCGGCTGCTGGGAGCAGTACAGCTCCGGCAACGCCCTCGTGCGCGAGGCCCGCGAGCTGGCCGCCGCCGAGTCCCCCGTCGCGTACGGGATCATCGACCGCGTCGGCGGCAACATCCACGAGATCACCGGCCCCCTCATCACCGAGCTGGCCCGCTCCGGCGACGCCATGTGCGTCGAGCTGCTGCAGGACATCGGCCAGTGGCTCGGCGTCGGCATCGCCAACCTCGCCGCCGCCCTCGACCCCTCCTGCTTCGTCATCGGCGGCGGCGTCAGCGCCGCCGACGACCTGCTGATCGCCCCCGCCCGGGACGCCTTCCGCCGTCACCTGACCGGCCGCGGCTACCGCCCCGAGGCGCGCATCGTCAAGGCCCAGCTCGGCCCCGAGGCCGGCATGGTCGGCGCCGCGGACCTGGCCCGGCTCGTCGCCCGCCGCTTCCGCCGCGCCAACCGGCGCCGCGTCGAGCGCTACGAGCGCTACGCGAGGGCGGGCCGCGCTTGATGACCACCACGGAGCACCCCGCCGAGCGCACGGCCCTGCCGCCCGGCCTCTCGCCGGCGGGCGGCGGCTTCGGCCGCCGCTGCCTCAAGGCCGTGATCGTCTTCCTGCTCGTCGCGATCCCCGCCGGCTACCTCTACATCTCCGCGATGCAGAGCCGCGGCGGCAGCGAGTCCAAGAAGGAGCAGGCCGCCGCCTCCGGCCTGGAGGAGGGCTGGCCGACCCGGCTCCAGCGCCGCCTCTACGAGGTGACCGTCCCGCCCTACGCGGAGGACGTCGCCTCCTACGAGACCAACGCGTGGAAGGCGAGCTCGCTCTTCCTGCAGTTCACCACCACGCGCGAGAAGTTCGACAAGTGGCTCTCCGACGTGGGCTCCAGCCCCGCCGATCTGGAGGCCGGCGAGGTCACCATCGACGAGGACGAGGCCGCCGAGGTCGGCTGGAACCTGGGCGAGGGCCACCACTGGGCGGGCACCACCGTCGAGCAGGACAAGCCCAAGCCCAACCTGGAGATCACCGCCAACCTCGACGACCCGAAGTACCCGCGGGTCTTCGTGGTGTCCACGACCACGCCCTGATCGCCCTTCGGGAACCGGCCCGCCCTCCAAGCGCCGCCGCCGTCTCCTCCGGCTTCGGGCGACCCGTACCCGCTTCTCCCGTCCCGGTATGCGAAACGCATGAGCGCGCATGTGAAAACACCATTCCGCGCGGCATCCTCCGGCGGCTAGCGTCTGGATAGTTCCGCGGATTCGGACCGGGAGTCGGCGGCGAGGTCGTTTTTCCTGGAGGGATAGTCTGTGCTGCGTCAAACTGTCACCCCGGATACACCCTGGGAAGCGGTGGCGAATTCCATCGAGTTCATACCCGCCCAGTATTCCGACAAGACTCAGTCCGAATCGACGGCACAGGAAATGCTGAGGTGCGGTCCGGCGGAGATCGACAGGCTTGCCGATGCGGGTCTGCCGTTCGAGCTCCGGTCGGGCGTGCGCTACTTCGACGTGAGCGACCTGTACAACCTCGGCATGTATTCGGGTAGAACGAATACGCAGCCGGAGCTGGCATTTCGTATGCTGTTCCGCTTCGCCGGCCGTCCGGTCGGCGATCTGCTGCGCGAGAAGTCATGGGACTTCCAGGTCCGGTTGGACTGTGTCGCCTGCGAAGGGGTGGCAGCCTGGCGTTTCGAAGCGCCCGATGCCGCCCGGTTCGGCGGGCGCGTCGAGGGCGGGGCGGCGCCGGAGGCGAGCGCGGGATCGGCCGCGTACGCGGCGACGGTCACCACGGTCGGCGCGCGAACCCCCTTGGTCTCCACCGAGTTGCGGCGGCTGACCCGTGAGTACCTCGACGCCGGCTACCGCTGGCAGATGATCCCCGTCGCCATGCAGGCCGACTACGAGCTGGTGCACGATCTGGGCGCGACGAGCTGCATCGCGGCGAGCCTGCTCCTCGCCGAGCGCTTCCGTGCGGCCGGGTACCGGGCCGAGGCGAAACGGGGCTGGTTCTGCGGCGTGCTCGGCGGTGCGCTCGACCTGCCGCACGCGTGCGTGGAGGTCGAGGACGAGGACGGCGCTCTCAAGACCGTCGACATCGCCAAGGCGCAGCTGGCGGCACGCCTGTCGCCGGACACCGGGGACTTCCAGGAACTGTGCCTCGGGTCGGTCTACAACAAGGTGATTCCGTCCACCGCTTCCGGCAATGCGTCCTTCGCTTATCACGAATGCGGCTCGCAGCTGCCGGTCCAGGTGCGTGCGGACATCCGATCGCTGCGTTGAAGCTGAATTTTTGCACCACTTCGTTTCGGAAGGGTGAGTGAAATGGCGGTACGAGAAATCGAGCCGGTTGTGCTGGACTTGAACCGGCTGGAGAACCTGGCCGAATCCGGCTACTACAACCCGTATGTGATGTTCGACTGGCCCGAAACCCTTGAGCCGGACCTGCCGTGGATGAGCGAGAACCTGACCACGCTGGCCGGCACCCCGATGTGGGACGAGCTGTCCCGCGAGCAGCAGATCGCGCTGACCAAATACGAGGCGATCAACTTCTTCAGTCTCAACATCCACGGCATCCGCGAGTTGCTGAGTGAAGTCGTGATGCGCATCCACGACCGGACCTATGCGGACGTCTCGGAGTTCCTGCACCACTTCATCGGTGAGGAAAACGAGCACATGTGGTTCTTCGCGCAGTTCTGCCTGCGCTACGGCGGCAAGCTGTACCCGGCGCAGCCGACGCTGCAGGCCGACTCGGTGGACCACCTCTCGAAGGTGGCCCGTGAACTGATCGTGTTCGCGCGCATCCTGATCTTCGAGGAGATCGTCGACTACTACAACGCGAACATGGCGACCGACCAGTCGCTGCCGGACATCGCCCGCGAGATCAACCGGGTGCACCACCAGGACGAGAGCCGGCACGTCGCGTTCGGGCGGATGATCTTCACCAACCTGCTCGGCCAGGTCGCCGAGCGCGACCCGGACGAGGTGCCGCTGGTCGCCGAGTACCTCGAGAACTACTTGCAGTACAGCATCGGCACCCTCTACAACCCGGCCGCCTACCGCGACGCGAACATCCCGGACGCGCTCGCGCTGCGGCGGCGGGCGATGGAACACCCCGCCCGCCTGGAGGCGCACGAGCAGGTGCTGAAGCGGACGAGGAAGTTCCTGTCGAAGGCGGGCGTGGGCCGGGAGCTGATCAAGTGACGACCGAACCGATGAAGGCGGTCCGGGAGTTCATCGTCGGCCGCAACCCCAACCTCGACCAGCTGTCCGACGATCTGGACCTCATCGACAGCCGCGCCATCAACTCGCTGGCCTTCGTCGAGTTCATCTTCCTGCTGGAGGAGCTGACCGGAGAGCCGATCGATCCGGAGGACCTGGACCTCAACGACTTCCGCACCCTCAGCGCGCTGAACGCCCGGTTCTTCAAGGAGGAAGCAGCCCGATGACCACAGTGACCGACAACGGCCTGGGAGTTCTCGACGGCGGCCAGCTGCGGGTGCTGCGGGCGATCGACGCGGTGTTCCGGCGCCTGGCCGACGGCTGGGACGCGCCGGAGTTCCGGTACCCGTTCCTGATGCGCTGCAAGGACCTCGACTCCTTCGACTACTACGACAACTTCCCGCACCTGGGCCTCGCGGCGACCCGGCTCGACCCGGAACGCCTCGGCGGCCTGCTGAAGGAGACGGAGCGGCCGGTCGAGCGGATACCGGCCGAGGTGATGGAGCCGACCGCGTTCGCGCTGCCCTCGGCGTCCTGCTACGCGATCTACGCCGACCTGGCGGGGGCCACGCTGCCCGCCGAGGGGACGATGCGGACCACGGTCGGCACCTGCTTCCGCAACGAGACCCACTACGAGGGCCTGCAGCGGCTGCTCGGCTTCTCCATGCGGGAGATCGTCTGCGTGGCGCCGGAGGACGCGGCGAAGAACCACCTGCTCCGCGCCAAGGACGCCGTGACGGCCCTGTGCGCCGAACTCGGCCTGGACGTCCGTCTCGAGGTCGCCACCGACCCGTTCTTCGACAAGAACAGCGGCAAGGCGAAGATGCAGCGGCTGTTCCCCGTGAAGGAGGAGTTCGTCGTGGGCGGCCTGGCGATCGGCTCGGTCAACTACCACCGGAACTTCTTCGGCGAGCGGTGCGGCATCCTGGCCGGCGAGGACACGGCGCACACCAGCTGCCTCGCCTTCGGCCTGGAGCGCTGGGTGCACGCCCTGACCGAGCGGTTCGGCAGCGCCGACGCCGCCGCGTCCGCAGTCGAGAGCCTGACCTGATGCGATCCACGGTGGCCGGAGTGCTCGGCCTCGACGTGAGTCTGCTGCAGTCGGGCATGGGCGGTGTCGCGGGGTCGGAGCTGGCCTGCGCGGTGTCCGACGCGGGCGCCGCGGGCTGCGCCGGCGGCTACAAGCTGTCCGGCGGCCTGCTGTCGGCCATGCTGGCCCGGCTGACCTCGGGCACCGACCGGCCCGTCGGCGTGAACCTGATCCCGGAAGTGGTCGGGCCGGACGAGCTCGACCGGCAAGTGGCGCAGGTGCTCGACGAGACGCCGGACCGTGTGCACCTGTCCTTCTTCGGCATGCCCGGCGACGCGGTGTTCGACCGGGTCACCGCGGCGGGCCGGCAGCTGGTGGTGCAGGTCGGGACCGTCGAGGACGGTGTCCGTGCGGCCGCGCGGGGCGCCGTGGTGGTGGCGCAGGGAACCGAGGCGGGCGGTCACCTGCTCGGTACGTCGCGGCGTGACGACCTGGTGGGCGCACTGCGGACACTGGCGCCCGACGCCTGTCTGGTCGCCTCGGGCGGCATCGGCTCGCCCGAGGAGGCCGCACGGGCACTGGCCGTCGGCGCCGACGGGGTGCTGCTCGGCACCGCCTTCGTCGTCGCCCACGAATCGCGGGCCCACGCCCGCTTCAAGTCGGCGGTGACCGTTGCGGACGAGACCGACACCGTGATCACCGATGTGTACACGATCGGGTGGCCGGGCCGGCGGCACCGCGTGCTCGCCACGCCCGTCACCGCCGACCCGGAGCAGCCCGCGAAGTTCATCGGCAAGACGATGGTCGAAGGAAAGCCGTACCTGGTGCCGCGCTTCAGCGCGGCGGTGCCCACCGAGGCGACCAGCGGCCGCATCGAGGAGATGGCGCTGTACTGCGGCCGGTCCTGCGGCGAGATCTCCGAAGAAGTCTCGGCGGCCGATGTCGTCGCCGCATACGCACGGGTCCTTTCGGGGGCCGAGATCGTCAACACCCAAGAGAAGGCGGAAGGTTATGTCGGCTGACGCAGTGCACGACGAGTACTACCACGACCTGAGCTACCGCGAGGACGCCCCGCTGATCCGCACCAGGGAGGGCGTCGAGCTCTACTGCGAGTCCGCAGGTGAGGGCCTTGCCATCACGACGCTCAACAACTTCTTCTTCACCGCCCCGTTCTGGCGGGACTACACCGACGTACTCGCCAAGCACCACCGCGTAGTGAGCTACGACCTGTGCAACCACGGCCGCTCCACGCGCCTGGAGGAGGAGCCGACCTGGGAGGAGCACGCCGCGGACCTGGTCGGGCTGCTCGACGCCCTGGAGATCGGCTCGACGTATCTGCTCGCCTCGTCGGCCTCCACCCAGCTCGCCCGCGACGTGGCCCTCGCGTACCCGGACCGGGTCCGGGGTCTGGTGCTGGCCGGACCGGTCGTCGGCCCGCAGATGCGGCGCCACCGGATGCTCCAGCGCGCCTGGCTGCGGACGCTGAACAGCCACGACATCCCCGTGCTGTTCAGCCACATGTACCCCGAGTTCGTCAGCACGGCGATGATCGAGGAGTACGGCGTCCCGGGCTTCCTCGGCCTCCGGGAGAGCTTCCTGGCCATGTCGACGCCCGAGGAGCTCAACAACGGCCTGACGCTGGCCCAGCAGGGCGACCCCAGCTCCGAGCTGCTGACCCGCATCCAGGCGCCGACGCTGATCGCCCTGGGCGACGACGACATCCTGCTCGGCCCGACGGCGGGCCACGAGCTCGCCGCGCTGTTCCCGAACGGCCGCTGCGCGATCATGCCGAAGGCCGGCCACGTGCCCTTCCTGGACGACCCTCTGGGCTTCCAGGAGCTCGTACGGAAGTTCATCGACGAAGCGGAAGAGAATGTCTGACACGGCGGTGGACGTACGGCAGCGGATCCGCGAGCTGCTGGTCGACGTGTTCGGCGGCCCCTCCTTCGTCAGCGGAGTGGACGACACCGTGTCGCTCCGCGAGGCCGGGGTTCCGTCCACCGCGCTCGTCGCCCTGCTGGTCGCGATGGAGGACGCGTTCGGTTTCGAGTGGGACGACGACGTCCGGCCGGAGGCGTTGCGCTCGATCGACTCACTGGCACGCCACGTCGTGGCGCTGCGCGCCTGAGGGCCTCACGGTGACCGTTTTGCCGGCCGCGCCGTGGGGCGCGGCACCGGAGATGTCCGTGGAGACGTCTTTGGTGCTGCCGCCCCACGGCCCGGCCGAGCAGTTCACAGCCGGTCGTCGTGCGGCCGCCGCGGCACTGGCCGCGGCCGGGTCGGCCGAGCGCACGGTGCCGCGGGCCCGGGACGGCAGGCCGCTCTTCCCCCAAGGGTTCGCCGGCTCGATCTCCCACACCGGCCGGCTCGCGGTCGCCGTGGTGGCCCCCGGCGCCGAGGCTGTCGGCGTCGACATCGAGCCCGCGGTCATCACCGCTCGTACGGCCGCGTTCATCCTGCGGGAACAGGAGCGGCGCCTGCTGCTCGCCCCGGCCGGGCCCTACACCGCGCGCGACCTGTTCGCCGCCAAGGAAGCCGCTTTCAAGGCGATGAGCTGCATCGGCACACTGGGAGAGTTCCTGTTCTGGCAGATCGGCCTCAGCCGGTCCGGCGGCGCCTTGACCGCAACGTACCGCGGCGAATCGGTGCCTGTGCGGATTCGCTCGGAGGCGGATCTTTCGTTCGCCGTGGCGATACGGCACTGACGTCCGCTGCCGAGATCCTCCGGCTGACCTGACGCCTCCTTCTTCCCACTCGCCCCTCGTACGAGCGTGATCCATCGCTCGGTTCCGGGCCGTCGCCCGCATCTGGAGACCTTCATGACCGGCACACCCCTGCCCGAGGGGAACGCACGCTTCCAGCGCACGCTGACCACCCCGAAGATCGTGTTCATCATCATCGCCGCGGCCGCCCCCCTGGCCGCGATGGTGTTCACCGTCCCGCTCGCCTTCGCCATCGGCACCGGCCCCGGCGTGCCGGCCATGTTCCTCTTCGCGGGCCTGACCCTGCTGTGCTTCTCCGCCGGCTATGCCGCCATCGCACGGCGGATCAGCCACATGGGCGGCTTCTACACCCACATCGCGCACGGCCTCGGCCGCCGTGCGGCGTCCGGGGCGGGACTGCTCGCGGTGCTCGCCTACAACGCCGCCACGGTCGGGGTCCTCGGCGCCTTCGCCTACTTCACCCGGAGCGTGGCCGCGGCCCATGGGCTGGACCTGCCCTGGCAGGTGTGGGCGGGACTCGGCCTGCTCCTGGTCGGACTGCTCGGCTACCGGGAGGCCGATCTCAGCGCCCGGCTGCTGTCCCTCTGCATGGTGTGCGAGATCGCCGTCCTGGTCGCCCTGGACATCGCCGTCCTGGCCCGCCACGGCGGCACGGCTCTTCCTTCCACCTCCTTCGCGCCTCACACGGTGTTCGCCCCCGGGCTCGGCGTCTCCGTGATGTTCGGCTTCGCTTCCTTCCTCGGCTTCGAATCGGCCGCCCTGTACGGCGAGGAGGCCAAGGCACCGCACCGCAGCGTGCCCCGCGCCACCGTCATCGCCGTGCTGGTGGTCGCCTCGTTCTACGCCCTGACCAGCTGGGTCGCCGTCGGCGCTCTGGGACCCGACCGGGTGCGCACCCAGGCCGAGAGCCACCTCGGAGATCTGTTCTTCCAGCTCAGCGACAGCTACCTGGGGCGTCCGGCCACCGTCACCATGCAAGTCCTCCTGTGCACCAGCCTGTTCGCCTCCTGGCTGGCGCTGCACAACGCCGCCAACCGGTACATGTACGCCCTGAGCCGCGACGGGCTGCTGCCGCGCAGCCTCAACGCCATGCACAAGGGGCGCGGCTCCGTGCACCGGGCCAGCGTGCTCCAGACCGTCTTCAGCACGGTGGTGGTCTCTCTGTTCGCGGCCGCGGGGCTCGACCCGTACGTGAACATGTCGACCAGCATGCTGGGTCTCGGCACCCTCGGCATCATCCTGCTCCAGGCAGTGGCCTCGATGGCCGTGATCGGCTACTTCCGGAACCGCCGTGAGGGACGCTGGCAGACCGTCATCGCGCCCGCGCTGGGTGCCCTGGGGCTGATCACCGCGGCGATCCTGGTGGCGTCGAACTTCGACGTGCTGACCGGGACCACCGACCCCGTCGTCACCGCCTTGCCGTGGCTCTTGCTGATCGTCGGCGGCCTCGGCGTCGCCCTCGCCTTCTGGTTGCGCTCGAACCGCCCGGACCGGTACGCGCACCTGGGCGGCGCCTCCGTGCCGGCGCCGCCGCCCACCGCCCCGGCCAAGGACCCTGCCGGCGGCCTCTCCCAAGCAGCGCGGTGACTCCGGCCCGATCCGGGAGCCGCGCAGTGAAAGGACCAGCTCCCATGCCTCGTGAAGCCGAAACGCACACAGACATACCCTTCGGTCCCGAAGACACACCGTGGCAGAAGACCTTCAGCGGCCTGCGGATCGTCGGCGGCCGCCCGTACGGCACGGCCCCGTCCTCCGACCCCCGGGCGGCCTACGCCGGCGTTCCCGAAGTGCCCCATCACAAGGTGCAGCTGCCGCCCACCGGACTGGACGCGGAGCAGTACACCGAGGCCGAGGGGCTGTTCCGCCGTCACATCGACACCCAGACGCGCAACTTCGCCGGCTACCAGGTCACCAGCACCCTCGATTACGAAGAGCGCTTGGGGCACTACCTCAACCGGCACCTGAACAACGTCGGAGACCCCTACCAGTCCAGCTCGTACACGCTCAACTCCAAGGTGCTCGAGCGGGCCGTGCTCGACTACTTCGCCTCACTGTGGCACGCGAAGTGGCCGCACGACCCGGAGGACCCCGAGTCGTACTGGGGCTACGTCCTGACCATGGGCTCCAGCGAAGGCAACCTCTACGGCCTGTGGAACGCACGGGACTACCTGTCGGGCAAGCCCCTGCGCGCGCACCACCGCGAGCCGGACCATGCGGCCGTCACACAGGCACCGTGCGGCGAAGGCCCGAACGCCTTCCACCCGGTGGTGTTCTTCTCCGAAGACACCCACTACTCGCTGACCAAGGCGGTACGGGCGCTGGCCATCGACACCTTCCACGTCCTGGGCTCCACGCGCTATCCCGGCGAAAACCCCCTCGCACCAGGAACCCCCTGGCCGCGGGAGGTGCCCTCCACCGAGGACGGCGCCATCGACATCGAAAAACTCGCCGTTCTGGTGCGGTTCTTCGCCGGCCGCGGCTACCCGATCCTGGTCAGCCTCAACTACGGCTCCACCTTCAAGGGCGCGTACGACGACGTCGAGGCGGTCGGCCGCACGGTGCGCGGCATCTGCGCGGAATACGGTCTCGAAAACCGGCGCCTGCACCGCCATGGCGGCGAGAACGGCGACGATGACGAGCGGTCGGGATACTGGCTGCACGTCGACGGGGCGCTCGGAGCCGGGTACGTGCCCTACCTGGAGATGGCCCGGGACGCCGGCATGGTGGAGCGGATACCGCCCGCCTTCGACTTCCGGCTCTCCGACGTGCACTCACTGACCATGAGCGGCCACAAATGGATGGGGACGCCGTGGGCGTGCGGCGTGTACATGACCCGCACCGGGCTGCAGATGGTTCCGCCCCGGTCGTCGGAGTACATCGGCGCCGCCGACACCACCTTCGCGGGCTCCCGCAACGGCTTCTCCTCGCTGCTGATGTGGGACTTCCTGGCCCGTCACTCCTACGACGACCAGGCCCGGCTCGCGGTCGAGTGCGACGGCCTCGCCGCCTATGCGTTCGAGCGACTCGTCGCGCTGCAGGAGGATCTGGGCCAGGACCTGTGGGTGGCGCGCAGCCCGCAGTCACTGACCGTACGGTTCCGCCAGCCGCGCGCGGACATCGTGCGCCGCTACTCCCTCTCCAGCGAAACCGTGCACGCCGACGGCGCCACGCGCACCTACGTCCACCTCTACGCGATGCGCCACCTCACCAGGCAGCGCGTCGACGAACTGATCGGCGAGATGCGGCAGCCGGGCGCCTTTCCCCCGGCTTCGTCCGTGAGGATCACCGCCCGCTGACGCGGTGGCGGGCTGAAGCGGACTCGTCCCGAGCCACGACCCAGGAGATACATGTCCGCTCGACAGCACGACTACCTGCTCACCGCCGACGAGGTGGCGGAGTTCCACCGGACGGGATACGCGGGCCCCTTCACGCTCTATGAGCCCGACGAGATCGAGCGGGAGTGGGCCCGGACCCGCCAGGACCTCACGGACCGCAGCGGCGCGGTGTACCGGGACGCCTCCGACGGCGCGGCGGCGGACCTGCCCAACTACGACCGGCACCTCGACAACGCCTTTCTGGCCGACCACATCACCCAGCCGCGCATCGTGGACCGGGTCGTCTCCGTGCTCGGCCCCGACGTGCTGTGCTGGCGCTCGGACTTCTTCCCCAAGTACCCGGGCAACGAGGGCACGGACTGGCACCAGTCCGCCACCTTCGCCAACGCGTCCGGCCGGCCCCAGATCCAGTGGCCGCGGGGCTCGGGCCCGGGCGGCTCCCTCACCGTGTGGTGCGCGTTCACCGACGCCACCGCCGACATGGGCGGCCTGCAGTTCATCCCCGGCACGCACCGCACCATGCACTACGACGAGACCAAGCGGATGCGCTACGACCCCGACCGGAACATCTCCGTGGTGAAGAACGGCGTCCGGCGCGGCTTCTTCGGCTACGACTACCGCGAGCTCCAGATCGACCCGGACTGGCAGCCGGACGAGTCGAAGGCCGTGTCCATGGAGCTGCGGGCCGGGCAGTTCGTCATCTTCTGGTCGCGTCTCATGCACGCCTCGCACCCGCACGCCGGCCGGACCAAGCGGATGCGCATGGGCTTCTCGGCGCGCTACGTGCCCACGTCCGTGCAGGTCTATCCCGGCGCTTCGGAGGTCGAGGAGTACGGCGGCAGGGCGAGCCTGGACCGGTACGGGACGGTCCTGGTCAGCGGCGAGGACCGCTTCGGCCACAACCGCGTCGCCGTGAGCACCACCGCCGGCCATGTCTTCCGCCGCCGCAACGGCGGCGGGCCCACGGGTCCTTGAGGTCCGGGCATACGGCATCTCAACGACGGCATGCCACCGCAGTGGTCACGCGCCTCGCGCGCGACCACTGCGGTGGCATGCCGTCCGGGGTGGGGCCGCCGGGCTACTGCGCCATCGGCAACGGGGCCAGCATCTCTTCCAGCGCGGCCAGCACGTTCTCCGTCGCCTCCGCGGCGGCCGGGACGATATCGGCCATGAGGAGATAGCCGTGCACCAGGCCCGGAGCCGGCACATGGTGCACCACGACGCCATCGGCAGCCAGACGCACCGCAAGCTTGACGCCGTCATCGTGCAGCGGGTCGAACTCGGCCGTGCCGATCACCGTGGGCGGCAGGCCGCGGAGATCGGCGCCCAGCAGGTTGATCTCCGGGGCCGTGCGGTGCGCCGGGTCCGGCACGTACTGGTCGTAGTACCAGCGCAGGTCGTCCACCTCCGAGAGGTACCCCGTGCCGTACTCGCGGGCGGACTCGGACCGCAGCTCCGGATCGGCCGGCGGGTACACCAGCAGCTGCGCGGCGAACCCGAGGCCGCCGTGGTCGCGGTGGTGCATCGAGATCCCCACGGCCAGGGCCCCGCCCGCGCTGTCCCCGGCGATCACGTGGTGGCGGCCGGGGAAGGTGCGGTCCGCCCACTCGGACGCGGCGATGCCGTCCCGGAGCGGGCCGGGGTGCGGATGCTCCGGCGCACGGCGGTAGTCGACGGAGACGACGACCGCGCCGAGTGCGGCGGCGATGCGACGGCAGACCGGGTCGTGCGTGTCGACGTCACCGACCATCCAGCCGCCCCCGTGCAGGTACGTCACGAGACGCCCCCGGTCGGTGGGCGGCAGATACGTCCGGACGCCGAACTCGCCGTCGCCGCCGTCGATCAGCTGGTCCTTCGTCTCGATGTCCGCGTCCCGGCCGGCCTTGCCGCGCACACGGGCCGCCTGCGCGGCGTAGCGGTCGCGCAGCTGTGCCACGGGCAGCGTGCGTGCCGGTTCGGGCCGGCCGCCCGCCTGCCACTGGATCAGGGCTCGGACGAAACGGTCCATGGCCAAGACGGCTCTCCTATTCCGTGACGCCGGCGGGCAGGTCGAAGTCCGTGGTGGTCTCGTGCCACTCCGGTACCGACTCGATCTCCAGCACCGCCACGGTCACCGAGTAGCCGCCGCCGGTACCGATCAGCAGCACGAGGTCGCCCGGGCTGACTTCCTTCTTCTCCACCAGGCGGGTCACGGCCGCGGTCAGGTCGCCCGCGCCCAAGTGACCCGCGTGGCGGCCCCAGTTCCACACGGTGCGCTCGGCCGGGATGCCCAGCGGCTTGAAGAACTGGTCTTCCATCAAGCCGTGTCCCATGTTGGGCACCAGGATCCTGGCGAAGTCGTCGAGCTTGTGCCCGGTCCGGTCGAGCACCTTGGAGATGGCGCCCGTCATCGTCTCCTCGGCGCGCCGCAGCACCGACTCCGTCCCGACCTCCTCCAGATACGACTTCTTGGGAGTGCGCAGATTCTCGTCGGCGACCACCCCGTACGCGCTGGTGAACGGGGCGGTGCCCCGGTGCAGCGGTTCCAGTGAGGCGTCGGTGGTCGACGCGATGGCGTGGATGCGGGCGAAACCACCGGTGGTGGAGAGGACCATGGCCGTGGAGCCGTCGCCGAAGACGATGCCGTACGAACCCCGCCACCGGTCGAACCCGGGCGGGCAGAACCGGTCCGCGGTGGTGACCAGAGCGCTCGTCCCCCGGCCGGCTTCGAGCTGGGCCGTCGCCAGGTCGATCGCCGCCATGCCTCCGTTCGACATCCCCTCCACGTTCAGGGCGAAGGCATCGGTAATGCCCAGCTCGCGCTGGATGTACGGAGCCGAATTCCAGTGGTGGTCGCGGCCTTGGTGGTAAATCGATGCATGCAGGATCAGATCGACCTGGTCTCCGACCACGTCCGCGGCCCGCTCGAGGGCCTTTCGCCCCGCGATCGCTCCCATGTCCGGAACCGATATCCCGTCCGGGGCCACCGGGAGGCAGGGTATTTTGTTGGTGGCGTTGTCGTCGGCAGAGTAATTACCGGCAGCCACCGCTTCCGCTGCCGATTCCGCAGGTGGAATCCAGGCCGCAGCCGATGCGATATAGACAGGGATATTCATCGTCTGATTCCTCTTCTGAGTCCGATGCCCGTCCGGCAATGGTTCGTGGTGAGACGTGGCCACGCTACAATGCCGACCCCAATCGCTCGTATATGCATTTCTCATGACTTCCGGTGGCGTCGTCAACCGGGCCCGGTCCGGACAAGGCGGTTACCGGGAGGGATTCACGGAAATCTGTGTGCGACGCACCTGGGATGGGCGCGGGCTGAATTCGAAGACGCTGACCCGCTACGCTCGCGACGGCTGCGCTCGCATGTTCAACTGCCCATGGAGGACAGTTGAACAGTCAGGCCGACTCCGGGCGCGGTGTTCCCGGCGTCTCCGCCAGGCACTGCGCGAGCAGGCCGTCGACGAAGGCGCGGAGCCCCTGCGCGAAGGTGTCCTGCCCGGCCAGTGCTGCCCACCGGCCGGCGATGGCGGCCAGGTGCTGGTGGCGGAGCGGGCCGTCGGCGTTGCCGAAGTAGGGGTTGAGGCAGGTGGGGTCCTGTTCGTGCATCTTGCGGTGGCGGGTGTGCGCGCGCACGAGGATCTCGCCGACCGTGTAGTACCAGATGCTGCGGAAGATCCGGACGGTCTCCTCCGGGGGGCATCCGGCGTCGACGACTCCGGCCAGGATCGTCTCGACCAGCCACAGGAACGAGTCGCCGAGCCGGGCGATGAACCCGTCGGTGGTGAGGACCTCCGCCGCCCAGGGCCACGCCGCCAGGCCGTCGTGGATCGCGACGGCGGCCGTGATGATCCGCTCCCGCGGCTCGCTCGGCAGCTCGGGGTGCGGAATCCGCTCCGCGTACTCGTGGATCAGCAGGAGCAGCAGATCCTCCTTGTCCCGCACGTGCGAGTACAGGGTCGTCGTCCCGACGCCGATCTCGGACGCGAGCCGACGGACCGTGAGCTTCTCCCAGCCGTGCTCGTCGATGAGCCGGCGGGCCGCGGTCAGGATCTGTTCGCGGGAGGTCACGGGGGGACGGCCGACGGGCCGACGCGGTGCGTTCGATCGGGGCATCACCCCATCATGCCTCGCCGCGGCACCAGGCGTTGACCTGAGTGGTCGACACCTCTCCGTCCCCGCTGCTAATTTCAGAACACCGTCGGAAACTCTTCCGGCACGACCAGACGCAGAGGGGCTGGGTGCGGTGGCAAGTACGCAAGTAGCGAGTGAGAAGACGACTGTCACGAGCGGTGCCCGGCCCGGGACCACCCTTGCCGCGGTCTCCGTCGTGCAGTTCATGGTGTCGCTGGACCTGACGGTGGTGAACGTCGGACTCCCTCAGATCGGCAGCGGCCTCGGCTTCAGCGCGGTGGGCCTGACCTGGGTGATCCACGCCTACGCCCTCACCTTCGGCGGCCTGCTCCTGCTGGGCGGCAAGATCGCCGACCGGTACGGGCACAAGCGCGTGATGCTGTTCGGGCTCGGCCTGTTCGGCATCTCCTCCCTCGTCGGCGGCCTCGCGCAGGCCCCCGGTCAGCTGGTGGCCGCGCGCGCCGCGCAGGGCGTCGGTGCCGCGGCGGTCGCGCCCGCGGCGCTGGCGCTGCTCGCCTCGACCTTTCCCAGTGGCAAGGAACGCGTGAAGGCCTTCGGCATATGGAGCGCGGTGAACGCCTCCGGCGGCGCCGTCGGCGTCCTGGCCGGCGGACTGCTCACCCAGTACGCGGGCTGGCAGTGGGTGATGTACATCAACCTGCCGATGGCCGCCCTGGCGCTGGCCCTGGCCTGGCGCGGCATCGCCCAGGACACCCCGGCCGCGCACCGCGGCCGCCCGGACGTGCTGGGCGCCGTGCTGGCCACGGCGGGTGCGGCCCTGCTCGTGTTCGGCGTCGTCCGCACCGACCAGCACCCGTGGACCTCGCCGGCCACCCTGATCACCCTGGCCGTCGCCGTCGTCCTGCTGGCCGCGTTCATCCAGGTCGAGCGGACCACCAAGCGTGACCCGCTGATCCGCCTCGGCCTGTTCGCCAACCGCTCGGTCGCGGGCGCCAACCTCTTCATGCTGCTGTTCGGCGGCGCCATGGCCTCGGCCCTGTACTTCGTCTCCCTCTACCTCCAGCGGGTGCTCGGCGGCAGCGCGGCCCGCGCCGGAACCGAGTTCCTGCCGTTCATGCTGGGAGTGATCGTCGGCTCCACCCTCGCCGTCAAGTTCGGCTACAAGTTCGCGCCCCGGAACATGCTGATCACCGGTGGCACGCTGGCCGCGCTCGGCTACGCCTGGTTCGGCCTGATGCGCTCCGACGGCACGTTCCTGGTCGACGTCCTCGGCCCGTCCGTCCTCGCCAGCGTCGGCATCGGCCTGTGCCTCGCGCCGGCCGTCTCCATCGCCACCGGGGGCGTCAAGCCCCACGAGGCGGGTGCCGCCTCCGGCGTGCTCAACAGCACGCGCCAGATCGGTGCCTCGCTCGGCCTCGCCGCGCTCAGCACCGTCGCCGCCGACCGCACCGGCGATGCGATCACGCCCGGCGGCCTCAACGGCGGATACACGCTCGGCATGCTGGTCGGCGCCGGAATCCTCGTCTGCGGCGTCGTCATCGCGGTCTTCGTCCTGCCCCGGCCCGCCCGCGCCACCGCCGACGGAGCGCAGACGTCGTGACGTGACGGTCCGCGATGCGGCACCCGGGCTCGCATATAGACGGCGTCCAGACTTTGCCCAGTCGCACTCCCCACAATGACGAGATATTCGAGGAAATACTCAGGGGGAGTGCATGGGAATCGATGTCCTGGTGTCCGATGACCTGTATCTGTCCGGCTTCGCGCTGGCCGCACTGCTGGAGCGGCGCGAGGAGCTCCGCGTCGTCGGACCCGCGGAAAGCAACTCCGTCGCGCTGCAATTCGCCGAGACGCACCGGCCCGATGTCGCGGTCATCAGTTTCGAGGGCGAGGACAGCGACGCGATCACCGTCGCCGAGAAGATCGCGGACCTGGGTTGCCGGAGCATGCTGCTCGCCACCGCGGTGACGCGGTCGGTCGTCCGCCAGGCATTCGCCACCGGCATCGCCGGCGTCGTGGAACGCAGCGTGTCACCGCGCCAGTTCGTCGAGGCCATCCACCGCGTGCACCAAGGGGAGCGGGTCTTCGACGCGGAGCTGACGGTGGCGGCGCTGAACAACAGTGACTGCCCCCTCAGCGCACGCGAGTTCTCCGTGCTCGAATACGTCGCCCGGGGGGACACGGTCCCCGAGATAGCGGCCCGTATGTACCTCTCGGAGGGCACGGTGCGGAACTACCTCTCATCCATGGTGACGAAGATGGGGGCGCGCAACCGCATTGACGCGCTGCGCATCGCCCGGGACTCGCGCTGGATCTGAAGCCGCATGCCCACCGGAATGCCCGCCGCCCCCGGTCCCGGCCTGAGCCGGGTGCCGGGGGCGGCGGGCAGAGAGCGTCTTCGAGCCGAGGGCGCCGCGCGTACGGGGTCAGGGCGCGGTGATCTGAAGACAGACGGAGGCCGTCGCTTTGGTGGCCCTTTCCCTCGCCTCCACCGCGGTCCCGCCCAGGGCGATCGCGTAGCCCACCCGGTCCTCGGAGCTGTTCAGGCCCGAGATCCCGTCGCCCGGCTTGCGGTCGAAGTCCCAGCGCAGGATGTCGTTCGCGGGCGTGAGGGCAATGGACGTGAGGGTTCCGGAGGCGGGCGGCAGCACGAAGCTGATCGCCGCTCCCGGCGCGGCCGGGGCGGCGGGCAGAGCCGGGTCCGTGCCCAGCAGGGCCGCCACCGCGCGTTCGTACTGGTCCTGGCCCGTGGCCAGTTCGACGAGTTCCGGGATGCAGTCACCGCCGACGCGGGTGTGCGTCTCGATGACGACGGGGCCGTGCACCGGGTCCAGCCGCAGCTCGGTGTGGCTGGCGCCGTAGCCGATCTCCAGCCGGTCCAGGACGCAGCGCACCGCCTCCCGGAGCTGTTCGGCGTCGCTCTCGGCCAGGGGGGCGGGGACCATGTGTCCCGTCTCCACGAAGCCGGGGCTGCCCGTGGTCTGCTTCGCGGTGATCGCCAGCACGGTGTGCCGCCCCGCCGCGCTGACCGCCTCGACGCTGAACTCCGGTCCCTCCGCGGCGTGCTCGGCGATGTAGCGGGCGGCGCCGGCCTCTGCGGATGCCGTCCCGTGCGCCTCGGCGGCCGCCACCCGGGCCTGCCACCGCGCGAGCTCGGCGTACGACCGCAGGGCCGACACCCCCGCGCTGCCCGCGCCGTCGGCCGGCTTGACGATCCAGCGGACGCCGTCCGGTTCCTCCCGCACCGCGGCGGCGACCTCGTCGGCGGTGCCGGCGGCGTAGCGCCAGGCGTACGGCGTGTCCGCGAGCAGGCGGCGCATCGCCGCCTTGTCGCGGGCACGGGCCGCGGCGGCGGGGGAGACGGACGGCAGTCCGAGGCCGGTCGCGACGCGGGCGCAGACCTCCTGGGCGTACTCGGTGAAGGACAGGACGAGGCGCGGCGGCCCGAGTTCGGCGACCAGACGGCCCACGGCCTCCCGCACCGCGTCGTGGTCGGTGATGGGGCAGAACACGACGCGCTCCGCATGCGCCGTCACCTCGCGCGGCACCGCCGTGCCGGGGGAGACCAGCACCACCGGCCGGTGGCCGTGCAAGGTGATCGCCCTCGCTCCGCCGGGGCTAGGCCCGAGCAGACACATCCACGTCGTGGTCATTTCCTTCTCCTTTTCGTGTGTCGAGCGGATCGGCGGACGGTGAGCGTCCGTCCCAGGCCATGGCAAGGGCGGTGAGGAGGGCGAGAGCGGCCGCGCCCCAGTACGGTGCCGCCGCCGGCGACAGCGGTCCCGTCCCGGAGCGGCCGACCACCAAGAGCGTCCCGAGCCACGCGCCCGCCGACTCCGCGGCACCCGAGGCCACCCCCGCCAGGGCGTAGGCGGCCGGCAGGGACAGCGTCCCGCGGCGCTCGCTGACCTGGGTGTCGTAGAGCGGACCCCACACCAGTTCGGACAGGGTGAAGAGCACCATGGCCACGAGCACCACGCTCAGGCCGGCCGAGCGGCCGAGCGCGAACAGCAGTACGGATGCGGCGAGTACCGACCCGGCCGCGGCCCACAGGACGCCGAAGCCGCCGCGCGGGGCGTCCAGCACCCGGCGGGACAGCCAGGTCGCCGGCACCTGCAGGGCGACCACCATCACCGCGTTCAGGGTGAACACCAGGCCCAGGTCTCGGGCGTCGACGGTGTCGCCCAGATAGGCCGGAAGAACGTCGAAGGCCTGCGCGTACGCCACCCAGGCGCCGCACGCGAGCAGCGAGAAGACCACGAACCGGCGCTGCACGAGCGGGCGGCGCCCGCTGCCTCCGGCGGCCGGCCGGGGACGCTCGGAGCGTCGCCAGGTGCCGGGCAGCGCCGGCGCCGCGGCCAGCGCCACCAGGTGGAGCACCGCCGCCGAGAGCGGCAGCCAGCTCGCGTGCCAGTGCAGCAACTGGCCCCCGATGACCGGGCCCACCGCGGATCCCGCGTTGACAGCCATGTTGAGGTAGCTGAACCCCCGCAGCTGCTGATCCGCCGGGAGGGCCGCGACCGAGGCCTTCATCGCGGTCGTCGCCATCGCCAGGAACAGGCCGACCAGCGCGGCGAGCACCAGCCAGCCGGTGACCGCAAGGCCCGGCCCTGTGCCGAGCAGGGCGAAGACCGCGACGGCACCCACGTAGCCGGTCACCACCGAAGCCTTGAGCCCCAGCCGGTGGATCAGCGGTATCAGCAGCACCGCGCCGGCCCGGTTGGCCAGGATGGAGGAGCCCACGACCAGGCCGGCACCGCCGCCGGACAGGCCCCGGGTGTCCACCAGCCACAGCCCGAGGTAGGGCAGGACGGCGAAGAAGCCCGCACCGCTCGGGGCCCGTGCCACCCCCCGGGCGGTCCGCTGCCGGGCGGCCGCCGGCCGCCCGGCGCCGGCCGCCGCCGGGGGCCGTCCTCCGCTCACCATCGCCGGGTTTCCCCGAAGAAGCCGGGCAGCGGCAGCAGCCGGTCCTCCTCCAGCCCTCGCCGGTACAGCCAGTGGCCGACCGCCAGATCGAGGACGCCGAGGCCGAACGGCGAGAAGACGGTGGGCCGGTCCGGGTGGCGCGCCACCTCGCCGCGCAGCACGCCGGCCAGGGTGCCGGTGACGAAGTCCCGTCCGCCGGTGAGCTGTTCGGCCAGGTGCGGGGACGTGTCCGCCTTCAGGCAGTGCTCGACGTCGTCCAGGATGTTGTCGGCCGCGAGCAGCGTCTCGGGCGCCAGGTCCCGCAGCGAGATGTTCAGCACCAGCCGGCCGGCACGGAAGCGGTGCCCGGCGGGCACGTACGGGGTCGGTGCTGTGGTCGCGAGGAGCACCAGGTCGCAGTCCAGGGCGGCCTCGAGGTCGCCCTCGCGGGCATCGGAGCCGTACCGGTCGCGCAGATGGCGGGTCAGGGCCCCGGCCGACAGGGGGTCGAGGTCGTGGCAGCGGACCTGGCCGAGCGGGACGCCGGCCGCGTGCAGGTACTGGCAGAGCGTGCGCGCGATCACACCGCCGCCCACGACGCCGACGGTGGCGGGTACGGCGTCGCTCAGCACGGTGCACGCCAGGGCCGCCGACGCCGCCGTGCGGGCCGCGCTGATTCCGGCCGCCTCCATCAGGGCCATCGGGCGGCCGGTGGCGTAGTCGTTGAGGACCAGCACCGCCGAGGCGCGGGGCTCGCCCTTGGCGACATTGCCCGGGAAGCTGCTGATCCACTTGATGCCCGCGACGCCGGCCTCGCCGCCGAGGTACGCGGGCAGCGCGATGATGCGGGCGTCGGGCTTCTCCGGAAAGCGCAGGAAGCAACTGTCCGGGTTGACGCTTTCGCCCGCGTGGTGCGTCAGATACGCCGCACGCACCCGCTCCATGACGTCCTTTTCGCGGCCGTCCAGCAGGGCCTGGACGTCATCGCCGTTCAGGACCGAGAACGCTGCCATCGATGTCCCCTCGCCTTTCGTCATGCCCCCGCCTTCGTCATGCCGGTGGTTTCGATGCCGGTCGGATCCGTCACGCCGAAGCGGTCGTACACCCAGTCGTCGTCGTACACGGTGTTCAGGTAGCGGTCGCCCGGATCGGGGGAGACGGCGAGCACGGTGGAGCCCGGCGCGATCGCCTCGGTGCCGTCCCGGTGGGAGCCGGGATCGGCCGGATTCGTGTACTGGTTGAGCCACACCAGCGGCACCCCGCGCCCTCACGGGCGGACCGCCTTGCGTATCCGCTCGGCCAGGAAGTCCGGCCGGGTCGCGTTGAGGTGATGACCGCCGTGACCGGCGATGCTCAGGTCGAGCTCGCGGGTCAGCCGCGCCCAGCGGTGCACGTGCTGTTCGTGGTCCCGGGTGAGCGGGTCGTCCGCGGCGAGCAGCAGCGTGAGGGGGCAGTCGAGCGCGTTGCCGGGCGGCACGGCCAGCAGCCGCGTCCAGGAGCGGGCCGCGGCGGCCGAGTCCCGCCGGAAGTCCTGGGCGAGCCGGCGCAGCCCGGCCGCGGGCAGCCCGGCCGTGTCCAGGCCGGTGTACTGCCCGAGCCACTGCCACACCTCCTCGTCGCTGCGGCGCAGGGACGCGTCCGGGTCGTAGTCCGCGGGGTCGTCGGAGCGGGGCAGGGACGCGACCACGAAGACGTGTGCGGGCTCCCGGCCCCCGCGGCGGAGCGCGAACGCGGTGTCCAGGGCCGGTGGAGCGCCCGCCGAATGGCCCAGGAGCACGAGGGGCCCCTCGGCCCGGTCGGCTATCGCGGCGGCCAGCTCTTGCACGCCGGCCCCGTCGGCCAGGGCGGCGCCGAAGTCGGCGGCCAGCACCCGCACGGGCGCTCCGGCCCGGTGCAGTGCCCTGGTGAAGGCGAGATAGCTGGCGGCCGTGCCGCCCGCGAAGGGGAAGCACACGACCGTGGCCGGGGGGCCGGAGGGCCGGAGCCCGGCGGCCGCGGTCAGATCGGTGAGCGGGGCGACGCCCCGGCCCGCCGTCAGCCCGCTCCCGGCCGGCCCGGCATCCGCGCCCGGATCCGTCGGGTCGGCCCACGCGGCCAGCGCCCGTGGCGTGGGACGGGCCACCACGTCCCGCAGGGTCACGCCGGGCAGCCTGGCCGCGAGCCGCATCGCGGTCAGGGAGTGGCCGCCGAGGTCGAAGAAGCCGGCGGTTGCCGAGACGGTGTGTTCGGGCACGCCCAGGATCTCGGCGAACGCGGCGACCATCGCGGACTCGGCGGGGTTCGCGGGGGGTTCGATCGCCTCCTGGTTCCGGTCGGTGAGGGGACGGCGGCTCAGTGCGGCGCGGTCCACCTTCCCGTTCCGGGTCACGGGGAAGCCCTCCAGCCGCTCGAAGACGTCCGGCACCATGTACCGGGGCAGCATCTGTGCGAGCGTGGCGGCCAGCTCTCCGGGCGAGGGCTCGGCCGTGCCCGTGTACCAGACGGCGAGCCGGTCCCGGCCGCCGTCGCGGCGTACGAGGGCCACGGCGTGGTCCACGCCGGGCACCGCGGCCAGCGCCCCCTCCACCTCGCTCAGCTCGATGCGGAAGCCCCGCAGCTTCGTCTGGTGGTCGCGGCGGCCGGCGCAGTCGAGGACCCCGCCGGGCAGCCAGCGCCCGATGTCACCGGTGCGGTAGAGCTGTCCGGACACCGAGGAGAACGCGTCGAGGGTGTTCGGCACGAACGCCCTCGCGGTGCGCTCGGGGTCATTCAGATACCCGAGACCCACGCCCGTCCCCGTCACCAGGATCTCGCCGTAGGTGCCGAGGGGCACGGGCCGGCCGGCGGAGTCGACGATGTGGATGTTGGTGTTGGCGATGGGGCGGCCCACCGGCACGCGTTCTCCGGTCGCCGGACCGGTCAGGATGTGGTGGGTGACGTCGTCGGAGGTCTCGGTCGGCCCGTAGGCGTTGACCATCGGCACGTCGTAGCGCTCGAACCAGCGGTGGGTCAGCGCGGGCGGGAAGGCCTCGCCGGTCACCAGGTTCCAGCGCAGGGCCCGAAGCGCACGCGGACGGTCGTCGAGTTCGCCGAGCAGTGCGTCGAGGAACGAGGGCACCACCTCCAGCACGCTGACGGCCTCGTCCTCCAGCGCCCGGGCGAAACCAGGCAGGTCCGTGACGAGTTCGGCGTCGAAGACGACCGTACGGCCGCCCACCAGCCAGGCCGAGAGCAGCTGCCACACAGAGATGTCGAAGCACTGGGTGGCCACCTGCGCCACCACGTCCCCGGCCGTCATCCCCAGATCGTCGATCTTGGCGAGCAGATGGTTGAGCATGCCCTCGTGGTGGATCAGCGCGCCCTTGGGCTCACCGGTCGAACCGGACGTGAAGATCAGGTAGGCCGGGGAGGCGGGACCGGGAGGGGCCTCGGACGGGGACGTCCCGGCCTGCTCGGCGATCAGCTCCTCGTAGCAGAGGACCGCGGGGCCCTCCTCGCCGTCACCGGCCGGACGGTGTGCCAGCGTGTCCCGGTGCCGGGCGCTGGTGAGCACGTGGCGGCACGCGGACCGCGCCAGCATGCTCCGCAGCCGTGCGGCCGGATCGGTGGGCTCCTGGGGCAGGTACACCGCGCCGAGCCGCAGCACGGCCAGGACGCTCACCGCCCAGGGGATTCCGCGGTCCATCGGAGTGGCCACCACATCACCCGCCCGCACCCCCGCGGCGTGCAGCCGGCCGGCCAGGTGAGCGGAACGGGCGTCCAGCTCCCGGTAGGTCAGCGTGCTCGTCCGGTGCCGCACGGCGATCTCGTCGGGCCGGCTCGCGACCTGTGAGGCGAACAGGCCGAGCACTCCCCCGTCCGGCAGCTCCCGCGCGGGCCCGGCGAAGCGCGTCGTGAGCAGCTCCAGCTCCTCGTCGCCCATCAGCGTCACCGCGCGGTGCGCGGACTCGGGCTCCCCGGTCAGCAGTTCCAGGGCGCGCCGGTAGTAGTCCGCGATTCTCTCGATCTGCTCGGGAGGGAAGACGTCGCGGTGGTAGTGCAGCGACAGTGCGACCTCGCCGCTGAAGGCGTCCTGCCAGAACTCGGCGCGGAAAGGGAACTCGGTCTCGCTGGCGACCTGGCTGCGCTCCAGCCGCAGCCCGTGGTCGCGGCGCAGATCGTCGAGCACGTGAAAGTGCGTGAAGTTGAAGACGGCCTCGAACAGCGGCTCCTGGACCTGCCTCACGCGCTTCGTCTCACCCATCGGGTAGCGCCGGTGCGGCAGCAGCTCCGTCTCCGTGCGGTACACCTCCCGGACCAGATCGGCCCAGCTGCTGCCGTCGGCGAGGCGGACCCGGAACGGCACCGTATTGAGGAAGAGGCCGGTGATCCGGTCGCCGCCGGCGACCTCCGGCCGGCCGCTGTGCTCGTAGCCGGTCAGCACGTCGCCGGAGCCGGTGACGAAGGCGAGCACCGCCACATGCGCCGCCATCAGTACCGACTTCACGGGAACGTTCAGCCGTTCGGCGACGCGCTCGACCGCGGCCGGGACGGGGTCGTCCAGCGTGACGTCGTGCATGACCACGCCGGAGGCGCCCGCGGGGTCGAAGGGATACCGGGGCAGGCGGGCTCCGTCGTGGTCGTCGAGGACGCCCTGCCAGAACTCACGGCTGTCCGCCGAGGCCACCGCGGCGCGTTCGAGGCGCACGAAGTCCTGGTAGCCGGAGCTGAGCGGGGCGAACTCGGGGGCCCGGCCCGCGCGCAGCGCCAGGTAGGCGGCGAACAGGTCGTGGTGGACCACGCTGACGCTCCATCCGTCCAGCGCGGCCGCGTGGTAGCTGAGGCTGTACTGGTAGCCGTGCTCGCCCAGCAGGTGCAGCCGGACGCGCACCAGGCCGCCCTCCGCGGGGCGGAAGCCGCGGGCGAGTTCACGGTCGTAGAAGCCGGCCAGTTCCCGCTCCTGCGCCGCCTCGTCCAGCTGCGACAGGTCCGTGACCTCGACGATGTCCGTCGCGCCGGAGTGGACGATCTGCAGCGGCTCGCTGTAGCCGAAGACGTGCAGCGAGGTGCGCAGCATCGGATGACGGGCGGCGACCGCGTGGGCCGCGGCCCGGAAGGCGTCCAGGTCCAGGGGTTCGCCGATGCGGTAACTGACGACGTCGTGGTAGAGACCGGGCCGGCTTCCGGTCAGCTCCACCTCGTACAGCAGACCGGCCTGCAACGCGGACAGGGGGTAGGCGGCCTCGGCGTCCGGCGGCAGCCGGCGGGCGTCGTCCGGGGTGAGCAGACCCGGCTTCTCGTCCGTGTCGGCGTCCGGCAGGCCCTGCCGTACGTGCGGCTCCAGGCCGGCGAGCGTGGGATGGGCGAACAGGTCCTGGAACGAGAAGTCGAGCTCGCTGCGCCGCGCCTCGGCCAGCACCCGCACGATCTTGATCGAGTCGCCGCCCAGGGCGAAGAAGTTGTCCTCCAGGCCGATGTTCTCCACGCCGAGTACGCGCGCCCAGATCTCCGCGAGCCGGACCGCGACCGGGCTCTCCGGTGCGGGGCCCGACGTGCCGGCCGCCCGGGGCGGTGGCGGGAAGGCCTTGACGTCGCGCTTGCCGTTGTGGGTCGTGGGTATGGCGGGCACCGTGACGACGAACTGCGGGACCATGTACGAGGGCAGTTCGGCGGCCAGCCGTTCGCGCACCGCCGCCTCGTCGTAGCCCGTGCCGGGTACCACGTAGGCGCACAGGCTGCGGTCTCCGCCGTCGTCGAGGGCGAGGACGGCGCAGGCGGCGACACCGAGCGTGGATTCGGCGACGTGCTCGATCTCCGCGGTCTCGATGCGGTAGCCGCGGATCTTCACCTGTGTGTCGATCCGGCCCAGGTACTCGAGCGTCCCGTCGGGCAGCCAGCGGGCCAGGTCGCCGGTGCGGTAGCCGCGCCCGCCAGGGAGCTGCGGGTCGTCGACGAACCGCTCGGCGGTCAGTTCCGGCGCGTTCAGGTATCCACGGGCCAGGCCGGCCCCGCCGATGCACAGCTCGCCCGGTGTCCCGATCGGGGCGGTGGTGCCGGCGCGGGTGCGCACCCTGAGGACGATGTTGTCGATCGGACGCCCCAGCGGTACGGGGAACCGCGGGTCGAGGGCCGCGCACGGGAAGTGCGTGACGTCGACGGCCGCCTCGGTGGGGCCGTACAGGTTGACGAGTTCGGCACCGAGCGGGCCGGTCAGCAGCTCGGCGAAGCGGACGGCGTGCGCCATGCCCAGGGCCTCGCCGCTGGCGAACACCCGGCGCAGCGAGACCAGCGCGGCGGCGTCCCGCTCCACGTACTGCAGGAAGACCTGGAGCATCGACGGAACGAAGTGCATCACGGTGACGCGGTGTTCGCCGATCCTGGCGACCAGCGCCGCCGGGTCCTTCTCCGCACCCGAGGGCAGGGTGCACACGGACGCCCCGGCGAGTGTCCACCAGAAGATCTCCCACACGGAGACGTCGAAGGTGAACGGCGTCTTGTGCAGGATCACGTCGTCGGCGGTCAGCGGATACGCGCGCTGCATCCACACCAGCCGGTTGACGACGGCCCGGTGGTCCAGCATGACCCCCTTGGGGCGGCCGGTGGAGCCGGAGGTGTAGATGACGTAGCACAGGTCGTCCGGCCCCGCTCCGCCCTCGGGCGCGGACGCGTCGCCGTCGAGGACGCCCGGTGCGCTCACGTCGAGGAACGTCCCGGTGGCCGGGAGCACGTCCCGTGTGGCGCCGTCGCCGACCACGATGCGCGTCTCGCTGTGCTCCAGCATGTAGGCGATGCGGTTGGCGGGCAGCGTCGGGTCGATCGGGAGGTAGGCGCCGCCCGCCTTCAGCACCGCGTAGATCGTGGTGAGAGTGAGCGGCGAGCGCGTCAGGCACACGCCGACGACGGTGCCGGCACTAACGCCGGCGGCGCGCAGCCGGTGCGCGAGCTGATTGGCGCGCCGGTCCAGTTCCGCGTAGGTGGTGCCGTCGTCGCGTATCGCGACCGACCGCGGAGTCTCGGCCGCCCGGCGTTCCAGGAAGCGGTGGAGCGGGACGTCGGCGGGGAAGTCGCGCGAGGTGGCGTTGAACCCGGCGATCGCGGCGCACTCGCCGGGGGCGGCGTCGAGGAGGTCCGCCACCGGAGCGTCCGGGTCGCGGGTGACCGCGTCGAGCAGCCGGACACAGGCGTCGGCCAGCCGCTGCGCGGTGGCCGCGGTGAACAGGTCGGCGCGGTACCGCAGCATCAGCTGCGGCTCCTCGGCACGCAGCCGCACGTCGACCTGGATCACGCAACCGGCGTCCGCGGCCTGCGTCGCGGAGAGTTCCCCGTCGGCGCCTGCCGCGAGATCGGTGGGGGTGTGCCCCTCGGTGCGCATCAAGTGGGCCACCGGCACGTCCAGGTGCGCGGTCGCCTCCTGGTAGGCGGCCCGGGCGGTGGCGAGCAGAGCGCGCGGAGTGGTCTCCCGGGTGATGGTGAGGCCGAGCGGGAAGGCGGCGCCGGGTGCTGCGGGGGAGTGCCGGTAGCCGGTCACCACCTGCACCTGCTCGGTGTCGGTGGCGCGGGCGCCGAGCACCGCGACGACGGCCGTGACCAGCACCTGGGCCAGCGCGGGCCGGTCCTTGACCAGGGCGCGGCAGCGGGCGGCGCACTCCGCGGGGAGCGGCACCAGGACCTGGTCGTGGGAGAGCTCGCCGGCGTGTGCCAGGAAGTCGCGCGGCAGGAGGGTGGGCTGCTCCCAGCCGGCGAGGCGGGACGACCAGTACGCGGTCTGCTCCGGGAAGGCGTGGACGGCTCGGCTGAGCTGGAACGCGGTGCTCATGGTTCCCTTCGTGTCTACTTCGGCGGCCCTCACAGGTCGAAGTCCGGGATCTCGGCGGCCGGCGTCGTGTGCCCGGCCCGGATCACCGCGGCCGCGGGATCGTCGATCAGCTCGGTTACGGCTTCCAGATACGCGTCGAGGAGCCACTGGGCGGACGCGCTGTCGTAGAGGCCGGTGGCGTACTCCAGGTCGATCCTGAGCTCGTCGGGGCGCAGGTACGCCTGGAGGTTGAGGTCGAAGCGGGTGGTCCCCGGATTGACCAGTTCCGTGCGGGCGGTGAGCCCGGCCCCGCGGACCACGTGGAAGTCGATGTCCTGGAGCGCGAACAACACGTCGAACAGCGGATTGCGTCCCGCCTGGGGCAGCACCCCGAGTCGCTGCGCCAGCTGCGGGAACGGGGGCCCCTGGTGCATGAGCGCCTCCCGGACCAGCCGGTCCGCCTGCGCCACCAGATCGCCCAGTGTCGCCGCGCCGTCGTCCAGGCGCACGCGCAGACAAGCCGTGTTCACGAACATGCCCACGACGGCGTCGAGCTGCGGATGGTCGCGCCCGCTGGTGGGTGTGCCGACGGCGAAGTCGCGGCGCCCGGAGACCCGCGCCAGCGTTGCCGCCCACGCGGCGAACATCACCCCGAACGCCGTCGTGCGGTGCCGGCGCGCCGCCGCGCGGATGCCGGCGCAGTGCCCGGCCTCCAGCAGGGCGCTCACCACCGCTCCCCGGGCAGCCCGGGCCGGTCCGCGCGGATGGTCCACCGGCATCACCGGATCGGTGGGCAAGTCCGCCAGCTGCCGCAGCCAGTAGTCGGCGTCCTGCGCGCCGTCCCCGCCGGCGGCCCGGTCGGCGGCGAATTGCGCCGCCGACCTGTAGTCCGCCGCCTGCTCGGGAAGCGGCTCTCCCGCGTACGCGGCCAGGAGCTCCTCGACCAGGATCCGGAGCGAGACCCCGTCGAAGACGATGTGGTGAGTATCGAGGTGGAGGTCATGCCGGTCCGGGCCGGGGGTACGCACCAGCAGGGCGCGCAGCAGGGGAGCGCCGTCGGGGCGGTACGGGAGGAAAGGACGTACGAAGCCGGCGACGGTCCGCTCGTCGGGCGCGGGCAGGAAGGTGAACTCAGGTGCGGCGGGCGGGGCCGGCTCCTGGCGGACACCGCCGGCCTCGACGGTGAACTGCATCCGCAGGGCCTCGTGCCGGGCCACCAGGGTGGTCAGCGCCGCCCGGAGCCGTTCGGGCTCCAGAGGCCCGGTCAGCTCCAGGCGCACCGGGATGTTGTAGGCCAGCGACTCGGGTTCGGCCTGCCAGATCGCGAACAGGCCCTGCTGCTGCGGGTGGAGGGGAACCGCACCCGGTGCCGGCCGGGGGAGTTCCGGCACCGGGGCGGAGCCTGCGGTGGAGAGCGTGCGGGCCATCTCCGCCAGGGCGGGAGCCGCGATCGCCTCGGCGTACCCCACGGCGATGCCCTCCCGGCCGAGACGGCCGATGAGCGCGCCCAGGAGCAGCGAGTTGCCACCGAGCGCGAAGAAGTCCGCATCCGGGCCGATGGCTGCCGCGTCGATGCCGAGGACGCCGGCCCAGAGCCCGGCCAGCCGGGCCTCTGCGGCCGTGAGCGCGTGGCCGCCGCCTCCGGGTGCCGTCCCGGCCGTGGCCGGAGGCAGGGACCGCCAGTCGACCTTGCCGCTCGACGCCAGCGGCAGCCGGTCCAGCAGCACGAAGCGGTCCGGGCACAGATACTCCGGCAGCCGCTCGCGCAGCGTGCGCCGGAGCACCGCGGCGTCGGCGCCGGGCGCCACCACGTACGCGGCCAGAGAGCGCTCCTCGCCCGGCTCGCCGACGACTCGGGTGTGCGCGTCGGCCACGCCCGACAGCGCCCGCAGCGCGGCGTTGACCTCGGCGAGCTCCACCAGATGGCCGCGGATCTTGACCTGGTCGTCCTGACGGCCGTGGAAGTGCAGCAGCCCGTCCTCGCCGGCATGCACCATGTCGCCGGTGCGGTAGTGGCGCACGCCGTCCAGCAGGACGAACTTCCGTGCCGTCAGATCGGGCTCGGCCAGATAGCCGCGTGCCAGTCCGGCACCTGCGGTGTACAGCTCGCCGACGGTACCGGCGGGCACCGGGAGGCCCTGCTCGTCGCAGATGAGCACGGTCGTGCCGGGAATCGGCCGGCCGATCGGCAGCGGGTCGCCGGTGTGCTCGGGCACGGGGAACGTGGTGGTGAAGGCGGTGTTCTCGGTCGGGCCGTAGCAGTTGACGACGGTGAGCGAGGGGTTGACCTCGCGGACCTGCTGCACATGGCGGGGGGACACCACGTCCCCGCCGGTCAGCAGGGTGGAGAGGGAGCCGAAGACGGCCGGGTCCTCCTGGGCCATGCTGTGGAACAGCGGGGCGGTGGCAAAGGCGACGGTCACGCCCTGCTCGCGGATCGCCTGCGCGAAGCGCCACGGCACGACGGCGGTCTCGTGGTCGATGACGTGCAGCGACGCCCCGTTCAGCAGCGCGCCCCAGATTTCGAACGTCGCCGCGTCGAAGGCGAGCGAGGCCGACTGGAGCACGCGCTGCTCCGGCGACAGGTCGAGGTAATCGGTGTCCTTGACCAGCCGCAGTACGCCACGGTGCTCGACCATCACGCCTTTGGGGCGCCCGGTGCTGCCGGACGTGAACATCACATAGGCCAGCGGAGACTGCCCGGAACGGGGCTCCCGGCGGGCCGCCGGCGGCTCGTCCGGTGCGTCGCCGAGGCGCAGCAGCTCCTGAAGTCCGTACGTGCGTACGGGATCCGGTGCCGTGAACCGCTCGCGCACCGGCTCCGGGCACACCACTGTCCGCAGTGCGGCCGTCTCGGTGATGTGACGGACACGGCTCTCGGGGTACGCCGGGTCGATCGGCACGTACGCGCCGCCGGCGAGCACGATGCCGAGCAGGGCAATGACCGAGTCGGCCGAGCGGTCGAAGGCGAGGCCGACCAAGGTCTCGCGCCGCACGCCGGTCCGGCGCAGCCCGGCGGCGACGCCGGCCGCACGCTCGTACAACTGCTGGTAGGTCAGTACGCAGGGTCCCGCGACCAGGGCCGTGGCCGACGGGCGGGCCCGGACCTGGTCGAGGAAGGCATCCTCGATGAGGCCGTCCCAGGACGGGGGGTGCGTCATCGGTGTTCTCCAGGTGTGACCGGGGGCGGGGGCTCGGGCGGGTGTCAGAGATCGAGGACCAGGCGGGGGCCGCGGGAGCGGGAGACGCAGATGAGCATCAGGTCGCCGGCGGCATGCTCATCCGGTGTGAGGAGGCTGTCCCGGTGCTCCGGCGTCCCTTGCAGCACGGTGGTTTCGCAGGTGCCGCAGGTGCCCTCCTCGCAGGAGGCCAGCACGGCCACACCGGCGTTGCGCAGCGCCTTCAGCACCGAGGTCCCGGCGGGCACCAGGACCGTCTTGCCGCTGCGCTCCAGTACGGCTTCGAAGCTCGTGTCCGTCCCCTCGGGGACGGCGTCGCGGGCCGCGGCGGAGAACCGCTCGGTGTGCAGTGTGACCTGCGGCAGTGCGTCACATCGCTCCCGCACCGCCTGGAGCAGCGGCTCGGGACCGCAGCAGTAGACCCGTCCGCCCGCCGGTGCCCCGGACAGCACCCCGTCGAGGTCGAGGAGCCCGTACTCGTCCTGCGGAACGACCGTGACCCGGTCCCCGTAGCGTGCGAGTTCGGTGAGAAACGCCATGGACGCCCGGGTCCGGCCGCCGTAGACCAGATGCCATCGGCTGCCTCTGCGTTCGGCCTCGGCGAGCATCGGCAGCAACGGGGTGATGCCGATGCCGCCCGCGATGAACAGCAGGTCGTCGGCGGGCAGCAACGGGAAGCGGTTGCGCGGTCCGGCGGCGCGCAGCCGCATGTCCGCGGCGACCTCGTCGTGCACCTCCACCGACCCGCCGCGGCCGCCCGGCTCGCGCAGGACGGCGATGCGCCAGGTGCCGGCCCGGTCGTCGGGGGCGCCGCACAAAGAGAACTGGCGTACGAGCCCTGAGGGCAGTATGAGGTCGATGTGGGCGCCGGGCTCCGCAGGAGGCAGTGCGCCGCCGTCGGGGGCCACGAGCTCCAGACCGATTACGCCCGCCGCGAGTTCGGTCCGCTCGCGGACCAGGACCTCGAACGTGTCGCCGGCCATGTCTTCCGTCCTCCGGGGCTTCTTGCGGACCGTTACGGGGTGATCTTGCGGAGCATCTCGCGCGCGGCCAGGCCGCCCGCGTCGATCGCGACGCTCAGTTCCTGCGTCCCCGGCGGCTCGCTGGCCACGACCTTCTCGAGCACGGTCAGGGCGTCCAGGTCCTGCTGCACCACTTCCTGATTCATCGTCAGCAGCGCCTGGCTGACGGAGTCGTCGTCCAGCGCGAAGTCGCGGACCACGGCCCAGAAGTCCCACGTGCTGTTCTCGGTCTCCGGAGTGAGCCCGTGCAGGATCTTCACGTGAGCACCGCCCTCGTCCCCGTTCGGGCCGACCGGCGTTCCCTGCGGCGCTACCCGCACGTTGTTCACCCAGAACGCGGGCGGCTGGAACGCCACGTCCTGCCAGCGGTCGATCGGCGTGGTGTACCCGGTGGTCTTCTCGTAGAAGGGCGGGCATTCCACGGCTTCCATGTGACGTGAGAACGTCACCCGGTTGTTCACGTCGTCGACCTGCGTGGTGAACGGTGTCCGGGCGATCTCGGGCGTACCGATCAGACCCGCGTGCAGGTACGTCTCATGGGACAGGTCCATGAGGTTGTCCATCAGCAGGCCGTACCGGAACGGCGAGTGCGCCATGTCCTCGACCGAGGCCCACGCGGGGTCGTCCAGCCAGTGTGCGTCCGGCACCAGGCCCGGGTCCGCCTTGCTCTGGTCGCCGATCCAGATCCAGATCCACTTGTCCCGCTCCACCAGCTGATAGCGCGGTACCCGCGCGGTGCGCGGAATGCGGTCCTGGCCGGGCACGAAGGTGCAGGCACCGGAGCAGTCGAAGACGAAGCCGTGGTAGCCGCACTCGATGGAATCGTCCTGGAGCCGGCCCAGCGACAGCGGGTACCGGCGGTGCACGCAGCGGTCCGCCAGGGCCACGGGCTGTCCGTCGCGGGTCCGGTAGAACACGATCGGCTCGCCGCAGATCGTCCGGCTGAGGAGCTTTCTTCCCACTTCCTTGCTCCAGGCAGCGACATACCAATAGTTCTGCGGAAAATTACTCATGGAGCTCTCCTGAGGTATCAGAGGGCATCGCGCGCGAATCGATATCAAATCGGCGGCAAAAAGGGCCGCCGGCGTCGAAAGCGGAAGTGTTACTACGACTTTCCCGTCACCGGGGGAAGGGGAACCGCGGCTGGTGCGGCGCGATTCGACAGGGGTCAACGATACGTTCGCCGGGCCTCGTGTCAATCACACGTCTCGGAGCTCAATATTCCGCTATGGGCGGTCACTTGACATGCGTGAACCCTTGCCACTTCGATAAGGGCGAGTCCCGTTGATCAGGCCATCCGCCGCAGTTCCGGGACGTTCTCTCCCATCCATCTGCTTCCGTGGAACGACCGGGCTGCGCCAGGGTGGCCGCGTCCGGTGTGAGAGGAATCGCCATGGAATTGGTCCATCATTCTCCGGGAAAAAGCCTGCGGCTGAGCCGCCTCATCAATCCGGTGTCCGGCCGGACCTTCGTGGTGCCTCTTGACCACTCGGTCGCCGACGGCCCGATCGCCTCTGCCCCGGCCTTCCGCGACATCGCCCTCGCGGTGTCCCGCAACGGCGGCGACGCCCTGCTGGTCCACAAGGGCCGCATGCGGTTCCTGCCGGCCGAGGTGTTGCGCGACACGGCCCTGGTGCTCCACCTGAACGGCATCACGCGGCACGCCCCCGACGCCAACGCCAAGGTCCGGCTCGCCGAGGTCGAGGAAGCGCTGGAGCTGGGGGCCGACGCGGTCAGCATCCACATCAACATGGGCTCCGACACCGAAGCCGAGCAACTGGGCGACCTGGCCAGGGCCGCCGACGGCTGCTCCCGCTGGGGCCTGCCGCTCATCGCCATGATCTATCCGCGCGGGCCCCGGGTGACCGACCCGACCGACCCCGATCTGGTGGCGCATGCCGCGAACCTTGCGGCTGACCTCGGTGCCGACATCGCGAAGGTGCCCTACACCGGCTCACCGGCCACGATGGCCGAGGTGGTGCGCAGTTGCCCGATCGGCATCATCACCGCGGGCGGTGCCCCGGTGGGTGGCCGGCAGCTGACCCGGACCGTCGGCGAGGTGGTGGCCTCCGGCGCGCTCGGCGTCGCCATGGGGCGCAACGTCTGGGCCTCGCCCGATGTCGCCGGCGCCGTGCGCCGGGTCGCCGACGCCCTGCATCTGCCGGCCGTCGACCCCACCGGCGGCGGAGACCCCGCCCGCCCCGACCGGACGCTCGCGGCCGCTCATCCCGCACCTTCCCAGACCTGACCGACATGACTACTGAGGAGTCGCAGTGAAGCTCACCTGGATCGACGTCCGCGGGCTGAAGGACCTCACCGCCCCCGTGATCGAGGAGGCCGTGCACATCGGCGTGGACGGGTTCGTCTCCGATGACCCGGAACTGCTGGCCACGATCCCGCCGACCAAGCGCAAGATCGGCCTGATCCTCCCGGACACCCCGCAGGCCGCGGCCGAGAAGCTGGCGCAGACCGTTGACCTGCTGATCGTCGACCACACCCTGGCCGGTCAGTACGAGCCCGCGTCGGCCGGCGCGGAGAAGGGCGTCTTCGTCACCGTCACCGGCGAGGAGTCGCTGAACGTGGCCTGCACGGTCGCGTCCACGGCGCCCTGGACCGTGGTGGAGTTCCAGCAGGACCCCAGCAAGATCCCGCTGGAGATCCTGCTCGGTGCCACGGACAAGGCCGAGGGGAACCTGATCACGATCGTCACCGACCTGGAGGACGCCGAGATCACGCTCACCGTGCTGGAGCGCGGCCCCGAGGGCGTGCTGCTCAAGCCCGCCGCCGTGGGTGAGGCGACCACGCTCACCGAGATCTGCCAGGAAGGCACCGAGCAGCTCAAGCTGGAGGAGCTGACGGTGACCAGGCTCGCCCACGTGGGCCTGGGAGACCGGGTGTGCGTCGACACCTGCTCCCACTTCAAGCAGAACGAGGGCATCCTGGTCGGCTCGCACGCCACCGGCATGATCCTGGTGAGCAGTGAGACGCACCCGCTGCCGTACATGCCGACCCGCCCCTTCCGGGTGAACGCGGCCGCGCTGCACTCCTACAGCCTCACGCCGGCCAACCGGACGCGCTACCTCGCCGAACTGCGCTCCGGCTCCGAGCTGCTGGCCGTGGACACCGATGGCAACACGCGCCGCATCGTGGTCGGCCGCATCAAGATGGAGAGCCGCCCGATGCTCCTGATCGAGGCGGAGTCGCCTTCGGGCGGCAAGGTGAACGTGATCGCCCAGGACGACTGGCACGTGCGCGTGCTCGGCCCCGGCGGCAGCGTCCACAACATCACCGAGCTGAAGCCGGGTGACGTCATCCTCGGCTACGCGCTCACCGACCAGCGTCACGTCGGCTACCCGATCCGGGAGTTCCTGCACGAGCAGTGACCCCCGTTCTCGCACCGGCCCCTTCGACCGCACCCGGTCGTGGGGGCCGGCGCGGTTCCGGACGCTGTGCGGGATCCGGGTGGACGGCGGCGTGCGCCCCTCACTCCACCAGCAGCGGGAGAGCGTCCTTCGTCCGCTCGTCGGCCGGGAAGCGGGCCAGCAGGTGGATACGGGGGTCGTCCGCGGCGATCAGCTTCGACTGGCGCAGCGCGAGCCGCCCTGCCCGCGGGTGCGTGAAGTGCTTGTGAACGGCCCGGTAGTCGGCCACCTCGTGCCGTTGCCAGAAGCGGGCGAAGTCCGGCGCGTGGGCCAGCAGATCGGCCACTATTTCCGTGAAGCGGGCATCGCCGAATTGTTCGTCGGCACGCATGCGGAACTGGGCGAGCACCTGGCCGGCCTGGGCCTCCCAGTCCGTCATCAGGGAACGCGCGGGTTCCCAGCCGAAGATGACCCAGAGCGTGTTGCGCCGTTCGACGGGCAGCGCACCGAAGTCCGTGAAGAGGCCTGCTTCGGCCCGGTTCCACGCCAGGACGTCCCAGTGGTGGTCCAGCAGTACCGCCGGATTGGGCTCCAGCGCCTGCAGCATGGCGTCGAGCCGGTCGTCCGCGCCGGGGCAGCTGTGCGCCTTCCCGAGGTCCGGGGGGAGTTCGTCCCCGAGCCGGTACAGGTGCCGGATCTCCGGCGCGGAGAGCTTGAGGGCCCGCGAGAGCGAGGCGAGGACCTGGCGGGAGACCTTGATGTCCCGCCCCTGCTCCAGCCACGTGTACCAGCTGAGGCTCACCCCGGAGAGTGCGGCCACCTCCTCGCGGCGCAGCCCGGGAGTGCGGCGGCGCGATGAGTCGGGGATCCCCACGTCCTCGGGGGACAGGCGCTCGCGTCGCGATCGCACGAAGGCCCCGAGCGTACGGCGGCCGGAGTCGCTGGAACGTGTCGTGGCTGCCATCAGCACAAGTTAGCAGTCGCCGGCCCGCCGCCTCCGGCCCCGGTGCCGCAGAGGCACGGCGGCGCGTGTTCAACTGCCCAGAGTGGGCACTTGCACACCCTCACGGGCCCGCGCACGGCCCGGCATCACTGCATTGCGGGAACCGAACGCGCCGCGGCGCCCCCGCTGTTGCGGAAGGCCGCCTCAGCGGAATGGTGATTGAGCCGCAGCGGCATTACTGGTAATTTTCGCGTATCCTTCCATGTAATGGGAGGCAGGCGCACGTTCAGCAGCTGTCGGACAGGTTGATCCGCTGACTCCCCCTCTCTGAACGGGATTCGGCTCGGGTGAGTAAGCGCAACCGTGCAGCCATCCCCTATCTCCGGTGCGTTATCGTGCGGCGCCCGCGCAGGGCCGTCTTTTGAGCCGCTGTCACGGTTCCGGCGCGTGACGGTGCCTTCCCTTCTTCTTGTTCACGCAGATCATTCCTCTCCGGAGGCTGCCGCCGGCATGGGGAGCCGATGGAGGAGCGGACGGAAAAGTACTTCAGGAGGCGAATCACCCATGGCAACCGCGGGAGCATCGCTGCACATACGGCTCCTAGGGCCGGTGCGCGCCTGGCGGAACGGGATGGAGGTGGCGCTGGGCCCGCCCAAGCAGCGCGCCGTGCTGGCCCTGCTCGCGAGCCGCGCCGGTGATGTCGTGGGCGTCGAGAACATCGTGGACGCCGTATGGGGCGGTGTCGCACCGCAGACCGCCGCCAACGGCGTGCACACGTATGTAGCCGGCCTGCGCCGGGCGTTGGAGCCCGGCCGCGGCAGGAGAGCGGCGGGGGCGGTGCTCACGTCCGAATCCGGTGGGTACTGCCTGCGGCTGGACCCCGCGGACGTGGACGCCAAGCTCTTCGTCCAGTGCCTGGGCGAGGCGCGGAAGTCGCGGGGCGAGGTCAACACCGAGGTGAAACTGCGGCTGTACGAGAAGGCCCTGTCGTTCTGGCAGGGCGAGGCGCTCCACGGAGTCCCCGGGCCGTTCGCCCTGATGGAACGCGCGCGACTGCGGGACCTGCGGCTTACTGCCCTTGAGGAGTGGGCCCTCGACATGCTGTCGGTCGGACGGCATGCCGATCTGGTTCCCGATCTGACCGGTGCGGTGACCGAGGAGCCGCTGCGGGAGAAATTGCGCTGGCTCCTGATCGTAGCGCTCTACCGGGGTGGACGACAGGCCCACGCCCTGCGGGTGTACGAGGAGACCCGGGAGCTGCTGCGCAGGGATCTGGGCATCGAGCCCGGCGCCGACCTGCGCGACCTCTACCACCAGATCCTGTCCGGACGTCCGGAGCCGCGCCTGCCCGGCACGGACACCGCACCCGTACCGCTCGCGGGCCGGCGGTCCGCGTTCCGGGACACACCCAAGCCGGTACAACTCCCCTCCTCCGCACGCGGGTTCGTGGGGCGGGCCAAGGAGCTGGCGTGGCTGGAAGAAGTGGTGAGCGGGGAGAGCGCGCGGGGTGGCGCGACGACACCGGTGGCGGTGGTCGACGGCCCGGCCGGCGCGGGGAAGACGGCGTTCGTCCTGCAGTTGGCGCATCGGCTCGTCGACCGTTTCCCCGACGGCCAGCTCTATGTGGACCTCCGCGGCAGCGGACCGGAAGGCCGGGCGGTGAGTGCCGGGGACGCCTTGGGACAGGTCCTGGTCAGCCTGGGGGTGGACAGCTCCCGGATACCCGCGGGCCCGGCCGCCCGCGCCACCCTTTACCGCAGCCTGCTGCACGGCCAGAAGATGCTGGTGGTGCTCGACGACGCGTACGGCGCCGATCAGCTGCGGCCGCTGATTCCCCGGGGCTCTTCCTGCGTCCTGGCGACGAGCCGGCAGCGCCTCAGCGGGCTTGCGGCGCGGGACGGTGCGCACCTGGTCACGATCGGGCCGTTGGACGACGAGGAGTCGGCGCGTCTGCTGGCCGATCTCAGCGGGGGACGACTCGAGGCGCAGGAAGCGCTCACCGCACATCTGGTGGCGCAGTGCGGGGGGCTGCCGTTGGCGTTGCGCGTCGCCGCGGAGAGGCTGGCCGCCCATCCCGGTGTGCCGCTGAGCGCACCGGCCGGGCAGTACGCGGCCGAACGCGTCCGGCTGACCGCTTCATGGTGACGCGAGTGCACGGAGCACGAGTCGTCGGCCCCTCCCGGGCCGCCGAACAACCCTCACGGAGGAATCCATGGAACCCAGGCAAGGCGTCGGGGCCCAGTACACCCCCGTCGGACGGCTGTTCGTTCCGGTACGGCCGCGGCCGCGCGGCTACCTGATCAGGATCTTCCAGGCCGCGCCGGGCGGCCGCACCGTCGTCGGCTTCACGTCGCGGGCACGGCTGGCCACGGCGCTGGGCGACGGCCACGCCTGCGTCGAACTCGCCGAGCCGATGCTGCGGGCGCTGGCCGAACCGCTGGGCGTGATGCGGTTGACCGTAGATCCGCACCTGGTGGGCGCGCCGTTTCCGGCGGGGAACTCCGTGCCCCGGGCCTGGGGCAGGCTGCCGCTGGAGGCCTAGGCCGGTGTCCGGGCCGCCGGATCCCGAAAGGGCGCGGTCAGCCCACGGCCTCGCGCATCCGGCCCAGGATCGCCCGCAGGATGTCCGCGGACGTGGCGAAGTTGAGCCGGACGAAGCCCTCGCCACCGGGTCCGAAGGCGCGGCCGTCGTTCAGGAGGACACGGGCCTTCTCCAGGAAGAACGTGTGCGGGTCGGTGCCGAGATCAAGGGCGCGGCAGTCCAGCCAGGCCAGGAAGGAGCCCTCCGGGACGGAGTACCCGATGCGCTCGGGCAGCTCTGCTCGCACCAGTGCCGCGTTCCGCTCCAGGACCGGCCGCAGCCGTGACAGCCAGGAGTCGCCGTCCCGCCAGGCCGCCAAGGTGGCTGCCACGCCGAAGGTGTTGGGCTCGCCGTACAGATGAGTCGGGGACGACAGTGCCGCCCGCACACCGGACGCGCCGACATGGGCGACGGCGCAGCGAACCCCCGGCACGTTGAACGCCTTGGTCGCAGAGGTCAGGGTCACCGTTCTCGCGGCCGCTTCGGGCGACAAGGAGGCGAAGGGGATGTGCCGGTGGGGTTCGTGCACGAGGTCGGAGTGGATCTCGTCGGAGATCACCAGCAGATCGTGGCGCCGGGCCAGTTCGGCAAGGGTCTCCAGTTCCCGGCGGCGCAGTACGCGCCCCGTGGGGTTGTGCGGGTTGACCAGCAGCAGCACCCGGCAGCCGCCGTCGGCCAACTCCCCGTCGAGACGCTCGGCGTCGAAGGCCCAGCCTTCGTCCTGAAGGACATACGGGATGGAATGCACGCGCCGCCCCATGCCCGTCACCGTCGCGAGGAAGGGCGGATACGTCGGCGTGTGCACGGCGACGCCGTCGCCGGTGCGGGTGACGGCCTGCAGGACAGCCTGGAGGCCCTGGTTGATGTCGGTGAACTCCCTTACGTGACCGGGGTCGAGCACCCAGCCGTAGCGCTCGCGCATGCGCTCGGCGAAAGCGGCCCGCAGGGGGCCCTGCTCGGGGCGCCCGTCCCACGAGGGGTATCCCAGGTCCTCCTCCACACACCGCATGAGGGCCTCCCGCACGGCAGGGGCCGGCGGGAAGTCCATCTCCGCTATCCACGCCGGAAGCACGCCCGGCTCGGCCCGGCTCCACTTCACTCCCGGGCGACGGGTCAACGATGAGAGCTCGAGGTCGTCGAACATGGCCTTCTCTTCTCCTGTCCGCAATCGCAACGCGCCACGAGGGGCGGTGACTCAGGGGCGGTGGCTCGGGGAATCCCCTCTCAAGATCCAGGATCAAAGGTATCCCCGGTACCCCCGGCCGGTGCCACCCGAAGCGGGGAGCGCTGATGCTAGGACTTTTTGTCTCCTGGCTCCTGCCCGGTGCCGGACCGAGGCTGGAGCCACCAGTATCCGCGCGTCGCAGAAAGGCCCTGGGATGCCCCAAGAGACACGGCCCGGCACGACCGGCCCCGAACCGCCGCCGAGCGCGCAGGCCGGCCCGGCACCGCTGCCGCCCGCAGCCGGCCGTGTGCCACCGGTCCTCACCGTGGCCTGCTTCCTCAGCAACTTCGACCGCTTCGCGATCACGCCCCTCCTGGTGGCCGTCGCCGCCGGATTCCACATGCGGCTCGACCAGGTCGTGCTGGTCGCGAGCGGCTACTTCTTCGCGTACGGGTGCGCCCAGCCGCTGTGGGGCATGCTGTCCGACCGCTACGGGCGCATACGCGTCATCCGCTTCTCGCTCGGTGCCGCGGCGGTGTGCGGGCTGGCGAGCGCGGCCGCCCCGAACCTGTCCGTGCTCGTGGTCCTGCGGATCGCCACCGGAGCCTTCTTCGGGGCGGTCGTACCCACGTCCCTGACGTACGTCGGGGACACCGTTCCCCCCGCCGTCCGCCAGCGAGCCTTGTCGGACCTGCAGGTGGCTCTCGCCATCGGCACCGCGGCGGCCACCTTGGTGGCCGGCGGGGTGTCCGAACTGCTCAGCTGGCGAGCGATGCTCGCGCTTTCCGGAGTGCTGGCGGCGATCACGGTGGCCGCCACGCGCGGTCTGTCCGAATCCCAGTCCGCGTCCACCCTGCGCCGCCCCGGCGAGCAGCTCGCCTCGGTGCTGCGCCTGCGGTGGTCCTGGGTGGTCATGTTCTTCGGCCTGGTCGAGGGTGCCGTGCTGCTGGGCTGCTTCACCTTCCTGGCCCCGGCCCTTCAGGACCGGGGGGTCGGCACACTGGGCGCGGGCGGGGTGACCGCCCTCTACGGGGTCGGCACCCTGGTCTTCTCACGGCTCCTCAAGCGGGTGGCGATGCGCCCGCCGTGGTCGCTGCTGGCCGCGGGCGGCGTGATGATGGCCGGTGGTTTCCTGGTCGCTTCCCTCAGCCCGTCCGTGGTGGGGATCGGGGTGGCCGCGATCCTGCTGGGAGGCGGCTGGTCCTTCTTCCACTCGTCACTCCAGACCTGGGCCACCACCTTGGTGCCCGCGGCCCGCGGCACCGCTGTCGCGCTGTTCGTGTCCGCGCTGTTCGTCGGCAGCTCGATCGGCTCGGCGCTCGGTGGCCCGCTCACCGAGCACGGGCACTACCAAGAGCTGTTCGCCCTCGCCGCCGTCACGGCGGTGCCCCTGACCGTGCTCGCCGCCTGGCTGCGCACCCGGTACACGCCTACCGACGCCTGATCCCGGCGGGGACCGGCCCACCGGACTCCAGGGCGCCGTCACTCTCCCCGGGGGCGGCGCCCCGGCCCCGGTCGGCGAGCAGCCAGTACATGAGCGCCGGCAGGACCAGGCCCACGATCCACGAAACATCCGCGCCGCCGAGCCGGGCGACGAGCGGCCCGGTGTACAGCTCGTTGGACATGAACGGCAGCTGGACGAGGATGCCGACCGCGTACGTCGTCAGGGCCCGTACGTTCCAGGCGCCGTAGCGGCCGTGGGGGTCGGCCAGCGCCTCGACGTCGTACCGCTTCTCGGACAACAGGTAGAAGTCGACCAGGTTGATGGCGCTCCACGGCGTGAGGAAGGTCAGCAGGCACAGCAGGAAGGTCGAGAACGACTCCAGGAAGTGGCCTCGGCCGAAGAGCGCGAGTGCCGTTCCCGCGAGCATGATGCCGCCGACGTAGAGGCTCCGGGCACGGGGGCCGACCGGGCCGATCCGGCGGAATCCGCTGACCCCGGTGACGATGGACATGAAGCCGCCGTAGGTGTTGAGTACATTGACCGTCAATTTCCCAAAAGCGATGGCAAAGTACAGCAATAGGGTGAGGGTTGCTGAGCCGCCCATTCCGACGATGCCGCCGACCTCGTCCCCCTCCCGGCCGCCATGCCATGCCGCTGCCAGCGCCCCGAATCCCATCGACCATTGCGCGCCGAGCACACTGCCGCCCATCGTCGCCGAGAACACCGCGCGCGGGGAAACGTCGCGCGGCAGGTAGCGGGAGGAGTCCGCGACGTACGGGCCGAATCCCAGCTGCCACGAGGCGGAAAGGGACATCGCGAGCAGGAACAGCGGTGCCGAGAAGTGATGCTCCCCGAGTATCGATCCCAGCGGCGCGGTGCGCGCCATCTCCGCGCCGAGGTAGAGAAAGGCGGCGGCGCCGACCACCGCCGCGACTTTGCCGACGCGGTGGATCAGCCGGTAGCCGATCGCGGCCGTCACCGCGGTGGCGAGAGCGAAGACCACGATGCCGGTGGCCTCGCCCGTGTGCGCGAGGTGCCCCACCGCCTGCCCGGCGAGCACGCTGCCGCTCGCGAAGAACCCGATGTACATCACGATCGAGAAGACCAGCGGGACCACTGCGCCCCGCACCCCGAGCTGGGCTCGGGAAGAGATCATTTGCGGTAGCCCGAGCCGCGGCCCCTGGGCGGCGTGCAGCGCCATGACCGCTCCGCCCAGAAGATTCCCGGACAGGAGCGCCACCAAGGACCACAGCGCGTCGAGCCCGAACACCACGGCAAGCGATCCCGTGACGACCGCGCTGATTTGCAGGTTGGCGGCGAACCAGAGGAAGAACAGGCCGGACGGCCTGCCGTGCCGCTTGTCATCGGGAATGACGTCAATGGAATGCTGTTCAACGAGTCCACCCGGCATGCGTACCTCTCTGTCCTTCGGCATGAAATCTCCGCGGAAGGTAATGCGGTGAATGGGGCCCCATGATGGCCACGGGCCCTGAATGGGTGTCAAGAATGGTTTATCCGGGGAAGTCGGCGTGGTCGCGGTGCCGGCTGCCGGTGGGCCGGCATCGCCGGTGAGTTCGGCGGCCGGGCCTTCGCGAAGACGGAATCATGGGTTCCTTGAGGGGCGCGTCACCCGCGGCCGTTCGTGGTCATGGACGTGTTGACCCTCCGTGGCTCAGCGCGGATGGTGATCCCGCACCACGTTCTCTGCGTACGTCGCTGACGGCACCCGGCTCTGGATCCGACTGCAAAGCAGTACGGTCGGTATTTTTCTTGGTAGCGTCAGCCCGCACCGAACCCCCCGAACCGACGATGCCTGAGGAGGCGTTGATGCTCGACGCGGCAACGGTGGACGGGACCAGGCTGCAAGCGCCGGACCCATCTCCGCAGCCAGTCACGGAGTTGATCCCGATCAGCTCATTGGTAGCGTCAGACTCTCCGAGAACGGCAGGGGGGAGTGCGGAGCATGCCGAGATGCTGGCCGGCGCACAGACTCCACTGCCCCCCATTGTCGTTCACAGACCGACCATGCGGATTGTTGACGGCATGCACCGGGTGCAGGCGGCGGTGCTGCGGGGAGAGGAATCCGTCGAGGTTCAGTACGTGGACGGCTCGGCTGAGGACGCGTTCGTCCTGGCCGTCCGGCTCAACGCCGAACACGGCATGCCGCTGTCGCGCCGGGACCGGGTCGCGGCGGCCGAGCGCATCATCCGCAGCCATGCCCACTGGTCGGACCGGCGCATTGCCGAAGTGACCGGTCTTTCACCGGGCACGGTCGCCTCGCTGCGGAGCGGCTCCACCGCCCAGATCGACCAGGGAAAGGCGCGGACCGGACGCGACGGGCGCTCCCGGCCGGTCGACAGCGCGGTCGGCAGGCGCCGCGCCGTCCAGGTCATCGCGGCACGCCCGGATGCTTCCTTGCGTGAGATCGCCCAGGAGGCGGGGATCGCTCCGGCAACCGCCAGGGACGTCCGGCAGCGCATCCGTGAAGGCAAGGACCCGGTGCCGCCCAAGCTGCGGAACGCCGTGCAACGCGCCGATGCGCCGGGCAGGCGCGCGGCGCGCGGCCAGGTGCGGGCGGAAGAAGCCGATCGTGGTGCCCGCGAGCAGCCGGAGCCCGTCGTGATCCAGGCCACCGGGCAGTTCGCGAACCTGCGCAGGGACCCCTCGCTGCGCTTCTCCGAGGCGGGCCGGGTGCTGCTGCAGCTGCTCGTGGCGAACGAGCTCGACGACGAGAGGTGGCGGTGGCTGATGAGAGCGGTACCGGCACACCGGTACGCCGACATCGCCCAGGCCGCCAGGCTGTGCGGAGATCGCTGGCTGAGCTTCGCCGAAGCACTGGAACACGGCAGCGGCGTGCGCGCAGGCCGCGCCGTGTGAGCGGGGAGGACCGCGTCCGGTGACGGAAGCCCGGCGGCGGTCCGGCGAGCGTCCCGACCCCGGACGGTGAGGATTTGCGGGATGTGGGAGCGTTGGCAGGTGAGTGAGACGAAGGCCGAAACCCTGCAATACCGCTGTGACGGGCCGGAAGACGCCCCGGTCCTTGTTCTGGGCCCCGCACTGGGCACCACCTGGCACATGTGGGACCGCCAGATCCCCGAGCTGACCCGGCACTGGCGGGTGGTCCGCTTCGACCTGCCCGGACACGGCGGCGCCCCCGCCGCGCCCGCCGCCTCCGTCGATGACCTCGGCGACCGGCTCGTCGCCACCCTCGACTCGCTCGGCGTCGACCGCTTCGGCTACGCCGGCTGCTCCCTGAGCGCCGCCATCGGCATCGACCTCGCCCTCCGCCACCCGCACCGGCTCGCCTCCCTCGCCCTCATCGCCGCCTCCCCCCGCTACGGCACGCCCGACTCCTGGCGGCAGCGCGGCGAGACCGTGCGCCGGGAGGGCCTCGACCCGGTCGCCCGCTCCGCGCCCGAGCGCTGGTTCACCGCGAACTTCTCCGGCGCCCAGCCGGCCATCGTCGACTGGGCCGTCCAGATGGTCGGCACCACCGACACGTACGCGTACGTCGCCGCGTGCGACGCGCTCGCCGCGTTCGACGTCCGTGCCGAGCTGACCCGGATCAGCGTCCCGGCGCTGGTCATCGTCGGCGCCGAGGACACGACCACGCCGCCCGCGGACGCACGGGTCCTCGTCGCGGGCATCCACGACGCGAAGCTGGCAGTCGTCCCGGGCGCGTCCCACCTCACCCCGGTCGAACAGCCGGCAGCGGTGACGGACCTGCTGGTCCGCCACTTCACGACGGCCTGGCAGCTGTCGACGCAGCAGGGGATGCCGGTGCTTCCCGGAGCCTCCGCCCCCGCCGGCGCGGACGGCCCGACGGGCCCGGGCGCCGCCGGCGCGGGGCCCGGCCTGCCCGACGCGGGGTCCGCCGGTGCGGGCTTCGGGGCCGACGGGCCCGGCACGGCCGGCTCCGGAGTGACGTCCTCCGGAGCCGCTGCCGGTGCGGGCGGTATCGCGCACCCGGGCGGCACCGGCCCGGCCCGGGGCGGCTTCGGCGCGCCCGGCTCGGGCTTCGGGGCGCCGGGATCCGGCATGCCGGGACCGGATTTCGGTACCCCGCCGGGCGGCACCGGCGGACCGGCCTCCGGACCGGCCCCGGGCGCCGGCCCCGTCTCCGCCACGACACCCGGCTCCGGCATACCCGGCCCGGCCGGCACCCCGGCCCCGGGCCCTGAAGGCGCGGGCTCCGGCCCCGGCGCCGGCTTCGGCACCCCGGGCGCGGCGTCCGGCGGCGGTTTCGGTGCCCCGGGCTCCGGCCCCGCCGTGCCGGGCGGCGCCGCCGTGACCGGCCCGGACTCCGGCCGTACCGGCGACGGCTTCGGCGCCTTCGCCCCGGGCTCCGGCCCGGCCGGCGCGCCCGGCCCCGCGGGGTCCTCCGTCTCCGGCACGGGCCCGCAGGCGTTCGGAGCGCCGGGTTCCGGTGCGGCCAATGGGCCCGGTCCCGCCGGGTCCTCCGTCTCCGGCACGGGCCCGCAGGCCTTCGGGACCCCGGGCTACGGTCCCGGCACGCCCGGCACGCCCGGCACGCCCGGTTCTGCCGGCCCGGGCGCGGACACTTCGGGCCCCGCCGTTCCAGGTTCCGGCATGCCCGGCCCGGGCGGTGCCGGTGGTGCCGCCTTCGCAGCCGCGCGCGGCGCCGCCCCCGGCGCGAGGGGCTCGGACACCGTCCGGATCACTCCCGGCACGGGAGCCCCGGACGGCGCGCGGATCCCCTCGGACCCCGGGGTGCCGGACACGGTGCGGATCAACCCCGGGCCGCCGCCCGGCTCCGGAGCGCACGCCTTCGGAGCCGCCGGGCTGCCGGCGGCGGAACCGGCCGCCGCGGCAGAGCCCGGCGCGGCCGGGCCGTTCGGCCGCTTCGGGCCGCCGCCCGCGGACCTGGACGCCGAGTCCGACGCCCTCGACCGCGGCGGGCGCATCCGGCGCGACGTCCTCGGCGACGAGGCCGCGGACCGGGCCGAAGCGGACCGGGACGCGTTCACCGCCGACTTCCACGACCTCGTGACCCGCTCCGCGTGGGGCGGGACCTGGGCCCGCCCCGGGCTGGACCGCCGCACCCGGGCCCTGCTCACCCTGACCGCCCTCACGGCCCGCGGCCATTACGACGACATCGCCCCGTACACCCGAGCGGCCCTCCGCAGCGGCGCCGGCCCGGACGAGATCAAGGAGACGCTGCTCCACGCGGCGGTCTACTGCGGCCTGCCCGCCGCGGGCGCCGCCTTCGCCGTCGCGCAGCGTGTCATCGCCGAGGAGGCGGGCCCGAGGGCGTAGCAGTATGGGGCCATGGAGAAGCCGAACCTGAAGCTGACCAAGAAGAGCCACGCGTGCGTCCTCCTGGAGAAGGACGGCCGCACGCTCGCCATCGACCCGGGCGCCTTCAGCGAGGAGGACGCGGCCGTCGGCGCCGACGCGATCCTCGTGACCCACGAGCACCCGGACCACTTCGCGGAGGACCGCCTGCGGGCGGCGCTCGACGCGAACCCGGCCGCGGAGCTGTGGACGCTGCGCAGCGTCGCCGAGCAGATCGCCCCGGCCTTCCCGGGCCGGGTGCACATCGTGGGGGAGGGGGACGCGTTCACGGCGGCGGGCTTCGACGTGCAGGTGCACGGGCAGCTGCATGCGGTGATCCACCCGGACATCCCGCGGATCACGAACGTGGGCTACCTCGTGGACGGTTCGGTCTTCCACCCGGGTGACGCGCTGACGCTGCCGGGCGTGCCGGTGGACACGCTGATGCTGCCGGTCATGGCGCCCTGGAACAAGATCTCGGAGGTCATCGACTACGTGCGGGAGCTCGCGCCGCGCCTGGCGATCGACGTCCACGACGCGCTGCTCACCGACCTCGCGCGGCCGGTCTACGACCGGATGCTGACGCCGGCCCGGGTCGGCGCGGAGCACACCCGGCTGGCGCCCGGGGAGGCCGTCACCCTCTGAGCGCCGGGATTGTCGGACCCGGCCGTTAGGGTTGCCGCATGCGCATCGCCACCTGGAACGTGAACTCGATCACCGCCCGTCTCCCGAGGCTGCTGGCCTGGCTGGAGAGCAGCGGCACGGACGTGCTCTGCATACAGGAGACGAAGTGTGCCGACGACGCCTTCCCGTACGCGGAGCTGCGCGAGCTGGGCTACGAGGCGGCGGTCAACGCCACCGGCCGGTGGAACGGCGTGGCGGTGATCTCCCGGGTGGGCCTCGAGGACGTGGTGAGCGGCCTGCCGGGCGGGCCGGACTACGACGGCGGGCAGGAGCCCCGCGCGATCTCGGCGACGTGCGGGGGCGTCCGCGTCTGGTCGGTCTACGTGCCCAACGGCCGCGAGGTCGGCCACGACCACTACGCCTACAAGCTCCGCTGGCTGGAGGCCCTGCGGGACGCCGTCGCGGCGGACGCGGAGGGCGAGCGCCCGTTCGCGGTCCTCGGCGACTACAACATCGCGCCGACCGACGACGACGTCTACGACCCGGCCGTCTTCGAGGGCGCCACGCACGTCACCCCGGCCGAGCGGGCGGCCCTCGGCGCCCTGCGCGACCTCGGCCTGTCCGACGTCGTGCCGCGCCCGCTGAAGTACGACCACCCGTACACGTACTGGGACTACCGCCAGCTGTGCTTCCCCAAGAACCGGGGCATGCGCATCGACCTCGTCTACGGCAACACCCCGTTCGTGAAGGCGAAGCAGGACGCGTACGTGGACCGCGAGGAGCGCAAGGGCAAGGGCGCCTCGGACCACGCCCCGGTCGTCGTCGACCTGGAGGTGTGAGCCGGGGCGCCCCGGAAGGAGAGCGCCCCGGAGTGCCGGGCGGCGCGGTCAGACCAGCTCGCGCAGGTCGATCGCGTCGCTGAAGGCCTTCATCCCCGCGTCGTTGGGGTGCAGGTGGTCGCCGTCGTCGTACGCCGGCAGCATGCGGTCGGGCTGCTGCGGGTCCCGGATCGCCGCGTCGAAGTCGAACACGGCGTCGTAGGCGCGGCCCGTGCTGCCGCCCATCCGGATCTGCCGGTTGATGGCGGTGCGCCGGGCCTCGGCGTCCGCCGTGCAGTCGTAGAAGCCGCCGCATGGCGCGATCGTCGCGGCGACGACCCGCATCCCGCGCTCGTGGGCGCGCGCCGCGATGTCCTCCAGGCCGGCGATGACCTGCGCGGCCGACGTCCCGGACCGGATGTCGTTGACGCCCTCGAAGACGATGACCGTACGGGCCGAGGTCTGTGCCAGCACGTCCCGCTCCAGGCGGTGCTGCGCGCTGACGCCGCTCATGATGGTGCTGGTCCCGTCGCCCGGATAGCGGTCGGTCACCACGCGGTTGCCGGAGATGCCGTGGTTGAGGATCCCGAACCGCGGCAGGGAGTGCTGCGCCTGCAGCCGCCGCGCCAGCAGGTCGGGCCAGCGGCCGTTGGCGCCGGGCGTGGACCGCTCGCCGTCGGTGATCGAGTCGCCCAGCGTGACCACGGACCCGGGCCCGCCCTCCACGTCCACGCCCGTCAGCAGCGGCCAGGTGGAGAGCGTGCCGGTGTACGCGCCCGCGCCGCGCTCGCCCGTCCGGTCGCCGCCGCCGTCGCCGGTCAGGTAGGAGACCTGGCTGGTGTAGCTGTGCACGGGCACCGCGGACACCTTGCCGGGCAGGTGGATGCTCACGAGCAGATTGGTGCCCGCGGGCACCCGGAAGCCCAGCGGGTCGCTGAAGGCCTGCGCGCCGGCGGGGATCACCGTGCCCGGCTGCCCGCCGAACGCCAGGGCCCGGGGTGCGCCGGCCGCGGCCGCGCCCTTGGCCTGCAGGGCGATCGTGGCGTGGCCGATGCGCACCGGGCGGGGCGCGAAGGTGTTCTCCAGCCGGATCCGCGTCGCGGGCCCGCCCGTGCTGCTGTGCACGACCAGCCGCAGCGTGCGGTCCGTCCACGGCCCGACGGCCGCGTAGCCGGAGACGGGCGCGGCCCAGGTGCCGGTCCAGCCGCGGGAGCCGCCGCGCAGCGCGAGGGAGAACACGTGCAGGTCGCTGTCCGGCCCGGGGTCCTGCGGCAGCACCACCGAGTCGACTTCGCGGCCGGGCGCGACCGGCACGGAGACCGCGTACAGCCGGGTGGTCCCGGAGCGCCGCCCGCCGGGCGTGTTGAGGTGGGGCAGGCCGACGGCCTTCGTCGTCAGGGGGCCGCGGCGCCAGTCCGGTGCCGTCAGCCGGTACGTGCTGCGCGAGCCGTCGCGGTAGCGGACCGTGCCCGTACCCGTGGCGTCGCCGCCGGGCGCGCCCTTCGCCGTCGCGGCGACGAGGAAGGCGAGGGCTTCGCCGCGGCCGCCGAGCCGGACGGCCTGCCCCGCGGCGCGGACGTTGTCGGGCCGGCCGGCGGCCGGCCGGGGCCAGTGCAGCCGGGCGCCGTCGAAGGCGAGTTCGCGGCCGGGCGTCCAGCCGGCGGCCGCGAGGTCCTGGGCGGAGAGGGAGTTGCCCGCCCCGTCGAAGTCGGCCGCGCCGGGGCGGGCGTCGTCGCTGACCGCCCTGCTGTCGAAGAGCCGCTCCAAGGGGAGCGGCTCTCTGCCGGGCAGCGCGCCGGATTGCCCGCCGGCGGCGAGCGCCGGGGTGTTTGCGGCCGCGCCGGCCCACGGGGCGCCGGCGTGCCCCCCCGCGGCGGCCCGGGCCGCCGCCCGCGCCGCCGTCCACCGTCTGTGCCGTCCACCGCCCGGCTTCTCTGTTCGGAGCATGCGTCTCATGCCTCCCTCGGTTCCCCGCTCGGTACGTGGCTGCATGAAGCTAAGGAGACGTATGGGCAACGTCAAGGAGGCCATCCGGTCACGCCGGGCGCCGCGCGCCTGTGGTGGGGCCATCCGTGCGAGTGCGATCCTGTTGGTATGAACATTCCCTTCTTGGACAGTTGGCGAAAGCGACACGGCCCGGGGAACGGGGCGGCGCCGTCGAGCGCGGTCGACCGGGACCCGGAGGGGCTCGCGGAGCTGCTGTCCGAGTGCGAACTGCTGCGCGCGCACGCACAGTCCGCGGGAGTGGTGCTCGACGACTCGCCCGCCTCCCTGGAGGCCCTGGACCAGCTGCAGCCGCGCTGGCGCGACGACCCGGAACTGGTGCCCTGGCTCGGCAACGACGCGGGCCTCTACCTGGGCACGGTCGTCATCCGTACGGTCCGGGACGCGGGGTGGTGGATCCGCTCCGACGGCCAGCCGGTGGTGCGGCTCGCCAACGGCCGCGAGGTCGACGTGGTCGAGGCGGGGCAGGCGTGGGCGGCCGACGGCGCGCCGGAGCTCTCGCAGCTGTACGCGGAGCTCGCCGAGAGCTGACGCCCGGGCCGCTCAGCTGGTGAACGCGATGTCGTACTCCACTCTCCAGCGGTCCGCGCGGACGACGATGTCGGAGGTCTCCACGGCGCGGCCGTCGCCGTCGAAGTGGGTGCGCTCGATGACCGTGACGCAGCTGCCCGCGGCGCAGCCCAGCGCCTCGGCCTCCGGTGTGCTGGCGGGCCGGGAGCCGACCAGCTCCCGGGCCCGCACGACGCGGATCCCGATGGCCGCGAGCCGCCCGCGCACCCCGCGCCGGGCGTAGGGCCCGCGCTCGGGCAGGACGACGTCGGTGCCCTCGGTGATGGCGAGCGGCTCCCAGCTCGTGGCGAGCTGCACGGGGTGGCGGTTGGCCAGGTATTCGTACTGCGTGCAGAGCACGCGCGTGCCCGCGCCGATGTGCAGCCGCTGGGCGATCCGCTCGGGGGCGGCGGTTTCGGTGGACGAGGCTTCCCACGTAAGAGTGGTGTTGCGGCCCGTGCCGCCGTCGGGCGGGGGCTGCCGGCCGGACTGCTCGCCCTGGCGCGGGCGGGGCGGCGGCCCGTACCCCCGGATCTGGGCGGCGAAGGGGGTGTCGACGGCCCCGGTGGACCGGAGCAGGCTGCCGAGCGGCGCCCGGTCGGTGACGAAGACGCCGCGGCCGAACTGGCCCTCCGCGTAGCCGGCGGCCTTCAGCACGCGCACCGCCCGGTCCACGGTCTGGTCGCTCGCCGCGTAGGTGCGCTTGAGCTCGGAGCGGGAGGGGATGCGCTCGCCCACGGCGAGCCCGCCCTCGTCGATCCGCCGGCGCAGATCGTCCGCGATGCGCTGGTAGACGGGCCTGCTGTCGCCCACCCCCGGCTCCTTTCCCCCGAGGTCTTCCCCCGAGTTCCCCCGGTCCGTCCCCCTCAGGCTAGGTACCCAGGCCCGGTCTGTGTACCTAGGGCAAATGGCGGGCAATGTGCCACGAATGCCCATATGAATGCGTGTCATGGCTGAAGTCCCCTATGGAGGGGAATAGTTTGCCCGGATGGCGAGCGTGGACCGGAAGAGCGCGGAGAGTGGGCGGGACTGGGTATGGCCGTCGATCCCCTGATCGAAATGCGTGATGTCAACAAGCATTACGGCGAGCTGCACGTCCTGAAGGACATCAACCTCACCGTCGGCCGCGGCGAGGTGGTCGTCGTCATCGGCCCCTCCGGCTCCGGGAAGTCCACCCTGTGCCGCGCCATCAACCGTCTGGAGCCCGTCGAGTCCGGCACGATCCTCCTCGACGGGCACCCGCTGCCCGACGAGGGGCGCGAGCTCGCCAAGCTGCGGGCCGAGGTCGGGATGGTCTTCCAGTCCTTCAACCTCTTCGCCCACAAGACCGTCCTCGCCAACGTCTCCCTGGCGCCGCTCAAGGTCCGCAAGCGGTCCAGGGAGGAGGCGGACCGGCGCTCGCGCGAGCTGCTGGAGCGCGTCGGCCTGCTCGCGCACGCGGACAAGTACCCGGCCCAGCTCTCCGGCGGCCAGCAGCAGCGCGTGGCCATCGCCCGCGCCCTCGCGATGGAGCCCAAGGCCCTCCTCTTCGACGAGCCGACCTCCGCGCTCGACCCGGAGATGATCAACGAGGTGCTGGAGGTCATGCAGCAGCTCGCGCGGGACGGCATGACGATGGTCGTCGTCACCCACGAGATGGGCTTCGCCCGCTCCGCCGCGAACCGCGTCGTCTTCATGGCCGACGGCCGCATCGTCGAGGACCGTGCCCCCGAGGAGTTCTTCACCGCGCCGCGGAGCGAGCGCGCCAAGGACTTCCTCTCCAAGATCCTCAAGCATTGAGCGGGGAGTGCTGCGCACATGAACCGGCATGGGAACCGGCACCTGAACGGGCGCGGGGAGCCGGACCGGCCCGGTGTCCGGCAGGGCCGCGCCGCCGCCCGCGCGGCGGACCGCGGGACGCGGCGTCCGCGGGCCCGTGCCGGGGGGCGTCGCGCCGTCGGCCCGGCCTGCCTGGCCCTCGCCGCCCTCGCCGCGCTGGCGGCCTGCGGCAAGTCCGGCAGCCCGCCCGTCAAGGGCCCCAAGCCCGAGGCCCTGCCCGTCTACCAGGTCGACAAGGGCTTCCAGCTGGCCGACTCGCCCACCTGGCGGGCCGCCAAGGCCCGCGGCCACCTCGTCGTCGGCGCCAAGGAGGACCAGCCCTACATGGGCGAGAAGGACCCCGCCACCGGCGTCTACTCCGGCTACGACATCGAGATCGCCCGCATGATGTCCGCCTCCCTCGGCTTCGACCCCAAGACCATCCGCTTCCGCACGATCGCCTCCGCGAACCGCGAAACCGCCCTCCAGAACGGCCAGATCGACTACTACGTCGGCACGTACACCATCAACGCCCTGCGCAAGAAGCAGGTCGGCTTCGCCGGGCCCTACTTCATCGCCGGGCAGTCCCTGCTCGTCCGCACCGACGAGAAGGACATCAACGGCCCCCAGGACCTGGCCGGCAAACGGGTCTGCTCGGCCGCCGGCTCCACCCCGCTGCAGCGCATCGAGCGCGAGTACCCCAAGGCGATCCCGGTCGCCTACGACACCTACTCGGTCTGCGTGGACAACCTCCTCAGCCTCCAGGTCGACGCCGTGACCACCGACGACACCATCCTCATGGGCTTCGCCGCCAAGGCCCCCGACGAGCTGAAGATCGCCGGCAAGCCCTTCTCGAAGGAGCCCTACGGCATCGGCGTCCCCCGCGGCGACAACGCCCTCCGTTTCGCCCTGGACGACGCCGTCGAGGCGCACGAGAAGAACGGCGACTGGAAGAAGGCGTACGACGCGACGCTCGGCCTCTCCGGCGTGCCGGCCCCGAAGCCGCCCGCCGTCGACCGCTACCCGGCGAGCTGAGGAGCCCCGCGATGAACGTGCTCACCGACAACCTCTCCCTCTACGGCAAGGGACTGCTCGGCACGGTCGAACTCACCGTCTACGCCTCGCTGCTCGCCCTCGCCCTGGGCTTCCTCATGGCCTCCTTCCGCGTCGCCCCGGTCGGCTCCCTGCGGGTCTTCGGCACGGTGTGGGTGACGGTGCTGCGCAACACCCCGCTCACGCTGCTGTTCTTCGCGGTGCTGCTGGGCCTGCCGCGGTTCGGCATCGTGCTGCCCTTCCAGCTGTTCGCCGTCCTCGCCCTGGGCTGCTACACCTCGGCCTTCATCTGCGAGGCGGTGCGCTCGGGCATCAACACCGTGCCGGCGGGACAGGGCGAGGCGGCCCGCAGCCTGGGCATGACCTTCGGGCAGACCCTGAGCCTGGTCGTGCTGCCGCAGGCCTTCCGCTCCGTCATCCCGCCGGTCGGCTCCACCCTGATCGCCCTCGCCAAGAACTCCGCGATCGCCGGGTCCTTCAGCGTGACCGAGCTCCTCGGCACGTACAAGCCGCTCAACGAGCTCGGCTACAGCATCGTCTGGACCTTCGTCTGGATCGCCGTCGGCTATCTGATCGTGACCCTGTCCATCAGCGCGATCTTCAACGTGCTGGAGAAGCGCTGGGGAGTGCCCCGATGACCGACACCGCGCTCTACGACATCCCGGGGCCCCGGGCCCGGCGGCGCCACCTGGTCTACGGCCTCGCCGCCACCGTCGTGATCCTGGGGATCGTCGCCTGGGTGCTCTACCTGCTCTTCGACACCAACCAGTTCACCGCCGAGAAGTGGCGGCCGTTCGTCTACGAGGGCATCCAGGAGATGCTGCTGCGCGGCCTCGGCAACACGCTCAAGGCCTTCGCCTACGCCGCCGTGCTCTCCCTCGCCCTCGGCGGGCTGCTCGCCGCGGGCCGGCTCTCCGACCACCGGATCCTGCGCTGGACCGCCACGCTCTTCGTGGAGTTCTTCCGGGCGATGCCGGTCCTGGTCATGATCTTCTTCGTCTTCGTCGCCCTCAAGGTGCAGCCGCTGCCGGCCCTCGTCACCGGGCTCACCCTCTACAACGGCTCGGTGCTCGCGGAGGTCTTCCGCAGCGGGGTGAACTCCGTCGACCGCGGCCAGCGGGAGGCGGCGTACGCGCTCGGGATGCGCAAGACGCAGGTGATGGGCCACGTGCTGGTCCCGCAGGCGCTCCGCGCCATGCTGCCGACGATCATCAGCCAGCTCGTGGTGGCGCTCAAGGACACCTCGCTCGGCTTCCTGATCACCTACGAGGAGTTCCTGCACGCCGGCAAGCTGATCGCCAGCAACCTGGACTACGGGCTGCCGTTCATCCCCGTCGTCATGATCATCTCCCCGATCTACATCGGCATGTGCATGCTCCTCTCGTGGCTGGCGACCTGGGTCGCGAAGCGGCAGCGGCGCAGCCTCAAGACCGAGGCGGTGGAGGTCGCCCCGGCGGAGCCCGGCACCCTGCTGCCGGGTGCCGGGCAGATCCATCCCTGACGGCCGCGGCGGCTACTCGACGATGACCTTGCCCGTCAGGGTCGAGTGGAGGTCGCAGTGGTAGGAGAACGTCCCCGGGGCCGTGAAGGCCTGGGTGAAGTCGCCGCCAGGGGGGATGAGGCCCGAGTCCCAGCCCGGCTCGTCGGACGTCGTGGTGTGTTCGTCGTTGTCCTTGTTGACCCAGCGGACGGAGTCGCCGACGTGGATGGTGACCGACGCCGGGACGAACTCGTAGCCCTCGATCACCACGGTGGCCTCGGTCTCGGTCCCGGTCGTGGTCGTGGTCCTGTCCGCCCCGGTGGCGGGCGCCGCCGGTCCGGCCAGGAGCGCGCCCAGCGCGAGTGCTGCCGGCAGGGCGATGAGCGGGCGGGAGAGTGTGCGGGCGGGTGAACGTCGCATGGGAGCCCTCCTCGGACGTGAGTGCGGGGAAGCTGCCCTCTTGAGGGTGCGACAACCGCCCGTCACTCGAACGTGCGAACGATTCGGGATGCCGGTGCGCGGTGAGGCACCGGTGTGTGACATGGTCGCCGCGCAAGCCGTCCTGCGCCAATCGGCGCAACCCGTCCCGCCTGTCCCGTCCCGTGTCAGCCCTCCTGCCCCAGCCACAGGTCCGGGCCGAAGACCTCGTAGTGGATGTCGGCCGCGGCGACCCCCGCGTCCAGGAGCTGCGTGCGGACCGAGCGGAGGAACGGCAGCGGGCCGCAGAGGTAGGCCGTGGTGCCCGCGGGGATGTCGATGCGGGAGAGGTCGGCGTAGCCGGTGCGGTCGGCGGGCCAGGCGCCCTCCGGCTCCTCGTACCAGATGTGCGCGACCGCGTCCGGCAGCTTCTCCGTGAGCCGCAGCAGGTCGGTGCGGAAGGCGTGGGTGGCCTCGCTGCGGTCGGCGTGGACGGAGATGACGCGGCGCCGCGAGCCGGTCGCGGCCAGGTGGGAGAGCATCCCGGTCATGGGGGTGCAGCCGATGCCGGCCGAGGCCAGCAGGACGGGCGCGTCGCCGCCGGCGAGGACGACGTCGCCGGCCGGCGCGCTGACCAGCAGGGTGTCGCCGACGGCCACGCGGTCGTGCAGGTGGTGGGAGACCTCGCCGTCCGGTTCGCCGGTCACGCGCTTGACGGAGAACTGCAGGGCGTCGTCGGGCCGGCCGGAGAGGCTGTACTGGCGGATCTGCCGCGCCCCGTCGGGGAGCCGCACCTGCACGGAGACGTACTGGCCGGGCCGGGAGGCGGGCAGGGGGCGGCCGTCCAGCGGCTGGACGAGGTAGGTGGTCACCTCCGCGGTCTCCGCGAGGCGGCCGGTGACGCGGTACGGCCGGAAGACGTCCCCGGCGGCGGTGCCGGCCTGCTCGTACAGGCGGGCCTCCAGGGCGATGAGGGCGTTGGCCATCAGCCAGTAGACCTCGTCCCAGGCCGCCGCGACCTCCTCGGTGACGGTGTCGCCGAGCACCTCCGCGATGGCCTCGAAGAGGTGCCGGCGGACCACCGGGTACTGGTCGGGGCCGATGCCCAGCGACACGTGCTTGTGGGCGATGCGCGAGAGCATCGCGTCGGGCCGGGTCCCGGGGTGCTCGACCAGGGCCGTCGCGAAGGCGGCTATCGCGCCGGCGAGGGCCTGCTGCTGGGTGCCGCTGGCCTGGTTGCCGCGGTTGAACAGGTCGCGCAGGAGCCCGGGGTGGGCGGCGAAGAGCTTGTCGTAGAAGAGCGGGGCGATCTCGCCGATCGCGCCGCCGACGGCGGGGAGGGTGGCGCGGACGATCTCGGTCGACCTGGTGGACAGCATCGGCGCTCCTGGATCTCTTGGGCGGATCTCTCGACCCTTGAATTGGTATCTCGGATGCGTATTTTTGGGTGTGCGGAAGCCTCCGAAGGGCTCCGGGACTTCGGGGCTTCGGTGTTGCGGGGGTGTCAGTCCCGCGTGCGGGTGCCCAGACTCAGCAGCACCGGGCCCGTCGGCGGTCCGGTCAGCTCCTCCACGGTGATCGGGTCCAGCGCGGCGAAGAACGCCTCCTGCGCGTTGCGCAGGGCGCCGCGCAGCCGGCACGCCGCGCGCAGCGGGCACGGTGGATCGTCCTCGCAGCCGACGACGTCGCCCGCGCCCTCCAGCTCGCGCACCAGCCGGCCGACGGATCCCGTCCGCCCGGCGGTGGTGAGGGTGAGCCCGCCGCCGCGGCCCCGGCGGGCCTCGACGACGCCCATGTGCTGCAGTCTGCTGACCACCTTTGCGGCATGGGTGTACGGCACGCCGATGGCCTCGGCCACCTCGCGGGTGGTGGGGCTGTCGTCGCCGGTCACGGCCAGGCGCATGGCGATGCGCAGCGCGATGTCGGTGCTCTTGGTCAGTCGCACATCTGCACTCTACCTAATTGGATTCTTGTAATCCAATTAAGCCCTCGGTCATTAGTTGACAGACGGTCACCACGCGGCGAGTCTGACGTCCGCGCCGGCGGATCCGCGGTCCACCGGACCGCTCACCGCACGGCGCACCCGGAACGACAGCACACAGCACGGAGGCATCAGTGGCACACGCGCATGGACGTGGTGGGCGGTACGGCAAGGGACTGGCCGCGCTCGGCGCGGCGGCGGCCCTGGCGGCGGGGGCGGCCGGCACCGCGACGGCGGAGGGCGCGGAGGGAGCCGCCGCGACCCCCTCCGGCGGCGCGCGCTACGTCGCCCTCGGCGACTCGTACACCTCCGGCCCGGGCATCCCCGAGCAGACCGGCGGCGACTGCGCCCGCTCCAGCGTCAACTACCCGGCCCTGACGGCCAAGGCCCTGAACCAGACCTCCTTCAAGGACGTCAGCTGCAGCGGCGCCAAGACCGACGACATGTGGAAGGCGCAGGGCGACAACCCCGCGCAGCTCACCGCGCTCGGCGCCGGCACCCGCCTCGTCACCCTCGGTATCGGCGGCAACGACATCGGCTTCGGCGACATCATCGGCACCTGCGCCCAGCTGTCCGTCACCGACCCGGCCGGCGCGCCCTGCCGCGCGAAGTACACCGAGGGCGGCACCGACCAGCTCACCGCCCGCATCGCCGGCGCCGCGCCCAAGGTCGCCGAGGTGCTCAAGGACGTGCACAAGCGCGCGCCGAAGGCCCGCGTCGTCCTCGTCGGCTACCCGGCGATCATGCCGGAGGACGGCACCGGGTGCTTCCCGTCCGTGCCGATCGCCGCGGGCGACGTCCCCTACCTGCGGGACACTGAGAAGAAGCTCAACACGATGCTGCAGGGCGAGGCCCGCAAGGCCGGCGTCCGCTTCGCCGACACCTACAAGCCGACCGTCGGCCACGACGTGTGCAAGCCGGTGGCGGACCGCTGGATCGAAGGCGCCCAGCCGGAGAATCCGGCGGCGCCGTTCCACCCCAACGCGAAGGGCGAGGCGGCGATGGCCACGGCCGTGACGACGGCAGCCGGCCGCCGGTAGGAACGGGGCCGGCGCCGCTTCCCTCCGCCGCAGCGGCGGCGCGCCACGATGGTGGTGTCCGGCGGTGCCGTACGGCCCGAGGCCGGTTCGGCGCCGCCGGGTTGTGTTCGGTGGGGGCTGATCGCCGTTGCGGCGGGGGTGGTTCGGCGGCGGTGCCGTACCGGGAGTTCGGCGTGCGGTTTCTGCTTCGGCCGGGGCCGGCCGTCACTCTCCGCCGCAGCGGCGGCGCGCCACGATGGTGGTGTTCGGCGGTGCCGTACGGCCTGAGGCGGGTCCGGCACCGCCGGTTGCGTCCGGTGGGGGCTGATCGCCGTTGCGGCGGAGGGAACGCGGCGTGCGGTCCGCTCCGGTACGGGCCGGTGCTCGTGCCTCCGGTTGCGTCCCGTGGGGTTGCGCGCCGTCTCGGCGGGGGTAGGCTCCGGGGCCCGTTCGTCCCCTTGGAGGCAGTGATGGCCCGTCCGAGAACGAAACCCCCGCGCCGGCGCCTGCCGGTGCTCGCCGCGACGGCCTCCCTGGTCGTAGGGCTCGGCGCCCTTCCGCCGGCCGCGGCCGCCGCCGAGGCCGGCGGCCGCACGCCCGCCAAGTCCCCCGTAGCCGTGGGCTACGGGGGCGCCGTCGCCAGCGTCGACGCCGACGCCTCGGCCGCCGGCATCGAAGTGCTCCGCAAGGGCGGCAACGCCGTCGACGCCGCCGTGGCCACCGCCGCCGCCCTCGGCGTCACCGAGCCGTACTCCGCGGGCATCGGCGGAGGCGGCTACTTCGTGTACTACGACGCGAAGCGGCACCAGGTCTCCACCGTCGACGGCCGCGAACGCGCCCCCCTGAGCGCGGACAAGAACCTCTTCCTGGAGAACGGCAAGCCCATCCCCTTCGCCGACGCCGTCACCAGCGGCCTGAGCGTCGGCACTCCGGGCACCCCGGCCACCTGGGACACCGCCCTGCGCACGTGGGGCAGCCGCTCGCTCGCCCAGGTGCTGAAGCCCGCCGAGCGCATCGCCCGTTCCGGCTTCACCGTCGACGCCACGTTCCGTCAGCAGACCGCCGACAACCAGTCCCGTTTCAAGGACTTCCCGGCCACGGCGAAGCTGTTCCTGCCCGGCGGCGCCCCGCCCGCCGTCGGCAGCACGCTCAAGAACCCGGACCTCGCCCGGACCTACGCCCTGCTCGGCGAGCGCGGCGTGGGGGCCCTCTACCGCGGCGACCTCGGCCGCGACATCGTCCGGACCGTGCGCAAGCCCCCCGTCGACCCCGCGTCCGGGCGCGTCGCGCGCCCCGGCGACCTCACCGAGCGGGACCTGCGCGCGTACGGGGCGAAGCGCCAGGCGCCGACGCGTACGTCGTACCGCGGACTCGACGTCTACGGCATGGGGCCCTCGTCCTCCGGCGGCACCACGGTCGCCGAGGCCCTCAACGTCCTGGAGAGGGGCGACCTTTCGAAGGCCGACGAGAAGACGTACCTGCACCGTTACATCGAGGCGAGCCGGATCGCCTTCGCCGACCGCAACCGCTGGGTCGGCGACCCGGCCTTCGAGGACGTGCCGGCCCGGGCCCTCACCTCCCAGCGGTTCGCCGACGCCCGCGCCTGCCTCGTCAAGGACGACGCCGTGCTGAAGAGCCCGCTCGCGCCCGGCGACCCGCGCCGCCCGGTGCCCTGCGGAGCGCACGGCAAGGCCGCGCCCACCCCGTACGAGGGCGAGCACACCAGCCATCTGACGGTCGCCGACAAGTGGGGCAACGTCGTCGCGTACACGCTCACCATCGAGCAGACCGGCGGCAGCGGCATCACCGTCCCCGGCCGCGGCTTCCTGCTCAACAACGAGCTGACGGACTTCTCCTTCGTCCCCGTCACGCCGGGCGTCCACGACCCCAACCTGCCGGGTCCGGGCAAGCGCCCGCGCTCGTCGATGTCGCCCACGGTCGTCCTCGACCACGGGCGGCCCGCGTTCGCCCTCGGTTCGCCCGGCGGCGCGACGATCATCACCACGGCGCTGCAGACCCTCCTCAACCACGTCGACCGCGGGATGCCCCTCGTCGACGCGATCGCCGCGCCGCGCGCGAGCCAGCGCAACGCGGCGGCCACCGAGCTGGAACCGGCCCTGTGGGACAGCCCGTTGCGCGGCCGGCTGGAGCACATCGGCCACGTCTTCAAGCCCAACCCCGAGATCGGCGCGGCGACCGGCGTGCAACGGCTGCCGGACGGCCGCTGGGTGGCCGCCGCCGAGCGGAACCGGCGCGGCGGCGGCTCGGCGATGGTGGTGCGCCCGAGCGGGCACGCTCCCACCCGCTGAGGGCGTGCGCCTCACCCACACGGGTGTATCGGTCCGGGCCGCCGGTTGGGCCGCCGGGGCCCGGGCCACGACTGACATATGGCTGCGGGGGAGCGCACGGGACGGTCCGGCCCGGGGAGGGCCCTGCCGGCCGTCCTGGCCCTCCTGACGGTGCTGGCGGGCGCGGTGTGGTGGCTGCTGACGGCACCGGCGGCCCGTGCGGCCCAGGCCGCCGGCGCGCCCACGTGCACGCTGGGCGCCTACCTCAGCGACCTGTACGACATCGAGCCCGCGAAGCACACCTTCGCCGCGCGGTTCCGTCTGTGGTCCGTGTGCCCGGAGCGCGACCTGGACCCGCTGCCCAAGGCCTCGTTCAGCAACGTCAGCGACCCGGAGCGGGGAGACCCGGTGGTGACCGTCCATCCGGGCGGCTTCCGGGACGTCATGCTCCTCCAGGGAACGTTCCGGCAGAACTGGGACGCGCGGGCCTTCCCCTTCGACCGGCAGCGGATCGAGGTGGTGGTCAGCGCCGGCCGGCCGCTGGAGGAGTTCCGCTTCGTGCCCGACAACGCCAACTCCGCCGTCAGCGAAGGCGTCGCCCCGTCCGGCTGGCGCATCACCGGCTTCCGGCTCGTCGCCGCGGAGCACCGCTTCCCCACGAACTTCGGCGACCCCTCCCTCCCGCCGGGAGCGGGCGTCACGCACAGCCAGGTGCGCATCCGGATCGGCCTGGAGCGCGACGACCCCACCGCCTTCCTGAAGCTGACCGGGCCGCTGTACCTCATGGTGCTCGTCGCCACCGCCACGTTCCTGCTGCCCTCGCACAGCGAGGAACTCGCCATGGGCGAGCGGCTGGACTCCCTGCAGAGCCGTCTGGGGCTGCTGGGCGGCGGGCTCTTCGTCGTCATGCTGAACATGCAGCAGGTCAGTGCGGTGGTGACCAGCAGCGTGGGGCTCACGCTCCTCGACTGGCTCCATCTGCTCACCCTGGCCTACGTGTTGCTGGCGGTGATGGGCACGGTGGCCTCCTGGCGCTGGACGGTGCGGGGCGGCGACCCGGTGCGGGCGGAGCACTACCACCACCGGGGCGCCCTCTACGGGCTCCTGGGGTACTCCCTGGCCGCCGCCGCGGTCGTGGGGTGGTTCGCGGCGGCGGACTGGGTGTGGTGAGGTCCCGGCGGCGGGGAGTGAAGGGCTGCCGGCCCGTCAGCCCAGCAGCTTGATGACCTCGTCCGTCGTGCCGGTCTCCGCGAGGCGCGGGAAGACCTTCTCGACGGCGATGCGGTGCACCTCCGGGTCGGTGTCGGTGACCGCGTCGGTCACGACCGTGACGTGGTAGCCGTGCTCGTGGGCGGCGCGGGCGGTGGACTCCACGCCCGCGCCGGTCGCGATGCCCGCGAGGACGATCTGGGTGACGCCGCGGCGGCGCAGCTGGAGGTCGAGGTCGGTGGCGTGGAAGGCGCCCCAGGTGTGCTTGGTGACGACGATGTCGCTCTCCGCGCGGCCGAGTCCGGGCACCAGTTCGGCGAAGTCGGCCGGGAGCTCCCCGCTGCGCAGGGGCGCCTCGGAGCGGCCGGGCGCGGCGCCGGCGACCCGGACGAGGACGACCGGCAGGCCGCGGTCGCGGAAGGCGGCGGCCAGGCGGGCGCCGCGTTCGACGATCTCTTCGGAGGGGTGGGCGGTGGGGAGGGCGACGATGCCCTTCTGGAGGTCGATCAGGACGAGGGCGGTGGTGTCGTCGAGCGTGGTGACGGGCATGGCTGTGGGCTCCGTTTCGGGGGTCGGTTGCGGGTGGGTGCGCGCAGGGCGCGGTCGGTGGCGGTGAGGGCGAGCAGCAGCAGGCTCAGCACGCCGGTGACGGCGGCGAGCCGGTGGAGTCCGGCGTCGCCCGCCCGCTGTCCGAAGCAGAGGGCGAGCAGGCCGGTGGCGGCCATCGCGCTCGCGTACTGGGCGGTGCGCTGCAGCCCGGCCGCGGACCCGACGCGGTCGGGCCGGGCCTGGGCGTAGACGGCGGCCTGGTTGCCGGTGGAGAACAGGCCCTGGGGGATGCCGAAGAGCGCGGCGGCGACGAGCAGTGCGGCGAGCGGGGTGCCGCCGGTGGCGGCGACCAGGACGCCGCTGCCCGCGGCGAGCAGCGCGGCGGCCGTGGTGAGCGGGGCGCGGAGGCCCTTCGTACGGGCGCCGAGCAGCGAGCAGGCCGCGGCCGCGAGGGACATCGGCAGCATGACCAGGCCGGTTTGGAAGGAGGTGTAGCCGTGGGCCTCCTCCAGCCATTGGGAGTATCCGTAGAGGGCGGAGTAGATGGACAGGTAGGCGAGCCCGTGGCGGAGGTAGGTGCGCAGGAGGGCGGGCCGGGACGGTGCGGGTCCGCCGGGGTCCTGCGCCTGCCGTACGGGGCGGGTCCCGTCGCCGGCCGGGCGCTGCGGGCCGTGCCGGTCGTGCTTGTCGTGCTTGTCGTGCGGGAGCCACGGCAGGGCGGCTGCGAGCGCGAGGAGGGCCAGGGGGACGTTGACCGCGAAGATGCCCCGCCAGCCGGTGGTCGCGGTGAGGAGCCCGCCCAGGGTGGGGCCGAGGGCCGCGCTGCCGAGGGCGGCGAGCGAGAGGCGGCCCATCACGGGGCGGGGTGCGGGACGGCCGGTGCGCAGGGACTCGGCCCGGAGCATCGCCATCGCGGCCGGGTACGCGGCCGACGTGCCGAGGCCCAGCAGGACGCGGGCGGCCATCAGCCATCCGAAGCCGGGTGCGAGCGTGCCGAGCAGGCCGGCGGCACAGACGAGGAGGAGGCCCGCGAGGAAGACGCGGCGGGGGCCGAGGGAGTCGGCGAGGCGGCCCATGAGGGGCTGGCCGACGGCGCTGGCGAGGTAGAGGGAGGACAGCAGCCAGGCGGTGCCGGAGGGCCCGGCGCCGAAGTCGCGGCCGATCGCCACCAGGCCGGTGGCGATCATGGTGCTGTTGAGGGGGTTGAGGACGGCGCCGAGGAGCAGCGGCGTCATCAGGCGGGCGCCGAACCCCTCGCCGGTCGCGGTGCCGGTGCCCCCGGCGGTTAAGGCTTTCATTCCTCCACCAGGCGCTGGAGCAGACGGGTGGCGTCGGCGAGGGCCCGCTGCTCCTGCGGGGAGAGCCGGTGGGCGATGGCATCGGCGAGCCAGGCGTTCTTGGAGTGGCGTACGGAGGCGACGGCCTCCTCGCCGTACTCCGTGAGGGAGAACAGCACCTGGCGCCCGTCCGTGGGGTGCGGGGTGCGGGTGACCAGCTCCAGCTCCTCCAGCTTGGCGACGATGACGCGCATGGACTGCGGGCGGACGAGCTCCGCGCGGGCCAGCTCCGCGGTGGTGGCGGGCCCGCCGTTGGCGAGGCGGCCGAGGACGGTGCGCTGGGAGGGGGTGAGCGCGCCCTGGGGCGATGCCACGCGCAGGCGGCGCATGAGCTGCGAGACCGTCGCGGCCAGGTCGGCGGCGGTGCGTTCGTGATCCTTGCGTTCCCGGCCGCCGCGTTCCTCATCCCTGCGCTCGGGATCTCTGAGCTCAGGATCTCTGTGCTCGGGATCCCTGTGCTCCGAATCCTTGCCGGACGGCTGGGCGGTTTCGTTGTCGGGCATGCCTCCACCGTAAATATGAACAGGCAAACTTGCAAGTTTTGCTGTTCTATTCTGGGCGGGCCGGGTTATCCACAGGACGATCGACGGTCTTGCCGCGCGGCGTGCCGCGCCCTACGGTCGCAACCACACGTGGATCTACGCGTGTCAGCCAGGCCGATCAGCCTGGCCGGCGCCCCCGTGAAGGAGCAGCTCATGGCCAATGTCGTCCGCGCCGCTCTGGTCCAGGCCACCTGGACCGGCGACACCGAATCCATGCTCGCCAAGCACGAGGAGCACGCCCGCGCGGCCGCCGCCCGGGGCGCGCAGGTGATCGGTTTCCAAGAGGTCTTCAACGCCCCCTACTTCTGCCAGGTCCAGGAGAGCGAGCACTACCGCTGGGCCGAGCCCGTCCCCGACGGGCCCACGGTCCGCCGCATGCAGGACCTGGCCCGCGAGACGGGCATGGTGATCGTCGTGCCCGTCTTCGAGACCGAGGGCCCCGGTTTCTACTACAACACCGCGGCCGTCATCGACGCCGACGGCAGCTACCTCGGCAAGTACCGCAAGCACCACATCCCCCAGGTCAAGGGCTTCTGGGAGAAGTACTACTTCGCGCCGGGCAACCTCGGCTGGCCCGTCTTCGACACGGCCGTCGGCAAGGTCGGCGTCTACATCTGCTACGACCGCCACTTCCCGGAGGGCTGGCGCCAGCTCGGTCTCAACGGCGCCCAGCTCGTCTACAACCCCTCCGCCACCTCCCGCGGTCTCTCGGCCCACCTGTGGAAGCTGGAGCAGCCCGCCGCCGCCGTCGCCAACGCCTACTTCGTCGCGGCCATCAACCGCGTCGGCCAGGAGGAGTACGGCGACAACGACTTCTACGGCACGTCCTACTTCGTCGACCCCCGCGGCCAGTTCGTCGGCGACGTGGCCAGCGACACCAAGGAGGAACTGGTCGTCCGCGACCTGGACCTCGGCCTCATCGACGAGGTGCGGCAGCAGTGGGCCTTCTACCGCGACCGCCGGCCCGACGCGTACGAGGGGCTGGTCCGCCCATGACCCCCGCGAGCGGCCCCGGCGGCTCCCCGGCCGCCCGCCTGCACGCCCGGCACCGCGCCGTGATGCCCGAGTGGCTCGCCCTCTACTACCGCGAGCCGCTGGAGCTCACCCACGGCGAGGGCCGCCACGTGTGGGACGCCCAAGGACGGCGCTACCTCGACTTCTTCGGCGGCATCCTCACCACGATGACCGCGCACGCCCTGCCCGAGGTCACCAAGGCCGTCGCCGACCAGGCCGGCCGCATCCTGCACACCTCCACCCTCTACCTCGACCGGCACATGGTCGAGCTCGCCGAGCGCATCGCCGCCCTCTCCGGCATCCCCGACGCCCGCGTCTTCTTCACCACCTCCGGCACCGAGGCCAACGACACCGCCCTCCTGCTCGCCACCTCGTACCGCCGCTCCAACCAGATCCTGGCGATGCGCAACGGCTACCACGGCCGCTCCTTCTCCGCCGTGGGCATCACCGGCAACTCCTCCTGGTCGCCCACCAGCCTCTCCCCGCTCCAGACGCTCTACGTCCACGGCGGGATCCGCGGCTCCGGCCCCTACGCCCACCTCTCCGACCCCGGCTTCATCTCCGCCTGCGTCGCCGACCTGAGGGACATGCTCGGCCAGACCCACGGCCGGGTGGCGGCACTGATCGCCGAACCCGTCCAGGGCGTCGGCGGGTTCACCGCCCCGCCCGACGGCCTCTACGCCGCCTTCCGCGAAGTCCTCGCCGAGCACGGCATCCTCTGGATCACCGACGAGGTGCAGACCGGCTGGGGCCGCACCGGCGACCACTTCTGGGGCTGGCAGGCGCACGCCGAGCACGGCCCGCCGGACCTCCTCACCTTCGCCAAGGGCATCGGCAACGGCATGGCGATCGGCGGTGTCGTCGCCCGCGCCGACGTCATGAACTGCCTCGACGCCAACTCCATCTCCACCTTCGGCGGCAGCCCCGTCACCATGGCCGCCGGCCTGGCCAACCTCACCCACCTCCTCGAACACGACCTCCAGGGCAACGCCCGCCGGGTCGGCGGCCTGCTCATCGAGCGGCTCCGCGCCATCACCGCCGGCTTCCCCGTCGTCCGCGAGGTGCGCGGCCGCGGCCTGATGACCGGCATCGAGCTCGTCGAGCACGACGGATCGCCCTCACCCGAAGCCGCCTCCCTCGCCCTCGAACTGGCCAGGGAGGAAGGCCTGCTGATCGGCAAGGGCGGCCGCGAGGCCAACGTCCTGCGCATCGCCCCGCCGCTCTCCCTCACCGTCGCCGAAGCCGAGGAGGGCGCCGCCGCCCTCGAAACCGTGCTGCGCCAGGTGCAGTTCACCATCGCCGGAAAGGAACGGCCATGACCACCACGGCCATCCGCGGCGGCCTCGTCATCACCGCCGCCGAGGAGACCCACGCCGACGTCCTCGTCGAGGACGGCAAGGTCGCGGCGCTCGCCGCGCCCGGCAGCGCCTTCGCCCGGAGCTGGCAGGCCGACCGCACCCTGGACGCCACCGGGAAGTACGTCATCCCCGGCGGCGTCGACGCCCACACGCACCTCGACCTCCCCTTCGGCGGCACCGCCTCCTCCGACGACTTCGAGACCGGCACCCGCGCCGCCGCCTGGGGCGGCACCACCACCATCGTCGACTTCGCCGTCCAGAGCCGCGGCCAGGCCCTGCGCGAGGGGCTCGACCGCTGGCACGCCAAGGCGGACGGCAAGTGCGCGATCGACTACGCCTTCCACATGATCCTCTCGGATGTGAACGAGGCGTCGCTGAAGGAGATGGACCTGCTGGTGGGGGAGGGCGTGACCTCCTTCAAGCTCTTCATGGCCTACCCCGGCGTCTTCTACAGCGACGACGGGCAGATCCTGCGCGCCATGCAGCGCGCCGCCGGCAACGGCGGCCTGATCATGATGCACGCCGAGAACGGCATCGCCATCGACGTCCTCGTCGAACAGGCCCTCGCCGCCGGCCGCACCGACCCCCGTCACCACGGCGAGGTCCGCAAGGTCCTGCTGGAGGCCGAGGCCACCCACCGGGCGATCCAGCTCGCCCGCGTCGCCGGCAGCCCGCTGTACGTCGTGCACGTCTCCGCCGAGGAAGCCGTCACCGAGCTCGCCCAGGCCCGCGACAAGGGCCTGCCCGTCTTCGGCGAGACCTGCCCGCAGTACCTCTTCCTGTCCACCGACAACCTCGCCGAGCCGGACTTCGAGGGCGCCAAGTACGTCTGCTCCACCCCGCTGCGCCCCCGCGAGCACCAGGCGGCCCTCTGGCGCGGCCTGCGCACCGACGACCTCCAGGTCGTCTCCACCGACCACTGCCCCTTCTGCTTCTCCGGCCAGAAGGAGCTCGGCCGCGGCGACTTCTCCAAGATCCCCAACGGCCTGCCCGGCATCGAGAACCGGATGGACCTCCTCCATCAGGCCGTGGTCGACGGTCACCTCACCCGCCGCCGCTGGATCGAGCTCGCCTGCGCCGCCCCCGCCCGGATGTTCGGCCTCGCCCCGCACAAGGGCACCATCGTCCCCGGCGGTGACGCCGACCTCGTCATCTACGACCCGCACGCCGAGCAGACCCTCTCCGCCGCCACCCACCACATGAACGTCGACTACTCCGCCTACGAGGGCAAGCGCGTCACCGGCCGGGTCGAGACCGTCCTCTCCCGCGGCGAAATCGTCATCGAGCAGCGCGAGTTCACCGGACGCGCCGGCCACGGCCGCTACGTCCCCCGCACCACCTGCCAGTACCTGACGTAAGACGTTGTCGCAAGACGTAAGGAGCACCGCCGTGGACTTCGGCCTCGTCCTGCAGACCGACCCGCCCGCCACCGCCGTCGTCGACCTGATGCGCCGCGCCGAGCGCGCCGGCTTTCGCTACGGCTGGACGTTCGACTCCGCCGTGCTGTGGCAGGAGCCGTTCGTCATCTACAGCCGCATCCTGGAGCACACCGAGCGGCTCGTCGTGGGGCCGATGGTCACCAACCCCTCCACCCGCACCCCCGAGGTCACGGCCTCCACCTTCGCCACCCTCAACGACATGTACGGCAACCGCACGGTGTGCGGCATCGGCCGCGGCGACTCCGCGATGCGCGTGGCCGGTCGCAAGCCCAACACCCTAGCGTCGCTGAAGGAGTCCATCCGCGTCATCCGCGACCTCGCCGAGGGCCGCGAGGCCGACGTCGGCGGCACGCCCCTGCGCATCCCCTGGATCCGCGACGGCAAGCTTCCCGTCTGGATGGCCGCCTACGGCCCCAAGGCCCTGGCCCTCGCCGGTCAGGAGGCCGACGGCTTCATCCTCCAGCTCGCCGACCCGTTCCTCACCGAATGGATGATCAAACACGTGCGGGAGGCGGCCGCCGAAGCCGGCCGCGACCCGGCCGCGGTCAGCATCTGCGTCGCCGCCCCCGCCTACGTCGGCGACGACCTCGCCCACGCCCGCGAGCAGTGCCGCTGGTTCGGTGGCATGGTCGGCAACCACGTCGCCGACCTGGTCGAGCGCTACGGCGAGCACTCCGGCCTCGTCCCCGAGGCCCTCACCGCCTACATCAAGCAGCGCCACGGCTACGACTACAGCCACCACGGCCGCGCCGGAAACCCCTCCACCGACTTCGTCCCCGACGAAATCGTCGACCGCTTCTGCCTCCTGGGCCCCGCCGAGGCCCACCGCGAACGCCTGGAACACCTCCGGTCCCTCGGCGTGGACCAGTTCGCGCTCTACGCCATGCACGACGCGAAGGAGGCGACGATCGACGCGTACGGCGAGCACCTGATCCCCGCGCTGAGCTGACCGATCCGAGCCGGGCCGCCGGCCCTACGGCACCCGGGCCGTCCACTCCTCGGAGGAGAACTTCACCGCCGCCAGTTCCTCCGCCCGCGCCATCTCCCCGGGGGTGATCGTGCCTTCCGTCAGGCCGTACCGGCCCCGGAAGGTGTCGATCATCTTGTCGATGACGTCGGCGCGCGGCAGGCCCGTCTGACGGCGAAGGGGGTCCACGCGCTTCTTGGCGCTCTTCGTGCCCTTGTCCGACAGCTTTTCCCTGCCGATGCGCAGCACGTCCAGCATCTTGTCCGCGTCGATGTCGTACGCCATCGTCACGTGGTGCAGGACCGCGCCCCCGCCGGAGACCACGCGCTTCTGTGCGGCCCCGGCGATCTTGCCCGCCTCCGTGGCGATGTCGTTGAGCGGCTGGTACCAGGCCTTGACGCCCATGCCCTCCAGCGCGCCCAGGACCCAGTCGTCCAGATAGGCGTAGCTGTCGGCGAAGGAGAGGCCCTGGACCAGGCCGTCCGGGACGCACAGGGAGTAGGTGATGGTGTTGCCCGGCTCGATGAACATGGCGCCGCCGCCGCTGATGCGGCGGACCACCGTCATGCCGTGGCGCTCGGCGCCCTCCGGGTCCACCTCGTTGCGCAGGGACTGGAAGCTGCCGATGACCACGGCCGGGGAGGCCCACTCCCACACGCGCAGCGTCGGCGGTCTCCGGCCGGCCGCCACCTCGGCCGTCAGGACCTCGTCCAGCGCCATGTGCAGCGCGGGGGACTGAGGACCGTCGTGGATCAGCTGCCAGTCGTAGTGGTGCCAGTCCGTGGCGTTCGCCAGGGCGCGGCGGACCGCGATGCCCACGGCCTCGGAGGTGAAGCCGAACATCACCGTGCCCTCGGGCAGCGCGGCGTCGATGCGCGCCGCGAGCTGCGGGGCGGTCAGGTCGGCGGGTGCGCCCTCCAGGGCGCGGTTGATGTCGAGGAGCGCCTCGTCGGGTTCGAGGAAGAAGTCCCCGGCCACGCGTACGCCGCGCAGCACCTCTCCCTGCGCGGCGGACTCGACGTCCAGGTCGACGACGACGAGTTTGCCGCCCGGCACCTTGTATTCACCGTGCACGGCGCCTCCTCCAGCTTCTCTTCCCAGGCCGGCCCTGCCGTCCGGCGACGGATCAACCGTAACGCCGTCCCTTGGGTCGCCGTGCCGCCCCCGGGACGCACCCACGAGCCCTTGCGCACCTGCGGTCCGGTCTGACGTCATGGACGCCATGTTCACCACCCGGCCCACCCTGCAGGGCACCTTCGGCATGGTGTCGTCCACCCACTGGCTCGCGTCGCAGTCCGCGATGGCCGTCCTGGAGAGCGGCGGCAACGCCTTCGACGCGGCGGTCGCCGCGGGCTTCGTCCTGCACGTCGTCGAGCCGCACATGAACGGTCCGGCCGGAGAGGTGCCGGCGGTGTTCGCGCCGGCCGGCGGTCCGGTGCGGGTCCTCGCCGGGCAGGGGCCGGCGCCGCGCGGCGCGACCATCGAGCACTACACCTCGCTCGGCCTCGACCTCGTCCCCGGCACCGGCCCCCTGGCGGCCGCCGTCCCCGGCGCGTTCGACGCCTGGATGCTGCTCCTGCGCGACCACGGCACCAAGCCGCTCGCCGACGTCCTGTCGTACGCCATCGGCTACGCCGAGCACGGCCACGCCCCCGTCGAGGCCATCGGCCGGACCGTCGCCACCGTCCGGCGGATCTTCGAGACCGAGTGGACGTCCTCGGCCGAGGTCTACCTGCCCGGCGGCCGCCCGCCGGCCCCCGGCACGCTCCTGCGCAACCCCGCGCTCGCCGCCACCTGGCGCCGTCTGATCGCCGAGGCCGAGGCCGCCGGCGGCAGCCGGGAACAGCGCATCGACGCGGCCCGCCGCGTGTGGCGCGAGGGCTTCGTCGCCGAGGCCCTCGTCGCCGCCGCGGCCCGCCCCACCCTCGACACCTCCGGCGAACGCCACACCGCGCCCCTCACCGGCGACGACCTCGCCGGCTTCCGCGCCGGGTACGAGGAGCCGGCCCGCCACGACTGGAACGGCTGGACCGTCTGCAAGCCCGGCCCCTGGTCGCAGGGGCCGGTCCTGCTCCAGCAGCTCGCCCTGCTCGACGGCCCGCCGGAGTACGGCACCCCCGAGTACGTCCACACCCTCATCGAGGGCAGCAAGCTCGCCATGGCCGACCGCGAGGCCTGGTACGGCGACGCCGCCGACGTCCCCCTGAAGGACCTGCTCTCCGAGGGCTACAACTCCGCCCGCCGCGCCCTGATCGGCGACCTCGCCTCGTACGAGCTGCGCCCCGGCAGCCCCGGGGGCCGCGGCCCGCGGCTGGCCCGGCACGCCGTCGCCGCCGCGGCGCGCACCGCTCCGGCGCCGGCGGCGGGCGCGGGCGAGCCGACCGTCACCGTCAGCGGCGCGACCCGCGGCGACACCTGCCACCTCGACGTCGTCGACCGCTGGGGCAACATGATCTCGGCGACGCCCAGCGGCGGCTGGCTGCAGTCCAACCCCGTCGTCCCCGGGCTCGGCTTCCCCCTCGGCACCCGGCTGCAGATGGCCTGGCTCGAACCCGGGCTCCCCAACTCCCTGACCCCCGGACGCCGGCCGCGCACCACCCTGACCCCGTCGCTGGCCCTGCGCGACGGCGAGCCCGTCCTCGCCTTCGGCACGCCCGGCGGCGACCAGCAGGACCAGTGGCAGCTGCACTTCTTCCTCGCCGTCGCCCTGCGCCCGCCCGTGCGCGGCGGCCTCGACCTGCAGGGCGCGATCGACGCCCCCAACTGGCACCACGAGTCCTTCCCCGGCTCCTTCCACCCGCGCGCCATGGCGCCCGGCTCGGTCGTCGTCGAACGGCGCCTCGGCGAGCGCGCGATCGGGGAGCTGCGGCGGCGGGGCCACCGGGTGACGGTGGGGGAGGCGTGGTCGGAGGGGCGGCTGTGTGCGGTGGCCCGGGACCCGCGGACGGGCGTGCTGTCGGCGGCCGCCAACCCGCGCGGCATGCAGGGGTACGCGGTGGGCCGCTGACCGGACGCCGGGGGCGGTGGGGCCCGTGAGGCCGTGGCGGCCTGCCTTGCGGCCCGCGTTCACCGGGGGGACGCCCGGGGCACGCCGGGCCGTCACCGGTTGTCGGTGGGGCGTGGTTCGATGGACACATGCTCGAAGACTTTCTCGCAGGTGACCTGACCGACGTCGAGGAGGCGGTGCGCAAGGCGGCCGCCGCCGAGATCATGCCCCGCTTCCGGCAGCTCGCCGCGGACGAGATCGTCGAGAAGAACGGCCCGCACGACCTCGTCACGGTCGCCGACCGGCGCGCGGAGGAGCACCTCACGGCCTCGCTCACCGCCCTGCTGCCCGGCTCGGTCGTCGTCGGCGAGGAGGCCGTGCACGCGGATGCGGGCGTGCTCGCCGCGCTCGGCGGCGACGCGCCCGTGTGGATCGTCGACCCCGTCGACGGCACCCGCCAGTTCGTGCGCGGCGAGCCCGGCTTCGCGACCCTCGTCTGCCTCGCCCACCGCGGCGAGCTCCTCGCCTCCTGGACGTACGCGCCCGCGCTCGACCTGATGGCCGTCGCCCGCCGCGGCGCCGGGGCCGCGCTCAACGGCGAGCCGCTGAAGACCGGCTCGCCCGCCCCCGGCAAGGTCCTCGAAGTGGCGATCTCCCACTACGACTTCACCGACGACGAGCAGAAGCGCGTCCTCGCGGCGCTCGCCACCGAGGGCGTCGCACCGCGCCCCTGCGGCTCGGCCGGCCTCGAATACCTGAACGTGGCCCGGGGCAGCATCGACGGCCTCGCCTTCAGCTGGGAGAACGCCTGGGACCACGCCGCGGGCCTGCTGCTCGTCGCCGAGGCGGGCGGCGCGAGCGGGACCGTCGCCGGCGAGCCCTTCCGCATAGCCGGCGGCAACGCGCTCCCGTTCGCCGCCGCGCGGGACGAGGCGACGCTCCGTCATATCCTGGGGCTGCTGGCGTCCGCCGGCTGATCCCGAGAACGGATCCGGTGACCGGGTCCGGTGTGTTTCGAGGACGAGGGGAGTGGCGTCCGGTGCCGACCATGCTCGACGCTGTCGTCGTAGGCGCCGGGCCCAATGGGCTCACCGCCGCTGTGGAGCTGGCCCGCCGCGGCCTGTCGGTGGAGGTCTTCGAGGCCGCCGGCGCCGTCGGCGGCGGCGCGCGGACCGAGGAGCTCACGCTCCCCGGCTTCCGGCACGACCCGTGCTCCGCCGTGCACCCGCTCGGCGCCGGCTCCCCGGCCTTCGCCGCGATGCCGCTCGACCGCCACGGCCTGGAATGGGTGCACCCCGGGCTGCCCATGGCGCATCCCTTCCCCGACGGCACGGCCGCCGTCCTCTCCCACAGCGTGGGGGAGACGGCGCACTCGCTCGGCCCGCGCGACGCCGGCGCCTACCGCCGGCTCGTCGAGCCCTTCCACGGCAAGTGGGGGGCGATCGCGGCCGACTTCCTGCGCACCCAGTGGGACGGGCTGCCGCGCGATCCCGTCCTCTACGCACGGTTCGGCCTGGCCGGCGTCCAGCCCGCGGCCCTGCTCACCCGCCGCTTCCACGACGAGAAGGCGCAGGCCCTGTTCGCCGGGCTGGCCGCGCACGGCATCGGTCCCCTCACCGGCATCGGCACGGGCGGCATGGCCCTGGTCTTCGCGCTCGCCGCGCACGCGGGCGGCTGGCCGGTGCCGCGCGGCGGCTCCCAGGCCATCGCCGACGCCCTCGCCTCGTACCTGCGCGCGTGCGGCGGCAGCGTGCACACCGGCTTCGAGGTCAAGCGGCTGGACGACCTGCCGCCCGCCCGCGCCTACGTGTTCGACACCTCGCCCACCGCCCTCGCCCGGATCGCCGGCCTCGGCGACGCCTACCGCGGCTACCGCTACGGACCCAGCGTCTTCAAGATCGATTACGCGCTGTCGGGTCCCGTGCCGTGGACGTCGGAGGCCGCGCGCCGCGCCGGGACGGTCCACATCGGCCCCACGTACGGCGAGATCGACGCGGCCCTCGACGCCGCGCTGCACGGCCGCGACCCCTCGGTGCCCTTCCTCATCACCGCCCAGCCCAGCCTCGCCGACCCCACCCGCGCACCCGAGGGCAAGCACACGTTCTGGGTGTACGGGCACGTGCCGAGCGGCTGGGAGGGCGACGCCACCGAGGTGATCGAGCGGCAGATCGAGCGGTTCGCGCCCGGCTTCCGCGACCTGGTCCTGGCCCGCGCCACGGCCGGCCCCCCGCAGCTGGCCGCCCGCAACGCCAACTACGTGGGCGGGGACTTCGCCATCGGCTCCGTGGCCGGCCTGCGCCTGATCATCCGGCCCAAGCTCGCCCGCGTGCCGTACGCGACGGCCCACCCGGCCGTCTTCCTGTGCTCCTCGGCCACCCCGCCGGGGCCGGGCGTCCACGGCATGTGCGGGCACCACGCGGCGAAGGCGGTGTGGCGGAGGCTGCGGAAGGGGTAGTCCGGCCGGGGCGGGCCAGGGGGTGCGCATTCCGCCGGAAGGGCTACGCCGCTCGGGGAAGCTCCTGCAGGATCCCGTTCCGCACGGTGGCGGTGTCGGTCCCCAGCTTCCGCAGCACGCCCGCCGTCACCTTGTCGTCCGGGTCGAGGACGCCCAGGACGACGTGTTCCGCGCCGATGTGGCGCTCCTTGCGGGCGAGGGCCTCGCGCAGCGAGCGCTCCAGGGCCTTCTTCGCGCGGGGCGTGAAGGGGATGTGGCCCGTCCGGCCGGGTTCGTCCCGGCGACGGCGCCCACCGAAGGGCAGGATCCGCCGCCGCTCCCCGGGAGGGCCGGGCCGGTCCAGCGCCCCGGGCCCGAAGGTGTCCTCCGCCCGGGCCCGTACGGCCTCCAGGTCGATGCCGAACGCGCGCAGCGCCTCCGCGTCGCCCGTGCCGAGAGGACCGGCGGGCGCCAGCGCGCCCCGGCACGCCTCCGGCGTGATCCCGAACCGGGCCAGCACGGCGACCACGGGGGCGCCGGCCTGACCGAGCACACCGAGCAGCAGGTGCTCGCTGCCGATCCACGCGTGGCCCAGCATGCGGGCCTCCTCCTGCGCCTGTACGACGGCGACACGTGCATCTCGGGTGAACCGCTCGAACATGCCTACCTCCTGGCGTGTTTCTTGTGCACTGCCTGCCTGCTGACCCCGAGCGCGGCCCCGATCTCCTCCCAGGACCAGCCCTGCCGGCGCGCGCTGTCGACCTGGAGCGCCTCCAGGCGCTCGACGAGCCGCCGCAGCGCGGCGACGGCCTGCAGCCCCACGTGGGGATCGCTGTCCATGGCGGCCTCGGTGGTGCCGACCGCGTCCTTCGCATCCGTTCCGGCCATGGTGTCAACCTAGGATGACAAAGGCGCCGTGTCAACCGTCGTTGACGGGCGGGGGGGGGGATTCCGGTCAGCCGTCCGTCAGGGGGCGCTTGAAGTAGCTCCACGGGAAATAGCCGTTGCCGACCTCGGTCCAGCCGTCCGCCTCCATGCGCCGCTTGCGCCCGGCGACCGCCAGCGTGACGCGGCGGTACTCCCACTGCCGGTCGGACGCCTCCACCGCGTGGTACAGCGGGCCGAAGTCGACCAGCTCCCAGCGGTCCAGGCCCGCCTCGGCGAGGGCGGACATCTCGTTGAACGCGGTGAGCGGGGTCAGGATCCGGCGCTCGGGGGACGCTTCGGGGGCCTTGGCGTCCTTGGTGGCGAAGCGCTGCTGCGCGGCCTGCCGGCTCACCCCCAGCAGGCGGCCGATGGTGTCCCAGCTGTGCCCCGCGGCCCGCGCGCCCTGCACGGCCTCGCGCAGCAGCCGGCTCGTCTCCTCGGCGCCGGTCCGGGTGGCGGCCACCAGGCGCAGATAGCCCTCCGGGTCGTGCTCCAGCGACTCGGCGAGGCCCTTGGGGGCGCCGAGGACGGCGCTCGCGATGCCCTCGCGGATGCGGGCGTATTCCTCCAGGGTGAGCCGGACCTGCGGAGCGTCGCTCATCGCTGCCCGCCTTCGCGCAGCGGCTCCAGGGCGTCGAGGGCCGCCTCGTCGCGCTGCTGCTGCTCGGTGTCGGCGGTGCGCTGCGCCCGTACGGTGCCGAAGAGGGTGCCCATGCACGCGGTGAGGGCGAGTTCGGCGCCGATGAGGGCGAGGAACGCCGGGGTGCCGAGGTCCTCGGCGAGCCCCAGGGCGAGCGTGATCAGGGCGATGGCGCAGAGCAGCAGTCCGAGTGCGGTGCCGGCAAGGGGGGACTGTGCGGCGGTCGTTGACCGCGACGAATCGATCATGGCGTCAACCTTTCCTTGACGCCATGCCTCTTGTCAACTTTTCCTTGACGCGCGTCGGGCTACCCCGCGGTGATCCGCTCCAGCAGTGCCGGAAGCGCCGTCCCGATCGGCTCGCGCACCAGCTCGTCGGCCCGGTCGTCGTACGGCGTCGGCTCCGCGTTGACGATGATCAGCCGCGCGCCGTGGTCGGCCGCCAGCCCAGCCAGGGACGCGGCGGGGTGCACCTGGAGGCTCGTGCCGACCGCGATGAACACCTCGCACGCCTTGGTCACGGCCACGGCCTCGCCGAGCACCTGCGGGTCCAGCCCCTCGCCGAACATCACCGTGGCCGACTTCAGGATGCCGCCGCAGGTCTCGCACGCCGGGTCCGGGTCGCCCGCCGCCACGCGCTCCAGCGCCGCCTCCATGCTGGAGCGCGCCTTGCAGCGGGTGCACTGCACCGCCCGCGCCGTGCCGTGCAGTTCGAGGACCTTCCGCTCCGGCATCCCCGCCATCTGGTGCAGCCCGTCGACGTTCTGTGTGATGACGCGTACGGGCACGCCCGCCTTCTCCAGTCGCGCCACGGCCTCGTGCGCGGCGTTCGGGCGGGCGCGCAGGGCGGGTCCGTCGCGCCGCATGAGCCAGGAACGGCGGCGGATCTCCGGGTCGGACATGTAGTACGCGTACGTGACGAGCTTCTCGGCCTCCGGGTCGCGGCGCCACACGCCGTCCGGGCCGCGGTAGTCGGGGATTCCGGAGTCCGTCGAGATGCCGGCGCCGCTGAGGATCGCCACGAGGGGGCGCTTCTTGCCGCCGCCGCTGTTGTTGCTGCTGTCGTTACCGCTGGTCATGGCGTGAGCGTACGGAGCGGGTGGGGGTGCGGCGAATGGGTTTTTGGTGGAGATCTATCGACATTTTCGGCGCCTGGAGGGCGTGAGGGGGGAGGGGGGAAGTTCAAGACGATTTATCGACTTCCCGGATATTCGTTCCGATGGAGTCGTTTTATAGGCGCGGCGCTCGCTCGTGGGGGTGAAGGAAACGGCGGCAACCGGGTCAAGAAGCGGGCTCGCCTCTCGGGTGCGGGCTCGTCTGTGTGTTGCTCTGGCCGCTCCGGGTCCCTTGGAGTGAAGGGAGCGATATGTCGCTAATTCGGAGACGGGCCGGGGCCTTCGTGGCCCGGCGTGGTGCGGTCGCGCTGGGTGCGCTGATCGCCTTCTGCGCGTCGGCGGGCGGGGGCGGGGCGTCCGCGGTCACGTCTGCTTCGGTGCCGGTGCCGGTTCCTGCGGGTGGAGGGGGCAGGGCCGCGGGGGTGCCGGGCAAGGTGATCTCGCGGTTCGGCCAGAAGGTGCGGAAGGCGCCTTCGACCTCCGCGCCGGTCGTGGGGAGTTACGGCCCGGGGGAGCGGGTGAGCATCGGCTGCAAGGCGGCCGGGGAACGGGTGGACGGGGACCGCCTCTGGTACCGGCTCGTCGGCGGGCGGGGCTGGATGAGCGCCCGCTACGTACGGGCGTTCGGGCAGGTGCCGCCGTGCCGGGGTGGCGGTCACGGGGGCTCGGGCGGCTCCCACGGCGGCCTCGGGCCGCCGGGGCCGCCGGGACCACAGGGCCCGAAGGGCGACCCGGGCCGCCCGGGCCGCCCGGGCCCGGCGGGGCGGCCCGGCCCGGCGGGGCCTCCGGGGCCTCCGGGGCGTCCGGGGGCGGTCGGGCCTGCGGGGCCGCAGGGAGGCAAGGGGCCCGCGGGGCCAGTCGGGCCCCCTGGGCCGCCCGGCATCGTGGGCCCTCCGGGCGCTCCCGGCGCCAAGGGCGACCCGGGGGCCAAGGGCGCCCCGGGAGCCGCCGGTCCGGCGGGCCCGCCGGGCCCTCCGGGCGGGCCGGGGGCGAAGGGGGAGAAGGGGGACAAAGGAGATCCCGGCGCGACGGGCCCCGCCGGAGCCGAGGGTGCGAAGGGTGCTCCGGGCGCCCTGGGCCCTGCCGGTCCGGCGGGCCCGCCCGGGGGAATCGGCCCTGCCGGCCCTCCTGGCGTTGCCGGCGCCAAGGGGGACAAGGGGGATCCGGGCGCCGTAGGCCCTGCCGGCCCTCCCGGGCCCGCTGGTGAGGGGGGTCTTGTCGGCCCGCCTGGCCCCGTCGGCGCCAAGGGTGAGAAGGGTGATCCGGGGGCTGTGGGTCCTGCTGGTGCCCCGGGTGCCGTGGGTGCTGCCGGGCCCGCCGGGCCTCAGGGTGATAAGGGGCCTGCGGGGCCCATCGGGCCGCCGGGCCCTGCCGGTGCCAAGGGGGACAAAGGCGATCCGGGCGCCGTGGGACCTGTCGGGCCGCCCGGACTCGTCGGGCCTGCCGGCCCTCCCGGGCCTGTCGGCGCCAAGGGTGAGAAGGGTGATCCGGGAGCTACGGGTCCCGCCGGTCCGGTCGGGCCCGTCGGTCCTCCCGGGGCTGCCGGAGCCAAAGGCGACAAGGGTGATCCGGGGGCTGCCGGTCCTCCTGGGCCTCCCGGAGTGAAGGGCGACAAGGGCGACCCCGGTGCCGTAGGCCCTGCCGGACCCGCCGGACCCGCCGGACCCGCCGGACCCGCCGGACCCGCCGGACCCGCCGGACCCGCCGGACCCGCCGGACCCGCCGGACCCGCCGGACCCGCCGGACCCGCCGGTCTCGTCGGACCCGCTGGTCCCGCTGGTCCCGCCGGGCTCCCGGGGCCCGTTGGCCCTGCTGGCCCCCCTGGACTCACAGGTCCCGCCGGTCCCGCCGGGCCGCCCGGAGGTCCCGTCGGGCCCGTCGGGCCCAGTGGGCCCATGGGGCCTGCCGGGCCTGTGGGGCCCAGGGGAGAGCAAGGGGATCCGGGGGTCACCGGGCCTGCTGGGCCCGCGGGGCCCGTGGGGGCGGTCGGGCCCGGTGGGCCTGCCGGTCCGGTGGGACCCGTCGGACCGGTCGGGGCGGCAGGCCCCGCCGGGCCCAAGGGCGACCGGGGCGAGGCAGGCCCCACCGGGCCCGTAGGGCCCGCGGGGCCGTCAGGACCGGTGGGCCCCGCCGGACCCGCGGGCCCCACCGGCCCTACCGGATCCGCAGGACCTTCCGGCCCCACCGGACCCGTAGGACCGGCCGGCCCCGGCGGCCCCCTCGGCCCCAAAGGCGACCGGGGCGACCCCGGTGCGATCGGCCCCGCAGGGCCCGCCGGCCCGAGCGGCCCCACCGGGCCCGCGGGACCCGCGGGTCCTGCCGGAGCCACCGGGGCAACCGGCCCGACAGGGCCGATCGGTCCGCAGGGGGCCAAGGGAGACCCCGGAGCCACCGGCCCGGCCGGACCCGTCGGTCCCGCCGGAACCGCAGGCCCCGCCGGGCCGACCGGCCCCACGGGACCCACCGGCCCGAGCGGCCCCTCTGGTCCCGTGGGCCCGGTCGGCCCCAAGGGCGAACCCGGCGCCCCCGGCCCCGCCGGTCCGGCAGGCCCCGCGGGCCCCCAGGGACCCACGGGCCCGCAAGGCATCCCCGGCACCACGGGCCTCCCGCTGACCGTCGTCCAGGACCACTCCGTGCCGCCCCTCTCCCGCGACCAGCAACTCCGCAGCCCCGTCTGCCCCGCCGGCACCCGGATCGTCGGCGGCGGCTACGTCCAGCCCGGCAGCCGGATCGGCGCCCTGGAGAAGCTCGACGCGTACCCGAGCGTCATCGAGAACGCCTACCTGGTGGGCGTGAACAACACGAGCCCCACCGCCATCGACCTGCGCGTCTTCGCTGTCTGCCAGCCCGTTCCCTCCACCTGACAAGCGTCGGTGGCCCGCCCCGTCCCCATGGCGGGCCACCCGTGCAGCAGCCCTTCCCCAGTAATTGACCTACAGGTCAAAAAGATCTACGCCGGCCCCGTCGCGTACAGCGTGGCCAAGGCGGCGCTCACCGCCTTCGGCAAGTCCCTGTCCGAGGAGTTCGGGCCGAAGGGCGTACGCGTCAACACCGTCTCGCCGGGCGTGGTCCGCACCGCGATCTGGGAGGACCCGGAGGGGTTCGGCGGCAAGGCGGCCGCCGCGGCCGGCGTCGGCCACGCCGAGTTCCTGGAGCAGCTCCCGGGGCGGTTCGGCATGGCCCGCGGATCACCGAGCCCGGCGAGGTCGCGGCGCTCATCACCTTCCTGCTCTCCGACGTGGCGGCCAACATCACCGGCGCGGACCACGTCATCGACGGCGGCACGGTGAAGACCGTCTAGCCCTCGTCCAGCCCCGTCCAGCTACACCCCGCCGCCGCCCCGCGCGTCGTCGTCGCGGTCGCGGACGCTGTCCGCGACCCGGCGCAGCCGCGGGTGGCGCACCGGGCCCGGGGCCTGCTCCTCGATCGCGTCGCCGACCATCGTCCGCAGCGCGTCCCGCAGGCCGTGCATCGCGTGGTGCCGGGCCGGTCCCGCCCCGGGGTCCTCGCGCAGCTCCGACATCAGCGACCAGCACAGGGCCAGCATGACCAGCACGAACGGCAGGGCGACCAGGATCGTCGCCGACTGCAGCGACTGCAGCCCGCCGGCCACCAGCAGGACCGCGGCGACCGCGGCCATCAGGACGCCCCACGTCACCACCAGCCACGTCCGCGGGTGCAGCGCGCCGCGGCTGGAGAGCGAGCCCATCACGAGGGACGCGGAGTCCGCGCTGGTGATGAAGTACGTCATGACCAGCGCCATCGCGATCCACGAGGTGAGCGTCTCCAGCGGCAGCGTGTCCAGGAGGGCGAACAGGGACGCCTCCGCGCCGTCCTTGACGGTCCCGGCCATGTCGGCCGCGCCCGTCATGTCCAGCCGCAGGGCGCTGCCGCCCATCACGCAGAACCACACGACCGTCGCACCGCTGGGCACCAGCAGGACGCCGATGAGGAACTCGCGGATCGTCCGGCCGCGCGAGATGCGGGCGATGAACGTGCCCACGAAGGGGGCCCAGGACAGCCACCACGCCCAGTAGAAGATCGTCCAGGCGCCGAGCCACTGGGAGTCGGTGAACGCGCCCGTGCGCGTCGCGAGGGTCAGCAGGTCGTGCAGGTAGCCGCCGGCGGCCGCGGGGATGGTGTTGAGGACGAAGACCGTGGGGCCGAGGAGGAAGACGAAGAGCATGAGGCAGGCGGCGAGCACGATGTTGAGCGTGCTGAGCCACTTCACGCCCTTGTGCAGCCCGGAGAACGCCGACAGCACGAACGCGGCCGACAGGCTGCCGATGATGACCAGCTCCAGGCCCGTGGTGTCCTTCACCCCGGTCGTGATGTTGAGGCCCTTCGACACCTGCAGGGCGCCCAGGCCGAGGCTCGTCGCCGTGCCGAACACGGTGGCGAAGACAGCGAGCAGGTCGATGACCCGGCCCGGCCAGCCGGCCGCCCGCTCCTCGCCGAGCAGCGGGACGAACGCCGAGCTCAGCCGGTTGCCGCGGCCCTTGCGGAAGCCCGCATAGGCGAGGGCGAGACCCGCCATGCCGTAGATGGCCCACGGGTGCAGGGTCCAGTGGAAGAACGAGTACTCCAGCGCCGTACGGGCCGCGGCGGGCGTGTTCGCGGTGACGCCGCTGCCGGGCGGCGGGGAGACGAAGTGCAGGAGCGGCTCGCCGACGCCGTAGAACATCAGGCCGATGCCCATGCCCGCGCTGAACATCATCGCGATCCACGCGAGGTTGCTGAACTCCGGCTGGTCGTCGTCCCGGCCGAGCCGGATCCGGCCGAAGCGGCTCACGGCGATGACCACGCACAGGGCCAGGAAGACGTCCGCGGCGATCACGAACAGCCAGGCGAAGTTGGACAGCACCCAGTTCAGCGCCGACTTCGTCAGCCGGTCGAAGGAGTGCTTGCCCAGCGCCGCCCACGCGACGACCGCGAGCACCGCCGCGCCGCCGATCGCGACCAGGGCCGCGTCCGGGGGCTCCTCCCCGCCGCCCGGGGCGGCGGGGGCATGCGGGTCGGACGGATCGTGCGCATGGGTGCTCATGACGCCCCACTATGGCCGGAAGAGTACGCAATTGGGCGGACTGGCACGCCGCGCGCGGGCATGGGCAACGGCGGATCCGCCCCGGTAGGGTCCAGGCGGCACGGCCGGGCTGTAGGCGAGGGGTGGCGCGCAATGACGGATGCCGTACGGGTGCTGATCGCCCCGGACAAGTTCAAGGGCTCCCTGACGGCCGTCGACGTCGCCCGGCACGTCGCCGCCGGGCTGCGGCGGTCCGCGGACGCCGCCGGCAAGCCGCTCGACATCGCCGCGCTGCCCGTCGCGGACGGCGGGGACGGCACGGTCGACGCCGCGGTCGCCGCCGGCTTCGAGCGCCGCGAGCTGCGGGTGACCGGTCCGACCGGGGCGCCGGTCACCGCCGCGTACGCGCTGCGCGGCGGCACGGCGGTCGTGGAGATGGCCGAGGCGTCCGGGCTGCGGCGGCTGCCGGGCGGAGTGCCCGCGCCGCTCACGGCCACCACGTACGGGACCGGTGAGCTCGTACGGGCCGCGCTCGACGCGGGCGCGCGCACGCTCGTCCTCGGCATCGGCGGCAGCGCCACGACGGACGGCGGGGCCGGGATGCTGGGCGCGCTCGGCGCGCGGCTCCTGGACGCGTCCGGCGCGCCGGTCCGGCCCGGGGGCGCGGCCCTCGCCGGCCTCGCCACGGCCGACCTGTCGGGGCTCGACCCCCGGCTGCGGAGCGTGGACCTCGTCCTCGCGAGCGACGTCGACAACCCGCTGACCGGACCGGCGGGGGCCGCCGCCGTCTACGGCCCGCAGAAGGGCGCGGGCGCGGACGACGTGGCCCTGCTCGACTCCGCGCTCGCGCACTACGCCGCCGTGCTCGACGGCGGCGCGCTCGCGGGCGCGGCCGGGGCGGGCGCGGCGGGCGGGCTCGGATACGGGGCGCTGGCCGGGCTCGGCGCGGTCTTCCGGCCCGGCATCGAGGTCATGCTCGACGTCCTCGGCTTCGCCGGCGCCCTCGCCGGCGCGGACCTCGTGATCACCGGCGAGGGCTCCCTCGACGCGCAGACCCTGCGGGGCAAGGCGCCGGCCGGAGTGGCCGCGGCGGCCCGCGAACGCGGTGTCCCGGTCGTGGCCGTCTGCGGCCGGCTGGCCCTGTCCGCGGAGGAGCTGTCCGCGGCGGGCATCGAGCGCGCGTACGCCCTGACGTCCCTGGAGCCGGACCTGTCCCGCTGCGTGGCCCTTGCCGGGCCCTTGCTGGAACGCGTCGCGGAGCGCATCGCAGAACGCATCGCGGAGGACCGCCTGCGGTAGCCCGGCACCGGGCACCTCCGGTGGGGGATATTCGCCACGGCGGGTTCGGCGCGGCCGCTTCCTCTCGGCCTCTCGGCCGGACTCGCCCCTGGGCGAGGGCCTCGGCCCGCCGGGCACCGCCGGCGCCTCCGGCGGCGGCTTGTTCGCCGTTGCGGCGGGGCGAGAGGGCAGGCCCTCCCGTTCGGAGCCGGAGGGCTCGGCTCCCGGCCGAGGCGCGGCAGGCACCGCCGGTCCGCGCCGCGAGTGCTTCTCGCCGTTGCGGCGGGGGCTTCCTGCCTGCGGCAGAGGCATGGGCGTGCGCTGATCGAGAGGCCCGGCCTCTTCCGTCCCACCGCAACCGGAGGTGTCCGGCGGTGCCCACCGCACCTCGGGCGAGAGCCGCCTGCCGAGAGCCGGGGCATCGCCGAGCCCCCGCCGCGAGGGCACACCGCCCGCACCCCGCACACCCCGCACCGCCCACCGCCCCGGAAACGCCGGACGGGGTGGTCCCCGAACCCGAAGGTTCCGGGACCACCCCGTCCGTGGTCACCCGCGACGCCGCCGCTACGGCAGCTGCGTCGCCCTCGCCTCTCGGCGGTTGTCGCGGAACGTGTTCACCCGGCGCGCCGTGGCGAACAGGGGGATCACCGCGCCCAGGACGACCTGGAGCGCGCAGCCCGTCTGGAGGAGGAGCTCGCCGCCCGGGGCGTCGAACGCCCAGGCCGCCAGCAGGCCCATGCTGAGCACGATCCAGCTGAGCATCGCCACCGCGAGGCGCCCCCGCGGCTTGGGGTACTCGACCCGGCTCACCATCAGCCACGCCACGCCCACGATCGCCAGCAGCGTCGGGACGAAGGGCAGCTCCAGCAGCACGATCGAGACGACCGTGAGCGCACCGAAGGGGCTCGGCATGCCCTGGAAGATGCCGTCCCGCAGCTGGACGCACGAGAAGCGCGCCAGTCTGAGGACGACCGCCAGGAGCACCACGACCGCGGCCACGGCCGACACCCGCTGGTGGGCGTCGTCGGCGACCATGCCCCACACGACCACGAAGTACGCCGGGGCGAGCCCGAAGCTGATCAGGTCGGAGAGGTTGTCCAGCTCCGCGCCCATCGCCGAGCTGCGCAGCTTGCGCGCCACGAGCCCGTCGAAGAGGTCGAAGACCGATGCGAGGAGCATCAGTATGACCGCGGTGGCCGCGCTGTGGCGGGCCATGCCGCCGTCCTCGTTCCCCGTGAGGTGGGGGATGAGGACGCCGGTGGTGGTGAAGTACACCGCCATGAACCCGCAGATCGCGTTACCGAGTGTGAGCGTGTCCGCTATTGAGAGCCGGGTGGACAGCGGCATGGTCTCCGCGTCCTCGGCCTCGTCCGCCTCGGGCACCCACGATGCCTCTTGATCAATCACGGTCAAGGCGTGTCACCCCCGCCGTGGTCTTCTGCCCGACCTCGACCGCGACCTCGACGCCCTCGGGGAGGTAGATGTCGACGCGCGAACCGAAGCGGATCAGGCCGATCCGCTCACCCTGCTCCACCTTGGTGTCCGCGGTGAGGTAGGGCACGATGCGCCGGGCGACGGCGCCGGCGATCTGCACCATCTCGATGTCGCCGAGCTCGGTGTCGAAGTGCCAGACGACGCGCTCGTTGTTCTCGCTCTCCTTGTTGAACGCCGGAACGAACCCGCCGGGGATGTGCTCGACGGACGTCACGGTGCCGGCCAGCGGCGCCCGGTTGACGTGGACGTTCAGCGGGCTCATGAAGATCGCGACCCGGGTGCGCCCGTCCTTCCACGGCATGATGCTCTGCACCACGCCGTCGGCCGGGGAGATGACCCGGCCCGGAGCGATGTCGCGCTCGGGGTCGCGGAAGAACCACAGCATGCCCGCCGCGAGCGCGGTGGTGGGCACGGCCAGCGCGGCCCAGCGCCCGGAGCGCCGGGCGCGGGTCAGGCTTACCGCCGCCGTGGCGACGGTCGGGAGGAGCCACGGCGATGCTCCGCGCGCGAGGCGAACGCCGGCGAGGCTGTCGCGGTGTGCAGAGGAAGAGCTGTGGGGCATGGGTGACCTTCGTAGCGGAGGGTGCCGCGAAACGATTGGGGGACGGCGGCTTTCGGGGGATGCTATCGGTTGCGACCGGCAACTGGCTAAGCGCCAGGGCCAGTCCGTGGCCGAAGTCCGATGACAGGGTGTGATCTTCTTCTCGGCCAAACCACCCCTAACCGGAACAATTATCCCTGGATCCGGTACTCCTCGAGTAGCCGGCGACCAATGATCATTTTCTGGATCTCTGCCGTTCCCTCACCGATGAGCAGCATGGGGGCCTCTCGGTAGAGGCGCTCGATCTCGTATTCCTTCGAGAACCCGTATCCGCCGTGGATGCGGAACGCGTCCTCGACCACCTCCTTGCAGTACTCGGAGGCCAGGTACTTGGCCATTCCGGCCTCGAGATCGTTGCGCCGGCCCGAGTCCTTCTTCCGGGCCGCATTCACCATCATCGCATGCGCGGCTTCGACCTTTGTCCCCATTTCGGCAAGTTTGAACTGGATGGCCTGGTGCTGGGCAATGGGTTTTCCGAAAGTTTGCCGCTGTTGTGCGTAGGCCACCCCGAGCTCGAACGCACGCTGTGCGACTCCGCAGCCACGCGCCGCGACATTGACCCGGCCGACCTCGACGCCGTCCATCATCTGATAGAAGCCCCGGCCCGTGACCCCGCCGAGCACGCGGTCGGCCGGCACCCGCAGCCCGTCCATGATCAGCTCGGTGGTGTCGACGCCCTTGTAACCCATTTTGTCGATCTTTCCGGGGATGGTCAGCCCCGGCTTGACCTCGCCGAACCCCGGTTCCTTCTCGATCAGGAAGGTCGTCATCGACTTGTGCGGCGCGGTGCCTTCGGGATGTCCCTCGTCCGTCCGGCAGAGGACCGCCACCAGCGTCGACGTGCCGCCGTTCGTCAGCCACATCTTCTGGCCGTTCAGGACGTACTCCTCGCCGTCCCGCACGCCCTTCGATGTGATTGCGGACACATCCGAGCCGAGACCCGGCTCCGACATCGAGAACGCGCCCCGGATCTCCCCCGCCGCCATCTTTGGCAGGAAATAGTCCTTCTGTTCCTGAGTGCCGTGCTGCTTGAGCATGTACGCCACGATGAAGTGCGTGTTGATGATCCCCGACACGCTCATCCAGCCCCGGGCGATCTCCTCCACGCACAGCGCGTATGTGAGAAGGGACTCACCCAGCCCGCCGTACTCCTCCGGGATCATCAGGCCGAACACCCCGAGGTCCTTGAGGCCCTCGACTATCTGCGCGGGGTACTCGTCCCGGTGCTCCAGATCCGTGGCGACCGGGATGATCTCCTTGTCGACGAAGTCACGGACCGTCGAGAGGATCTCCTGCTGGACGTCCGTCAGCCCGTCGGTCTGTGCCAGGCGGCCCATCTCACTTCTCCCGGATGATCGGCTCGGGGCGGCCGGGCTGCTCCCCGCCGCGCTCCTCGATGTACGTGGCGGTGGGCACCATCACCTTCCGCCGGAAGGTGCAGACCACGGTGCCGTCCTGCTTGTAGCCGATGGTCTCGACGCGCACGATCCCGCGGTCGCTCTTCGACTTCGACGGCGTCTTGTCCAGCACGCGCGTCTCGCCGTAGATCGTGTCGCCGTGGAAGGTCGGCGCGACGTGCTTCAGCGACTCGACCTCCAGGTTGGCGATGGCCTTGCCCGAGACGTCGGGGACGGACATGCCCAGCAGGAGCGAGTAGACGTAGTTCCCGACCACGACGTTCTTGCCGAAATCGGTCGTCTTCTCCGCATAGTTGCTGTCCATGTGCAGCGGGTGGTGGTTCATGGTCAGCAGACAGAACAAGTGGTCGTCGTACTCGGTGACGGTCTTGCCGGGCCAGTGCCGGTACACGTCGCCGACCGTGAATTCTTCGTAGGTGCGGCCGAACTGCATGGTGCTGCCCCTCCGGGGGTGCTGTGACCAGGCCCCTTCGGGGCCTGGAGCGGGGGATTGGTGGCGGCCGAACTCCCGGGCCGTGGCTCAGGCCTCCGGGATCTCGAACTTCGACGTGCGGGACAGCCCCGCCGCCCGGCCCTTGCCCGCGATGACCAGGGCCATCTTCCGGCTGGCCTCGTCGATCATCTCGTCGCCGAGCATCGCCGAGCCCTTCTTGCCGCCGGCCTCCGACGTGCACCAGTCGTACGCGTCGAGGATCAGCTCGGCGTGGTCGTACTCCTCCTGCGAGGGGGAGAAGACCTCGTTGGCCGCGTCCACCTGGCCGGGGTGCAGCACCCACTTGCCGTCGAAGCCCAGCGCCGCAGAGCGCCGCGCGATCTCCTTGTAGCCCTCCACGTTCTTGATCTGCAGGTACGGGCCGTCGATGGCCTGCAGGTCATGGGCGCGGGCCGCCATCAGGATGCGCATCAGGATGTAGTGGTAGGCGTCCGCCGGGTAGCCGGGCGGCTGCTCGCCGACGACCAGGGACCGCATGTTGATCGAGGCCATGAAGTCGGCGGGGCCGAAGATGAGCGTCTCGACGCGCGGCGACGCGGCGGCGATCTCGTCCACGTTCACCAGGCCCTTGGCGTTCTCGATCTGCGCCTCGATGCCGATGCGGCCGACCTCGAAGCCCATGGTCTTCTCGATCTGGGTGAGCAGCAGGTCGAGGGCGACGACCTGCTGGGCGTCCTGGACCTTCGGCAGCATGATGCAGTCGAGGTTGGGGCCGGCGCCCTCCACGACGGTGACGACGTCGCGGTACGTCCAGTGCGTCGTCCAGTCGTTGACGCGGACGGCCGTGGTCTTGCCGGTCCAGTCGCCGTTGTTGAGCGCATCCACGACCAGGTGGCGGGCACCCTCCTTGGCCAGTGGGGCGCAGGCGTCCTCCAGATCGAGGAAGACCATGTCGGCGGGGAGGCCCTGGGCCTTCTCCAGGAAGCGCGGGTTGCTGCCGGGAACCGCGAGGCACGAGCGGCGCGGGCGCAGCGGCTTCGCATGGGAAGGGGCAGCCGCGAAGTGGCTTCCACCCGGGGTGGTGGCGGGAGACGGGTGGGCGGTCATGCGGGGACCTCCAGCGGGTCGAGGTGGTTCGCTTTCCGGATCTCGTCGACGATACGTCCGATGATCTCCGTGATGCCGAAATCTTTGGGAGTGAACACCGCGGCGACGCCGGCCGCCCGCAGAGCGGTGGCGTCCGCGGACGGGATGATGCCCCCGACGATGACGGGGACCTCGCCGGCCCCCTCGGCGCGCATCCGCGCCAGGACGTCGGGGACGAGCTCGGCGTGCGATCCGGAGAGGATCGACAGGCCGACGCAGTGCACGTCCTCGGCGACGGCCGCCGAGACGATCTGTTCCGGGGTGAGCCGGATGCCCTGGTAGACCACTTCGAAGCCGGCGTCGCGCGCGCGGACGGCGATCTGCTCGGCGCCGTTGGAGTGGCCGTCCAGGCCGGGCTTGCCGACGAGCAGGCGCAGTTTGCCGCTGCCCAGCTCCCCGGCCGTACGGGCCGCCTTGGCGCGGACGGCGGCCAGCGGGCTGCCGGCCTCCGCGGCGACCGCGACGGGGGCGCTGCTCACGCCCGTGGGGGCGCGGAACTCCCCGAAGACGTCGCGCAGGGCCCACGACCACTCGCCGGTCGTGACACCGGCGCGGACGCACTCCAGCGTGGCCGCCATCAGGTTGTCCGAGCCCGCCGCCGCCTTCTTCAGCGCGGACAGCGACTCCTGGGCGCGGGCCTCGTCGCGGTCGTCGCGCCAGGCGTGCAGGGAGGCGACGACACGGGCCTCGTTGGCCGGGTCCACGGTCATGATCGCGGTGTCGAGGTCGGCGGTGAGGGGGTTGGGCTCGGTCGACTCGTAGCAGTTGACGCCGACGATCTTCTCCTCGCCGGCCTCGATCCGGGCCCGGCGCTCGGCGTGCGAGGAGACCAGCTGCGACTTCAGGTAGCCGGACTCGACGGCCGCCATCGCGCCGCCCATCTCCTGGATCCGCTCGATCTCCGCCAGGCACTCCCCGACGAGCGCGTCCACCTTGGCCTCGATGACGTGCGACCCCGCGAAGATGTCGTCGTACTCCAGCAGGTCGCTCTCGTGGGCGAGGACCTGCTGGATCCGCAGGCTCCACTGCTGGTCCCAGGGCCGGGGCAGGCCCAGCGCCTCGTTCCAGGCCGGCAGCTGCACGGCGCGGGCGCGGGCGTCCTTGGAGAGCGTCACGGCCAGCATCTCCAGGACGATGCGCTGGACGTTGTTCTCCGGCTGCGCCTCGGTCAGGCCGAGGGAGTTGACCTGGACGCCGTAGCGGAAGCGGCGCTGCTTGGGGTTCTCGATGCCGTAGCGCTCGCGGGTGATGCGGTCCCAGATCCGGCCGAAGGCCCGCATCTTGCACATCTCCTCGATGAACCGGACGCCGGCGTTGACGAAGAAGGAGATCCGGGCGACGACGTCGCCGAACTTCTCCTCCGGCACCTGGCCGGAGTCGCGCACCGCGTCCAGCACCGCGATGGCGGTGGACATCGCGTACGCGATCTCCTGGACCGGCGTGGCCCCCGCCTCCTGCAGGTGGTAGCTGCAGATATTGATCGGGTTCCACTTGGGGATGTGCGCCACCGTGTACGTGATCATGTCGGTGGTCAGCCGCAGCGACGGCCCCGGCGGGAAGACGTGCGTCCCGCGCGAGAGGTACTCCTTGACGATGTCGTTCTGCGTCGTCCCCTGCAGCCTGGTGACGTCCGCGCCCTGCTCCTCCGCGACCACCTGGTACATGGCCAGCAGCCACATGGCGGTGGCGTTGATGGTCATGGAGGTGTTCATCTGCTCCAGCGGGATGTCCTGGAACAGCCGCCGCATGTCGCCCAGGTGCGCGACCGGCACGCCGACCCGGCCGACCTCGCCGCGGGCGAGGACGTGGTCGGAGTCGTAGCCGGTCTGCGTCGGCAGGTCGAAGGCGACCGAGAGACCGGTCTGGCCCTTGGCGAGGTTGCGCCGGTAGAGCGCGTTGGACGCCTCGGCGGTGGAGTGCCCGGCGTAGGTCCGCATGAGCCAGGGCCGGTCCTTTTGACGCTCAGTCATTCCTGCGCTCTCACTCGTTCCGGAAGCGGTTGATGGCGTCGATGTGCTTCGCCCGCATCTCCTCGTCGCGGACCCCCATGCCCTCCTCGGGGGCCAGCGCGAGCACGCCGACCTTGCCCTGGTGGAGGTTGCGGTGCACGTCGTACGCGGCCTGCCCGGTGTCCTCCAGGCGGTACGTCTTCGACAGCGTGGGGTGGATCCTGCCCTTGGCGATGAGGCGGTTGGCCTCCCACGCCTCGCGGTAGTTGGCGAAGTGCGAGCCCACGATGCGCTTCAGCGACATCCACAGGTAGCGGTTGTCGTACTCGTGCTTGTAGCCCGACGACGAGGCGCAGGTGACGACCGTGCCGCCCTTGCGCGTGACGTACACCGACGCGCCGAAGGTCTCGCGGCCCGGGTGCTCGAAGACGATGTCGACGTCCTCGCCGCCGGTCAGCTCGCGGATGCGCTTGCCCAGGCGCTTCCACTCGCGCGGGTCCTGCTCGTGCTCGTCCTTCCAGAACTTGTAGCCCTCGGCCGAGCGGTCGATGATCGCCTCGGCGCCCATCCGGCGGCAGATCTCGGCCTTCTTGTCGCTGGAGACCACGCAGATCGGGTTGGCGCCGCCGGCGAGCGCGAACTGGGTCGCGTACGAGCCGAGTCCGCCGCTCGCGCCCCAGATCAGGACGTTGTCGCCCTGCTTCATGCCGGCGCCGTTGCGGGAGACGAGCTGGCGGTAGGCGGTGGAGTTGACCAGGCCCGGGGCGGCCGCCTCCTCCCAGCTGAGGTGGCGCGGCTTGGGCATGAGCTGGTTGGACTTCACCAGTGCGATCTCGGCGAGACCGCCGAAATTGGTCTCGAAGCCCCAGATGCGCTGCTCGGGGTCGAGCATCGTGTCGTCGTGGCCGTCGGCGGACTCCAGCTCCACGGACAGGCAGTGGGCGACGACCTCGTCGCCGGGCTTCCAGGCGTTGACGCCGGGGCCGGTGCGCAGGACCACGCCCGCGAGGTCGGAGCCGATGACGTGGTACGGCAGGTCGTGCCGCTTGGCGAGCGGGGAGAGCTTGCCGTAGCGCTCCAGGAAGCCGAAGGTGGGCAGCGGTTCGAAGATCGAGGTCCAGACGGAGTTGTAGTTCACCGAGCTGGCCATGACGGCCACGAGCGCCTCGCCGGGCCCGAGTTCGGGCACCGGCACCTCCTCGACGTGCAGCGACTTGCGCGGGTCCTTCTCCCGGGTGGAGAGGCCCTCGAACATGCCGGCCTCGTCCTTGTGCACGGTCACCGCGCGGTAGGAGTCGGGGACGGTCAGGGCCGCGAAGTCCTCGGGCGTACTGTCCGGCGCGAGGATGGCGTCGAGTATCTGGTTCACGGTATTGCCTCCGGCGAAGCACGTTGGGGGAACGGCTTGAAGGAACGTCGGGGGTGGTGCGGGGAAGTGCTGAGGGGAAGTGCTGAGGCGGTGCCGTCGGTTCGGCGGTGGTGCGGGGCGGTGCTCGGTGCAGCTTCGACCCGGCGCCGGTGGGCGCGGTGGGAGTGCCTGTGACGCAGGCGTCCGGGCGCACAAGATGCTTGTGGGGACAGCCGGCGCGCGACGGTTGTGTCTGCGCGCCGGCCGCCCGGACACCGACAACGTATGGCACGCCGTGCCACACGACAAGACACTCGGTGCCAACAATTTCTCTCAGATGTCATCCGGAGGGCACGCATGAGCAACGAAGGCCGCCCCTAGGGGGCGGCCTTCGTCGGTGAATATCCGGTGATGTCCTACTTCTTCTTGAGCGCCTTCTCGATCGCTCGCATGACCTCGTCCAGCGGCGCGTCCGTCCGGGCCACCGTGACCAGCACCTCGCCCTCGGCCCGCGCGGTCGCGCCCGGGGCCTTCTCCTGCCGGTCGCGCCCGGCCCCGATGCCCGTGCCGAAGGTCTCCCGCACGATCGCGAACGCGTGGTCGAGCTGGGACTCCACGTCGCCCTGCCCGCCGCCGCGCAGCCAGCGCCGCAGGACGTGGTTGTGCGCGGTGACGACGGCCGACGCGGCGACCTCGGCGAGCAGCGGGTCGTCGTCGCCCACGTGGTGCGCGCCCTCGTCGAAGTGGCCGAGGAGGTAGCGGGTGAACAGCCGCTCGTACCGGGCCACGGAGGCGATCTCGCGCTCGCGCAGGGCCGGCACCTCGCGGGTCAGGCGGTAGCGCTCGACGGACACGGCCGGGGAGGCCGCGTACATCCGCATGACCTCCTTGATGCCCCGGCAGACGGTGTCGAGGGGGTTCTCGTGCGGCGGGGCCGCGTCCAGCACCCCGGCGGCCCGCACGAGCGTGTCGTCGTGGTCGGGGAAGATGGCCTCTTCCTTGGAGCGGAAGTGGCGGAAGAAGGTGCGGCGGGCGACGCCGGCCGCGGCCGCGATCTCGTCGACGGTCGTCGCCTCGTAGCCCTTGGTCGCGAACAACTCCATCGCGGCGGTGGCGAGTTTGCGGCGCATGTTAAGGCGCTGGGCGGCGGCCCGGCGGCTGCCGGCGCTCTCGGGGCCGGGGTGCGGATCTCGGGTCTCACGGGGTGTTTCGGCGGCCGTGCGCGAAGCGCGGACGGCCTTGGCGGGCTGGGGCATGTGGGGAACGTAACACGCGTCCGTACGGGCGCGCCGGGACGGACCGTCCCCCGGTTCGAGCAGTCCGCCCCAGCCCGCGTCGCGCTCGCGTGCCGTCCTGTCAGGCCTTCGCATACTCGCGGAAGCCGCGGCCCGTCTTGCGGCCCAGGCAGCCCGCCGCCACGAGGTGCTCCAGCAGGGGCGCGGGAGCGAGGCCCGGGTCGCGGAACTCGCGGTGCAGGACCTTCTCGATGGCCAGGGACACATCGAGCCCCACGACGTCGAGCAGTTCGAAGGGGCCCATCGGATAGCCGCCGCCGAGCTTCATCGCCGCGTCGATGTCGTCCGGGCTCGCGTAGTGCTCCTGCACCATCTTCACCGCGTTGTTCAGGTACGGGAACAGCAGTGCGTTCACGATGAACCCGGCCCGGTCGCCGCAGTCCACGGCGTGCTTGCGCACCTTCGCGCAGACCGCGCGGACGGTGGCGTGCACGTCGTCCGCGGTGAGGACCGTACGGACGACCTCCACCAGCTTCATCGCCGGCGCCGGGTTGAAGAAGTGCATCCCGATGACGTCCTGCGGGCGCGAGGTCGCGCGGGCCAGGGCGACCACGGGCAGCGAGGACGTGGTCGTGGCCAGCACCGCGCCCGGCCTGCAGACCTTGTCGAGCGTGCCGAACAGCTGCTGCTTGACCGCCAGGTCCTCCGCGACCGCCTCGACGGCGAGGTCGACGCCGGCGAACGCGTCCAGCGAGCCCGCCGGCTCGATCGCCGCCAGGGCGGCGTCCCGCTCGGCGGCCGTCAGACGGCCCTTGTCCACCGAGCGCGCGAGGGACCCCGCCACCCGCGCCTTGGCGGCCTCGGCCTTCTCCTGCGTGCGCGCCGCGAGCACCACGCGGTGGCCGGCCTTGGCGAAGACCTCGGCGATGCCGCTCGCCATCGTGCCCGACCCGGCCACGCCGACCGCGCGCACCTCGCGCGGCCTGGCCGCGGCCCCGTCCCCGCCCCTGCCCGGGGTCTCCGCGTCCGGCACGACCACGGCCGAGTCCGGCCCGTCGTAGGTGTAGAAGCCGCGGCCCGCCTTGCGGCCGGTCAGGCCCGCCTCCGCGAGCTGGCCGAGGACGGGGGCGGGCGCGTGCAGCCGGTCGTGGGAGGCCGCGTACATGGCCTCCAGGACCGTGCGCGCGGTGTCGATGCCGATCAGGTCCAGCAGGGCGAGCGGGCCCATCGGCAGCCCGCAGCCCAGCCGCATCGCCGCGTCGATGTCCTCGCGGGTGGCGTAGCGCGACTCGTACATCGCCGCCGCCTGGTTCAGATAGCCGAACAGCAGGCCGTCGGCGACGAAGCCGGGCCGGTCGCCCACCGCCACGGGCTCCTTGCCCAGCTCGCGGGCGAGGGCGGTGACGGCCGAGACGGCGGCCGGCGCGGTCAGCACCGACGAGACGACCTCCACCAGCTTCATCGCCGGCGCGGGGTTGAAGAAGTGCAGCCCGAGGACGCGCTCGGGGCGGGCCGAGTCCGCGGCCAGCCGGGTCACGGACAGCGCGTTGGTGCCCGTCGCCAGGATCGTGCCGGGGCGCACGATCGCGTCCAGCGCGGTGAACACCTCGTGCTTGAGGGCGTAGTCCTCGGGCACGACCTCGATCACCAGGTCGGCGCCGGCCGCCGCCCGCAGGTCCGTGGCCGTGCGGAAGCGGGCCAGCGCGGCCCGCCGCTCGTCCTCGGTGATGCGCTCGCGGCGCACCGCGCGGGCGGTGGCGGTCTCCAGCGCGCGGACGGCGTGCGCGGCCGCGGCCTCCGAGACGTCGATGCCCACGACGTCGCGGCCGGCCCGGACCAGGACTTCGGCGATGCCGGCGCCCATGGTGCCGAGGCCCACGACGGCGACGGCCCGCAAGGGGGCGGGGGACGGGAGGCTGGGCGGCTCGGCCGGCGGAGGGGTGGACGTACGGTCCATCGCGAGACTCCAGAAGAAGGTCCCCGTGCGCGCGGGGATGCGTCGGTCGGATGCGTTTCCGGGTACGGGTAAGGGGCGACCGCGGAAAGGGAGTTGTACGACCGGCAAGGCCCTGTCCCGGGGCCGTGCCGTACTCGACGGGCCGAACCGACGAACCGACGTCGAAGCGAGCGGGCGGCTGCGTCACCAGGCCGCCCGAGCGGGGGTGCCGCTCTTGCCGGGAGATTAACTCACGGGTAACCAAGAGCGCCAGGGTCTGGGCGGGCGACCTACCATGTGGCACAGGCCACTCGGGGAGGAGAAGCGGGCAGTGACAGGAGCCGAGAGGGCAGAAGAGGAATTCCGTGCGCTGGTCAAGCGGGTGCGGGCCGAGCTGGTCACGTCCGCCGAGTTCGCCGGCTTCGAGCGGCTGCTCGCGCTCGTCCGCTCCCGCGACGGCGGCCCGCCCGCCCGGCGCGCCCGCCGGGACGAGCTCGCCGGCATCCTGGTCGCCCCCGAACAGCCGCTGTGGGCCCGTGAGATCGCCGCCTTCGTCCTGGGGGCGGAGGGCGACCGGCGCGCCTTCGAGACGCTCATACTGCTCCTCAACTACCGGGAACCGGTGCGCTGCGCCACCGCCGCCTTCGTCCTCGCCCGCCTCGGCGACCCCCGCACCGCCCGCGCGGCCGCGGCCCTCGCCACCAACCCGCTGCGCACCGCCTACGCCCTCCACCCCGTCCGCCTGCTGACCGAGCTCCGCGCCCCCGAGTCCGTCCCCGCCCTGCTCGCCACGCTCGAACGGCTGCTGGCGGCCCGCGACCACTGCTGGCCGATCGCCCGCGCCTGCGTGGAGGGCCTCGGCGCCCTCGGCGACCGCCGCGCGGAGGACGCCCTGGTGGCGGCCCGCGAGCACGAGCGGCTGCGGGCGGCGGCGCACGAGGCGCTGGAGCGGCTCATGTGACGGGCGGGCCGCCGCTCACAGCAGGGTGAGCTGGGTCGCCCGGGACGGTTCGGGAGGCGGGGGTGCGGTGACGCGGCGGTGTTCGCCGGGGCCCGTGGGGCCTATGCCGAACTCCGCGGCGTATTCGTGGACTTGGCGGGTGATGCGCCGCTGGTACCACTTCGGGGCGTAGGCACCGCCCGCGTACATCGTCTCGTAGCGTCGCACCAGGTGCGGATGGTGGCGGGCCAGCCAGGCCGTGAACCACTCGCGGGCGCCGGGGCGCAGGTGGAGCGCGAGCGGGGTGACCGACGTCGCGCCGGAGGCGGCGACGGCGCGGACCGTGGCGCGCAGCTGCTCGGGGGAGTCGCCGAGGAAGGGGATGACCGGGGCCATCAGCACGCCGCAGGCGATGCCGTGGCCGGTGAGCGTCCGGACGGCGGCCAGGCGCCGCTCGGGCGAGGGGGTGCCGGGTTCGACCGTGCGCCACAGCTCGCGGTCGAGGAAGCCGGCGGAGACCGACACCCCGACGTCGGTGACGGCCGCGGCCTGGCGCAGCAGCTCCAGGTCGCGCAGGATCAGCGTGCCCTTGGTGAGGATCGAGAAGGGGTTCGCGCGATCGCGCAGCGCGGCGATGATGCCGGGCATCAGCCGGTAGCGGCCCTCGGCGCGCTGGTAGCAGTCGACGTTGGTGCCCATGGCGATGTGCTCGCCGCGCCAGCGCGGGGCGGCCAGCTCGCGGCGGAGCACTTCGGGGGCGTTGACCTTGACGACGATCTGGGAGTCGAAGCCGAGGCCGGTGTCCAGGTCGAGGTAGCTGTGCGTCTTGCGGGCGAAGCAGTACACGCACGCGTGCGTGCAGCCGCGGTAGGGGTTCACGGTCCACTCGAAGGGCATCCGGGAGGCGCCGGGGACCCGGTTGACGACCGACTTCGCCCGGACCTCGTGGAAGGTGACGCCCCGGAACTCCGGGGTGTCCAGGGTGCGCGACACCACGTCGGTGCCGAAGAGCGCGGCCGTGGCGGCGCCGTCGGCGCCTCCGTCGCCCAGGCCGGACCAGCGCATGGCGCTCCTCCTTCACATCACTACCGAATCGTTCTCGTGTTCGATCCCTCCCTTTCGAGATTAGAACACATGTTCGCGTCGAGTGAGGGGGTCCGGATTTGGGCGGGTGTGGCGTTGGTGGTTGGCTGTGCGGCGAAGCACGTAGCAGTTCGGTACGACGTCCGGAGGACAAGCCATGGGCCAGGTCGAGGCCACCACGGAGCGGATCATCGCGGCGGACCCCGAGGAGGTGTTCGACGCGCTGGCGGACTACACCGGCACCCGGGCCAAGCTGCTGCCCGAGCACTTCAGCGAGTACGAGGTGCGCGAGGGCGGGGACGGCGAGGGCACCCTGGTGCACTGGAAGCTCCAGGCCACCAGCAAGCGCGTCCGCGACTGCCTGCTGGAGGTCACCGAGCCGACCACCGGCCAGCTGGTCGAGAAGGACCGCAACTCCTCCATGGTGACCACCTGGACCGTCACCCCGGCCGGAGAGGGCAAGGCCAAGGCCGTCGTCAGCACCGTGTGGAACGGCGCCGGCGGCATCGGCGGCTTCTTCGAGCGCACCTTCGCCCCCAAGGGCCTCGGCCGGATCTACGACGCGGTGCTCGCCAAGCTGGCCGCGGAGGTCGAGAAGTAGCCCGGCGTGCCCGCGCGCAGCCGCGCCAGCCATCGGCGGAAGCCCGGACCGGTCGCGGTCCGGGCTTCACCGTTTCGGGTGGTTTCCCCGGTGCCGCGCCGGGCCGTCGTATGCCTCCGACCGGCGCAAAAGCCCCACGGATGGCCTCTCGGGTCAATCCCCTCGGTTGCCCGCCGTTGTCGCGAAATGCGAGAAAAGGGCGGCGATAGCAGGCGCTACGAGGGGAGCGGTACGTGGGCGGGACCACCTTGGTACAGAGCGACGGGCCGGCGCCCGCCCTGCCCGCACCCGACGCCGTCCCCGCCTTCGAGGCGCCCCCCGAACCCCCCGCCGGCCGGGGGAGGTTGCGCGTCGTCCGCGCCGGCCTGCTGATCGCGCTGCTCCTCGCCGCGCTCGACCAGACCGTCGTCGTCACGGCCCTGCCCACCATCGCCGGCGAACTGCACGGCCTCGGCCGCATGCCCTGGGTGATCACGGCCTACCTGCTCGGCTCCGCCGCCGCCCTGCCCGTGTGCGGCAGGCTCGGCGAGTCCACCGGCCGCAAGGGCGTGTTCGCCTTCGCCCTCGTCCTCCTCGCCGCCGCCTCGGCCCTCGCCGCCCGCGCGCACACCATGGACCAGCTCGTCGCCTTCCGCGTCCTCCAGGGCATCGGCGGCGGCGGCGTGCTGGCCGGCGTCCACGCGATCATCGCCGACCTGGTGCCCGCCCGCGAGCGCGCCCGCCATCTCGCCGCGGCCGCCGCCGTGTTCGGCCTCGCCACCGTCGCCGGGCCCCCGCTCGGCGGCCTCCTCACCGACCACGCCTCCTGGCGCTGGTGCTTCGACCTCAACGTCCCCCTCGGCGCCCTCGCCCTCGTCGCCGCCGCCTTCGGACTGCGGCTCCCCGGGGCCGCGCCCCGGGCCCGCTTCGACGTCTTCGGCGCGCTCCTGCTCGCGGCCTTCTCGGCCTGCCTCGTCCTGCTGGCCACCCGGGCCGGAGCCGCCCACCCCTGGCACTCCCGCGTCACCCTCGGGCTCGCCGCGGCCGCGCTCGGCACCGCGCTGCTCCTCGTCGTCGCCGAGAACCTCGCGGCCGAACCCCTCCTCCCGCCCCGGCTGTTCCGCCGCCCCGTCCTCATCGCCTGCGCCCTCCTCGGCGCCGCCACCGGAGCCGCCCTCTTCGGCGCCGTCGGCTATCTGCCCACCTTCCTGCAGATGGCCGACGGCGCGGGCGCCGTCCGTTCGGGGCTGCTCGTGCTGCCCCTGACGGCCGGCGCCGTCCTCGGCTCCCTCATCAGCGGACAGCTCGCCCGCCGCACCGGCCGCTGCCGGCTCTTCGCCGCGGCCGGCTGCGCCGCGGCCGCCGCCGGGGCGTACCTGCTCACCCGCCTCGGCACCGCCACGACCTGGCCCGCCTACACCCTCTGGACGGCGCTCCTCGGCACCGGCGCCGGGCTCGCCCTGCCGGCCGCCGTCCGGGCCGCGCAGCGCTCCGTCCCCGCCGCGGACCGGGCCGCCGCCGGCGCCGCCGCCACCTACTTCCGGCAACTCGGCGGCGCGGCCGGCGCGGGCGCCCTCGGCAGCCTCTTCGCCCGCCGCCTCGCCGACGGCGGGGCCGCAAGCCCCCTCACCCCGCGGCTGCTGCGCGCCCTGCCCCCCGAACTCCACGGCGGCTACGCACGGGCGTACGCGCACGCGCTGCCGCCGGCCTTCCTGTACCTCGTACCCGTCCTCGTCCTGGGCCTTTTACTCGCCTTCCTGCTGAAGGAGAAAACGCCGGTGTCCCAAAACCTCGCAGAAGCCCCCGTCATCCCCTCGGCGCGGACCGCCCCGCCGGAGGAGGAGCCCCCCTTCGTCCCGGGCATCCCCGTCACCGGGGTCGTCCAGCACCACGACGGCACGACCGTGCCCCGCGCCGCGCTCACCCTCATCGACAGCGGGGGCCGGCAGGTCGGGCGCGGCGCGACCGGCGAGGACGGGCGGTACGCCCTCAGCACCCCCGGCACCGGCTCCTACGTCCTCATCGCGGCCGCCGGCGGACACCAGCCCCAGGCCGTCACCGTCACCGTCGGCGAACGCCCCGTCGAGCTCGACGTGGTCCTCGGCGGCGCCGGGCGGCTCGCCGGGACCGTGCTCACCGCCGACGGCTCGCCCGTGCGGGACGCGCTCGTCACCCTGACCAACGTGCACGGCGAAGTCGTCGCCTCCACCCGCACCGGGCGCGACGGCGGCTACGACATCGGCGAGCTCATCGCCGGCGAGTACACCCTCGCCGGCAGCGCACCCGTCTTCCGGCCCGCCGCCCTCCCCGTGACCGTCCAGTCCTGCCGCGAGACCCGCCAGGACATCGAGCTCGCCGGCGGTGCGGTGCTGCGGGGCGTCGTCCGCGCGGGCGGCGGGCGGCTCGTCGAGGACGCCCGCGTCACGCTCCTCGACGCCGCGGGCAACGTCGTCGACACGGCGACCACCGGGCCCGACGGGGCGTTCCGCTTCGTCGACCTGTCGGCGGGCGAGTACACGGTCATCGCCGCGGGGTACCCGCCGGTGGCCACGGTGCTCCAGGTGGCGGGGGGAGGCCGCACGGAGCGGGACCTCCAGCTGGGCCACGCGGACTAGCCGTCCGGCGGGGCGCGGCCCGCGTATGCGCGAGGGGCACGTCCCGGTGCGGGCGATCCCGTATTCCGCCGGACCCTCGCGGTGGGGGGCGGATCGCCGCGGCGGCGGTGGGGGAGTGCCCGGGCGGCACTCCCCGCGCCCTGCCCGGCGGAGCCGGGAAAACCTTCCGCCGCCGCGGCGCTCAGCCGCGATGGTGAGGGTCCGGCGGAATCGGTGACGGCCGTCCTTGATTCCGCCGGACCCTTGCCGCGGGGGCGCATCGCCGTCGCGGCGGGAGAGGGTTCCGGGCCGCCGGTCAGCGCCCGGGCCCCCGCCGCCGTACGGGATCCGCACGGCGGCGAGGGCCCCGCGCCCCGGGGCCGGCTAGGCCTCCGGCCACGTCGCGTACGTGCGCATGCCGTACAGCAACGGCGCCCGGTCCGCCCCCGGCAGGGGCTCCGCGCGGAATATTTCGCCGATGACCACCGTGTGGTCGCCCGCCCGCTCCAGGCGGTGGACGCGGCACTCCGCCGCCGCGTGCGCGTCCTCCGGCAGGAGCGGCAGCCCCGTGGCCGGGGACCGTTCCCACGGCACGGCCGAGAAGCGGCCCGCGTCGCGGTGGGCGAAGGCGTCCGCCGCGCGGCGCCCCGCCCCGTGCAGGAGGTTGACGGCGAACCAGCCGCGCTCGGCGAGCACCGGCAGGGTGCTGCCCGTGTTGGAGGCGCACACGAGGAGTAGCGGCGGGTCGAGGGACACGCCGCACCACGCGGTGCAGGCGAAGCCGTACGGGGTGAGGCCGTCGTCGGTGGTGACGACGGCCACCCCGCCGGGGTGGGAGGCCATCAGGGCGCGGTAGCTGTCGGGGTCGACGGGAGAGAGCGCGGTGGTCATGGCGGGGGTCCTCATCGGTTCGTGGTGCGGTTGCCGAGGGCCGTGGTGACGCCGATGCTGCCCAGGCACAGCACCGTGATCACCGCGGCGAAGACGCCGGCCGCCGTCATGAGCGTGCCGTTCGCCAGCAGCACGGCCACGCCGACGACCGGCACGGTCAGGCCCAGGTACGCGGCGACGAAGAAGCCGGAGACCAGTTCCGAGACGCGGTCGGGCGACGCCTGGGCCGTCACCAGCGCGAGGCCGGACTTGAAGGACGTGCCCGCGCCCGCGCCGCCCAGCAGGGAGCCGCACAGGAAGACGGGCAGAGAGGCGGCGGACAGGCCCGTGAGGATGAGGGCGAGCCCGAGCGGGACGGCGGTCATGCCCACCGTCAGGCCGGTGCGCGGCGCGAGCCGCACCGCGAGGAGCTGGGCGGCCCCCGCGGAGCCGAAGGCGCTGAACGCCACCAGGCCGACGGCGAGGTGGCTGTGGTTGTGCAGCCCCTGCACGAGGAAGTTGCCGGCCAGCGCGGCCAGCAGGCCCAGCAGGGAGAACGACGCGAAGACCGCGGCGGCCGCCGCGGCGAAGGGGCGCCGCACGGCCGGCGGCACGCCGATCCGCTGCGGGCGGACGCCGCCCCCGCGCGGGGCGGCCCGTTCGGGCAGCGCCCACAGGGCGAGGCCGGGCAGGAGCAGCACGATCAGGACGGTGTACGGCAGGACGGCCGGCGCGGGCGCGTACTCGACGAGCACGCCCGACAGGAGCGCCCCGCTGCCGAGCCCGGCCATGTTGGTGACCGAGGTGATCAGGGCGGCGCGCGGCGGCGAGGGATGGAGTTCTCTGAGGTAGGCGGTGGCCGCGCCGGTCGTCAGCCCCACCGAGATCCCGGAGAGCAGCCGCCCGGCGAACAGCCCGGGAAGGGACGGGAAGACGATGAAGACGACGCTGCTCACCGCGGCCACGGCCAGCGCCGGGACGAGCGTGGCCCGCCGCCCGATCTGGTCCGACAGGCCGCCGAAGAGCAGCAGGGCGGCCAGGATGCCCACCGCGTAGGCGGCGAAGACGAGGGCGACGACGGGCGGGGACAGGTCCAGCCGCTGTGCGTAGAGGGCGTAGACGGGTGTCGGGACGGTGCCGCCGGCCATGACGACGAACAGCACGTACGTCACGGCGGGGACGGCGGCGCGCGGGATGCCCGGCGCGGCGGGGGCCGGGGCCCCCGCCGCTTCGGGGCGGCGCGCTCCGGCGCGCCGCTGCGTGTGGGCCCTCACCAGTCGAAGGCGGTCGCGTCGTACAGGTTGACACCGAGCGCGGCCTTGCCGAGGTACTCCAGGCACTCCTCCGGCTTGGCGGGCATCACCGAGGCGAACGACGCCTCGCGCAGCAGCCGTTCCAGCGGCAGGGACCGGCTCACGGCGGCCGATCCGCAGATGCGGACGGCGTCCTGCGCGAGCGCGGGGCCGGTCTCGCCGACGACGTACTTCGCGGCGTGCACCGCGGCGTTGGCCTCCGCGCTGCCGCGCCCCGCGTCGACCCGTGCCCCGGCCTCGGCGACGAGGGCCCGTGCCGCGGCCAGCCGCGCGGACATCCGGCCGAGCTCGCGCTGCAGCACCGGCGAGCCGGCCCGCTCGGGGGACGCGGCCACGTGGTCGGTGGTGAAGCGCAGGATCGCCTCCGAGATGCCCAGGTACGCGCCCGTGTAGCCGGCGATCATCCAGTGCGGTTCGCGCACCAGCTTGTACAGGGACATGCCCTCGACGCCGAGGAAGAGCCGCGAGCGCGGCACCGTCACCGCGTCGAGGACCATGCCCGCGGTGCTCGTGCCGTACATCGCGGAGAGGCTGTGCACCTCCCCGAAGCTCACGCCGGGGTCGTCCGCGCCGACGACGAAGTGCGAGACCTCGCCGCTGCCTTCGGTGCCCTCGGCGCGGGCAGCGACCACGTAGTAGTCGGCGACGCCCGCCAGCGAGACGAACGACTTCTCGCCGGTGATGACGTAATCGCCGTCCGCGGTGCGGCGGTAGGACGTGCGCACGCCGCGGAGCTTGGCGCCGCTGCCGGCCTCGGAGGTCGCGGAGGCGAACAGCTTCCGCCCGCCCACCACCTCGTCGAACAGCCAGGTCCGGAAGGCCTCCGCCGCGGGCGGCAGGGGCGTGCCCGCGGACTCGCACAGCGAGCCGATGGCGACGTTGTGCATGTTGAAGCCGAGGGCGGCGGCGCCGTTGTGGGCGCCGAGTGCGGCCAGCACCCGCGAGTAGCCGGCGAAGCCGAGCCCGGCCCCGCCCGCCTCGCGCGGCACCAGCAGGCCCAGCAGGCCCGCCTCGCGGAGGATGCGGTACGTCTCGTGGCCGGCCGAACGGCCCGCGTCCACGTCGGCCGCGTGGGGGGCGAGGGCCGCCCCCGTCTCCTCGGCGAGGGCCAGGATGTCGTCGAATTCGGCGGGCAGCAGCCCGGTGGGCAAGGACAGGGCCATGAGGGGCCTTTCGGAAATCGGGTTCCCGGCGCGGGAACCGTTCTTCGGGCGCGGGAATCAGTTTTCGACGGGGAGCCCGAATTCACGGGCGACGCCGATGCGCAGCAGGTCGTTGGGGCCTGCATACGTGAGGGCCGCCATCGGGCTGTGCAGGTCGGCGGGGAGTTCGGAATCGGCGATGAAGGCCCGTACGCCGGACAGCGCCGTGGCGTGTTCCGTCAGCCGGACGTAGTCCTCGGAGACCGAGATCTTGGTCAGGGCGGCCTCCGCGGACAGCCGGCGCGTGGGCGTGCCCGCGTCCAGCCGCGCCGCCATGCCGTACAGCAGCGTGCGGGAGCGGTGCAGCACGAGCGCCATGTCGCTGATGCGGGAGGCCACCTGGTGGCTGGCGCCCATGCGGCGGCCGAAGTGGCCGCGCTCGGACGCCCAGTCCGTCAGGCGCCGCAGGGTGCGGCGCATGGGGCCGAGGGCGTAGCCGAGCAGCAGGGCCCGCTCCCACGTGGTGGTGGAGGTCAGGAGCGCGAGCCCCGAACCCTCCCCGCCGACGAGGCTGCCGGCCGGCAGCCGCACGCCGTCGAAGACCAGCTCGCCCATCGGGACGCCGGGCAGCGCCGTCTTGGCGAAGGCGTCGGCGCGGGTCACGCCCGGAGTGGAGACGGGGAACAGGAAGGCGGACAGGGAGAACGGCGAACGGCCCTCCCCGGTGCGGGCGAAGACGAGCGCGAGATCGGCCACCGGTGCGGCCGTGATGAACGTCTTGGCGCCCTCCAGCACGTAGCCGTCGCCGTCGCGCCGGGCACGGGTGTCCATCGACAGCGGGTCGCTGCCGCCCTTGCGCTCGGTGAGCGCGTGGCACAGCAGCTCCCCGCCGTCCTGGATGCGGGCCACGGACCGCCAGGCTTCGGCGGGGAGCGCCGCGCGCAGCGGGTACTCCATGCCGAACACCTGGGAGGCCATGGCGTAGACGACGCCGGGGTCGACGCCGGCCAGGCCGATGCCCTCGATCATGGCGAGCGAGCGGGTGACGGGCCCGGGGACGGTGCCGGCCTCCGGCACGGGAGGGCCGAGACGCAGCACCCCGAGCCCGGCCAGGGCCTCCCACTGGTCGCGGAAGCCCTTGCCGGCGAGCTGCTCCACCAGGGGCAGGGCCCGGTCGCGGTACTCGTCCACGACGGCCTCCGCCCCGTCGGGCCCCGAGCGCAGCAGACCATCCACAGCGCTCACAGCGCAGCCCCCGCCCGGATGGTCTCCACCACGCCCCACAGGGCCTGCGGGCTGCGGAAGTTGGCCGCGACGATCTCGGTGTCCGGCAGCACGATGCCGGCCTGGGAGTCGAGCGCGGCGACGATCTGCATGATGGACAGCGAGTCCAGCAGGCCCTGTTCGAGCAGCGGGGTGTCGGGGCTCAGCTGCTGCGGTTCCTCGCCGCGCCCCCAGGTGATCTTGCTGCTGATGAGGGTGCAGAGTTCTTCTACGGTGTTCACTGCGGTTTCCTCCGTCGTGGTGGGTGATGCGTGGCGGGTGGTCGGGTCAGTCGGTGCGGGCGGCCAGCGCGCGGCGGTCGACCTTGCCGCGGGCGTTGACGGGCAGGGCGGCCGTGGGCACGACGCGGTCGGGCAGCATGCGCAGCGGCAGCAGCCCGCGCAGCCCGGCGAGGGTCTCCTCGGCGCCCGCCCCGTCGCCGCCGCTTTGGACGTACGCCCAGAACTCGCCGTGGTGCGGGTCGTCCTTGGCGACGACCGCGGCGGCCGTGACGTGCGGCAGCGACAGCACGGCGCTCTCGACGTCGAGCAGGTCGATGCGGTGGCCGCGCCGCTTGACCTGGGAGTCGCCGCGGCCGCGCAGGAAGACGCGGCCGTCGGCGGTGATGCGGCCGGTGTCGCCGGTGGCGTAGGCGCGGCGGGCGACGCCGTCGCGGAAGCGCACCGTGCGGGTCGGGTCGGTCAGGGCCCCGTCCTGCAGGTAGCCCTGGAAGACCGTGGCGCCGGCGACGTGGATCTCGCCCGTGCCGTCGGTGGGCAGGCCGTCCTCGCCGAGGACGTCGACGACGTCGCCCTCGACGGCCCTGCCGATGGTCGTCTCCTGGTCCGCGGTCCAGTCGGCCGGCACCCGGCTGTACGTGCAGACGTTGGTCTCCGTGGGCCCGTACAGGTTGTAGAGGGGCACGTCGCCGAGGAGCCGCAGGTAGCGCTCCAGGGGGCGTGGGGCGAAGGGCTCGCCGGCGAAGGCCGCCACCCGCAGCGAGGGCGGGAAGTGCTCGTCGATGCCGCCGCGTTCGAGCATGCCCTGGTAGAGGGACGGCACGGCGTAGAAGGCGGTGATGCGCTGCTCGTGGAGCCAGCCGACGACGTCGCGGGGGAAGGAGCGCAGGACGTCGGGCATGAGGACGGCGCAGGCGCCCGCCGCGGCCGTGCTGAACAGGTCGAACGTCGTGAGGTCGAAGGTGAGGGCGGCCTGCGAGCCCACCCGGTCCGCCTCGGTCAGGGCGAGCTCGGCGGCGGCCCACAGGGCGAAGTGGGCGACGTTGGCGTGGGAGAGGAGCACTCCCTTGGGACGGCCGGTGGAGCCGGAGGTGAAGAGGACGTAGCCGCCGCGGTCGGTGGGCGCGGGCAGCGGGGCGGGCTTCTGCGCGGCCGGGAGCGTGCGGACCCAGTTCAGGCCGTGGCCCAGGAAGCCCTCGGCGGGCTCCGGGCCCGCGCCCGCCTCCTCGGCGGCCCGCCGGCAGCCGGCGAGCGAGCGGTCGGAGGCGAGCAGCAGGGACAGCCCGGCGCCGCGCACCATGTGGGCCGTGCGGACGGGCGGGTCCGCGACGTCGAGCGGGGCGGTGACCGCGCCGGCGCGCAGCGCGGCGTAGATGCCGAGGACGGCCTCGGGGCCCTTGGGCGCGAGGACGCCCACGCGGTCACCGGGCTCCAGGCCGGCCTCGGCCAGCTGCTGCGCCAGCTCGCTCACGGCGCTTTCGAGCTCGGCATAGGTCCAGGTGCGGCCCTGGGCGGTGAGGGCGGGCCGGCCGGGGTGCCGGCGGGCGGCCGCGGCGAGCAGGCCGTCGAGGCGGACGTCGTCGGTGTCGCTCATGGCCGGGCCTCCTGGCGCGCGGGCTCTGCAAGGTCTTCTGCGGGGTCTGCGGGGTCTGCGGAGCCGCCGGTGCGGCTCGTGAGGAACGTGCCGACGGCGTCGACGACGTCGTCGGTCCGTTCGAGGTGCGGGGTGTGGCCGCAGCCGGCGAGCTCCAGGCGCTGTACGGGCCCGCCGAGGCCGCGCTCGGCCGCGTCGAGGTGGGCCATGGTCCCGTACGGGTCGCTGTCGCCCTGGATGAGGAGCACGGGGGCGGTGGCGCCGGCCAGGTCGCCCTCGATGTCCCAGCCGCGGAAGGCCTCGGAGAGCCACAGGCCGCTCCAGCGGCGGAAGACGGTGTGCGGGTCCTGGTGGTAGAAGGCCAGCTCCTTGGCGAGCGGCCCGGAGTCGTGGGCGGTGCGGGCGGCCGCGACGCCGCGGAGCGTCCGCTCCTCGGCGAAGAGGTGCGGGGCGATGGCGACGACGGCCTCGACGGGGTGGGCGGCGGCGTGCAGCAGGGCGATCGAGGCCCCTTCGCTGTGGCCGACGAGCACCGGGCGGTGGATGCCGAGCCCGCCGAGCAGTTCGGGGAGGACGTCGTGCGCCTCCTCGTGCAGGGAGCGCGGGGTGCGCTCCTGCGGTGCCGGGCCCGAACTCCCGTGGCCGTGCCGGGAGAAGACCAGGGTGCGCCGGCCGGTGGCCGCCGCCAGACGGGCCGGGAAGCGACGCCACATGGCGATGCAGCCGAGGCCTTCGTGGAGGAGGACGAGGGGGGCCGCTTCGGGACTGCCTTCGAGGACGGTGTATTCGACAGGCCCTCGGGATAACGCGACGGTGGGCATGCGGTGTCCTTGGTGTAAGGGCCGGTTGAGGGGAAATCTCTTGGTGGAGCGCTCCGGCCGACGCCGGGAACCGATAATTGCCGACGTCAATGTCGGCGTCAACTGCCTTTTTATTTGACATAGTTGACTCAACCATCCGGCGGCCGTGGTAGAATGCGGGAATTCTTGGAATGTGTAATTCCCCCAGTCGCCGGTAGCGGTTTACCTCTATCCCTTCCGGGCGTCTTCCGGGTGGTTCCGAAGGGTCCCGGGGGGAGCGCTTCCGCGCCCGCCGGCGTGCGCCGAACGCGTGATCGACGGCCGGTCCCGTACGCCGAACGGCCGCTTCCCGGCCGCGGTCCGCCGCGGCGACTGCTGCGAGCACCCGTGCGGCCGCCCCTCACCTGCGGTAGGACTGATGCATGGTGAAGATCCTGATCTCCGCGGACATGGAGGGCGTCACCGGCGTCACCTGCCCGGCCGACGTGCTGCCCGGCGCCTCGCAGTGGGAGAGATGCCGCCACCTGTTCACCTCCGACGTGAACGCGGCGATCGCCGGGTTCTTCGACGGGGGCGTCGACGAGGTCCTCGTCAACGAGGCGCACTGGGGCATGCGCAATCTGCTGCTGGAGAAGCTGGACGAACGAGCCCAAATGCTCACCGGCAAGCACAAGAGCCTGAGCATGGTCGAAGGCGTCCAGCACGGCGATGTCGACGGCGTCGCCTTCGTGGGCTATCACACGGGCGCCGGCACCCGGGGTGTGCTGGCCCACACCTACCTCGCCAACACCATCACCGGCGTGTGGGTGGACGGCGCGCGGGCGAGCGAGGGGTTGCTCAACTCCCTGGTCGTCGCCGAATACGGTGTCCCGGTGGTGCTGGTGACGGGCGACGACCTGACCTGCGCGGACGCCAAGGGATATGCGCCGCGCGCCCGTTCGGTGGCCGTCAAGGACTGCGTCTCGCGGTACGCGGCCGTCTGCCGCCCGCCCGCGCGCACGGCCGCGGACATCCACGCCGCGGCCAAGGAGGCGGCGGCCCTCGCCGTGCGGTACGAGCCCGCCACCGGCGCCGGCCCGTTCACCGTCGACATCGAGTTCGACGCGGACCACCTGGCCGGCGCGGCGACGGTGGTCCCCGGCGTGGAGCCGAGCGGTGAGCGGCGGGTCTCGTACACCACGGCGACCATGTACGACGGCATCCGCTGCTTCAAGGCGGTCACGACCGTCGTGTCGGCCGCGGTGGAGGAGCAGTATGGCTGAGATCCTGACGGAAGAGGCCGAAGAGGCCGGGGCCGGGGTGGACGAGCGCGCGCTCGACGAGGCGGTGCGCTTCACCTCGGACCTGATCCGGCTCGACACGACCAACCGGGGCGGCGGCGACTGCCGGGAGCGGCCCGCCGCCGAGTACGTGGCCGCGGCGCTGAGCGAGGCGGGCATCGAGCCGGTGGTGCTGGAGAAGGAGCGCGGCCGGGCGAACGTCGTCGCCCGCGTACCCGGCACCGATCCGGGCGCGCCCGCGCTGCTGGTCCACGGGCACCTCGACGTCGTCCCCGCCGACCCCGCGGAGTGGAGCGTCCACCCGTTCTCGGGCGAGGTCCGCGACGGCGTGGTGTGGGGGCGCGGCGCGGTCGACATGAAGAACACCGACGCGATGGTCCTGTCGGTCGTGCGGGCCTGGGCGCGCACGGGCGCCCGGCCCCCGCGGGACGTCGTGCTCGCCTTCACCGCCGACGAGGAGGACCGCGCCTGGACGGGCGCCGCCTTCCTCGCCGAGGAGCACGCCGAGCTGTTCGAGGGCTGCCGGTACGCCATCGGCGAGTCGGGCGCGTACTCCTTCCACGCGGACGGCGGGCTGCGGCTGTACCCGGTGGCGGCGGGGGAGCGGGGCACGGCCTGGCTCCGGCTCACCGCGCGCGGCCGGGCGGGCCACGGCTCCAAGCCCAATCAGGCGAACGCGGTCACCCGGCTGGCCGAGGCCCTCGCCCGGATCGGCCGGCACCGCTGGCCGGTGCGGATGTCGCCGACCGTGCGCGCCGCCCTCACCGAGATCGCCGCCCTGTACGGCATCGAGGCCGACCCCGGCGCCCCGGGCTTCGACGTGGACGCGCTGCTGGCCGAGCTGGGATCGGCGGCCCGGCTCGTCGCCCCGACGGTCCGCAACAGCTCCAACCCGACGATGCTGGACGCCGGCTACAAGGTCAACGTGATCCCCGGGACCGCCGTGGGGCACGTGGACGGGCGCGTCGTGCCGGGTGGTGAGGAGGAGTTCCGCGCGACCATGGACGAGCTCACGGGGCCGCACGTGGAGTGGGACTACTACCAGCGGGGCCGGGCGCTGCAGGCCCCGCTCGGCACCGAGCTGTTCGCCCGGATGCGGGAGGCGGTCGAGCGCTTCGACCCCGAGGGGCACGTGGTGCCGTTCTGCATGTCCGGCGGCACGGACGCCAACCAGTTCTCGCGCCTGGGCATCGACTGCTACGGCTTCGCCCCCCTGAAGCTGCCCGAGGAGATCGACTACCAGGCGCTGTTCCACGGCGTCGACGAACGGGTCCCCGTCGAGGCGCTGCACTTCGGCGTCCGGGTGCTCGATCACTTCTTGATGAGCCCGGCCTGATGAGCCGAGCCTGATGAGCAACGAGCACAGCTTGATGAGCACAGCTTGATGAGCGCGGTCTGATGGACCGTTACGAGGAGGCGTAGCAGATCATGGTGTCCACGGTGCCCTACGGAGCCTGGCAGTCCCCGGTCGGCGCGGAGCTCGCCGCGTCGCACGGCGGCGGCCCGGACTTCGTGGGCACGGCCGGTGACGAGCTGTGGTGGGTGAGCCCGCGCCCGGCGGAGGAAGGCCGTTTCACCCTGGTGCGGCGGCGGGCCGGCGGCGTGGAGGAGACGGTGCTGCCGGCTCCGTGGAACGTGCGCAACCGCGTCATGGAGTACGGCGGCCTGCCGTGGGCGGCCGCGGCGCGGGAGGCGGGCGGCCCGCTGGTGGTCTTCACCCACTTCGCCGATCAGCGGCTCTACGCGTTCGAGCCCGATGCCCCGGCGGGGAGCGACCGGAGCGCCCCGCGGCCGCTGACGCCGGTCTCGTCCGTGGGCGGCGGGCTGCGCTGGGCCGATCCGGTGCTGCTGCCGGACCGGGGCGAGGTGTGGTGCGTCCTGGAGGAGTTCACCGGACCCGGCCCGTGCGACGTGCGCCGGCTGCTCGTGGCCGTGCCGCTGGACGGCTCGGCGGCGCGGGACCGCGGCGCGGTCCGGGAGCTGACGGACGGCCGGAACCGCTTCGTCACCGGGCCCCGGCTCTCGCCGGACGGGCGGCGGGCGGCCTGGATCGCCTGGGACCACCCCCGGATGCCGTGGGAGGGCACCGAGCTGAAGGTCGCCGAGGTCTCCGCGGACGGGCGGCTGCCCGGCGCCCGGACCGTCCTGGGCGGGCCGGAGGAGTCCGTCCCCCAGGTGGAGTGGGCCGCCGACGGCTCGCTGGTCGCGGCGAGCGACCGTTCGGGATGGTGGAACCTGTACCGCGTCGACCCGGAGACGGGGGAGAGCGCGGCGCTGTGCCGCCGCGAGGAGGAGTTCGCCGGCGCGCTGTGGCGCGTGGGGCAGCGCTGGTTCGCGCCCCTGCCCGGCGGGCTGATCGCGACCGTCCACGGCCGGGGCGCCGCCGTCCTCGGCGTCCTCGACCCGGGGACCGGCGAGATCGCCGACGTCGCCGGGCCGTGGACCGAGTGGGCGCCGACCCTGGCGGTGACCGGCACCCGCGCGGTGGGCGTCGCGGCGAGCCCGCACAGCACGTACGAGGTCGTCGAACTCGACGTCTGCACGGGCCGGGCGCGGCCCGTCGGCGCCCGGCACGCCGACCGCGTGGACCCCGCCCACTACCCCGAGCCGCTGGTGCGCACCTTCGCCGGGCCGGACGGGCGCGAGGTGCACGCCAACCTCTACCCGCCGCGCAACCCCGGCCACACCGCCCCCGAGGGCGAGCTGCCGCCCTACGTGGTGTGGGCGCACGGCGGCCCGACCGCCCGCTCGCCGCTCGTGCTGGACCTGGTGACGGTCTTCTTCACCTCGCGCGGCATCGGCGTCGCCGAGGTGAACTACGGCGGCTCGACGGGTCACGGGCGCGCCTACCGCGAGCGGCTGCGCGGGCAGTGGGGCGTGGTGGACGTCGAGGACTGCGCGGCGGTGGCCGCGGGGCTGGCCGCCGAGGGCCTCGCCGACCCGGCCCGGATCGCGGTCCGCGGCGGCAGCGCGGGCGGCTGGACGGCCGTGGCCTCCCTCGCCGCCACGTCCCTCTACGCCTGCGGCACGGTCCTCTACCCCGTGCTGGACCTGGAGAGCTGGGCGGCGGAGGACGGCACGCACGACTTCGAGTCGCGCTACCTGGACTGGCTGATCGGCCCGCGGGACGAGGTGCCCGGGCGCTACCGCGAGCGCTCGCCGCTGCACCGGGCGGACCGGATCTCCACGTCGTTCCTGCTGCTGCAGGGGCTGGCCGACCCCGTCTGCCCGGTCGCGCAGAGCGAGCGGCTGCTGGCGGCGATGGCCGGCCGGGGAGTGCCGCACACGTACATCGCCTTCGAGGGCGAGGGGCACGGCTTCCGCCGGGTCGGGACGATCGTGCGGGCGCTGGAGGCGGAGCTCTCGCTGTATGCGCAGACCTTCGGGGTGACCGCGCCGGGCGTGCCGGCCCTGGAGCTCGTGGCGACCTGACGTACAGCCAGTTCCCGCCTCGCCAGGGGGTGGTCGCCGGTCAGCCGGGGGCCGCCCCCCTATAGGCAAGAGCGTGAGGTTAGCCTAACCTAAGCCTTATTGTGCGCCCCCCGCGCGTACGGCGGTGGGGGCGCCCCTGCGGCGGGCGGTGATCCCGGCCGGGCAGGGTCATGTAAGGTAAGGCTTACCTTAGTTTTGAACCGGAATCGGGGGACCCACCGTGCAGCAGTCAGAACTCTCCGGCCGCGTCGCGCTGGTCACCGGTGCCGGCCAGGGCATAGGCGAGGCCGTGACCCGCGCCCTCGTCGCCCGGGGAGCGCGCGTCGCGGCCCTCGACTGGACCCCGGACGGCATCAAGGACCTGGAGGCCGAACTCGGCCGCGACCAGGTCACCGCCCACACCGCCGACGTCGCCGACAGCACCGCCGTCGAGGCCGTCGTCGACGAGGTCGAGAACACCGTCGGCCCGCTGGACATCCTCGTCAACGTCGCCGGCGTGCTGCGCACCTCGCCCGTCGTCGACATCACCGACGACGTCTGGCACCGCACCTTCGCCGTGAACTCCACCGGCGTCTTCAACGCCTCGCGCGCCGCCGCCCGCCGGATGACCGAGCGCCGCTCCGGCTGCATCGTCACCGTCGGCTCCAACGCCGCGGGCGTGCCGCGCACCAGCATGGCCGCGTACGCCGCCTCCAAGGCCGCCGCCACCATGTTCACCAAGTGCCTCGGCCTGGAGCTGGCCCGCAGCGGCATCCGCTGCAACGTCGTCTCGCCCGGCTCCACCGACACCGCCATGCAGCGCGGGCTGTGGGCCGACGAGCAGGCGCCCCAGCGCGTCATCGACGGTGACCCCGGCTCGTACCGCGTCGGCATCCCCCTCGGCCGGATCGCCGAACCCTCGGACATCGCCGACGCGGTCGCGTTCCTCGTCTCCGACCGCGCGCGGCACATCACGATGCACGACCTGTACGTCGACGGGGGCGCGACGCTGCGCGCCTGACGGTGCCGCCGTCTCCCGGGGCCCCGCCCCGGACCCGGGTCCTCAACCGCCGGACGGGCCCAAAGAATTTGAGCCCGTCCGGCGACTGAGGACACCACGCGCAGCCCCCCACAAGGCCGGCCGCCACCCAACACTTCACGCGAGACCCACCCGGTGCGATCCACCGGAACGAAAAAGGAGCAGCAGGTGACCACGGCTCACCACGTCGCCGACCGGCCGAGCGGGCCGGACGCCCGCCCGGACGGCCCCCGCACCGGCGGGCGGCCCGCCGACACCGTCGGCGCCGCCACCTCGCTGCTCGACGCCTACGAGCCCGGCCGGGCCCGGTTCTTCGCCTCGCCCACCCGCACCCTGCTCGCCCACGGCGTGCGGGCCGAAGTGCCGCACGGCACCGCCCCCGTGGCGCAGCGCGTCGCGGAGACCCTCGCCGCCCGCGTGCGGGCCGGCGACGCGGCCCCGGTCGTCGTCGGCGCGATCCCCTTCGACCAGGCCGCGCCCGCCGCGCTGGCCGTGCCCGAGGCCGTCCGCTGGGCGCCGCCGCTCGCCGAGGACCCGCTGGTCGCCCTGCCGGCCGCCGCCCCCGGCGCCGCCCGCTGGGACGTCCGGCCCGTGCCGGAGCCCGCCGGCTACGGCGCCTCCGTCGCCGAGGCCGTCCGCCGCATGCGGCGCGGCGACTTCGCCAAGGTCGTCCTCGCCCGCACCCTGGAACTCGCCTCCGACCGCGACCTCGACCTGCCCGCGCTGCTGCAGCGCCTCGCCCGCCGCGACCCCTCCGGCTACACCTTCGCCCTGCCCACCGGCCCCGGCCGCACCCTGCTCGGCGCGAGCCCCGAACTGCTGGTCTCCCGGCGCGGCGGCACGCTCGTCGCCAACCCGCTGGCCGGCTCCACGCCGCGCAGCGCCGACCTCGCCGAGGACGTCCGCCGCGCCGCCGCCCTCCTGCAGTCGGAGAAGGACCTGCACGAGCACGCGGTCGTCGTGGACGCCGTCCGCGAGGCCCTCGCCCCGTACTGCCGCAGCCTGCACGTGCCCGAACGGCCCACGCTGGTGCGCACGGCCGCCATGTGGCACCTGTCGACCACCGTGACCGGCGAGCCGGCCGACCCGGCGGTGTCCGCGCTAGAGCTGGCCTCCGCGCTGCACCCCACGCCCGCCGTGTGCGGCACCCCGACCACCACCGCGCGCGACGTCATCGGCGAGCTGGAGCCCTTCGACCGCGGCTTCTTCACCGGCATGGTCGGCTGGGGCGACGCGAGCGGCGACGGCGAATGGGTCGTCACCATCCGCTGCGCGGAGGCCGAGGAGCGCACCCTGCGGCTGTACGCCGGCGCGGGTGTCGTCGCACAGTCCTCGCCGGAGGCCGAGACGGCCGAGACCGGCGCCAAGTTCCAGACGTTCCTGCAGGCTGTGGGGGTTGACCAGTGACCGAGACGACCGACGCTCCGGGATATCCCGCGGAGTTCGCCGAGCGCTACCGCGCGGCGGGCTACTGGCGAGGAGAAACGTTCGGGCAGATGCTGCGCGACCGCGCGCGGGCCCACCCGGACCGGATCGCGATCGTGGACCCCTCCGGCGAGGGCCGCCGCTGGACGTACGGCGAGCTGGACCTGCGCGCCGACCGGCTGGCCGCGGGCTTCCTCGCCCACGGCATCGGCAAGGGCGACCGCGTCGTCGTCCAGCTCCCGAACGTCGCCGAGTTCTTCGAGGTCGTCTTCGCGCTCTTCCGCATCGGCGCCCTCCCCGTCTTCGCGCTGCCCGCCCACCGCGAGACCGAGATCCGCCACTTCTGCGCCTTCACCGAGGCCGCCGCCTACGTCATCGCCGACGTCAGCGAGGGCTACGACTACCGCGAGCTGGCCACGAAGGTCCGCGCCGAGGTCCCCGGCCTCAAGCACGTCTTCGTCGCCGGCGAGCCCGGCGAGCACACCGCCCTGGCCGGCGTCCCCACCGAGCCGGTGGCCGTGCCCGACGCCCCCGCCCCGCACGAGCTGGCCTTCCTCCAGCTCTCCGGCGGCTCCACCGGCGTGCCCAAGCTCATCCCGCGCACCCACGACGACTACATCTACTCGCTGTGGGGCTCCAACGAGATCTGCGGCGTCGACGAGGACAGCGTCTACCTCTGCGCCCTGCCCGCCGCCCACAACTTCCCCCTGAGTTCCCCGGGAACCCTCGGCGCGCTCTACGCCGGCGCCCGCGTCGTCCTCGCCCCGCGCCCCAGCCCCGACGTCGCCTTCCCGCTCATCGCGGCCGAAGGCGTCACGATCACCGGCCTGGTCCCGCCGCTCGCCCTCGTGTGGACCGAGGCCGCGGCGGAGACCCCGTACGACCTGAGCAGCCTTCAGGTCCTGCTGGTGGGCGGCGCGAAGTTCAGCGAGGAGGCGGCCCGCCGGGTGCGCCCGGCCCTCGGCTGCACCCTCCAGCAGGTCTTCGGCATGGCGGAGGGCCTGGTGAACTACACCCGGCTGGACGACCCCGAGGAGACCATCGTCACCACCCAGGGCCGGCCGATCTCGCCCGCCGACGAGGTCCGCGTCGTGGACGACGAGGACAACGACCTGCCCCCGGGGGAGACCGGCCACCTGCTGACCCGCGGCCCGTACACCATCCGCGGCTACTGGCGGGCCCCCGAGCACAACGCCACGGCCTTCACCGCCGACGGCTTCTACCGCACCGGCGACGTCGTCCGGCGCACGGAGACCGGCCACCTCGTGGTCGAGGGCCGGGCCAAGGACCAGATCAACCGCGGCGGCGAGAAGGTCGCCGCCGAGGAGATCGAGAACCACATCCTCGCCCACCCGGCCGTGCACGACGCCGCCGTCGTCTCCATGCCCGACGCGTACCTCGGCGAGCGCACCTGCGCCTACGTCGTGCTGCGCGAGGGCGCCGAGCCGGTGAAGTCGATCGCGATCAAGAAGTTCGTCCGCGAGCGCGGCCTGGCCGCCTTCAAGGTGCCCGACCGGGTGGAGTTCGTGACGGAGTTCCCGCAGACGGGCATCGGCAAGGTGTCGAAGAAGGACCTCCGCGCGGCCATCGCCGCACAGGTCGCCGCCGCAGCAGCACAGCGCTGAGAACGCTGAGAACCGAGAAAGGCTCACCGACCACCATGGCACTGCCCGCCATCGCCCCCTACCCCATGCCGGGGGCGGCCGACCTGCCCGCGAACAAGGTCGCCTGGACCGCCGACCCGGCCCGCGCCGTGCTGCTCGTGCACGACCTGCAGAACTACTTCCTCGACGCGTTCGAGGCCGGGGCCTCGCCCGTCACCGAACTGCTCGCCAACGTCGCCGCGGTGAAGAAGGACTGCGAGCGGCTCGGCGTCCCCGTCGTCTACTCGGCCCAGCCCGGCGGCCAGAGCCCCGCCGAGCGCGGCCTCCAGCAGGATTTCTGGGGTCCGGGGCTGCCGGACGACGAGCGCGCGAAGGCCATCGCCGACGCCGTCGCGCCGACGGCCGGCGACACGGTCCTGACCAAGTGGAAGTACAGCGCCTTCGTGCGGACCGACCTCGCCGAGCGGATGGCCGCGCAGGGCCGCGACCAGCTGGTCATCGTCGGCGTGTACGCGCACATCGGCGTCATGATGAGCGCCTGCGACGCCTGGATGCGCGACATCCAGCCCTTCCTCGTCGCCGACGCCGTCGCCGACTTCTCGGCCGAGGACCACGCCATGGCACTGCGCTGGGCCGCCGCCAAGTGCGCCGTGGTGACCACCACCGACCGGCTCTTCGAAGGGGCGTAACACCCATGGCACTCACCCTCGAACAGATCCGGGCCGACGTCGCCGACGTGCTCGGCGAGGACCCCGCCGACATCCCCGACGACGAGAACCTCGTCGACTACGGCCTCGACTCGGTCCGCATCATGACCCTCGTCGAGCGCTGGCGCCGCGACCACGGCACCGACGTCACCTTCGTGGCCCTCGCCGAGCAGCCGGCCATAGAGCAGTGGGCACCGCTGCTGGGGGCGGGAACGTGAACGCCCGCACCCTCGACCGGGCGGGGGCGCGTCCCCTGCCCGGCCCCTCCGGCGCGGGACGGTCCCCCGCGCCGGAGGGGCTGCCCCTGACGGCCGCCCAGTCGGGCATGTGGTTCGCCCAGGCCCTCGACCCCGGCAGCCCCGCCCTCGGCACCGCCGAATACCTGGAGATCCACGGGGACATCGACCCCGCCCGCTTCGCCGAGGCCCTGCACCGCACCGTCGGCGAGGCCGACGCCCTGCGCGTCCGCATCACCGACGCCCCGGACGGCCCCCGCCAGCTCCCCATCGCCGTCGAGGCCCCCGGCCACGGCTTCCCCCTGCACACCGCGGACCTGCGCGCCGAGCGCGACCCGGACGCCGCCGCCCTCGCGTGGATGCGCGCCGACCTCGCCGAGCCCTTCGACCTCGCCCGCGGCCCGCTCTTCTCCCACGCCCTCCTGCGCACCGGCGACGCCCGCTGGCTGTGGTACCAGCGCGTCCACCACGCCGTCCTCGACGGCTACGGCTACTCCCTCGTCGCCCGCCGCGTCGCCGAGCTCTACACCGCCCTGGCCACCGGCGAGGACCCCGCCCCCAGCCCCTTCGGCCGGCTCGCCGACCTCGTCGCCGAGGACGCCGCCTACCGCGACTCCGCGACCCGCACCCGCGACCGCGCCCACTGGCTCACCGCCTTCGCCGACCGCCCCGAGGCACCCACCCTCGCCTCCTCCGCGGCCCCCGCCCTGCCCTCCCGCGGCCACCTGCGCGCCACCGCCCACCTCGACCCCGGGGCCACCGCACGGCTGCGCCGCCTGGCCGCGTCCGTCCGGGCCACGTGGACCGACGTCCTCTTCGCCGCGCAGGCCCTCTACGTCGCCCGCGCCACCCGCAGCGAGGAGGTCGTCCTCGGCCTGCCCATGATGGGCCGCATGGGCTCCGTCGCCCTGCGCGTGCCCGGCATGGTCATGAACGTGCTGCCGCTGCGCCTGACCGTCACCCCCGGCACGACCTTCGCCGAACTCGTCCACCAGACCGTCCTCGGCATCCGGGCCGCCCGCCGCCACCAGCGCTACCGCTACGAGGACATCCGCCGCGACCTCGGCCTCCTCGGCGAGGGCCGGCCGCTCACCGGCCCGCTCGTCAACGTCATGCCCTTCGACTACGGGCTCACGTTCGCCGGCGCCCGCGCAGGCGCGCACAACCTCGCCCCCGGACCCGTCGACGACCTCACCATCGGCATCTACGACCGCGCCGACGGCAGCGGCCTGCGCATCGACTACGACGCCAACCCGGCCCGCTACGGCCAGGACGAACTCGCCGCCCACCAGGCGCGCTTCCTCGACCTGCTGACCCGCCTCGCCGAGCGCGACCCGCACCTGCCCACCGGCGGCCTCGCCCTGGCCACCGCCGCCGAGCGCGAACAGGTCCTCGCCGAGTTCAACGACACCGCCACCGCGGTCCCGCCCACCACCCTCATCGGCCCCGTCGAGGCCCGCGCCGCCCGCACCCCGCACGCCACCGCCCTGGTCCACGGCGCCGAGACCCTCACCTACGCCGGCCTCAACGCCCGCGCCAACCGGCTCGCCCGCCACCTCGCCGCCCTCGGCGTCCGCCCCGGCACGGTCACCGCCGTCGCCCTGCCGCGCTCCACCGAGCTCGTCGTGGCCCTCCTCGCCGTCCTCAAGGCGGGCGGCGCGTACCTGCCGCTCGACACCGCCGACCCGGCCGCGCGCCTGCGCGACGTGCTGGAGACCGCCGCACCCGTGTGCGTCGTGACCGACCGCGCCGGCGCCGCCGCGCTCCCCGCGGGCGCGCCGCCCGCCGTGTCGCTCGACGACCCCGCGCTCGGCGACGTGCTCGCCGCCCACCTCCCCACCGACCCCGGCCGGGCCCTGACGCCCCAGCACCCCGCGTACGTCCTGCACACCTCCGGCTCCACCGGAGCCCCCAAGGGCGTCGTCGTGCCGCACTCGGCCATCGACAACCGGCTGCGCTGGATGCAGGCGCAGTACCCGCTCGCCCCCGGCGACCGCGTCTTGCACAAGACCCCCACCGGCTTCGACGTCTCCGTCTGGGAGCTGTTCTGGCCGCTGCGCGAGGGCGCCACCCTCGTCGTGGCCGGGCCCGACGCCCACCGCGACCCCGCCGAGCTCGCCCGCACCATCCGCGAACACGACGTCACCGTCGCCCACTTCGTGCCCCCGGTGCTGCAGCTCTTCCTCGCCGGACCCGGCGCGGCCGGCTGCACCGGGCTGCGGCACGTCTTCAGCAGCGGCGAAGTCCTGCCGCGCGCCACGGCCGACGCCTTCCACCGGTTGCTCCCCGGCACCCTGCTGCACAACCTCTACGGGCCGACCGAAGCGGCCGTCGACGTCACCCACCACACCTGCCGCCCGGGCGACACCGGGCCCGTCCCCATCGGACGGCCCGTCTGGAACACCCGCCTCTACATCCTCGACGAGGCCCTGCACCCCTGCCCGCCCGGCGTCCCCGGCGAGCTCTACCTCGCCGGCGCCCAGCTCGCCGACGGCTACCTGGGCCGGCCGGACCTCACGGCCGAACGGTTCTTGGACGACCCCTTCGCCGGGCCCGGCGCGCGCATGTACCGCACGGGCGACCTCGCCCGCTGGCGGGCGGACGGCGAGGCCGAGTACCTCGGCCGCACCGACCGCCAGGTCAAGCTGCACGGGCGCCGCATCGAGCCCGACGGCATCGAAGCCGTCCTGCTGGCCGACCCCCGCGTGCAGGCCGCCTGCGCCGTCGTCCGCGAGGACCGGCCCGGCGACCGGCGCCTGGTCGCCTACGTGACTCCGGCCTCGGCGGATGCCGCCGCCGAGGCCGGCCCCGGCCTCCTGCGCGAGGCACTGGCCGCGCACCTCCCCGCGAGCACGGTGCCGGACGCCGTCGTGCTCCTGGACGCCTTCCCCACGGGCCCCAACGGCAAGCTCGACCGCGCGGCGCTGCCCGCCCCCGCCCCCGCGGCGGACACCGGCGGCCGCGCCCCCGCGGGGCCCCGCGAGGAGACCCTGACGCGGCTGTTCGCCGAGGTCCTCGGGCTGCCGCACGTCGGCGTCGACGACAGCTTCTTCGCCCTCGGCGGCACGTCCCTGCTCGCGGCGCGGCTCGTCGCCCGGATCGGCGACGTCCTCGGCGAGGACATCGCCGGCGTGGGCATCGCCGGTGAAGACGGGCCCCTCGCCCTGGGCACCCTCTTCCGCGCCCCGACGCCGGCCGCCCTCGCCCGCCGGCTGGGCGGCGTGGACGGCACCTCCCGGGACCCCGCCCTGGACCCCGTCCTGCCGCTGCGTGCCACCGGCAGCCGTACGCCCCTGTTCGCGCTGCCCCCGGCCGCCGGCCTCGGCTGGTGCTACACCGGGCTGCTCACCGGCCTCGGCCCCGATCAGCCCCTCCACGCGCTCCGGGCGCGCGGGTTCGCGCCCGGCGAGGCGCTGCCCGCGACGCTGGAGGAGATGGCCGAGGACCACGCGGACCGCATCCGGGGGATCCAGCCGTACGGCCCCTACCGGCTGCTCGGCTGGTCGGCGGGCGGCGTCCTCGCGCACGCCGTCGCCGTACGGCTGCAGGAGGCCGGCGAGAAGGTCGGGCTCCTCGCGCTGCTCGACGCCTACCCCGCGGGCGCCGCGTCCGGGGAACAGGCCGTCCTCGGCGCCCTGCTGGACATGGCCGGCTGCGCCCGCGAGGGCGGCGGAGCCCTCACCCGGGACGGGGTGCTCGCCGCCCTCCGCGCGGACGGCGGCCCCTTCGCCGCACTGACCGGCGAGGCGCTGCGGTCCGTGGTCGACGTCGCGCTCTCCACGACGGCCCTGGCCGGACGCCACCCGCACCGCGTCTTCGACGGCGACGTCCTCTTCTTCACCGCGGCGGACACGGAGCCGGCCGGCTCGCTGACGAGGGAGGCGTGGCGGCCGTACGTCACGGGTAGGGTGATCAACCACGATGTCGGCTGCACGCACGCGCACATGACGCGGCCGGGGCCGATCGGGGAGGTCGCCGAGACGGTGACCCGCCACCTGGGAGAGGGCTGAGCGGATGGGCGTGAGCGGCGGACCGGGCATACGGCCCCGGGTCCTCGGCGAGGACCCGCTGCCGGGAACGTGGACACCGGGCGGGCCGCCGCACGTATGGCTGCTGAACCTCGCCGGCCTGCGACCGGGCGGCCTCGAAAACGACGGCCCGGGGGGCGGCGGTGCGCCAGCCGGCGGCCAGCGACCGGACGGCTCCACGAACGAGGGCCCGGGGGCCGGTGAACTGCGCGCCGGCAGGCCGGGGCCCCGTGGCTTGCCAGGCGGCGGCGAGCGGCCGGTTGCCGCGCCGGACGAGGAGGCTCGGGGCGATGGTCCGCGGTCCGGTTCCGGTGGCCGACCGGACGGGGGGCCGCAGGCCGGTGAACTGCGCCCCGGCGGCCCGGGGTCCGGTCGGTTGCCGGGTGACGGTCTTTCCGGCGGCGGCCCCGTGCGCGGCGCGTCGCAGGGCCACGGCCTTACAGCCGGCGGCACGCCGTCCCGCCGTCCGCTCGACACCGCGCTGCGGGACCACGCGCGCATCCTCGACCCCGTGGAGCGGGACCGCGCCGCCGCGTTCGTGCGTGACCTCCACCGCGACCGCTACGTCGCCTCCCACGTCGGGCTGCGGCTCCTCCTCGGTGCGTACCTGGCCACCGACCCGGCCGCGGTCGAGCTCGTGCGCGAGCCGTGCCCCGGCTGCGGCGGGCCGCACGGCCGCCCGGCCGCCGCCGGCGCGCCCCTGCACTTCAACCTCTCGCACGCGGGCGACCTCGCGCTCTTCGCCTTCGCGGACACGCCGATCGGCGCGGACGTCGAGCAGCTCCAGCCCGCCGACGTGGTCGAGGAGGTGGGGCGTGTCCTGCACCCCGCCGAGACCGCGGAGCTGGCCGCGCTGCCCGCGACGCGGCGCCCGGAGGCCTTCGGGCGCTGCTGGACGCGCAAGGAGGCGTATCTCAAGGGCACGGGCACGGGTCTGTCGGAGAACCCCTCCGTGACGTACGTGGGCACGGGCCCGGCCCCGGCCTCCCCCGAGGGGTGGACGCTGACCGACGTCGCGGCCGTACCGGGGTACGCGGCGGCCGTCGCGGTCGCGAACGCGCGCGTGCCGGGCGTGCCGCACACGCCGTAACGGCGCGGGGGCGCATTCCGGGAGCGCGCGGAGGCGAGCGGCTGAATATGCGGCGCACAGCCCGGCGGCATGCCGTTGAATTTCCTATAACCTGACTGGTCCGCGGAGGGTCGCGACGCATCGGGGGGAAACATGCCGACCTCTGCTTCGATCATCCTTTTCGTCTTCGGGGGCCTCATGGTCCTCATCTCGCTGCTGGGCAGCGGATTCTCGGTCCGGGAAATATCCTTTCCCCGGATCAGCCCGCTGATCCGGTCCACGGCGGCATTGCTCGGAGCCGGTCTCGTGGTGACCAGCATTGTCCTGCTGGCAAATAAGGATTCCGGAAAGACGGTGGCCGATCCTCCGCCGGGGACCGCGCCCCAGAAAACCGTGACGTCGTCGTCATTACCGGCGCCACCCTCGTCGCAGCCGCCCGCGCAGCCGTCGGCCGCCCCGCCGCAGCCGGAGTCCCCGGCGCCCGTGCCGGGCACGCCCCGCTCCTCGGGGCCGACGGCGGCCCTGCTCGCCCACGTGCCGCCGGCCATCCGCCCGAGCTGCTCCGACGGCGACGCGTCCAGGTTCCCGGCGTCGGTCGTCGCCGTGGTCGCGTGCACCCCGGCCGCCGGATTCCCCGTGATCTACGCACAGTTCGTGGACGACATCAGCACCCAGGGCGGATTCCAGCGGCTCGTCAACGACGTCACCTTCACGCAGAGCTCATGCGGCCCGTCCACCCCGCTCAACGGCCGGCAGAAGTACAACAACGGCGGAAAGGAAGTCGGCGAACTCGCCTGCAACCAGGACCCCGGAGACGGCGACGTCTACCTCACGTGGTCGAGCGAGGACGTGAAGATCATCGCGCAGGCCCACGCCCCGCTCGCCTCGTACGGGCAACTGCTCGCCTGGTGGAAGAACGCGGGCCCGCTGCACGGCACGGCCACGTGAAGAAGCGGGAAACGGAAATGGTGACATCCCGCAGGACCTCCCGGGAGCCGTGATGCCCCCCGCCGACTTCGTCCTCGAGATCAGCGGCGGGACCGGCGGGCAGTACGCGGTGACGGTCTCCTCGCCCGCCGGCGAGGGGGCCGCCTCGGTCGCCCTGGAACCCGACGTCATCGGCGACCGCCTCGCCGACCTCCAACGGGCCGTCCTCGCCTCCTCGGTGACGCCGCGCGCGGCCGCCCTCGGCCTGGAGCGGCCCGTACGCGACGTGGGGGAGCGGCTCTTCCGCACCGTCTTCGACGGACGCCTGCGCGGCCTGTACCTCGCCAGCCGCCAGCGCGCCGCCGAACGCGACCAGGCGCTGCGCGTGGTCCTGCGCATCCGCGCGCCCGAACTCGCCGCCCTGCCCTGGGAACTGCTCCACGACGAGGACCTCGGCGGCTACCTGTGCCTGCGCCAGCCCCTCGTCCGCTACGTCGACCTGCCCGAGCCGCTCGCCCCGCTGCGCTCCGAACCGCCCCTCAAGGTCCTCGGCATGACCTCGCTGCCCCGCTCCCTCGCGCCCCTGGGCGCCGAGAGCGAGCGCGCCGCCCTCGCGGTCGCCCTGCGCCCGCTGACCGAGCGCGGGCTCGTCGACCTCGACTGGGTCGAGGGCCAGACCGCGGACGACCTCTCCCGCAGGCTCCTGCGCGGCTGCCACGTCCTGCACTTCATCGGGCACGGCGCCTACGACCCCCGGCGCCACGAGGGCATGATCACGCTGGCCGACGCGGACGGACGCGAGCACCACCTGCACGCCTCCGCCCTCGCCTCGCTCCTCAGCGTGGCCCGGCCCAGGCCCCAGCTGGTGATCCTCAACAGCTGCCAGAGCGGCATGGGCAACGCCGAGGACCTCTTCTCCAGCACCGCGGCCGTCCTGGTGCGGACCGTGCCGGCGATCGTCGCCATGCAGTTCGCCGTCACCGACAAGGCGGCCACCCGCTTCGCCGCGTCCTTCTACCAGGCGCTGGCCGGGGGCCGCAGCGTCGACGAGGCCGTGCGGGTCGGGCGGATCGCCCTCGTCGTCGACAAGGACGACAGCCTGGAGTGGGCGACGCCGGTCCTCTACCTGCGCGGCGGGGACGCCCGCCTCTTCGACATGCCGGAGCTGACGGCGGAGGCGGGGCCGGCCGTGCCGCAGCCTTCGCCGGCCCCCGGACCGCCGCCCGAGCCTCCGCCCGCACCGTCGCCCGTGCCGTCCGGCATTCCGCCGAGGCCGTCCTGGGACCCGGCGCCGGGCGGGGCGGGTACGACCGGCGGCCCGGGGGCGCACGGCACACCCGGTGGGGCCGGCACGCCCGGTGGGGCCGGCACGCCCGGATCGGCCGGTCCGCCCGGCCCCGGCGTCACCTCGCGCGTCCTCAACGCCCGCCAGTGGGTGCAGGCTCTCGCCGCCCACCCCGACGGCAGACGGCTCGCCACCGGATCCCGCAACCGGATCAGGGTCTGGGACGCCCTGACCGGCAACCGGATCTGGGAGCAGACCGTGGGCGGCTGGCTCTCGTCCGTCTTCGCCGCCGCCTTCAGCCCCGGCGGCCGCCGCCTCGTCACCGGAGGCGCCGACAACACCGTCCGCATCTGGGCGGCCTCCGACGGCGAGGAACTGCTGCGCCTGCGCCATGACCACGTGGTCTTCGGAGTGGCCTTCAGCCCCGACGGCTTCCGCGTGGCCTCGGCCTCCGCGGACCGCACCGTCCGGCTGTGGGACTCCACCGGCGGCGAGCCCATGCTGCGCATCACGCACGACCAGGTCGTCACCGACGTCGCCTTCAGCCCGGAGGGCGCCCGGCTCGCCTCCGCCTCGGCCGACCGGTCGGTGCACGTGTGGTCGCTCGGCGGGGACGCCCTGCTGCGGCTGCGCCACGACCACCCGGTCAAGGCCGTCGACTTCAGCCCCGACGGCGGTCAGCTGGCGACGGCGGGAGACGACGGCTGCGTCCGGGTGTGGGACGCGGGCAGCGGGCACCAGCGCCTGCTGGTCCGGCACGGCGCCGCCGTGAAGGACGTGGCCTTCAGCCCCGACGGCCGGTGGTTCGCCACGGCCTCCGCCGACCGCACGGCCGGCCTGTGGTCCATGGCGGACGGCGGCCGTGCGCTGCGGGTGCAGCACCACGACACGGTCTTCTGCGTCGCCTTCGGCCCGGACGGCGCGTGGCTGGCCAGCGGGAGCGAGGACAAGACGGTCAAGCTGACGCCGGTGCCGGGGGGTTACGGCTGAGCCCGGCCGAGAAGCGCCGGTCTCAGCCGTGGAGCCTGCCCGGCGGGGCCGCCGCGGCCGTCCCCGAGGCTGCGGCCGCGTCGGGCACCGCCGGTCCACCACGTGGCGGTTTCCCACCGTTGCGGCGGAAGAAAGACGGCCTGCCGGGACGGGGGAGGAGCCGCTGAAGTCTTGTCCGGCGGGCTTCCGCCGGGGTCGTGGTGCGGGTCGGTACCGCCGGTTCCCTGCAGTGTGGTTGCTCGCCGTCGCGGAAGAAAGACGGCTTGCCGGGGGCGGGGGAGGTGTCGTTGCAGTCTTGTCCGGCGGGCTTCCGCCGGGGCCGTGGTGCGGGTCGGTACCGCCGGTTCCCCGCAGCGTGGGTGCTCGCCGTCGCGGCGGCAAGAGATTGCCCGCCGCAACGGTGACAAGCCCCCGCGGCGACGGCCCGGCGGCATGCGCGAGCACCGCAATCCGTACGCTCGCCGTCGTCCTTCCCCCCCGCCGGGCAGGCCGCCGCACGGTGCCGGCAGCGACGTTTCCCCCTAGCTGCCGGCAAGGCCCCGGTGGCAGACTGATCGGATGATCAAGAGATCCGCCGGCGGAACCGATCACGCCTGGGCCGCGCTCGGCGGGGACCCCGCGCTCACGGCCGCCGTCTCGTACGGCGGTCCCGGCGGCACGCTGCCCTCCCGGCTGCCGGTCTGCGAACTGGCCCGCGCCACGGTCGCGGTGGCGTCCCTCGCTGCCGCCGAACTGGCCGCCGCCCGGCGCGGCGGCGGGCGGCTCCCGGCCGTGCAGGTGCACGACGGCGCCGTCGCCACCGCCTTCGTCAGCGAACGGCACCTGCGCGTCGACGGCCGCGCCGCGGCCGCCTTCGCGCCGCTGTCCCGCTTCTGGCGCACCCGCGACGGCTGGATCCGTACGCACGCCAACTACCCGCACCACCGCGCCCGGCTGACCGAGGCGCTCGGCCTGCCCCGTACGGACGACGGGGAGGCCCTCGCCGGCCGCCTGGCCGACGAACTCGCCCTGCGCGACGCCGAAGAGGTCCAGGAGACCGTCAACGCGGCCGGAGGGCTGGCCGTCGCCGTGCGCTCCGCCGCGGAGTGGGCCGCCCACCCGCAGGGCGCGGCCGTGGCCCGCCGCCCACTGCTCACCCTGGAGCGCATCGCCGACGGCCCCGTGCGCACCCTGCCGGCGGATGCCGGGGCACCCGCCGAGGGCCTGCGCGTGCTCGACCTGACCCGCGTCATCGCCGGCCCCGTCGCCACCCGCACCCTGGGCCTGCTCGGCGCGGACGTGCTGCGGCTCGACCCGCCCGGCCTCCCGGAGAGCCAGGACGCGCACAACGACACCGGGTTCGGCAAGCGTTCGGCCGTGCTCGACCTCGCGCACCGCGCCGGCCGGGCGGCCTTCGAGGACCTGCTCGCCCGCGCCGACGTCGTCGTGACCGGCTACCGGCCCGGCGCGCTCGACCGCCACGGCCTCTCCCCGGAGGCGCTGGCCGAGCGGCGACCGGGGCTGGTCGTCGGTCAGCTGAGCGCCTGGGGCACGGACGGGCCCTGGGGCGGGCGACGCGGCTTCGACAGCCTCGTCCAGGCCGCCTGCGGCATCGCAGCGACCGAGGCCGGCCCCGACGGCGCCCCCGGCGCCCTGCCCGCGCAGGCGCTCGACCACGGCACCGGCTACCTCCTCGCGGCCGCCGTCCTGCGCGCCGTCACCGAGCAGCGCACCACCGGCGGCACGCGCCTCGCCCGGCTCTCCCTCGCGCGGACGGCGCACTGGCTCACCCACGACCTGCCGCGCGACGAGAGCGAACCCGGCGGAGCGTACGCACCGGACGCGTGGCTCGCCGAGGCCGGCGGGCCGCTCGGCCGCGTCCGGTACGCACGGCCGCCGGTGCACGTCGAAGGTGCCCCCCGCGACTGGGCGAAAACCCCCGGGCTCTGGGGATCCGACGCGCCGGAGTGGCGTTGACGGCCCGTGGCGCCACCGGCGCCGGACCGTACGATGAACCGGTGGATGAAGCGGTGCCGGAATGGCTGGCCGAGGGGCCGCGCGTCGCGATCCGCCCCGTGACGCCCGGGGACGGCCCGGAGTTCACCCGCCTCGTGAGGGCCAGCGCGGACCTGCACCACCCGTGGCTGTCCATGCCCGCCACCGAGGAGGACTTCGCCGCGTACGCCGCCACGCTCGACGGCGAGCAGCGCGTGGGCCTCCTCGTGTGCGTGCGCGGGACCGGCCGCGCGGCGGGCTTCGTCAACATCAACAACATCGTGCGCGGCCGCTTCCAGTGCGGCGCGCTCGGCTACGGCGCCTTCGTGCCGGCGGCGGGCCGCGGCCTCATGAGCGAGGGCCTCGGCCTCGTCCTGCGCCACGCCTTCGGCCCGCTGGGCCTGCACCGGCTGGAGGCGAACATCCAGCCGGGCAACGCCGCGTCACTGGCGCTGGTCGAGCGCAACGGCTTCCGGCTGGAGGGCTTCTCCCCGGCGTTCCTCTTCATCGACGGGGCGTGGCGCGACCACGAGCGCTGGGCGATCACCGCCGACATGCTGCCGGAGCCTCCGGACTGACCCAGGACCCAGGACCGTTCTTCTTGGCTTGAGAAAGGCTGCCGTGCCCACGACCATCCGACGAGCCGTACTGTCCCTGCCCGCCGCCCCGCTCGGCGCGGAGAACCCGCTGCCGTCCCTCCGCACGGCCCGCGACGTCCACCGGCTCGACGCGGCACAGCGCAAGGGCCTGCCCGCCGACATGGTCCGCCAGACGGGCTACGAGCCGCTGCGCTCCGTGCTGCCCGTGCGCCGCCGCGACCACTACACCCGCAAGCGCGTCCTCACCGACGTCGACGCGGTCGTCGTCGAGAACGACCGGCTGCGCGCCACGGTCCTGCCCGGCCTCGGCGGCCGCGTCCACTCCCTCGAACACAAGCCGACGGGCCGGCAGCTGCTCTACGCCAACCCCGTCCTGCAGCCCGCCCACTTCGCGCTCAACGGCGCCTGGTTCTCCGGCGGCATCGAGTGGAACATCGGCGCCACCGGCCACACCCCGCTCTCCGTGGCCCCGCTGCACGCCGCCCGCGTGCCCGCGCCCGGCGGCGGGGAGATGCTGCGCCTGTGGGAGTGGGAGCGGCTGCGCGACCTGCCGTTCCAGGTCGACCTGTGGCTGCCCGACGGCTCGGACTTCCTCTACGCGGGCGTGCGCATCCGCAACCCCCACCACCGGCCCGCGCCCGTCTACTGGTGGTCGAACACCGCCGTCCCCGAGGAGGAGGGCTCGCGCGTCCTCGCCCCCGCCGAGTCGGCCTGGCGGTTCGGCTACGAGCGCAGCCTGCGCCGGGTCCCGGTGCCCGAGTGGGAGGGCACGGACCGCACGTACCCGCTGAACAGCACGCACGCCGCCGACTTCTTCTACGACGTGCCCGGCGGGGAGCGCCGCTGGATCGCCTCCCTCGGCGCGGACGGCCGCGGTCTCGTGCAGACCTCGACCGACCTGCTGCGCGGCCGCAAGCTCTTCGTCTGGGGCTCGGGCCGCGGCGGCCGACGCTGGCAGGAGTGGCTCACGCAGCCCGGCACCGGCGGCTACGCCGAGATCCAGGCCGGGCTCGCCCGCACCCAGCTGGAGCACGTGCCGCTGGAGCCCGGCGGCGAGTTCGCCTGGCTGGAGGCGTACGGCCCGCTGTCCGCGGACCCCGCCGCCGTGCACGGCGCCGACTGGGCGGCCGCCCGCGGCGAGGCGGCGGCCCGGCTCGAAGCGGCCCTGCCCCGGGCCGAGGTGGACGCGGCGTACGAGGCGTGGCGCCCGTACGCCGACGCCGAGCCGAAGGAGAGCCTGCACACGGGCTCCGGCTGGGGCGCGCTCGAAGCCGAGCGCGGGCACTACGACCTGCCGGGCACGCCCTTCGCCCCGGAGACGCTGGGGGAGGAGCAGGAGCCCTGGCTCGCGTTCCTGCGGACGGGCTCGCACCCGTGGCCGCAGCGGGTGCTGCCGCCCCCGCCCTCGCTGGTGTCGCCGCAGTGGCGCGAGCTGCTGGAGACGACCGGCGAGGACGACCTCTACGGCGCCTACCACCTCGGGGTCGCCCGCTGGCACGCGGGCGACCGCTCGCAGGCGGTCCGCGCCTGGGAGGGGGCGGACGACCTGTGGTTCGTCAAGCGCTGCCTCGCCTTCGCCGACGCCGAGGACGGCCACGCCGAGCGCGCCGCCGACCGCTATCTGGAGGCCTTCGAGGGCGCCCGCGACGAGCGGCGCGAGGGCGCCTCGTGGACCGCCGCCATGACCGGGCTCGGCGAGGAGGCGGTGGAGGCCCTGCTGGCCGTGGGCCGTGCCGACGACGCCGCGGCCGTACTGGACGGCCTGCGCCCCGGCGTCCGGGAGCGCGGCCGCTTCAAGCTGCTCCGGGCGCGGGTCCTGCTCGCCCGGGGTGACGCCGCGGCCGCGCGGGAGATCTTCGACCGGGGCTTCGAGGTGGAGGACCTGCGCGAGGGCGACGAGTCCCTCGGCGAGACCTGGTACGCGACCGAGGAACGGCTGCTGGCGGGGGAGGGCCCGGTCACGGCGGAGATCCGCGCGCGGGCGCGGGCGAAGCGGCTGCCCAGGCAGTACGACTTCCGGATGCGGCCGACTTCGTAGCGGGTCGTACCCGTCCTTTCCCTGGTTCGGCCCTGGTTCGGCCCCGGTTCCGCCCCGGTTCAGCCCCGGGCGCCGTGAGGCGGCGCCCGGGGCGGTGGTGACGACGAGTCATTCTTGACCGATCGTTCTCGAAAGGTCTACCGTCAACCCGTGGCCAGGACCAAGGAATTCGATCCGGACGCCGCGCTCCAGTCCGCCCTTGAGCTGTTCTGGCAGCGCGGCTACGAGGCGACGTCGATGGCCGACCTCGTCGGCCGGCTGGGCATCGCCCGGGCGAGCCTCTACGCGACGTTCGGCAGCAAGCACGAGCTCTACCTCAAGGCGCTGGAGCGCTACGGCGAGCAGCGCGGCCCGGGCATCGCCGAGGAGCTGTCGCGCCCCGGCCCGGCCCTGCCGGCCGTGCGGGAGCTGGTGGCTCGCTTCGCGGAGGAGGCTGCCGGGGACGACCTGCGGCGCGGCTGCTTCGTCACCAACACCGCCGTCGAGCTGGCGCCGCACGACCCCGCCGCGGCCCGCAGCGTCGAGGACAGCTGGCTCGCCCTGGAGCGGGCGCTCGCCTCGGCGCTGACCCGGGCGGCGGACCAGGGCGAACTGCCCGCCGGCCGGGACCCCGTGGCGCTCGCGCGGATGCTGCTCGTCCTCATGCAGGGCATGCGGGTCGTCGGCAAGGCCGCGCCCGGGCCGGCCCGGCTGCGGGACGCCGCGCAGCAGGCCCTCGCCCTGCTGGACTGAACCGCCACCCCCTCACCCACCGCTACTGCACAGGAGTGCCGACATGACCGCACGCTTCACCGGCAAGACCGTCCTCGTCACCGGCGGCGGCACGGGAATCGGCCAGGCCGTCGCCCTCGCCTTCGCCCGGGAGGGCGCGCGCGTCGTCGTCGCGGGCCGCAGGGAGGAGCCTCTGAAGGAGACGGTCGCCTACGTGGAGGCGGAGGGCGGCGAGGCCGTCGCCCTCACCGCGGACGTGACCCGCTCCGAGGACGTACGGGCCCTCGTGGAGCAGACCGTGGCCCGTTTCGGCGGCCTCGACGTCGCCGTCAACAACGTGGGCCTGGCCGTGCCCCCGGCCAAGGTCGCGGACGTGCCCGAGGAGGACTGGGACCGGATCGTCGAGACCAACCTCAAGGGCGTCTGGCTGTCCATGAAGCACGAGATCGGGCACATGCGCGCCCACGGCGGCGGCGCCATCGTGAACATCGCGTCCAACGTCGGCGCGCACCGCAGGAAGCCCGGGTTCGGCGCGTACACGGCCACGAAGGCGGCCGTCTCCGCCCTGACCCGCAACGCCGCCCTGGACCACATCGGGGAGGGCGTGCGGATCAACGCCGTCAGCCCCGGGCCCGTCGAGACCCCGATGTCCTCCCGCCCCGGCGAGTCCTCGCTGGACAAGGCCGAGCGGATGCGCCGCGAGGTGCCCGCCGGCCGGGCGGGCACCCCCGACGAGATCGCGGCCGCCGTGCTGCACCTCGCCTCGGACGAGGCCGGCTACACCGTCGGCGCCGACCTCGTCCTCGACGGCGGCGTCACGGCGTGACGGCCGCCTTTTCCGCCTTTTCCGGCGCTTCCCGAACCGGCTCGGCCTGCTCCGCCGCGGGGCGGCGGGCCGTCAGCCACACGTACACGAGGATGCCCGCGAAGAGGAACAGCACGCCCTGGTAGACGGCCGCGTATCCGGCGCCCGCCACCAGCCAGAAGGAGAAGGCGAAGGCGCCCAGCGCGAGCACCATGTCCCGGGCGAAGCGGCCCGTGCGGACCTTGTCGCGCTGCCCCGTCAGCAGGAAGTACACCTGCGCGGCGGCGGCCAGCAGGTAGGGGACCGTCGCGGAGAACGTCGTGATGAGGACGAGGATCTCGAAGACCCCGCCCACGCCCGAGGTGTAGTTGACGACGGTCAGGCCCGTGGCGAGGACCGCGGCGGCGAGCACGCCGAACGTCGGCACCCCGCGCTTCTTCTTCCCGAACGCGGCCGGGAACAGCCCGTCCTTCGCGGCGGCGTACGGGGCCTGGGCGCTCATCAGCGTCCAGCCGTTGAGGGCGCCCACGATGGAGATCACGGCGCAGGCGGCGATCAGCATGCCGCCCCAGTGACCGCCGAACATCACGTCGACCGCGTCGGAGAACGGGGCCGTCGACGCGACCAGCTTGTCGTGCTGGACGGTGCCGAAGACCGAGACCGTGCCGAGCAGGTAGACCAGCGCCGCACCCACGGTGCCCAGGACGCTCGCGCGCCCCACGTTGCGCTCCGGGTCGCGCACCTCGCCCGCGCTCATCGCGGCGGACTCCACGCCCACGTACGAGTAGAGCAGGATCGCGGCCGACGCCGTCAGCCCGCCGGTCCAGTTGCCGTCGGCCGTCGTGAACGAGCCGAGGTTGTCCGGGTCGAAGAAGAACAGGCCGACCACCGCGACGAACAGCAGCGGCACGAACTTCATCACCGTGGAGATCATCTGGACGGCGCCCACCCAGCGCGTACCGGCCAGGTTCGCGAGCGCCGGCAGCCACAGCATGGCCAGCGCCATGGCCAGGTCCCCCGCCATGGAGCCCTTGCCGGTGATGACGTGCAGGTAGCCGACGCCGGCCACCGCGAGGGCCGCGTTGCTCACCCACGTCATGGTCCAGAAGGACCAGGCGGACAGGAAGCCGGCGAAGTCGCCGAAGGCCTCGCGGGCGTAGACGTACGGGCCGCCGGTCCGCGGATGGCGCTTCGCCAGGCGCCCGAAGACCAGCGCCAGGGCGATGGCGCCGACGGTGAGGACGCCGAACGCCAGCAGGCTGACCGTGCCGAAGGGGGCGACGGACGCGGGCAGCAGGAAGATGCCGCCGCCGATGATGTTGCCCATGACCAGGGCAGTGGCGGTCGGGAGGCCGAAACGGCGGGTGTGCGTGCCGTCGGTGTCGTGCATGAGGGGGTGTGCCTCTCGGTCCAGCGGGCAGGTTCGCCAGGATGTGCGACACGACATGGTGACCGGAGCTGAGCAGTCCGCAAAATCCTTTGTTTTTGTCCCGCCTCCCCCGCCCGGCGGCCGCAAAACCGGCTGCGATCAGGCCCCCCGGCAGTGATTCGTCCGCCAATGGTCATCCGGGCGCCGTCCGGGGTTCCGCCCGGCGTCGTCCCGTCACCGGTCACCCTCACCCGACCGCCCGTGTCGCCCCGCTCCGCACCCCGTGATCTGCCAAGGTGGACGGGGGCGGCAGCGGGCGGCCCCGGGGCCGCACAGGTGCTGCCGCCCGGTGCGGACGGCGCGGCGCTCGGAGGTACGGACGGATGCAGCCCAGCTTTCCCGCGCTCCCGGCCGGAACCGTGCCCGAGCGCGGGCTGCCCGTCCTGCCGGAGCTCGCCGAGCGCCTCGCCCGGGCCGCCCGGGACAGCGCGCCCGAACCGGTCGGCGGCGGCCCCGCCCTGCGCGCCGCCGCCTGCGGCTACTGGGCCCGGCGCGGCCTGCCCACCGCCCCCGAGCACGTCCTCGCCGCCCCCGGCGCGCAGCCCCTGCTGCTCGCGGTCCTCGCGGGCGCCGGCGGCGACGTCCTCCTCACCCGCCCCTGCGCCGCCTGGTACCCGCCGCTCGCCCGGATCGCCGGGCGCCCCACCTACCACGTGCCGGTGCCCGCCGAGTGCGGAGGCGTGCCCGACCCCTTCGCCCTGCTGGAGACCGTGCGCCGGATCCGCGCCGAGGGCGGCAGGCCGCGCGTCCTCGTCCTGTCGCCCGCCGACGACCCCACGGGCTCGGTCACCCCGCCGGAGCTGCTGCACGAGGTGTGCGAGGCGGCCGTCGAAGAAGAGCTGACGATCGTCAGCGACGAGACCTGGCGCGACATGCGCCACGACCCCGGCGGCACGGTCTTCCTCGGCCCGGCCGAGATGTGGCCCGACCACGTCGTCGTCCTCACCGACCTGGCCGGCGGCCTCTTCCCCACCGCCTGGCCCGCCGCCGTGGCCCGCTTCCCCGCGGGGGGCCGCGGCCCCGTCCTGCGCGCCCGCGTCACCACCGCGCTCGCCGCCGTACGGGCCGAGCCGGCCCCGCCGGTCGCCGCGGCCGCCGCGTACGCCCTGGACGAGCCGGAGCCCGTCCGTGCCCGCGCCGCCGCCGCGGTGCGGCTCTACGGGGCGCTCGCCCGCGCCGCCCACGAGCGGCTCACCGCGGCCGGCGTGCTGAGCAGGCCCCCGCAGGCCGGCCCCTACCTCTACGCCGACCTCGGCGAGCTCCGCGCCGAGCTCGCCGCCCGCGCCATCACCGACTCCGTGGAACTGGAGGCACACCTCAGCGCCGCCCTCGGCCGCCCCGTGCCGGGCGGCCACCGCTTCGGCGACGCCCCCGACGCCCTGCGGGTCCGGATCTCCACGCCGCCGCTCCTCGGCGCCACCGACGAGGAGCGGCAACGCGCCCTGGACTCCCCGGACCCGCTGGCCGCCCCGGGCGTCGGCGACGCACTGACCGGTTTCGGATCGGCCTTCGGCCGGCTCGCGGGCGGCTGACCTACCGTCGATCTGTCACGCGTCGTCGTCCCCGCCATGCGCCGTCCCTGTCCTGAGTCGTCCGCCGCCGCCGTCCGCCGGTACCGCCCCGTACCGCGCGATGCAGCGATTGGAGCCCCCTCGATGACCGAACAGACCGAGCGTCCCGTCGCCGGGCCGCGTCCCCTCGCCGCGCCGCGCCCCCTCGCCGCGCCGCGCCCGCTCGGCGAGAACCGCCTCTGGCCCCGGTCGTTCGCCGACCGCCTCACCGCGCCCCTGCCCGGCGTGCGCGCCCTCGCCCGGCTGGCCCGCGAAGGCCGGCTGCGCCCGCGGGCCGAGGCGCTGCGCGACGCCGCCGCCCTGCCGGTCGCGCCCGGCCCGCTGCCGGACGTCGACGCCCGCACGACCGCGGTCACCTGGGCGGGGCACGCCAGCTGGATCCTGCGCATCGGCGGTCTCACGGTCCTCACCGACCCCGTCTGGTCGCGCAGAATCCTCGGCACACCGGCCCGGCTCACCCCGGTCGGCGTGCGCTGGGAGGACCTGCCGCCGGTCGACGCGGTCCTCATCAGCCACAACCACTACGACCACCTCGACGCGCCCACCCTCAAGCGGCTGCCCCGCGACACCCCGCTGCTCCTGCCGGCCGGCCTGGCCCGCTGGGCGCGCCGGCGCCGCTTCACGCGCGTCACCGAGCTCGACTGGTGGGAGGCGGTCGAGCTGCCCGGCCCGGCCGGACCCGTCCGCTGCGACTTCGTCCCCGCCCACCACTGGAGCAAGCGCACCCTCACCGACACCTGCCGGTCGCTGTGGGGCGGCTGGGTGCTCACCGCGCCGGGCGGGCAGCGCGTCTACTTCGCGGGCGACACCGGCTACGGGCACTGGTTCGAGCGCATCGGCCGGCGCTTCGGCGGCATCGACCTCGCCCTGCTGCCCATCGGCGCGTACGACCCGCGCTGGATGCTGGGCACGGTCCACACCGACCCGGAGGAGGCCGTCGCCGCGTGCCAGGACCTGGGCGCCCGGGTCATGGCCCCCATGCACTGGTCGACCTTCATCCTGTCGGCCGAGCCCCCGCTGGAGCCGCTGCACCGCGTCCGCGCGGCCTGGGAGGCGACGGGCCGGCCGCGCGAGGACCTGTGGGACCTGCCGGTGGGGGGCTCGCGCGTGCTGCCCGGGTAGGCCCCGCACCGGCTCACGGGCGGTACCGGCTCACGGGGGGTCCGGCTCGCGGGCGTACGTCTTATGGGCGCACGTCTCGCGGGCGAGCGTCTTACGGCTGCGTGTCTTACGGGCGGGCGTCGAGGACGTGGACGCAGACCGGGACCCCGTACTCCGGGTGGGTCGTCTCCCGCTCGCGCCGCATCCCCAGCTTGCGCAGGACCGCCGCCGAGGCGTCGTTGCCGGCGTTGTGCACGCTGACGACCCGGGCCAGCCCGCGGTCGCGGAACGCGAAGTCCAGGACGGCGCGGGCGGCCTCGGTGGCGAGGCCGCGCCCCCAGAAGGGCCGGCCGAGCCGCCAGCGGAGCTCCACGGCCGGGAGGATCTCGGGCAGATAGGAGGGCACGGACAGGCCCGCGAAACCGGCCAGCCGGCGCGACTGGCGGACCTCGGCGGCGAACAGGCCCACCCCGCGCTCGTCCCACTCCCGCTCCCAGGACGCGATCGCCGCCGAGGTCCGCTCCCGGTCCTGCACCGAGCCGTCCCCGATCCAGCGCATCACCTCCGGGTCGGCGTTGACGGCGGCCATCGGGTCGAGGTCGTCCGCGCGCCAGCGGCGCAGCGTCAGGCGGGGCGTCATCAGAGTGAGTGGGGAGGCCATGCGGGCATCATGCCCACGGCCGTACGGATTACCCGACCGGGCGGGTGCCGGCGTGCGGTTCGCCGCGGGGCCCTCGCCCCGCCGTCAGACGCGGCGGCCCAGCTGGGCGAGCAGCCGGGTCTGGGCGTCGGCGCCGGCGGGCGGCTCGACCGGCTCGGCGAACAGGCCCGTGCCCGCGAGGCTGTCGACGTAGGGCTCCACCTCGCGCCGGGTCAGCTCCACCAGCGGCTTGGGCAGGTGCTCGTCCGCGCCGATCGCGCGGGCCAGGTCCCACGCGTGCACGACGGCGTCCGCCACCATCTGCGAGCAGTACGCGCGGGCGGACGACGGCCCTGAGGACAGCTCCACCGTGCGGCCGAGGGCCCCGTCCGCCCCGAACGCCTTGCGGGCGGCGGCCTCCGCCGCGTCCCACACGGCCACGGGGTCGTCGCCCAGCTGGTCGCCGTCGAAGGAGTCGCCGACGTCGTCGATGGACTTGCCGTCCAGCAGCGGCGGCACCCACAGCTGCTCGACGGCCAGGTGGTTGACGAGGTCGCGCACGGACCACTCGGTGCAGGGCGTCGGCTCGTCCCACTGGCCGGGGCGGATGGCGTGCACGCGCTCGGTGAACAGTCCGAGTGCTTCCTTGTGCCGGGTGAGCAGCGTCGCATCGGTCATGCGGCCATTGTCGGCGCGGGGCGGCCGGGCGGCTACTCCCCGCCCCGCCGGGGCGGGGACTTCCCGTCTTTCCGGGCGGCCCTCGGTCCTTCCGGGCGGCCCTCGGCGTCGGACGCCGCCGACCGGGTACACGTGCGCCATGCGGAAGATCGTGAGCTCCTGGGACCGGGCGGCCTTCCTCGCGGTCGCGGCGCACCACTGGCCGGGCGGGGACCGCGTCCTGCCCCGCCTGTCGCGCAGCGCGAACCACGGGCTGCTGTGGTTCGGCGTGGCGGCGGGCGCGGCCCTGGCCGGAGGGCGCCCCGCGCGGCGGGCGGCTCTGCGCGGGGCCGCGTCCCTGGCGGTCGCCTCGGCGGCCGTGAACACGGTCGGCAAGCGGTCGGTGCGCCGCGTGCGCCCGGTCCTGGACGCCGTGCCGGCGATCCGGCGGCTGTCCCGGCAGCCCGTCACGACGTCGTTCCCGTCCGGCCACTCGGCGTCGGCGGTCGCCTTCGTGACGGGCGTCGCGCTGGAGAACCCCGTGTGGGGGCTGGCCCTCGCGCCGCTGGCCGCGTCGGTGTGCTTCTCGCGCGTCTACACCGGTGTCCACTATCCGGGTGACGTGCTCGCCGGGGCCGTGCTGGGTGCGGGCGCCGCCTTCGCCGTCCGCGGCATCGCCCCCACCCGCTCGCAGCTCGCGCCGCCGGCCCGGCCGCGGGCCGACGCCCCGGCGCTGCCGGGCGGCGAGGGCCTGGTGGTGGTCGTGAACACCGGCTCCGGGCAGCGGTCGGTCACGCGCCCCGACGCGGCGCAGGGGGTGCGCGCGGCGCTGCCCCGCGCGGAGGTCGTCGCGTACGGGCAGGAGGGCCCGGACGGGGGAGAGGGCCTCGGGAAGACCCTGGAGGCGGCCGCCGTACGGGCCCGGGAACGGGGCGGCGCCCTGGGCGTGTCCGGCGGCGACGGCACCGTCAACGCCGCGGCCGCCGTGGCCCGCCGCCACGGGCTGCCGCTGGCCGTCCTGCCGGGCGGCACGTACAACCACTTCGCCTACGACCTGGGCATCGAGTCCCTGGGGGACGCGTGCCGGGCCGTGGAGGCCGGTGAGGCGGTGGCCGTCGACATGGTGCGGGTGCGCAACGGCTCCGGCGCCGAACTGGGCTGGTTCCTCAACACCTTCAGCATCGGCGCCTACCCGGACCTGGTCCGCGTGCGCGAGCGGTGGGCCCCGCGCATCGGCGCCTGGCCCGCCGGGGTGCTGGCGGCGGTGCACGTCCTGCGCACGGCGCGCCCGGTCCGCCTGCGCGTGGACGGCAAGCGGCGCCGCCTGTGGATGCTCTTCGCCGGCAACTGCACGTACCGCGGCCTGGGACTCGCCCCGGTGCGCCGGCACGACCTGGCGGACGGCGTCCTCGACGTCCGCACCGTCTCGGGCGGCCCGCTGGCCCGCACCCGGCTGCTCGCGGCGGCCCTGGCGGGCGACCTGAAGCACTCCCCGGTGCTGCGGACGGCCCGCCTGCGGACCCTCCGGCTCAGCGGCATCGCCGAGGGCACGCACCTGGCGTACGACGGGGAAGTGGCCCCGGCGCCCGGGGTGCTGACGCTGAAGAAGGAGAACGAGGCGCTGGTGGTGTACCGGAACCTGTCCGACTGATAAGACGGGTCTCTCGGAATCCGAGACGAGCGCCTACGGTGCTGTGTCATGACGCCCCCTTCCGAATCCGGCGACGCCGCCGCCGGCACCGCCGTGTACACCCATGGCCACCACGAATCGGTCCTGCGCTCGCACACGTGGCGCACGGCCCTCAACTCCGCGGCCTATCTGCTGCCGCACCTGGAGCCGCACCTGGAGATCCTCGACGTGGGCTGCGGACCCGGCACCATCACGGCCGACCTGGCCGCGCTGGTCCCGCAGGGCCGGGTGACCGGAGTGGACGCCGCGGAGGAGGTGCTGGGCGAGGCCCGTGCGGTATCCGCCGACCGCGGGCTGACCAACATCACCTTCACGGTGGGCGACATCCAGGCCCTGGACTTCCCCGACGCGTCCTTCGACGTCGTCCACGCCCACCAAGTGCTCCAGCACGTGGGCGACCCGGTCGGCGCGCTGCGCGAGATGCGCCGGGTCTGCCGGCCCGGCGGGATCGTCGCCGTCCGCGACGCGGACTACGCCGCCATGACCTGGTACCCGGCCGCCCCCGGCCTCGACGAGTGGCAGGAGCTCTACCAGCGGGTCGCCCGCGCGGGCGGCGGCGAGCCCGACGCGGGCCGCCGCCTGCGGTCCTGGGCCCGGCAGGCGGGCTTCACCCGCATGACCGCCACGGCGAGCGCGTGGTGCTACGCGAGCGAGGAGGAACGCTCCTGGTGGAGCGGCCTGTGGGCGGACCGCACCGTCGCCTCCGCGTACGCACGGCTGGCACTGGACGGCGGCCACGCGGACCGTGCCGCACTCGACCGGATCGCCGCCGCCTGGCGCGCGTGGGGCCGGCACGAGGACGCGTGGTTCGCCGTCCTCAACGGTGAACTCCTGTGCCGCGCATGAACCACCCCGCATCGCCCCGCGGCTCCAACTAGCCTTGTCCCCATGAACATTCTGGGGACCTCGCTACGGGTGTGCGTCGATGATCTGGACCACGCAATCGATGTCTACGAACGTCTGACCGGCGCCGAGGCGCTGCGCTTCCACCGCGGCGGCGTCGCGGTGGCCGCGGTCGGGTGCTTCTTCCTGATGAGCGGCCCGGAGAGGGAGCTGTCCATCCTGCGGAAGATCACCGCCACGATCGCGGTGTCGGACGTCGACGACGCGCTCGACGACCTGGCGGCGGTGGGCGCCCAGATCATCGCGGGCCCGGTCCCCACCCCGATCGGCCGCAACGTCGTCGCCCGCCACCCCGACGGCTCGGTCTTCGAATACGTGGACCGCAAACAGGCCTGAGGTGCCGACGGCAGGGCCGGGCGGGTGCACCGCGCCGACGGGCCCTCCGTGCGTGGAGGACCCGCCGGCGCAGGTGAACGGGGCTCAGAGGGTGGTCGAGTTGACCACGTAGTAAAGGGCGTACAGCACGCCCGGGAGGGCGGTGATCAGCCCTCCGATGGCCGCGATCACCACGGGCAGGCGGCGAGTGGTCCGCAGGACCCGGGCGAGGTAGCCGACCAGGACGAAGAAGGCCAGGGCGACGACAACCCCGGCCAGCAGCCATGCGGATGAATTCGGATGCATCTCAGCGCTCTCCTTGCGACAGTGCCAGTCCGACATTCCGGCGCGGAGTGGAGGCGCGGTCCCGTGCCGGCTCTTGGTAGGGAGAGCCGGGATCCGCGCGCCACAGCGCGACGAGTGTTTAGACGGTAGCCCAAATGGCAGCCCCTGGGCCAGAGTTGATCGGGAAATGAGCCTTTTAAGAGGCGGACGCAGGCCGGTGGCATATGCGCCGAACGGGACGCGGCAATGCCCCTGAGTGTGCGACAGGCGCAGGAAATGACAGGGACACCCGGGCTACCACCCCCGGGACGTCCCTGCCCGAAAGCCAACGCGGACTGGCACATCGCACGAGGCCTACCGGAGATAGTGGCAGGTGCCGATAAACAGCCGAGAAACGCCGGGCAAGCGTCACACTCCAACTTCACTCTACGCCCACTTAACGATGGCTGAACGGACTGCTACCGTGAAAAGCGGCCTGGAAGCACGGTGGTGTCGGGGCGGGGGTGGGGATGCCGGTTCTTCGGTTCGGTCTCCTGGGGCCTGTCACGGCCGAGTACGACGGCCGCCCCGTCCCTCTGGGCCCGCCCCAGCGCCGCGCGGTCCTCGCCTGCCTCCTCCTCGCCCGTGGGCGTGCCGTCACGGTGGCCGCGCTGAAGGAGATGCTCTGGTCGGATGCCGTTCCCGCCTCGGCCGCCAACGCGATCCAGGGCCACGTCCACCATCTGCGCAGGACATTCGACGAGTTCGCACCCGAGCCGCTCCTGATCACCCATCCCGGGCAGCCGTCGGACCGGGTCAGCTACACGCTGCGAGCCGACGCGGGCGGCGTCGACGTCATGCGCTTCGAAACCCTCGTTCGGGAGGGCGAGGCGGCGGCATCCCGCGGCGACAGCGGAGGGGCGGTCGAACGCTTCGACGAGGCACTCGCCCTGTGGCGCGGCGAGCCGCTCGCGGACCTCGACTCGGACTACTTCCGGGCTGTCCGGAGGGGGAAGGAGGAACTCCGGGCGGACGTCGAGCAGCGGAGGGCCGCCGCCCTCCGGGCCACGGCTTGGGCACTGCCGTCGGCCCCGCCACCGGCTCCATCCCGGTTCCGAGCACCGTCGCCGCTGTTGACGCCTCAGCCGTCGCGCTCCGCTGCCCGAGAGCTTGTCCGGCGCGACGGCGAGAGACGAGCGCAGACGAAAGAGTCAGGGAGCCCGCTGGCCGAAGCCCGGGTGCTCGGCCCGCTGGAACTGCTCGTCGGCGGCGTGGACGTCACCCCGGCGGCCTCCCGCCGACGTGCCCTGCTCGCCTCGCTCCTGCGGCAGCCCGGACAGGTAGTGACGCCCGAGACGCTCATCGAGGACATCTGGGGCGAGGGGGCGTCCGCCAACGCCCCCGCACAACTCCAGAACCACGTGCACCTGCTGCGCAAGCGGATCGACCAGGTGTCCGGCCCCGGCGCGGGTAAGCGGGTCCTGGAACGGAAACCGGCGGGATACGTGCTCAACGCCGGGGCGACGGACCGCGATCAGTTCCATTCCCTGGTGGACGAGGCGGGCGGCGCGTTCCTGGCCATGGCTCACGGACGGGCCGTGGACCTGGCGACACAGGCCCTGGAGCTGTTCAGGGGGGCACCGTTCGCCGGAGTGCCGCTCGGCAGCCCGCGCATGGTGGACACGGCCCGGCTGCTGGAGGAACAGCGCTACGAGGCACTGCACCTGAAGATCGAGGCGCAGATCCTGCTGGGGGAGTCCTCCCGCGTCGTTCCCGAGCTCCGGAACGTCGTCGAGAGGGAGAGGCCCGAGGACGAAGGGCTCCTGCGGCTGCTGATCAAGGCTCTGGAACGGACCGGTCGCACGGCCGAGGCCCGGATCCTGGCAGGGCGGCTGCCGCGCGAGCGGCACGAGGACGTCCCGTGGCCGCACGGCGACCGCTTGGAGGTTGCGGGCGAGAGTATCCGTCCCGCCCCCCGGCAGCACCGGCCCGTCACACGGTCCGGCCGCGGAGAGGTCCCCCGGCTCCGGTTCGCGGTGCTCGGCCCCGTCCGGGTCCAGCACGGCGGCGAGCCCGTGAACACCGGATCACCACAGCAGCGGGGGGTGCTGGCCGCCCTGCTCCTGCGGGCCGGGCGCACCGCCACCGCGCCCGAGCTGATCGACGCGCTCTGGGGTGACGACCCGCCGCACGCCGCACTGGCGGCGCTGCGCACCTACGCCTCCCGCCTGCGCAAGGTCCTGGGCGGCGACGTGCTTGTCAGCGAATCCGGTGGCTATGCCCTGCGCCTCGACGACAGCTGGTTCGACCTCGAAGCCGCACAGAAGTGGGCCGACGAGGCGGGGCGCGCCCGCGAAGCAGGAGACCGCGTCAGCGCTCTGACTCTGCTCGACCGGGCTCTGGGCCTGTGGCAGGGCGAGCCCCTCGCAACACTGCCCGGGCCCTACATGGAGGAGCAGCGCACCCGCCTGGCCGAGTGGCGCCTCCAACTGGTGGAGGCCCGGTGCGAGCTGATGCTGGAGCTGGGCCGCCACGCGGAGGCCGTCACGGAGCTGACGGCCCTCACCGCGGCCCACCCCCTGCGGGAGCGCCTGCGGGAACTGCTCATGCTCGCGCTCTACCGCAGCGGCCGGCAGTCCGAAGCGCTCGCCGTGTACGCCGACACACGCCGGCTGCTCGCGGACGAGCTGGGCGTCAACCCTCGTCCGGAGCTGTCCGAGTTGCAGCAGCGCATTCTCCAGGCCGACGTGGAGCCGGCTCAGTCGGTGGAATCCGCAGTTCCCCTGCTCGTACGGCCGTCCCAGCTACCGCCGGACATCAGTGACTTCGTCGGGCATGACGATACGCTCCAGCGGATCGGCGCCCAGCTGTCCGCCGACGCGGACGCCTGGACGAGGACCGTGGTCGTCACCGGCATGGGTGGTGTCGGCAAGTCCGCCCTGGCTGTGCGCGCGGCCTACGGTGCCCGGCACGAGTTCCCGGGCGGTCAGTTGTACGCCGACCTCGGCGGTACAGCTCCGCACCCCACGGAACCCGGTGCGGTCCTGGGGTCCTTCCTGCGCGCACTGGGTGTGCCCGACAGCACCGTCCCCGACGGCGTCGGGGAACGGGCTGCCCTCTTCCGGTCCGTCCTCGACGGGCACCGGATGCTGATCGTGCTGGACAACGCCCATGACGCCGCCCAAGTGCGCCCGCTCCTGCCCGCGGCACCGGGCTGCGGCACCATCGTGACCAGCCGTGTCCGCATGCCCGGCCTTCCGAACGCGTACCCGGTCGACCTCGGGGTGCTGAGCCCGCAGGAGGCCTTCCAGCTGTTTTCCGGGATCGTGGGCCGGGAGCGCGCGGAGACGGATCGAGGGGCGGTGATGAAGGTGGTGGCCGCGTGCGGTTTCCTTCCTCTCGCAATCCGTATGGCCGCGAACTTCCTGGCGGCCCGGCGCACATGGCCCGTCTCGGTGCTGGCCCGAAGGCTGACGGACGAACGACGCGGCCTGAGCGAGCTGGGGTCCGGGTACCTGAACCTGGAAGAGGTCTTCGCGTGGTCCTGCCGGCAGCTGCCCCCTGCGCAAGCCCGCGCCTTCCGCCTGCTGGGACTGGCGACCGCCCCGGAGATCTCCTTGGCCGCCGCGGCCGCTCTCCTCGGTGCGGACGAGGACGCCGCGGCAGAACTGCTCGAATCGCTGGCGGACCGGAGCCTCCTGGAGTCACCGGCCCCCGGCCACTACCGCATGCACCCGCTGCTCCGCGCGTACACGCGCACGCGCGCCCAGGAGAACGAAAGCCCGGAGGCCGGAGCGGCGGCTTCGGACCGTTTCCGCAACCTTTAAAAGCACCCCCAAGTCCGCCGGGCCGGCGCTGACGCCATTCCCGAAGCCTTCGTGGCCACCACTGCCGGCGCCTCCGTCGCTCTGCGAGCCGAGTGAGCAGCCCAGGAAAGCCGCGCGCGGACCGGCCGCCCCCATACGCTGCGCCCCGCGCCGACCACCAGTCTCTGACACCGGCCCACAGGATTACGCCCGGCCGCGCATAGAGCTGACCTTGTATGTCGTCACGCCTCCGGGGTTCACGGCAGGCCTTAAGGATGCGTATAGGACGGCAACCGGCGCCGTTGGCCGGGCAAATCCCTGGCTAGCATCGGGAGTTCGCGGTCATCGACCGCTGTTGACCACGGGGGCTCGGGCGGGAGAGCGGGAACGTGTCATTCGAGAAGGAATGGGCTCAGCATAAAACCGATGCCAGTACACGCCTCGCAGGCGCTTCGGCCGGCTCGGGAAGTGGCGGGGCGGCTGGTCTGGTCGTGCACGCGGATGACTTGGGAGCCGTCGGGCACGAGGCGTACCTCCTCCATGAGGGCCTGCGCAAGGCCGGGGACGTCACGCGTGGGGCCAAGAGCGGGGAAGGCAACACCGCCAACGCGGTGACGGAGTTGAAGAGGGAGAACTTCGCCACGGCAGGTGCGATCAACACGGCAGTCGAGGTGTGGGGCTCCCAGCTCAAGACGGTTCTGCAGGCGTGCGCTCATATCTCCAACCACCTTGACTACTCCAAGGCGGCGCATGCCCGGGACGACGCCGAGATCGCAGCTGACCTGATCGAGGCCAAGCGCGCCGCGGCAGTCTCCGAGATCGAGAAGTACTTCACGTAAGGGGTGGGCATGGCCAAGCTGACCTACAGCAACATCATGGAGGTCTCCCTCGACAGTCTCGGCAAGGCGGTCACCGACTGGAAGGCCATGGTGACCGAGTTGGAAAGGCTCGCGAAGGACGCGTACGGCGGCCTTCTGCAGAAGGCCGATGCGGCCCGCTGGGCCGGTGTGAATGCCGACGTGACCAAGGAATTCGTCCGTAAGACGGCCAAGGAATTCCAGGACGCGCACATCGAGGCGCAAAGCCTCTGGGTCGTTCTCGATCAAGCGCACACCGACTTCACCGAACTGAAGTCAAACATCAAGGCGGCTGTCAACGTGGCCCAGGACAAGGCGATCCTCGTCCGGGAAAGATCTGACGGCCTGGTCAAGTGTGAGTGGGCTCAGTGCACCGTGGATCCGCCCAGTAAAGAAGATGAAGAATGGAAGGCGTTCCAGGAAAGTTACATCAACTCGATGATAGCCGAGGTCCAGGAGGTGGACGCCGGCGTCACCCGAGCGCTCCAGAAGAGTCACGGAGGTGACCGGCACGATTTCGGCCACGAGACCTACAAATCCCTGGACGACGCCCGGCGTGAGCAGACGCCGAAGGAGGAAGAGGATTCCGAATATGTGCGGCCTGCCAGTTGGGGCTGCAGCCCCGTGCAGCCTGCGGCCGAATTCCTGAGTTATCGCTCGTGGTCAAACGCCGCGTTCTACGGATTGCATGGAGACAGTGACAAGTTCTGGTACTACTTGGAAGGCGGCACTCCTTCGTACGTCGCTGGGCAGGTGAGTAACCGATTTGAGAAGTTCGGCGGTGGCGGTAGCCACCGTAAGCCCACGACCGTGAACAAAATCGGGAAGTTCGGTGGCAAGGTGTTCGGGTTGCCCGCTTCGCTTGTGGCCACCGGAGTGGATTTCTACTGCACGCCACCTGGCGGGGGCAAGCTGCCGGGCGACACCAAGGTGTTGGCTCCCAAGGAGCTCAACCGGGTGGAGTACGGAGGCGGAAGCCGGTCGCCCAGCGGGAAACAGCCCGTCATGTAACCGAGTTAGGAAGGGCCCCGATCATGCACGCGAACAGCGCGCCCGGACCCAAGCAGCGCAGCCGTTCCTCCTGGGGCTGGGCCAGAGGCTTCCTCGACCACCGCCTGCTGGTCCTGGGCATATGCGTCGCGGTCGGCGGATTCGCAGGCAGTGTCAGGGGATTGATGGACGGAGCCGGGGCTCTGCAGATTCTGGCCCTGGCGGGAGCGGGGGTCCTCGGGACGGCCCTCGCGGCGGCATGTGTCGTGGAGTACGCAAAGCGGTGAACACTCGTCCGCGCAGGGTTCTTGCTCGGCGTCCGACCGCATTACCTCGCGGGTAATCGCGCTTCCCCTGCCTCACCCGGCATCGTGAAGGCAAGCGCCACCCCGGGCCGGCGCACTCCGGCCCGGGGGCGTGAACCGTCCTTTTGATGCCTGCCCAGGGAGTTCGCCATGTCGTCGTACGAGACCGCCGTCGCACGCTACTTCGCCGCCTGGAACGCCGTCGGTGCGGAGGCCGTGGCCGAGGCCGTAGCCGCCGCCTGGGCCGAGGGCGGGTCCTACACCGACCCTCTGGCCGACGTGCGCGGGCACGAGGGGGTCGCTGCCGTCATCGCCGGGGCGCAGGAGCGGTTCCCCGGGTTCGAGTTCCGGCGGACCGGCGCCGTGGAGGGGCACCACGACGTGGCGCGGTTCCAGTGGGAGCTGGTGTCCCTCGCCGACGGGTCCGCGCCCGTGGCCGGTTCCGATGTGATCACGCTGGACGGGGACGGCCGGATCCGGACCGTGACGGGGTTCCTGGACCGTATGCCTACCGCATGAGGGTGCCCAGCAGCCGCGCGGTCTCGGGATCGGCCGGCAGGAGCGTTTCGACCGCCAGTTCCGAGACCGTCACGTCCATCGGGGTGTTGAACGTCGCGATGGTCGAGACGAAGGAGAGGGTGTGGCCCGCGTGGTCGATGACCATGGGGAGGGCGAAGGGGACGTCGCCGCCCTCCCGCCGGGCCTGTTCCCCGCCGCCGGTGTCCGGGAGCGGGTACGCGCTGACCTCGTCGTAGAGGGCGCGGAGCGGAGCGGACCGCATCAGGGCCAGCTGGCGTTCCATCTGGTGCAGCAGGTGGCCCCGCCACTCGCGGTAGTTGCGGATGCGGGGCGCCAGGCCCGCGGGGTGCATGGTGAGCCGCATGGCGTTCAGCGGCGGGACGAGCAGGGAGGGGGCGACGCCCTCCATGAGCATCGCGACGCCCCGGTTGGCGGCCCGCACCTCGTACGTGCCGTCGACGACGAGCGCGGGGAACGGCTCGTAGGACGTCAGCAGCCGCTCCAGGCCCTCGCGCAGCCCGCCCAGCGCGGGGTCGTCCAGCGGCCGCTCCGGATACGCGGGGGCGTAACCCGCGGCGAGCAGCAGGGCGTTGCGCTCCCGGACGGGCACGTCGAGGTGGTCCGCGAGGCGCAGGACCATTTCCTGGCTGGGCCGGGAGCGGCCCGTTTCGATGAAGCTGATGTGCCGGGCGGAGGAGTCGGCGCGCAGCGCGAGCTCCAGCTGGCTGATCCGGCGCCTCTCCCGCCACTGCCTCAGCAGCGGGCCCACCCCGGGGGCGTCCACGACAGTCGTCATGATCCGACCGTAGCGCGCCGCCCCCGGGGCGCCCACCTCACCCCAGGTCGAAGGCGTTGGGCAGCCCCAGCCGGTAGCGGACCGCGTCGTCGGCCTTCGGCAGCTCCAGCTCCGGGGCGCGGTAGAGCGGGGTGACCGTGCACCGTCCGGCCCGCGAACCCGTCTCGTCCAGCAGGGCGTTGACCGCCGCCCGCGCCGCCGCGTTGGCGCCCTCCATGGTGGCGAGGTCGATGTCGGTGGCCACGTAGTCGCCGCACAGGAAGAGGTTGGGGATCGCCGTCCGCGCCGAAGGGCGGTTGTACCAGGTGCCGGTGGGGTGGATGAGGAGCTGTTCGTCGTTGACGGGGCGGGGCCCGCCGATCTCCACGGCCGGGTCCAGGAACCACGAGTGGATCTTCGCGTCGCTCAGCACCGTGCGCCCGGTGTCGTTGAGCCCGGCCTTCATCTGCGCCCACACCTCGCGCGCGACCTCCTCGCGCGTGCACTGCTTGGCGGTCTTGCCGTAGAGGATGCCGGGCTTGTCCCACTCGGAGACGTCCACGGACAGGCAGTCCGCCGCCGCGCCGTCCCCGTAGTCGGCCCGGAAGTCGCGCTTCGACCAGTACTGGGCCTGCCCCACGCAGGTGATCGACCAGGGGGAGTCGATGTGGTTGACGTGCCCGTGGAGGATGGGCGTCGGCTCCGTCAGATAGAACTGGATGCCCGTCATCCAGTCCGTCTGCAGCTTGTCGCAGCGCGCCAGCTGCGGGTCGGCGGCCCGCACCTGCGCGTTCCAGGTCGTACGGGCGTGCTCGACGGGCATCGCCGAGACGAAGTGGTCGGCGGTCACGGACCGTTTGGCGCCGGACGGGTCCTGCAGCACCGCCTCGGTGATCCGGCCGCCGGCGATGCGCAGGTCCCGTACGGCCGAGCCGATCTCGAAGGTGACGCCCAGGGAGCGCAGGTGCGCGACCCACGGGTCGATCCACGCCTCGTTGGTGGGCGCGTCGAGCACCCGGTCCGGTGCGCCGTCCGCGCCCCGCCCCAGAGCGTTGAAGAGGAACGCCTCGATGCAGGTCGACACCGTCTTGGTGCTGGCCACCTCGGCCTTGGTGGCCACGATGTTGCGGGTGATGCCGATGGCCAGCAGCCGCTGGTAGTTCGGCGACATCTTCGCGGCGCGGATGAACTCCCACCAGGGCGTGCGCTCCCAGGCCCCGGTGCGCCGCGCGTCGCAGCTGGTGAGCCAGACGAGCAGCCGGCTCACGAAGTAGGCGGTCTCGTGGACCGGGATGTTGCCGAACGCGTCGAGGAAGCCGGTCAGCGCGCGGCGCAGGGCGTCCGGGGTGAGCAGCGGCGGCGGTTTGCCGACCGTGCTGAACGGCAGCCGGATGTCCTCGTGGCCGATCCGGGCCAGCATCACCTCGGTCGACGCGACGAGATTGTCATGGCAGCCGTTGGGGTTGCCGGGGAAGGGTATGCGCCGCAGCGTGTCCGGGAGGTTGCGGTAGAAGCCGGGGATGAAGCGGAACCCGTGTTCGCCGGGCAGCGGCTTGCGGCCGCCCCGTGCGCTGCCGGGGACGTCCATGCTGCGGGCCTTGCCGCCGGGCGCCTTCTTCTCGTACACCGTCACCCGGAAGCCGCGCTCGGCGAGTTCGTGGGCGGCGGTGAGCCCCGCGACGCCGCCGCCGAGGACGGCGACGGTCTGCGCACCGGATCTGCCGGCACCGCCCGCCGCGGAGGGTCTGGCGCGGGGGGCCGCTGCCGCGGCCGGTCCGCCGAGCGCCGCCGTGCCCGCCGTCGCGGCGACGGCCGCCGCCCCGCCGATGAATTCCCTGCGCGTGCTGCCCGTACCGTCCATGCCCGGCCCCCTGGCGTCGGTGACGTGTACACGTTCGGCGCAGGAGCATAGGAGCGGCACCTACGTCCCGGTAGCACTTGTCCGGCGCGCGGAGCCCCGTACCGCACATTGGCGCGAAAGCACCCCCGCCCCGTGGGACGCTTGAGTCACCGGCACCCGGCGCGGGCACCTACCCCGGGCAACCATCACGGGCACGAAGACTCATGAGGGGACAGTCATGGCCGTCGAACCGCTCTCCCAGAAGGACGTCGAGGAGCGCCTCCAGGAGCTGCCCGGCTGGACCACGGACGGCGTCCGCATCAGCCGCACGTACCGCTTCGACGGGCACTTCCAGGCGGCCGCCATGGTGATCCACATCGCGCAGATCCAGGAGGAGCTGGATCACCACTCGGACGTGACCCTGGGCTACAACACCGTGTCGGTCAGCGTGAACACCCACAGCGTGGGCGGCAAGGTCACCGGCCTGGACGTCGGGCTGGCTCGCCGCATCGAGGCCGTCGCGGCGGGACACGGCGCCCGCTAGCCCCCCCCGCTCAGGCCTTCAGGCGAGCCCGCGCGCCCGCCGGAACCGGGCCAGGCCCTCCTCCAGGGAGACCACCGGCCCGGGGTAGCCGCAGCGCGCCCGCTCCCGGTCCGGCAGCAGCCACGGCCGGTGGACGGCCCGGCCGGGCACGCCGGCCAGTTCGGGGACCCAGCGGCGCACGTACACGCCGTCCGGGTCGTAGCGGTCGGCCTGCGCCAGGGGGTTGAGGACCCGGTGGGGGCGGGTGTCGCTGCCGGTGCCCGCCACCCACTGCCAGTTGAGCTGGTTGTCGGCCACGTCGCCGTCCACGAGCAGGTCCAGGAAGTGCCGGGCCCCGGCCCGCCAGCCGAGGTACAGGGTCTTCGCCAGGAAGCTCGCGGCGATCAGCCGGGCCCGGTTGTGCATCCAGCCCTCGTGCGCGAGCTGCCGCATCGCCGCGTCGACCACCGGATAGCCCGTGCGGCCCGCCCGCCACGCGTCGAACTCGCCGGGCGCCTCGCGCCACCGGTCGCCCCGGGTGCGGTAGTCGCGCCGGGCCGCGTCCGGCCGGGCGGCCAGCATCTGGTGGTGGAAATCCCGCCACGCCAGCTGCCGTGCGTACGCCTCGGCGCCCGCACAGCCCCCGCCGGCCCGCTCCCGGGCGACGGCGGCCAGCTCCACCGGCGACAGACAGCCGAAGTGGAGGTACGGGGAGAGCCGCGACGTCGCGTCCCCCGCCAGGTCGTCGTGGCGCTCGGCGTAGCGCGCGAGCCCGCCGCGCCGCCAGGCCGCCAGCCGGCGGCGGCCCTCGGCCTCGCCGCCCCGCGGCAGCGCGGGCGAGGCCGCGCCCCGGGCCAGGGACGACGCCGAAGGCAGCGGCTCCGTGCGCACCTCGGGCAGCAGGACCGCGCGCGGCGGCGGCAGCACCGGCCGCAGGGACTCGGCGGACCAGCGGCGGAAGTACGGGGTGAACACCGCGTAGTGGTCCTTGCCGGCGGGCAGGACGGCGCCGGGCGGCACGGCCGTGACGACCGCGTCGTGCACCCGCAGCCGCCGGCCGTCCGCCGCCAGCGCGCTCCGCAGCCGCTCCTCGCGGCGCAGCGCGTACCCGCTCACGCCCGCGGCGACGTGCACCTCGCCCGCGCCCGTCCCGGCGGCCACCCGGCAGGTCTCCGCCACCACGTCGCCCCGGCGGACGACGAGGGCCCCGCCACGGGCCCGCAGCCCGTCGTCGAGCGCGGCGAGGCAGTCCGCCAGGAACGCGGCGCGGTTGGGCACGGCGAAGCCCGCGGCGGCGATGCCCGGGTCCACGACGAACAGCGGCACGACGCGCGGCGCGCTCCGCAGGGCCGCGGCGAGCACCGGGTTGTCGTGCAGCCGCAGGTCGGAGGTGAAGAGGACGACGGACACGCCGTCGGGTACGCCCATTCCGCGATTGTGCGCCCGGGCCCGGGCGGGGCGCGGGCGGCGGGGCCGTCACGACCAGGGGATGTTGAGCCAGGGGCTCGCGGGGTCGGCGGTGAGGACGCGGTGGGCGAGGAGCGCTTCGTCGCCGGGGCCGGCGAGGCTGCCGGGGCCGCCGGGTCCGTCGGCGTTGCCGACGCCGTAATGGCTGGGAACTGCGTGGTCCGAGCCGTACGGGTGGCCCGGGCCGCCCGGGTGGTTTGCGCCGCCCGGGCTACCCGGGCCGCCCGAGTGGCCGGGACCGCCGGGGTACCCGGGCAACCCCGGCTGCCCCGGGGCGCCGTGCACCGCAGTGCGCGGGTCGCCCGCCCCGCCCGGCCGCAGCTCCCGCCCCAGCAGGAACCCGGCGGCGAACGCGGGCCACGACCCGTACGTCCTGCGGGTGGCCTCTCCGGCGGTCAGGATGACCCGTTCCGCGTCGGCCGGGCCGCACAGCCGCGCGGCGAGGCCGAGCCGGGCGACGGCCACGGCGCCCGCCAGGTCGTAGGCCGCGGCCGAGGCGACGCGCTGCCCGGGCCGCAGCACCGCCTCGCCCTCGCCCCGCAGCCGCTCCTCCGCCTCGGTGATACGGGTGACGGCGGCGTCCATCGCCCGGACCTCGGCCTCGGGCGCGGCCCGGTGCACGAGGACCTGGGTGACGGCCTGACGCCACTCCTCGGTCGTCGGGGAGACGCCGGCGGAATCAGCAGAGTCAGCGGAATCAGCAGAGTCAGCGGAATCAGGAGAATCGGCGGAACCGGCGTGCTCGGCGAGCCCCTCGCGGGCGCGCAGCGCGAACTCCGCGTCGCGCCCGGCGCCGGCCCCCGCCAGCAGCCGCTCCGTCAGGTGCCACCAGCCGGCGGGGTCGGCCACGCCCCACGTGTCGCGCAGGACGGCGCGGTCCTCGTCGTAGTCCCGGTAGACGGTGCCGAGCTCGTTCCAGGGCACGCCGTCGCGCACGGACAGCGGGGCGCCGCAGGCCAGGCCGTGGGCGAGCGGGCCGTGCAGGGGGCCCGTGTACAGGGACAGCAGCCGGCCGGGCGCGGGCGGCGGCGTCTCGGCGTAGACCTCCAGCCAGGCGGCGCGGTCCAGCGTGGTGGCCGGGAGGACGGCCGCGGCCGGCTGCCCCGGGTTGACCGCGAGATGCCACTTGTCGTGCGGCCACTCCAGTGCCAGTGCGTCCAGCGTGGTGCGCTGGAAGACCCAGTCGGGCTGCCAGGGCGGCAGCGCGCCGCGCGTCAGGACCGGGAGGCAGCGCTTGCCCGAGACCGGGTCGCGGTACGGGGCGAGCGGCGCGGGCGGCACCAGGCCGTCGGCCTCCACCCTGGCCACGGCGACGTACAGCTCGGCCGCCGCGACGGCGCCGATCTGTCCGTCCCAGTCCCCGCGCGCCGTCGCCGCCTGCAGCTGCTGTTCGATGGGGGTCGGCGGGGTCCAGGGCGAGAAGAACATGCGTGCGACTCTATAGAGGCGGCACGGCGCTTCGGAGCCCCGGTCCCCGCGCGGCGGACCTGGTTGAAGCAGCGGGCTCGGTCGAAGCAGCGGACTCAGTTGAAGTCGAACTCGTCCGGGTCCGGGCCCAGCCGCGTGCCGCTGTCGAGCGCGGCGATCGCCGCCATATCCTCGTCGTCGAGGGTGAATCCGAAGACGTCGAAGTTCTCGCGGATGCGCGACGGCGTCACGGACTTGGGGATGGCCACGTGGCCCAGCTGCAGGTGCCAGCGCAGCACGACCTGCGCGGGAGTGCGGCCGTGCTTCTCCGCGATGCCCGCGAGCACGGGGGCGCCCAGCAGCTCCTTGCCCTGGCCGAGCGGCGCCCACGCCTCGGTGGTGATGCCGTGGCGCGCGTGGAAGGCGCGCAGCTCGGACTGGGCCAGGAACGGGTGCAGCTCGATCTGGTTGACGGCCGGGACGACGGACGTCTCGGCCAGCAGCCGCTCCAGGTGGGCGGGCTGGAAGTTGGAGACGCCGATCGCCCGCGCGCGGCCGCTCTCCGCGATCCCCTCGAACGCGCGGTAGATGGAGAGGTAGTCGTCGCGGACGGCGCGCGGCCAGTGGATGAGGTACAGGTCCACGTAGTCGAGGCCGAGCCGCTCCAGGGAGGCGTCGAACTCGCGGAGGACGGCGTCGCGCGTCCAGGCCTGCGAGGCGCTGTTCCACAGCTTCGTGGTCACGAAGAGCTCGTCGCGCGGGATGCCCGAGCCCGTCAGGGCCTTGCCCGTGCCGGTCTCGTTCTCGTACACGGCCGCCGTGTCGATGCTGCGGTACCCGGCGGCCAGCGCCGTCTCGACGGCGGCCGTCGCCTCGGCGTCGGGGACCTGGAAGACGCCGAAGCCGAGCTGCGGCATCTCGACGCCGTTGTTGAGCGTGATGGAGGGGGCGGAAGGTGCCTTGCTCACGAGTGCTCGATCCTTACGGTTCGGAGACGCGGTTCGTAGGTGGGTGCGTACGTAGGTGCGCACGCCGGTGGGTGCGTACGTGCGTACTCCCAGCGTCAACGATCACAGCCGTCACTGCATTCCCGTAATGCCCCGGTTGCCTCTCATGCTCCATGGGGCTGTCCGTCTCTCATGCCCCATGGCGCTGTCCGCGGTACAGCGCGTCCACCTCCTGCGCGTACGCCACCTCGATCGCCCTCCGCCGGAGCTTCAGCGACGGCGTCAGCAGCCCGTCCTCCACCGTGAACCGGGCTTTCAGGATCCGGAACGTGCGGATGGACTCGGCCTGCGAGACGAGGGCGTTCGCCGCCACCACGGCCCGCCGGATCTCGGCCTCCAGGTCGGTGTCGCGCACGAGCTCCGCGTCCTGCAGCAGCCCCGATCCGCCCCCGGCCCAGGGCCCCGTTCCCGGCGCCGGTCTGCCGCGCATGTGCAGCCAGTGCGCGACCGCCTCCTCGTCCAGCGTGATGAGCGCGGCCACGTACGGGCGGTCGTTGCCGACGACGACGCAGTGGGCCACGAGCGGGTGCGCCCGTACGCGCTCCTCCAGCAGCACCGGCGACAGGCTCTTGCCGCCCGACGTCACCAGGATCTCCTTCTTCCGCCCGGTGATGGACAGGTAGCCGTCCTCGTCCAGCCGCCCCAGGTCACCGGTCGCGAACCAGCCCTCCTGCAGCACCGCGCCCGTCGCCCGCGCGTCGCCCAGATAGCCGGCGAAGACCTGGCCGCCGCGCAGCCAGACCTCGCCGTCGCCGGCGATGCGCACCGTGGTGCCCGGGACGGGCTGCCCGACCGAGCCGAAGCGGGGCCGCTCGGGCGGGTTGGCGGTCGCGGCGCCCGTGGTCTCCGTCAGGCCGTAGCCCTCCAGGACGGTCACGCCCGCGCCCGCGAAGAACAGCCCCAGCCGCCGGTCCATGGCCGAGCCGCCCGACATCGCGTGCCGCACCCGGCCGCCCAGCGCCTCCCGCACCTTGGCGTAGACCAGCCGGTCGAAGACCTGGTGCCGCAGCCGCAGCGCGGGCCCGGGCCCCGCGCCCCTGCCGAACGCCCGCTGCTCCACGGCCTCCGCGTAGCGCACCGCCACGTCCACGGCCCGCTCGAACGGCGCGGCCCGGCCCTCGGCCTCGGCCGCGCGCCGCGCCAGCGCGAAGATCTTCTCCAGGACGTACGGGACCGCGAGGACGAACGTCGGCCGGAAGGCCCTCAGGTCCGGCAGCAGGGCGGCGCTCGTCAGCTGCGGCTGGTGACCGAGCTTGACCCGCCCGCGCACCGCCGCGACCTGCACCATCCGGCCGAACACATGGGCCAGCGGCAGGAACAGCAGCGTCGCCGCCTCGTCGCCCGGGCGGGAGCGGAAGACGTGCGCGTAGCGCCGGACGACGTTGTCGGCCTCGGCCATGAAATTGGCGTGGGTGAGCACGCAGCCCTTGGGGCGGCCGGTCGTGCCGGAGGTGTAGACGACGGTGGCCGGCGTGGAGGGCGTGAGGGCCATCCGGTGCCGCTGGACGACGTCGTCGCCGACCCGGGCCCCGGCGGCGGCCAGCTCCTCGACCGCCCCGGCGTCCAGCTGCCACAGCCGCGTCAGCTCCGGCAGCCGGTCGATGACCGAGCCGACCGTCATCGCGTGGTCCTCGTGCTCCACGACGCAGGCCGTCACGCCCGCGTCGCGCAGGATCCAGCGGACCTGGTCGGGGGAGGCCGTCGGGTACAGCGGCACGGGCTGTGCGCCGATCGACCACAGCGCGAAGTCGAAGAGCGTCCACTCGTAGCGCGTGCGGGACATGACCGCGACCCGGTCCCCGAACCGCACGCCCTCGGCGAGCAGCCCCTTGGCCAGGGCCAGGACCTCGTCCCGGAACGCCGCCGCCGTCACGTCCTGCCAGCCCCCGTCCGGCCCCTTGCGCCCGAACGCCGCCTCCTCGGGCTCCTCGGCGGCGCGGTCGAAGACGGAGTCCGCGAGGCCTCCGACGGGCGGCGCCGTCACGAGTGGCGGAACGGTGATCTCGCGCAACGGGCAGCTCCTTGTCATGCTCCGCACAGCGCGATGCCCCTACCCGGCGTACAGGGACCTCAATCGCCTTGGGGGAGTGGCGTGTTGGGGGTGGACCGCACGGAAGCCGGCACGCCGAAGCCGGCGGTACTGAACTCCGGTCGGCGCGCCCGCCTTCGGCTGCTCCGGTCAGCCGCGCACGTGCAGTCCGAAACCCGTGCGGCCCGCGGGCTCCAGTCCCTCCTTCAGGTGCAGCGAGGGGATCTCGTAGTCGCCGAAGTTCTGCCGCCGGAACGCGATCGGCTCGGTCGACTCCAGGGTCAGCAGGCGCTGCTCCCAGGCCTTGGCGGCGTCCGCGTAGTTCTCGTCGGTCATCCGGTCGGTGCCGTACAGCACGAACGGCGGCAGCACCTCGATGCCCGGGTAGTAGAGGATGCCGTGGTGGATCGGGAACAGCAGGTCGTCGATGGGGCCGTTGATCCCGCGCGCGGCGTAATGCGACTCCGGGCCGCCGACGGTCACCGACAGCAGGGCCTTCCTGCCCGCGAGGGTGCCCTCGCCGAAGCGCTCTCCGTACTTGGTGTCACTGTGCTCGCCGACGCCGTACGCGAAGCGGTAGGTGAACACCCGGTCCATCCAGCCTTTGAGCTTGCTATTTAACGCCGCCTCCTCCCGAGCACCGTCCTCCTTCTAGAGTGCTGCTCATGGACGTGGGAGCGGCACTGATCGCGATAGTTGGGGTTGCAGGAACCCTCGGGGGAGCGTTGCTTACTCAGCGCGGTGCCGACCGGACCAAGCAGCGCGAGCTGGAACTGAGCCGCGCAATCCAGGAGGCGCGCGAGGATCGCGAGCTGCGCCGTAGGAGCTACACCGACCTGCACCGAGATGCTCGGCAGTTCGCTACAGCCCTCAGTCGGCACCTCTACGTCATGCGGGATCGTGCGGTTGCAGACGAAGACGTGCGGGCGCTGGAGGAGGCCAAGGACGCTCAGCGAAATGGCTGGTCCGAGGCCATCATGATCGCCCCCGGTGCAGTGCTCGCAGCGGCCTCGGAGGTAAATGGGGCATTGACCCGTGTCTATGGGCAGGTGAAGCGTCAGGAGCAGGGCAACCCGCGACCGGGCGAGACGCTCCAATCGGCCGCGGAAGCGCAGCAGGCGCTCTGGCCACTGATCCACGCCATGGGAGACGCCATGCGTCACGACCTCGGGGTGCCCGGTGAGATCCGAGCTACGTTGCGAGTCGCAGAGACAAGTCACGTGGGGGTGCAAGACGGCATGCTCAGTGACGTGGAGACAGGCGACGGCCGCAGGCCTCAGGCGTAGCTGTTCGGGGGCACCCAAGATCGAACGCGGTTCGAACTTGTCCGTGTTTCTACAGTTCACCGGATGCGAGGCGGGGCTTCGCTTGATCCTGTGCTCCGTCGCAGAGGTACAGGAACAGCGACGCGAGGGCGTGGTCGTGAGCTTTATGCATGGGGGCGTCCCGCGAGATGCGTTGGCGGAGGTGTCACGCTTCCGGACGGAGTTGTAGGCATCCATGACCGCGCGGGCTGATGCGATGTTCGATCTGGCCGATGCGGTGCTGTGTACGGACGGGCCGGTGCGGTCACTGGTAGATCTCGCGCTCGCGCCCGAACACCGCCGCGGGCACGGAGCCCTCCACGGCGGGCTCAACCAGGGTCGGATCAACGTCGCCCGGCTGCGTCGTGCCCTGGCCGGGTTGCCGCTGCCGAGGGCGGCGGACGGTCGGCTGCTGCCGGCCGTCGACGTCTCGCCGTGGTTGCGGCCCGACGCCAACACCTGTGCGGATCGGTCCTTTTGTCACACCTTCGGCCGGGGTGAAGGCAAGCACCAGATGGTGCCCGGCTGGCCGTACTCGGTCGTGGCCGCGTTGGAGACCGGCCGCACGTCCTGGACGGCGGTGCTGGACGCGGTCCGCCTGGAGCCCGGCGCCGACGTCGCCACAGTGACCATGGAGCAGATCCGCGAGGTGGTCGAGCGGCTCGTCGCCACCGGCCAGTGGAAACCGGGTGACCCGGAGGTCCTGGTCGTGCTGGACGCCGGATACGACGCACCCCGCATCGCCCATCTGCTGGATGGACTGCCCGTGCAGATCCTCGGCAGGCTCCGGTCCGACCGTGTGATGCGACGGCCGACACCACCGCGGGTCTACGACCCCAAGGGCGGCCGGCCGCCCAAGCACGGCGGTGAGTTCGTCTTCGGCGACCCCAGCACCTGGGGCATCGAACAGGCCGTGACGACCACGGACACCCGGCTCTATGGGAAGGCGACCGCGTAAGCGTGGGACCGACTGCACCCACGGCTCACCCGCCGGGCGGCCTGGCTCGACCACGACGGCCCACTGCCCGTCATCGAAGGCACCGTCGTCCGCCTGGCTGTGGAGAAGCTGCCCAGCGGCGGGGTGAACAAGCCGGTATGGCTGTGGTGGTCAGGCGCCGGCGCCACCGAGGCGGACGTCGACCGCTGCTGGCAGTCCCTCCTCCGCCGCTTCGACATCGAGCACATGTTCCGCCTGTTCAAGCAGACGCTCGGCTGGACCAGGCCCCGGCTTCGCAGCTCCGAGGCGGCCGACCGGTGGACCTGGCTGGTGATCGCCGCCTATGCCCAGCTCCGGCTCGCCCGCCCGCTGGCCACCGACCTGCGACGGCCCTGGGAGAAGCCGACCGAGCCGAGCAAACTCACACCCGCCCGCGTCCGCAGGGGGTTCAGAAACCTACACGCGAAGATCGGCTCACCAGCCGGTGCACCGAAACCCTCCCGGCCCGGGCCAGGCCGGCCACCGGGTTCGAAGAACCGTCGCCCGGCTACCCGTCATGACGTGGGCAGAGTCCTTGCCACAGGCGAGGCGTACGCCAGGCCTGCCCACCACAACAAGGGCACCAAACCTCGACGAACTGCCGCAGAAGGTTAAACGACAAGTTGAGAAGCTGTCCCGCTTCTGACTGTCACTGTGACTGTGCGTTTCAGGCGGCCAGTTTGTGGCGCGGCCACGCCATCCGTCCAGTTGGCCTCATTGTCAGCGCTCTGTGTCATGATGCGGGCGCGTCTCAGGGGAGTGGGCCGTGGACTACTGATTGTCAGGGGCTGGAGATGGGTGCGGGTACGGGGCCGGACGGTTCGTCCAGGTCCGACGAGGAGTGGGAGCGGTTTCTGCGCGAGTCGGTGGCGGGTGCCGCCGACGCGCCCAAGGAGCCGTCGGCGCGGGCCCGCGCCGTGACAGAGCGGTTGCGCGCGGAGCCCGGTCACGGTCTGGAGGGCTGGCGCAGCTACACGCCCGCGCGGCCCAGGAGGCGTACGGGCTGGTATGTGGTCGGGCTGCTGGCCTCGCTGGTGCTGCTGGTGGTGGCGCTCGCGCCGGGTCGGGTGGTGGACCTGTTCGCCGGCGATGACTCCCCGTCATCGGCGGCGCCCGGCCCGGGTACCCCGGGGGAGGCAGCCCAGCGCCCCACCGTGGACGAGCCGTTTCGCGGTTCGCCGGCGGCAAGCTGGGCGGGCGGAGCGGCGGGGATCGCCATGCCGAAGGCCGGGGCGGTGGGCTGGATGAGCGCGGCCGAGGTGGAGCGGGCCCTCGTCAGTAGCCGGGATTTCCTCGTCGCGTCCGGCCTGGACCGCGGGGTGTTGCAAGGCGAGCGCCCCGAGAAGGCGATCGCGCTGATCAATCCGCACCAGAAAGACGTCCAGGACTTTCTGAAAACCGCCTTCCTGACTCCGAGCGAGAAGAACGACCCCCTCCTCCTCTTCAGCCGCTTCCAGCCCTCCCGCACCCGCCTGGTCGGCGATGTCGTGAAGACCCGGGGTCAGCTCACCTACCGGGAGGGCGAGCGCGGCGCGCTCCAGGTGACCGCCGACGTCACCTTCGTCTATCCGGTAATCCGCGCGGACGCGGGCGGCGGCGACGAGATCGTGCGCACGATCGTCCGGCGCGAGCTGGTCCTGAGCTGGGACAACCCCGACAAGGTGATCACTGAACCGGGCACCTTCTCGATCGTCTCGTACAAGTACGACATGACCAACGGCGGCTGCGGCGCCCCTACGGGCTACTTCACCCCACCCTTCGGCACGGACCGCCGTGCGGACAAGGCCGGCACGGAGATCGACCCGTACGACCGCAGCGCGCCGGTCGGCCGGGGCGAATCCTCCGACGACGCGTGCGCCAGGGCGACACGGTCCTAACGGGCGTCACCCGGCGGCGACCAGCCCAACCCCGAGAACGATGAACACCCAGCTGCCGATCCGCTCCCAGCACCGCCCGGCGCACACATGGAGCGGGGTGAGGTCCATGCCGATCAACTGGCGCGGACCTCACGTCACATCTGGGGTACCTCGCCCGAGGATGCGGGACAGCTTCTGAGGATCGCGGGCATCGAGTACCACCACAGCGGGGACTGGAAGATGATCGTGTCGGCCCACAGCAGCTTGTCCTGCTCGGCGAGGACGTCCGGGGTGAGCGTCCCGGCCTCGAAGGCCCGGCCCGAGTCCAGGGCGACCCTCAGCCGGCTCGAGGCGTCGGATCCGTAGTCCGCGGCGTCCACGGCCGCCTTCCAGTTCATCGCGTACAGATCGCTCACCCGCACTTCGTGCCCGGCGGCCTCCAACGTGGACACCGCGAGGTCCTTCAGCGAGCTGTTGAGAGACTTCGGCTCCGGGTGGGCGTGGACGATCAGCGTCTTCACGGGAACTCCTTCGGATCGGGTGCCTTCGATCCTGGGCGCCGCGGCGCCCGGCGTTCAGGGGCGCCTCTTCCGTCGGACGGCACTTCCTGCGGACGGGACTTCCTGGTATTGGCAGGGCCACCTTCACGGGCAGCACCGAGGCCACACTGGGGCCATGGACGATCTTGCGGGCTTCCTGCGGACCCGGCGTTCCCGGGTCGACCCGGCGGCTGCCGGCATCCCCACCGACAGCCGCCGCCGGGTACAGGGCCTGCGCCGCGAAGAGGTCGCGCACCTGTCCGGAGTCAGCGTCGACTACTACGTACGTCTGGAGCAGGGCCGCGCGACCCAGCCATCCGAGCAGGGCCTCGAGGTGGTCGGGCACCTGCGCCTGGCCGCCGGAAAGTACCCCGAGGACCCGCGCCTGGCCTCGCTCATCGGCGAACTGGCGATGGGCAGCGAGCGCTTCCGCCGCCTCTGGGCCCGCGCGGACGTGCGCGCCCGCACCCATGGGCGCAAGGCGTACCGGCACCCGCTGGTCGGACTGCTGGAACTGCACCATGAGAACTTCGCGCTACCGGACGAGTCGGGCATGGAACTGCTGGTGCTGTCCGCGGTCCCCGGCAGCCCCGCCGAGGACGCGCTGCGCCTGCTCGCGGGCCTGGGCGCTGACAGTGGTGCCGGGCATCCCGCAGTGAACGCTCAGGCCCGCGAACAAAAACCAGCGACCCCGTAGCCGGACGCGACCCGCGCTACCCCTGCAGCCTGTCGCCCGCCGCCAGGACCGCCTGCGCCAAGGCCTCCGCCGCCCCCCGCGCCGTACTCCCCGGAGGGGCCCCGTGCAGCAGCACCACGTCGACCTCGCCGAGGTCTGGCAGGCCGGGACCGGGGGCCAGGCGGACCAGGCCCGGCGGGATCATGCCGAGGGTGTGGGCCATGACGCCGAGGCCCGCGCGGGCCGCCGCGACCAGGCCGCTGAGGCTGCCGCTCGTGCAGACCACCCGCCACGACCGGCCGCTGCGCTCCAGCACGTCCAGGGCGCGCGCCCGGGTCACCGCGGGCGGCGGGAACGCGACCAGCGGCAGCGGCCGGTGCGGGTCCAGGCGGAGCCGTTCGCTGCCGATCCACACGAGCCGGTCCCGCCACACGAGCCGCCCGTGCGGCTCGCCGTCGGGGTGGCGCTTGACGAGGACGAGGTCCAGCCGGCCTGCGGCCAGCCGCTTCTGCAGGGTCTCCGACAGGTCGACGGTCAGCTCCAAGTCGATCTCGGGGTGCTCGCGCCGGAAGCCCTCCAGGACCTCGGGCAGCCGGGTGAGGACGAAGTCCTCCGACGCCCCGAACCGCAGCCGCCCGCGCAGCCGGGTGCCCGCGAACCAGTGGGCGGCCCGCTCGTTGGCCTCCAGGATCGTGCGGGCGAAGCCCAGCATGGCCTCGCCGTCCTCGGTCAGCCGCACGCTGTGCGTGTCGCGGACGAACAGCTGCCGGCCGGCCGCGGCCTCCAGCCGGCGGACCTGCTGGCTCACCGTCGACTGCCGCACGCCCAGGCGGCCGGCGGCCCGGGTGAAGCTCAGCGTCTGCGCGACGGCCAGGAACGTACGGAGCTGCACGGGATCGAACACGGCACCAGCGTAGGCCGCGCATCGCGCGCTCATCGCCATTCGTGATGACAGTCAGAGCGGCAAACGGGGTTCCACATAGGCGGCGCGGACACCAGGCTGGGGCCATGCCGTCGCGCTTCCGCTTCCGCCTCCCCGTCGACCCGTACATAGCGGCCCTCCTGGGCACCGTCGCCCTCGCCGCCCTCCTGCCCGCCAGAGGCCAGGCGGCGACCGTCGCCGGCGGCGCCTCCACCGGTGCCGTGGCGCTCCTGTTCTTCCTCTACGGCGCCCGTCTCTCCACCCGCGAGGCCCTGGACGGCCTGCGCCACTGGCGGCTGCACGTCACGGTCCTCGGCTGCACCTTCGTGCTGTTCCCGCTCCTCGGCCTGGCCGCCCGCGGCCTCGTCCCCGTCGTCCTGACGCCGCAACTGCACTCCGGACTGCTGTTCCTGTGCCTCGTGCCGTCGACCATCCAGTCCTCGATCGCCTTCACCTCCATGGCGCGCGGCAACGTGGCGGCGGCGGTGTGCGCGGGCTCGTTCTCCAGCATTGTGGGAATCGCCCTCACTCCCCTCCTTGCCGCTCTCCTCCTGGGCAACAGCGGCGGCGGCTTCTCGGCCCGCTCCCTGCTGTCGATCGTGCTGCAGCTCCTCGTGCCGTTCCTCGCGGGGCAGTTGCTGCGCCGCCGGGTGGGCGGCTTCCTCACCCGGCACAAGAAGGTCCTCGGTTACGTGGACCGCGGCTCGATCCTCCTGGTCGTCTACTCGGCCTTCAGCGCGGGCATGGTCCGCGGCATCTGGCACGAGGTCACCCCGCTGCGGCTGCTGGCCCTCCTGGGCGTGGAGGCCGTCCTGCTGGGCCTCATGCTGACGGTCACCACGTGCGGCTCGCGGTGGCTCGGCTTCGGCCGCGAGGACCGGCTCGCCATCGTCTTCTGCGGCTCGAAGAAGAGCCTGGCGGCCGGCCTGCCCATGGCGGGCGTCCTCTTCGGGGCCCAGGCGAGCCTGGCCGTGCTGCCGCTGATGCTCTTCCACCAGATGCAGCTGATGGTCGGCGCGGTCCTCGCGAAGCGCTACGGGCGCGAGCCGCTGCCGGAGCCGGGGCCCGCCGCGCCGTCGCTTTCCCGGGCGGCCTGAGAGCGGTCGATGCGACGGGCGTGGCCGATGTGGTCAGCATGGCCGACGTGGTCAATGCGGCCGACGCGGTCAAGGCCCTGTTCTCCCGAAGCCGCCGCGAAGTGACAAGTAGCTCTCTGTAGTGGATCTGGGGTGTGCTTGTCAGTGTTTTCGATCTTCTGGGCTCATCAGGGGTCTTGCTCGGCGACGTTGGTCCGGTCATGACGACCGGAAGGAGCCCGGGGTGCGGCAGGAGCGGGAGCCGGAGGACCTGATCGAGGTCGGGACGCTGCTGGAGGAGGACCAGGAGCGGCTGCGGAACAAGTCGGGGGCGAACCGGTTGGGGTTCGCACCGTTGCTGAAGTTCTTCGAGGTGGAGGCCCGGTTCCCGGAGAACGCCGAGGAGATACCCGCGCCAGCGGTGGCGTACGTCGCCCAGCAAGTGAAGGTACCGGCGGAGGAGTGGGCCGCGTACGACTGGGCGGGGCGGGCGATCAAGCGGCACCGGGTGGAGATCCGGGGCGCGTTCGGCTTCCGCGAGTGCACGGAGGAGGACCAGGCCCAACTCGCCGAGTGGCTGACGGTGGAGCTGTGCGGGGTGGAACTGTCGAGGGACCGGCTGGCGGAGGCGGTGGTGGCCCGCTGCCGAAAGGACCGGCTGGAGCCGCCGACGCCGGGGCGTATCGCCTGCCTGGTGGGGTCGGCGGTCAGCACCTTCGAGGAGCGGTTCTGCGCGATCACGGTGGGCCGGCTGTCCGCGGTGACCCGGTCCCGGCTGGATGACCTGATCGCCGACGACGCCGACGTGAGCGAGGACAGCACGGGCGGCGGAGGCACGTTCTTCACCGAGCTGAAGGCCGATCCGGGCGCGCTGGGGCTGGACAGCCTGCTGGCAGAGGTGAACAAGCTCCAGCGGGTCCGCGCGCTGGAGCTGCCGCCGGAGCTGTTCGGGGACATGTCGGAGAAGCTGGTGGCAGCCTGGCGGGCACGGGCGTCGAAGGAGTACCCCTCGGACCTGCGGGCGGCGGCCGGCCCAGTGCGCTACACGCTGCTGTCCACGCTGTGCCACGTGCGGGAGACGGAGATCACCGACTCGCTGGTGGAGCTGTTCATCCAGCTCGTGCAGAAAATCAACACACGGGCGGAGAAGAAGGTCGAGGGCGAGTTCAACAAGGAGATGAAGCGGGTCCGCGGCAAGGAGGGCATCCTGCTGCGGCTGGCGGAGGCGGCGGTCGCCGAGCCGGGCGGCACGGTCCGCAAGGTGATCTATCCGGTGGCCGGGGAGTCCACGCTGAAGGCCCTGGCGGCGGAGGCGGCGGCGAACGAGGCACGCTACCGGGCCCGGGTGCGTACGGTGCTGCGCTCGTCGTACTCCAACCACTGGCGGCGGATGCTCTCACCGCTGCTGAACGCCCTGGAGCTGAAGTGCAACAACACCGCCTACCGGCCGGTGATGAACGCCATCGACCTGCTCAAGCGGTACCTGGACCAGCCCATCGCCAAGGAGGGCGCGTTCTTCGACGAGGCGGAGAAGATCCCGCTGGGCGGGGTGGTGCGCGATGAGTGGCGCAAGGCGGTGGTGGACGAGCGCGGCCGGGTCGAGCGCATCCCGTACGAGCTGTGCGTGCTCGTGGCGCTGCGGGACGCGCTGCGGCGGCGGGAGATCTGGGTGCCGGGCGCGAACCGGTGGCAGAACCCGGAGGACGACCTGCCACCGGACTTCGAGGACAACCGCGATGTCCACTACGACGCGATCCGCCAGCCGCAGGACCCGGAGAAGTTCATCGGGGCCCTTCAGAAGCGGGCTGGGCGAGGCCCTGGCCCGCTTCGATGCGGCGCTGGAGGTGGGCACCACGGGCGGGGTGGACATCGTCCGCCGGCACGGCGAGCCGTGGATCAAGGTCTCGCCGCTGGGCAAGCAGGAGGAGCCGGAGAACCTGGTCGCGCTGAAGGCGGAGATCGAACGCCGTTGGGGCACCATCGACCTGATCGACATCCTCAAGGAGGCCGAGTTCGCCACCGGCTTCACCGGCGAGTTCACCTCGGTCGCCACCAGGGAGGCGGTACCGAAGGCGGTGCTGCGGCGCCGGCTGCTGCTGGTGCTGTTCGCCCTGGGGACGAACATGGGCATCAAGCGGGTCGCGGTCACCGGCAAGCACGGCGAGAGCGAGGCCGTCCTGCGGCGGGTGCGGCACCTGTTCGTCAACCGGACGAACCTGCGCGCGGCGCTGGTGCGGCTGGTCAACGCCACCTTCGCCGCCCGTGATGCGGCGTGGTGGGGCGAGGGCACCGCCTGCGCGAGCGACTCCAAGAAGTTCGGCTCCTGGTCCAGCAACTTCATGACCGAGTGGCACCAGCGGTACCGCGGGCCCGGCGTGATGATCTACTGGCACGTCGAGAAGAAGTCGCTGTGCGTCTACAGCCAGCTCAAGTCCTGCTCGGCGTCCGAGGTCGCCGCGATGATCGAGGGTGTGCTGCGGCACTGCACGGACGTGGAGATCGACCGGCAGTACACCGACACGAACGGCGCCTCCATCGTCGGGTTCGCCTTCGCCCACATGCTCGGCTTCAACCTGCTGCCCCGGCTGAAGAACGTCGGCTCGGCACGCCTGTACCGGCCGGCGGCCGGGGAGGACGAGAAGTGGCCGAACCTGGCGCCGGTGCTGTCGACCAAGACGATCGCCTGGGACCTGATCCGCCAGCAGTACGACCAGATCGTGAAGTACACCACCGCCCTGCGCCTGGGCACCGCCGAGGCCGAACAGGTCCTGCGCCGCTTCACTCGCGGCGGGCCGAAGCACCCCACCTACCGGGCGATCGAGGAACTGGGGCGGGCGGGCGTACGGCGTTCATCTGCGACTACCTCGCGGACGCCGACCTGCGTCGTGAGATCAACGATGGGCTCCAGGTCGTGGAGAACTGGAACTCCGCCAACCACGATCTGTTCTACGGCAAGGACGGCGATCTGACCGGCTCCGACAGGGAGAGCCAGGAGGTCTCGATGTTGGCGCTGCACCTGCTCCAGTCCGCGTTGGTGCACGTCAACACTCTGCTCCTCCAGGACATTCTGAGCGAGGAGAAGTGGCAGAAGCGGCTCACCGACGCCGACCGGCGGGCCTTGTCCCCGCTGTTCTGGATGCACGTGAACCCCTACGGCCGGTTCGAGCTGGACATGAACTCCCACCTCGCCCTCGCCGCCGCGGCGGCCACGGTGCCCGGTCCTCGTACGGCGTCCGACTCGCAGGCCCCTCAACCAGCACACCGCGTGGCACGACCTGGCCGGAAGCCTGAGCGTGGGGCGGGGGCGTCACACTCCCGCCTGGCACCTGGCGAGTACGGACCAAGAGCCTGCTGCAATGGCCCGGTGTACATCTTTGGCGGTCAATCCCTGCGGGCTCACGGATCGTGCCGGCGGACGGCGACCACAGCGACGACTGCTGCGGCGAGGGGCCAAGCCGCGTACACGATCCACGACCCGCTGATGGTCGCCGGGTAGGGGGCCGATTCGAAAGGGTCGCCCATCTGCACCAGTCGTTCCCACGCACTGCGGGGCAGCGCGTGAAGGATGGCGGACGACCAGCGGTGGCGGTCGTTGAGGAGGAAGGGCAGCAGCAGAAGGATTCCGGTGAACGTCACGAGGGTGGCTGCGGTGTGCCGGATGAGGGCGCCGAGGCCCATCCCGACGAGCGCGCACACCGGAGCGAGCAGGGCGGACGCCGCGACGGCGCGGAGCGCGCCGGGGTAGCCGAGGGACAGACCGATGCCCCGACCGGACAGAATGGCCTGTGTCGCGCCGAACGAGGTTCCCGCGACGACGGTGCCGTAGACGAGCATGACTGCCGTCACGACGGCCATCTTGGCCGCGACGACCGACCGGCGGGCCGGTACCGCCGCGAAAGTCGTGCGGATCTGTCCGGTGCTGTACTCGCCGACGACCGTGAGGGCGCCGATGCTGCCGGTGGCGAGTATCAGGACCATGCAGGCGCCGATGGTGAAGGCGTCCCGCATGGCCCAGATCGGAACGAAGAGGGCCCGGATCCCTTCGTTGTAGGTCGGCCAGTTGTTGTAGTCCGCGACGGCTGCGCTGATGTTGATGGCGATGATGACCAGCGCGCTGATCCCGAACGCCCAGGAAATAGACCGCAGCGACCAGAGCTTGATCCACTCGGCGGCGAGGAGGTCCCGGAAGCGGGCGCCGGGCTCGGCGGCGCGCGGGGCGGTCGAGGCCCCCGTCTGCTGTGTGGTGGTCGAGGTCATCGGGATTCTCCTGCGAGGTATTCGACGCTGTCGGCGGTGAGTTCCATGAACGCCTCCTCCAGTGAGGAGGTGCGGGTGGCCAGCTCAAGGAGCACGATGCGGTGGTGGGAGGCGAGTTCCCCGATGCGAGCCGCGCTCAGGCCGGTCACGGTGAGCCACTCCTCTGCGCCCGAGGCGTCCGGCTGTACCGAAGCGCCCTCGGCTTCGAGCACAGCTGCCAGCCCGGCGGTGTCGGTTGTCCGCGCGGTCACGCTCTGGCGGGTTCCGCGGGCCGCGAACTCCGTCACGCTCTCGTCGGCGATCAGTTTGCCCCGGCCGATGACGATCAGGTGCTCGGCGGTGTTCTGCATCTCGCTCATCAGGTGGCTGGAGACGAACACGGTGCGCCCCTCGGCGGCCAGTCGCCTGAACAGGCCGCGTACCCACCGCACGCCCTCCGGGTCCAGGCCGTTGACCGGCTCGTCGAACAGCAGCACCGGAGGGTCGCCGAGAAGGGCCGTGGCGATGCCGAGCCGTTGCTTCATGCCCAGGGAGAACCCGCCGATGCGGCGCCGGGCCGCGGGAGCCAGTCCTACCTCCTCAAGGACCTCGTCCACCCGGCGCCGCGGGATACCGTTGCTGCGGGCCAGGGCGGACAGGTAGGCCGCTGCGCTGCGACCGCCGTGGACGTCATGGGCGTCGAGCAGGGCACCGGCGTGACGCAGTCCGCGTGGGTGGTCCCGGAACAGGTGACCGTCGATAGTGGCGGTGCCGCTGGTGGGTTCGGTCAGGCCGAGGAGCATCCGCAGCGTGGTGCTCTTGCCGGCACCGTTGGGACCGAGGAACCCGGTGACGTGCCCGGGGCGCACGGTGAAGGTCAGGCCGTTGACGGCGGTGGTCTTGCCGTATCGCTTGGTCAGTTCGTTGACTTCGATCACCCGGCCAACGGTGCCGGGGAGGGCGTCCGTCCGGCATCGGCCCGTCGGCTGCACTCGCGGGAGGGCTGGTATCCCGTGGGCGTACGCCCACGGGCCAATGTGCCGCCGCTGGTCAGGCGATTACGATCGCCCCATGTCCGCCAAGCCGCGTCCCCTGCTGTCCTGGCACCTGCGGCCGGCCGCGCGGGCGGCTCTGGCCTGGTGCGGGGCGATCGCCTACCCCTTCGTGCTGTTCTTCGCGGCACGCGGCACGCCCTTCGACTCCCCCGGCTTGCCCTTCGTCTCGGCGGCCGCGGTCACGGTCCTGCCTCTCGGACTGCTGCGCCGCCGCCCACTGCCGGCCCTGGCACTGATGCTCCTGGGTACGTACGTCACGGCGACGACGACCCCGTTCTGGCAGGTCGTGTATCTGCTGGTTCTGGCAAACGACCTCGCCATCGGATACGTCGTGGCCACCCGGCCTCGCCGCATCGCGGTCGCCGCTGCCGTCACGACGCTCGGCGTACAGGTCGCCTTTGCCGCACGCCTCGGGACCGGTACGGGCGGATTCGCCCGCACGGTCGTGGTCCTCGTCCTGGCGCTCGCCGCCGCCTGGATGACCGGCCATTCGGTTCGCGAACGCCGAGAGCACGCCGCGGCACTGCGCTCGCAGACCGCCGCCCAGGCCGTCGCCGCCGAACGGCTCCGGATCGCCCGTGAGCTGCACGACATGATCGCGCACAGCATCGGCGTCATCGCCATCCAGGCAGGCATGGGCCGCCGGGTCATCGACACACAGCCGGACGAGGCCCGCAACGCGCTGGCCACCATCGAAGACACCAGCAGGGAAACCCTCGCCGGGCTGCGGCGCACCCTGGGCGCACTGCGCCGCACCGAACCGGGCCCCGGGGCGCAGGCCGCGCCGCGCGAGCCTGCCCCGGGGCTGGCCGACCTCGACCGGCTGACCGCCTCGGCGAAGGACGCAGGCGTCCATGCCGACGTGCGATGGCTCGGAGAACGACGGCCCCTGCCCCCCGATATCGACCTGGCCGCCTTCCGCATCGTCCAGGAGGCCCTCACCAACGTCGTACGCCACGCGGGCACCCCCGACTGCCGCGTCACCATCGGCTACCAAGCCGGCGAACTGGCCATCGAGGTCGCCGACGACGGCCGCGGCGGCCCCACCTCCGGCACCGGATACGGCATCACCGGAATGCGGGAACGCGTCACCCTGCTACGCGGCCAGTTCACCGCCGGGCCACGACCCGAGGGCGGCTTTCGCGTGGCAGCCCGGCTCCCCCTCTCCGAAGGAGTGCACATCTCATGACGGTCCGCGTCGTGCTCGCCGACGACCAGCCATTGGTCCGCAGCGGTCTGCGCGTCCTGATGGCAGACGCCCCCGACATCGACGTCGTGGGAGAGGCTGGAACCGGCGCCGAAGCGGTCCAGCTGGTCCGGAACACGGAGCCCGACGTGGCGGTGATGGACATCCGCATGCCAGGCATGGACGGTATCGAAGCCACTGGGCTGATCACGGCAGCCGCTGGAGCGACGCGCGTCCTTATCCTCACCACGTTCGACGACGACGAGTACATCTACGGCGCGCTCCGAGCGGGTGCGAGCGGATTCCTGGTCAAGGACATGGCACTGGACGACATCCTCGGGGCGATCCGCGTGGTCGCCGCCGGAGACGCTCTGATCGCCCCAAGCGTCACGCGCCGCCTGATCGCAGAGTTCGCCGCCCGCCCCGAACCAGCCCCTCACCCACGACCGGTCGGGAACATCACCGAGAGAGAACGCGAGGTACTGACCCTCGTCGGACGCGGCATGTCCAACAGCGAGATCGCCGCCCACCTCTACATCAGCGTGGCCACCGCAAAGGCACACGTAGCGCGGCTACTCACCAAACTCGAAGCCCGCGACCGGGTCCAACTTGTCATCACTGCCTACGAGATCGGCCTGGTAACGCCATCTCGCTGAACACCAAGCACCTCAGTTGCCGAAGCTCGCCGGCCGAAGCCACGTACTCTCATAAACGGTCCTTTGCGCGAGCAAGATCAACAGCAGGCCACCGAAGCTTCGCCGGACCCGGATTCGTTCTCAGAACCCGTTCTCACTCAAAAGCGGGACGGACCCCCTTCTGAGACTTGCATTGTGCGAAAATCTGGGGCATGACGGACCCTCAGCAGCCTTCCCCGGCCGACGGGTCGGACGCGGACGACGTCGAACGGCACGCCTGTCCGAAGTGTGCCGCGCAGCCCGGCTCGCCGTGCCGCTCGCGCGGTGGCGCGGTCGCCTCCGCCTACCACACCCGCCGCTTCACGATGGTGCCCCGACTGAGGAAGGCGTTGCGGGTGCCGACCCCCGCCGACCGCGGACCGGGCCGACCTTGGCGGCCGGGCACCCCGCCGCCGGCGCCGATCGACCCGGACCTGCCGAGCGCGGACATCCGCATCGGGTACGCACGGTGCTCGACGCTTGGGCAGGAACTCGACTCCCAGCTCGACGCGCTCAGCAAGCACGGCGTCCCGAGGGACAAGATCTTCAGCGAGAAGATCAGCACCCGGGTGCGGGTCCGCCCCAAGTTCGAGGAGGCGCTGAGGACGGCGCGAGAGGTCAAGGCGCACGCTCCGCACTGCCGGGTCATCTTCACCGTCTACGAGATGAAGCGGCTCGGCCGGGACGCCGCCGAGCTGACTGCGCTCGCCGACCACCTCACCGCGCACGGCCTGGTGCTGGAAATGCTGGCCGGACCCCTACCCGGCATCTACGACCCCACCGGTCCGGGGAAGCTGCTCTTCGCGTTCTTCGCGGCGATGGCGGAGACCGAGCGGGAGAACATCCGGGAGTCGACCCTGGAAGGGCTCGACACCGCGGCACGCAAGGGCAAGCACGGCGGCCGGCCGCCAGTCATCACCGAGGACATGCTGCACACCGTGCTCCGCAGGCGGGCGAACGGCGAGTCCGTCGAGCAGATCCAGCCCGCCCTGATCATCCCTACCGGCAAGCGCAAGGGGCAGAGCCCGTCCGTCGCCAGCATCTACCGCGCACTCGCCGAGCACGAGAAACGGGTGGCGTACCCCGAAGCCATCGAACAGGCCCACGCCAACTTCGCCGCTCTCACCGGCAGCGAGGTGCCTGAACCTCGCACAGAAGTCACGGCCCTCACGACACGCTGAGTTACTTGTCACTTCGCAGCAGCTTCGGGAGAACAGGGCCGTCAACGCGGTCCAGCGGCAGCCACAGCAGCAGGTCGCGGGACGGGTCCGGCCCTCCTGCCCGCAGCGAAAGCCCCGGCAGTCCCGGCAGTCCCGGCAGTCTTGGCTGCCCCGGCAATCCCGGCTGCCCCGACCGCCCCAGCCGCGCCACCTCGCCGTCCGTCAGCGCCCGCCCGTACACCCGTACGTCGTCCAGCTCGCCGGTCAGCCACGCCCGGCCGTCCGGGCGCTGCCCCAGGTGCACCCCGAACGTCGAGTTGCGGCTGACCGTCCCCGGCACGCCGGGCACCGACGAAGCGGCCCCGTCCACGGTGAGGACGATCCTCCCGCCGCCGCGCCGCAGCACGACCCGGTGCCACAGCCCGTCGCCGTACGCGGCCGACCGGACGACCGCCGTACGGGCCGGTCCCGCCCCGGCGACCGCCGTCACCTGCCCGGTCACCCGCCCGCCGGGCGCCACCCGCAGCGCTACCTGGGGCGCGCCGCCCATGCCGCCCATCCACAGCAGAGGCTGCTCGGCGGCTCGAATCGCCTTGGGCGACGAACGGAACCACAACGCCGCTGTGAAGTCCCGCGCCCCCAGCGGGAGGGAGGCCCGGTAGGGCAGCCGCACCGCGTCGTCCACCCCGTCGAAGGCGAGGCCCCCGCCGGAGCGGCCCCGGACCGGGCGCGGGCCTCCCAGGACGTACGCGTCCCGCGCGCCCGGCGCCCGGTCCGGCGTCGTGGGCGGCGGCCCGGGGCGCGGGCCCAGCCACTCCTCGGTGAAGCGGGCGAACCGGATCTCGTCCCGCGCGTTGCCCCGGCCCGCTTCGTACAGCAGCCCGGCCGTAGCCCCGTGCCCGTAGCCGTCCCGGTCCCCGCCCCCGTCCACCACTGCCATGTCGGAATAGCCCGCCCAGTCGGGGGTGACGAGCCTGCCCTGCTCCACGCCCTCCCACGTGCGCCCCTCGTCGTAGGAGGAGCGGATCGTCATCGAGCGCCGCCGGTCGGGGTCGGCGGGCGACGCGAACAGCCAGCGCCCGGGCCGCAGCACGGCCACGGACCCCTGCACCATGGGCGTGTAGAGGTCCGGGACGGACCGGAACGGCCCGGCGAACGCCGTGCCCCCGTCGGGGCTGACGGCGAAGTCGCGGTTGCCGAGCTCGGTGCCGTCCTGCTCGCGCCCGCCCGCGTACACCGCGCCGTCGTTCCGCTCGGCGAGCGTCAGCTCGGACGGCTTCTGCGCGTACGTGCCGTCCGGGGCGGTCGGATGGCTGTCCACCGCCCCGAGGCGCCAGTGCGCGCCCCCGTCGTCGCTGAGGGCGAGCGCCGCGTGGTTGGCGTGGACGCGCGTGCCGTCGTGGCTCTCGGCGTTGAGGCCGACGACCAGGCGGCCGCGGTGCGGGCCGTGCGCGAGCCGGATGCCGTGGCCGGGCCCGGTGGCGTACCAGGAGTTCCAGCCGGGCGGGCGCAGCTCCCGCGTCAGGTCCTCCGGCTCCGACCAGTGGGCGCCGTCGTCGTCGCTGTACTGGAGGTGGGGGGTGCGGTCGCAGGGCACGTCGCAGTTGCCGCCGCCGGGGCGGCCCTTGTTGTGCGTGGTGAGGAGCGTGATCCGGCCGCTGCGGCCGTCCACGACGGGCGCGGGGTTGCCGTGGGTGTCGCCGAGCCCCTCGTCCACGACGCGCAGCGGGCTCCACGTGCGGCCGGCGTCGTCCGAGCGCTTGACGACGACGTCGATGTCGGTGGCGTCGCTGCAGTCGCGCTTCCGGCCCTCGGCGAAGGCGAGGACGGTGCCGCGGACGGTGGTGACCAGGGCGGGGATGCGGAAGCAGGCGTAGGCGTCCCCGTCCGCCGCCTCCGGCCCGGCCTTGAAGAGGACCCGCTCTTCGAACCCGGTGTCCGTGAACCCGGTGTCGGTGGCCCGGGCCGGGGGCGGTACGAGGAGGGAGCTCGCGAGGCCCGCCAACGCGGCTGCTGCGAGCGCGTTCCTGACGGGGTTCCGGGGGGTGGCGGGAACAGTGCGGACGTGCGGCGGCGCCATGAGGCCGAACGTAGGTCTCGTACGACTGTCACACAAGGAAGACTCGGCCGAAGAGCCCATACGAGTTCATGTGCGAGCTCGCGTGCGGAGGGGAGTGCGGGGCGGAGCGGGGGAGGGGCTGCGCAAAGGCTCACGCCGGCCGCAGGACGACCTTGCCCAGGTTGACGCGCGACTCGATGAGCTCGTGCGCCTTCGCGGCGGCCTCCAGGGGCAGCTCGGCGTGGACGCGCGGCCGCAGCCGCCCGGAGGCGAACAACTCCCACAGCTCCAGCCGCCACTGCTCCATCAGCTCCGGCCGGTGGCGGGCGATCAGCGCCATCTGGAAGCCGATCGCGGACTTCGCGCCGACGAGCAGGTCGTACGCCTCGATCGTCCCGCCGCCCGAGCTGTACGCGACGAGCCGGCCGCCGGGTGCGAGTGCGGCGACGGCGGTGGGGAGGAGCTCGCCGCCGACCGCGTCGAGGACGATGTCGACGGGGCCGCCCCAGCGGTCCGCGGGCTCGTGGGCGAGCTCGTCGTAGGTGACGACGTGGTCCGCGCCCAGTTCGCGCAGGAAGGCGGCCTTGGCCTCGGCGGCCGCGGAGCTGACGGCCGCCACGACCCGGCCGCCGCCGAGCTCCTTGGCGAGCTGCACGGCGAGGTGGCCCGCGCCGCTGGCCGCGCCCGTCACCAGGACGGACTCGCCGGGGGCCGGGCGGGCCGCCGCGTACGCCCCGCGGGCCACCAGGCCGCAGCGGACGAGGGCGACGGCGTCCGTGGCGGTCGCGCCCTCGGGCACGGGGGAGGTCATCGCGGCCAGCAGGACGGAGTGGTCGGCGTACCCGTCGCCGAAGCACAGGCCGGTGACGCGGTCGCCGACCGCGAAGCCGGTGACGTCCGGGCCGGTCGCCACGACCTCCCCGGCGACCTCGCCGCCCAGGCTCGCGGGCAGCGGGAGGCCGCCGCCGCGCACCTTCCGTACGACGGGGAGGGTGACGCCGACGGCCTCGGTGCGCACGAGCAGCTCGCCCGGTCCGGGGGCGGGGACGTCGGTCTCCTCCAGGCGCAGGACCTCGGGGCCACCGTTCTCGTAATAGCGGACACGGCGCATGGGGCGCACCTCCAGGGTGTTGTGGGTTACCCCAACGGTTTTCGTTGGGAGTCCCAACGATAGATCGATCTTCATTGGGATGTCCAACGTTTTTTATTGGGGATCCCAACGGATATGTCGGTAGGGTCGCACCATGACCGAACCCTTCGAGACGACCGAGCCCTACAAGACGACCGAACCCCACGAGCCCGCGCTCGACCGCATCCGCGCCCTCCCCAGCTGGCTCCTCAACCGCGCCGCCGGCCGCGGCCGCCGCCTGCTCGGCGAGGCGTTCGCCCACGAGGGCCTGCGCATGCCGCATCACGCCGTGCTGGCCGCCGTCGCCGACATCGGCCCCGTCGCCCAGGCCGCCCTGGGCCGCGAGACCGGCTTCGACCCCAAGGACATGGTCGGCATCCTCAACGACCTCCAGCGGATGCGGCTCGTCACCCGCACCCCCGATCCCGACGACCGCCGCAAGAACGTCATCGCCCTCACCGCCGAGGGCCGCAGTTGCCTGGCCCGGCTCGCGCAGCTGGGCGACGAGGCCAACCGGGCGCTGCTCGCGGCGCTCACCCCCGCCGAGCGGGAACAGTTCGTCGCGCTGCTCGCCCGTGTGGCGGAGGAACGGGAGGAGGGGCCGGTGGCGTGAAGCCGCCGCCGCAGTGGCCGGGCGTCAGCCGGAGGCCGCCGCCTGCTCCGCCCCCAGGACGATGCGCTCCTCACCCGCGTACACGTTCATCGACGCCCCGCGCAGGAAGCCCACCAGCGTCATCCCGGTCTCCACGGCCAGGTCCACCGCCAGCGACGACGGCGCCGACACCGCCGCGAGCACCGGGATCCCGGCCATCACCGCCTTCTGCGCCAGCTCGAACGAGGCCCGCCCGGAGACCAGCAGCACCGCCCCCGCCAGCGGCAGCATCCCCTGCTGGAGGGCCCGCCCGACGAGCTTGTCGACCGCGTTGTGCCGCCCCACGTCCTCCCGTACGTCCAGCAGCTCGCCGTCCGCGGTGAACAGCGCGGCCGCGTGCAGCCCGCCCGTGCGGTCGAAGACGCGCTGCGCCTCCCGCAGCCGGTCGGGGAGCCCGGCCAGCAGGGCGGGTTCGAGCCGCATCGGGCCCGCCGGGCCGTCGGAGAGGGCGTGGCGGGCGGTGGTCCGTACGGCGTCCAGGCTCGCCTTCCCGCACAGCCCGCACGAGGACGTCGTGTAGACGTTGCGCTCCAGCGTGATGTCGGGGACGGGCACACCGGGCGCGAGCCGGACGTCGACGACGTTGTACGTGTTGGATCCGTCGTCGGTCGCCCCCGCGCAGTAGACGATGTTGGCGATCTCGTCGGCGGCGGCCAGTACGCCCTCACTGACGAGGAACCCGGCGGCGAGCGCGAAGTCGTCGCCCGGCGTGCGCATGGTGACGGCGAGCGGCTTGCCGTTCAGCCGGATCTCCATGGGCTCCTCGGTCACCAGCGTGTCCGGACGGGCACTGACGGCCCCGTCCCGGATGCGGATGACGCGGCGTCGTGCGGTGACCCGTCCCATGAGCTGATCCGTCCCGGTGGTCGAGGGGCTGCTGGCCGCTCCATTGTCCCTGGGGCGCCGCCGGACCCCGCCGGGGCCCACGACGACCGCCGACCGGGCTACCCGATCCCCTGCCGGTCCGGCAGCAAGGCGAATTCCCGGTCCGCCCCGTCCGGCACCGCCCGCGTCACGGCGTCCGCGAGCAGCGCCCGGTGCCGTTCCAGCGGAGGACGCCGGCCCGCGGGGGCCAGGCGCCACAGGTCGTCCAGGGCCGCCGCCAGCCGCCGGGTCACCTGCGGGCTGCCGGTCGCGCAGCCGCGGATCTCCGCGAAGCCCAGGTCGACCAGGTCCGCCCACCCGGGCACGTCCTGCACCAGCCGCACGGCGCCCCGGCGGTCGCAGTGGTGCACCGCCCCCAGCGGCCGCCGGGCGAGGGCCGCGAGGAACTGCGTGATCCGGTCCAGGCACTGTACGGCCGTCGTCGGATCGTTCACGGCGGGCGACAGGGCCCGCTGGGCGATGTCCGACAGCTGCCGCAGCCCGAAGCCTGGATCCTGGTGAAACGTGCGCTCCACGCCGACGGACACCGTGTACCGCAGCGCCCGCGGCGGCGGCGCGGCCCCGCCGTGCACCGCGAACACCGGCGTCCCCGGCACCACGAAGTCCCCGATCCGGGGGATCAGCCGCAACACGACCCCGTGCCGCCGCGCCACCCTCACCAGCCGGGCGATGTGTACGTCCCGCAGCACTCCGGCCCGCCCCGAGTGCAGGACCTCCGCGCCCGGCTCCGCCAGCGCCGGCCGCTCGTCGTCGGGGACGCCGTACCTGCCCAGCACCCGGAACGACTCGCGCGTGATCCGGTCGATCACATGGCTCACCCGCATCAGCCGCAGCGTGGAGTTCACGTACGCGATGAACAGCCCCAGGCTCACCAGCACCAGCACGACGCACACGATGCTGGAGAACACCGGGACCGTGGTGACCGTGCGCGGGTCCTCGTTCCCCTCGTACGACGCCTGCACCAGCAGGGCGAACAGGAACGTCGCCAGGAAGACGGCGAAGGTGCACTTGGTGATCCGGCTGCGCACGTACAGCCGCACCACGCGCGGGGAGAACTGCCCGCTGGCCATCTGGAGCGCGACCAGGGAGATCGAGAACACCACACCGATGAAGGTCAGCATCGCCGAGCCGACGGTCGTGATGATCGTCTTGGTGTCGTCGGCGATCCCGATCAGCGACTCGACCGCCCCGTAGTCCCCGTCCTGCTTGAGGGCCCCGACGACGAACCGGTCCAGCTCCAGCACCCCGGCGGCCAGCACCGCCGCCCCGAGGAGCCCCACCGTGGGCGCGAACCAGAACGTGTCCCTCAGGTGCTCCCGCAAAGGCGACAGGGGCCGGGGCCGCCGCCGACCGCTCCCGGCCGCCTCAACCGTCCAGGTTTGCCCCGTATTGCCCATAAAAGGACCTTATTCCCCGACCAGATACCCAGGTGAGAGGCACTCCGAAACCTTGGTATTGTTATCCATGTCGCCGCGGGGATCGCTCCGCGGGAGATCACCTGTCCGGGTGGCGGAATGGCAGACGCGCTAGCTTGAGGTGCTAGTGCCCTTTATCGGGCGTGGGGGTTCAAGTCCCCCCTCGGACACCAGTAGAAACCCCAGTTGACCTGGGGTTTTTCTGTTTTTGCGGACTGCTTTCGGCCAGCGCCCGCCTTCGCGCCGTGCAACCTCGGCCCTTGGGGGGCGTGAAGGGCCACCGCGTTCCGCTTCAGGTGCGGGAGGACGTTTCCGCAGGGCAGAGGCGTAGAAGCACTCCGAAACCTTGGTATTCTTCTCCATGTCGCCGCGGGGATCGCCCTGCGGGAGATCACCTGTCCGGGTGGCGGAATGGCAGACGCGCTAGCTTGAGGTGCTAGTGCCCTTTATCGGGCGTGGGGGTTCAAGTCCCCCCTCGGACACCAGCAGGAACCCCAGTTGACCTGGGGTTTTTCTGTTTTTCGGGGTCTGATGAGGCTCCGCGTGACCCACCGCGTGACCCACGGAAACGGGGTCTTCCTGAACCGGCGGCGTGACCAACCACGAGACCGACCGGTCGGAGATCTTGGATCAGGCTGCGCGGCCCGCTTGAAGCGATCCCGGCAGAGCTAATCCGAGGAGCAACCGGACCGACGCCCCCAGGCCGATCCTGCGGGCACTCATCATCGGCCTGGACATCATGTTCGGCCTGTCCACGGTCAAGGAGGATCCGGACTACTCGGTGCGCGGTGTCGGCATAGCCCGGCACCCGTCACCGTGACTGGCAGCAGTCAACGAGTGTGTGGTCGGGGCGGGTCCGGGTCCAGCCGGACCGCACCTTCGAGACCTTCGCCGGCATGGGAAGCCGCTCAAGAGCGGCTCCTGGTCCACCTGCTGGTTGAGGCCGACGTCGACGCGGACGACCGCATCACCTGGCGGGCCTGGTCTACGAGGTCGACGGCGACCCCGCGCGCTGGACGCAAGGCACCCTGCGCCATATCCGCATCCGGGCCTGGAAGTGGTCCGTTGAGCGAGTTCACGTTGCGCATTGACTCCTGAGTGGGAGCGCGGCTTCTTCCTTACCGTCCTGGCTGCTTGGCCTTCTATGTGAATCACATTTCACAAAGATGGTTGCATGTGCCGTCGTTGTTCGCCGGCCACTCGCAACAGGGGGATTCACTATCACGCTTGAGGACCTCGTCGCGATCGAGGAACTCCGTAATGATGCGGCCGTCCTCGATCCGTGTAACCCCTACTTGCTTTTGGAAATCGATCTTCAGTACTTCGAGCTCCAGCCTCTTGCATCTCACCGCGTATCTACCGGCGGCCTCAGGGTACTTCGCGAAGACCTTTTCGATTTCCCCGAAGAACTCGGGGTCTCTTTCCGGCCCGCAGGCGGGCTTTGCGTTCATGGCTGCACTCCCAAGCCTCGCGTGTCTTGGGTTCCCCAAACATCGTCCCTCGGCCGCGAAGTCGGCGCCACTCAAGCCCTGCCGCCACTCAGGCCGCCGTCGGCGTCACTGGCTGCTTTGCCTCCACAACAGATTTCCACCTACGTCTCATGATCGGAGCACTCCTCTGTCCGCTGCCACCACGAAGGCCTCCTCCTCGATGATCCTCGGCGAGGAGCAGCGGGAGGTGTTCGAGTCCAGCGGTGCCACGATCGAGGAGTTTCAGGCGCTTGCGGACAAGGTTGCTGCGGCCCGAGGGTTCGACGACGCGGGGAAATGATCCACACCGTCCGCTTGGTGCAGGAGGTACTAGGACACGCCGCGAAGTGCCTTGTACGCGGCCCATGCGTCCAGCAGCGGCGGGGACACCGAGCGCCGTCGGCCGGGGCCGTGGGTCAGCGCGTACCGCACGGCCGCTGCGGTGGCTTCGGGGACGGCCGAGCGGAGGAGGGCGACCGTGCCCGTGACGAAGGGCGCCGCGGCACTCGTACCGCTCAGGAGGAAGGGGCGGTCGCCGAGTCCCGGGCCGGGGATGCGATCGCCGGGGGCGCCGACTCCGTGGCGGCCGATGGACGCACTCAGATTGGACTGCGGCATGGGGTGCCCGGCGCGGTCGTACGCGGTCACCGGGATGACCCACGGGTGGTCGGTGAGGGCGGAGGCGTGCATCCGGCTCTGGTTTCCGGCGGCGACGACGAGGATCACGCCCCGGTCGGCGGCGTGGTCGAGGGCTGCCTCCAGCGTCCGGTCGCGGAACCCGGACGGCGCGGGCTGGGCCATGCTGAGGTTGAGGACATGGGCGCCGGCGTCGACGCTCTCCGTGATCGCGTCGGCCAGTTCTCCCGTCCTCACGCCGGAGAGGCAGGTCGCGGGCCCGCCGTCGGCCGGGCGATCCGCGAAGAGGGGCCGGGACATCAGGGTGCAGCGAGGGCAGACACCCCTGCCGCCGGCGATGACCCCGGCGACGGCGGTGCCGTGCGCGCAGCAGATGTCGGCGCGGCGGCAGCCTCCCGTACCCGCGGCCGGGCGCAGTTCCCGGACCGGGTGGCCCGCGAAGGCGGGGTGGTCCAGGGCCACACGGCCGTCGATCAGGCCGACGACAACCGAGGGCCGGCCAGGGGTGCGGGCCATGAGAGGCGTGAGGCCGGCCAAGTCCATGGGGCCCGCCAGGTCCAGGAGGTCCATGGGCGCCCCTTCCTCTGGCCGCCGGGTGGAGCGGCCGGGCTACACGGGCAGGAGGTGGGGCGGCTCGCACTCGTCGACGCACAGGGCTGTGCAGCCACTCAGGCAGTCGCCCGCTTCCCAGGGGGGCGCGTTCTCGCAAGCGTTCGCGCACAGATTGGTGCAAAGCGTTTCGCAGTGCATGTCCATTTGCGGGTGCAGTCGATCACCTGATGTGTCCCGCCAGGTAGTCGGGGCGGGTGCTGTGGAAGCGAATCCGGGAAGTGTCACGGCGCATCACCGTCACAAGGTCGTCGTTACAAGATGGGGTGGGGGCGATAGCGGAAGGTTATTCCGATTCCTCCGGGCCCGGACGTGGGCGGGTGAATCCGGAAGGCCCGTATCAGGTCACCACTTGTTCGAGCAGGCCAGCTTCAGGCACCGCCGCACGCACGCAGGGAAGTTGCTCGCGCCCCGGCAGTGGTGACGGCAGACCGGGCCCAGTTCCTCCTCGCAGGTGAACTGCTGGGGGAGGATCAGGTCGCCGGCGTTCGCTCTGTATGTCGCCGGCTCGACGGCGAATCCAGGGATGCGCATTTCGGTTCGCCTCATTCTCTCTCGTCGTCATCGGCTGTAGTAGCTCTGAAGCGGGGTCACCCGGAAGGGGAAGAGTCCGGCGAGGCCGACGCGGGTGAACCACTTCTCGGTGACGTTGGTCTGGAGGTGGGTGTAGGAGAAAACGGCTGTGATGACGGTCTGCGACCCGGCGCTGAGCCGGGAGGGCCGGGCCTCCACCGCGGAGAGGGTGTAACCCTCTCTGTATTTCTGGTTGGTCTTCCGGTAGATCTCCTGGTCCCTTACGGTCAGGAAGTTCAGAGCCCGGTCGGTCGGTTCTGTGCCTGCGTTGTCGCTGAGCTGGAGCAACCGGTCGAGCAGAGCTCCGGCCGACCTTTCGAACTCCTCGCCGGAGGTGTCGTCGGGCCGGTCGATCGCCTGGATCAGCTCCCTGCTGTCGAAGGCCCAGACGTGCTGGACTCCGACGATCCGGACGGAAAGTCCCTGACAGGCGTCCGGGGGTGCGACCGGGCCGAGATAGCCGACGATCACGGCGAGGTCGCGCTGGTCCTCGACCGGGCGCAGGGCCTCCAGCAGGTCGTCCAGCACGGTGGGGTCGCCGGGCTCCAGGATGTAGGTGTCGACGCCCTGGACGGCGAGGACGTAGCACATCTGCCGTGCGATGTAGCGGTTCTCCGGGGCGGAGAGGACGCGGTAGAGCGCGTCTGCGTCGGTGGTGTAGGTGGTGCCGCCGGCGCCCGCCACCTGGAGGAACTCGCGCTGCACGGACAGGTCGGGGAAGACGGCGTGGACGCGGCCCAGGACGTAGACGTAGCCCCCGGCACCGCTGTCCTCCCCGCTGCCGTCGAGGGGGCCGGCTGTGGCGCAGTCGCAGCAGGCTTGGGTGACGGTGGGCCGGACGGGCGCGGGGCGCGGATCCTCGGGGTCGGGCATGACGGCGGCGGAGGGCGAGGGGCGCACCTCGGCTTCCGCCTCGGTGTCAGGGGTCTCGGGGTTCATCGGTCCCTCCTCGGGCACACTCTGTCCGGCTCCGCGGCCGGAGCGGCCCTCAGGCCGCCATCTCGTGTACGCGTCGTGATGCGCGTTCGCGTCGTAGACGTGCTGCCTCATGCGTGGTGCTTCAGCGGTTCCGTCCGCCGCCGAACGCCATCCACCGGTTCAGCGCTGCGGCCCTGCGGGCGCAGCCGCCGCAGGGGCGGAACCCCGCCGCCGTGGTCACCCGGGCGAGGGCGTCGCCCAGCCCGGTCTCCGCGTCTTCACGCGCGAAGCCGGGGATCCGGACCCGGTGGCGGGGAGTGTCGCGGCGGTACGTCTCGTCACGGCGGGTGCCGGGGGAGTCGCGTGCCGGCTCTTTTCCGCCCTTGCTCCCGTGCCTGGTTGCAGCATCAACCACCGTGCTCACATCCCGGTGTTGAATCATTCACCCCGTACTACCGAGGCGCCCCAAGGCCTCTCTTCCAGATTCCTCCCGGGGCGTTTCGGGCGCAACCTGGTCAGACCGCTGGCGGCATCCTGGCAGTCACTTCTGTCGAACCGATCGCCTTCTGTCGAAGTGATCGCCGGGAAACGGATCCCACTGGCGCGAAATATCCTCCTATGAAGTGGACGATGCACGGCCCGGGACGCAGCGCCGCGCGGCCGGGCCGGCCGCTGCCGTCACCGCTTCGCACCCACAACGGAGATGATGTGTCACCCGAGCGCACGAACAGGCCGAACGGATCGAACGGGCCGTCAGGGTCACCCGAGGACACGGGCCTTCGGGACGGCTTCTCCGCGGTCTTCGCGAGACGTCCGTCCATACCCCGGCGAGGGCTGCTGCCGGGCCGGCGGGTGTGGATCACCTTCGCCTCCGCCGCGGCGGTGACGGCACTCGCCGTGGGCGCCGTTCCGCTGGCGAAGCAGATCCAGTTCACCTCGGACGACACGAAGAAGGTCGCTGCGGCCAAGGAGCCGTCCAGGGAGCCGGGGAAGCCCGGTGGCGGCGGCTCCTCGGCGTCCGGCCGTCCCAAGGACGCGGACAAGGGCGCCGGGCCGGGACAGCCGGCGGGCAGCGGCGGTGCCGCCACCGGTGGCAAGGGCGGGTCGGGGCAGCCCTCCGGCTCCCCGTCGACGTCCGCGGCCGGATCCGGGGGTTCCGGGGGCGGCTCGGCTTCCGGTTCCGGCGGGTCGTCCGGGTCGACCGGATCGTCCGGGGCAACCGGGTCATCCGGGTCGACCGGATCGACAGGCTCCTCCGGCTCCGGCAGTTCCGGCAGTTCCGGGAGCACGGGTTCCGGCTCCGGAGGGTCCTCCGGCTCCGGCCACGACGATCCCGGCACGGCCTTCAGGGACGGCGGGATCAAGCCGCTGCCGCAGGAGCCCCCGAAGAAGGGCGTCGTCCAGCCGGCCAAGCCGGAGATCCCGCGTCCCCCGAAGCTGGACGACGGCAGGATCAAGGGGCCGGTCATGGGCTTCGCCGCGAAGCGCTGCGTGGACATCGTCGGCGGCAAGTCCAAGGAGGGCGCGCCGCTGGAGCTCGACGACTGCTCCGGGGACCGGAACCAGCGCTTCGAGTTCCGGCCGGACGGCGAGGTCTGGTCCCTCTACGACGACAAGCTCTGCCTGGACACCCAGCGGGGCTCGACGGCGGACGGAGCCGCCGTCCAGCTCGCCGACTGCAACGGCAAGCCCACCCAGGCCTTCGCGATCCAGCGGGACGGGTCCCTGGTGAACTCCAAGTCCGGCAAGTGCGTCGAGGCCGCGGACAGCGGCTCGAAGGGACTGCGGCTCCAGCTGCAGACCTGCAACGGCGCCAAGAAGCAGAAGTGGCAGATCGGCTGAGCCACAGTCCGCCACGCTCTGCCGCCCCGCCACGTCCTGCCGCCCGGCGGCACCGGCCGGAACGGCGCTACGCCGTCCCGCCCGGTGCCGCTCCCGCGGCCGCGTCGGCCGCCCCCGCCGGCTCCGGTACGTCCTGCCCGGTGAGGGTGACGAGGTCCGCCTCCGACGGCGCCTCGATCTCGGCGACCCGGTACGCCTGACGCTCCGTCATGGCCTGGAAGGCCTGGCGGGCGGAGCGGCCGTTGCCGAACCGGTGGTCGCGGGGGACCCGCGAGAAGTGGGCGCCGAGGGCCTCCCGCGCGTCCTCCGTGAGCTCGTACTGGTGGGAGTCGGCGTGCTGTTCCACGATCCGCACCAGCTCCGCGTCGTCGTAGTCCTCGAAGAGCAGGGTGCGGTTGAAACGGGAGGCGAGGCCGGGGTTGGAGTCGATGAAGTGCTCCATCTCGTCCGGGTAGCCCGCCACGATCACCACGACGGCGTCGCGGTGATCCTCCATCAGCTTCACCAGCGTGGCGACCGCCTCCTGCGCGAAGTCGTTGCCGCCGCCCGCGGCGGGCGCGAGCGAGTACGCCTCGTCGATGAAGAGCACGCCGCCCATGGCCTCCTGGAAGACCCGCTGGGTCTTCGGGCCGGTGTGCCCGACGTACTCGCCGACCAGGGAGGAGCGGTCGGCCTCGACGAGGTGGCCGCGCTCCAGCAGCCCGACGGCGGCGAGGATGCGGCCGTAGAGGCGGGCGACGGTGGTCTTGCCGGTGCCCGGGTTCCCGGCGAAGACCAGGTGGCGGCTGAGCGGCGGGGCGGCGAGCCCGGCGGCCTCGCGGCGGTGGACCATCCGCATGAGCTTCACGAGCGAGGCGACGTCCTGCTTGACACGGCGGAGCCCGATCAGGCGGTCGAGCTCGCCGAGGAGGTCGTCGAGACTCTCCTCGGGCTCCGCCGCCTCGTCCCGGCCGCCGTCGCCGTCGGCGTCCGTGACCGTGCCGGCCGCGGGGCCGCCCGCTCCGGCGGGCAGGGCCCTCTTCCGGCCCGGGGCGCCGGCGAGGCCGGGCCACTGCGGTGACGTGACGCGGACGGAGACGCACTCCTCCACCGTCGGCGCGGCCTCGGGGTCGCCGCTCAGGTCCTCGTCGGCGTCCTGCACCCGGATGCGGCGCAGGACCGGGGCGGCGGTTCCGGCGAGGTGGACGGCCGGGAAGCCGGGGGAGACGATCTCGCACTCCTCGAAGACGCCGCTGCCGCCGGAGTCGACGATCAGCCCGTTCTTCGCCGGCCGCAGCACGCGCACCCCGCTCAGCCGCGGCTCGGCGCCGCCCGCGACGACCACGCCCGAGCCCGCGGCGTCCCGGATCTCCAGGCCGGTGACGCGGGGCGCGGCGCCGGACTCGACGACGAGGCCCGCGGTGCCCGCCCGCACCAGGCTGCCGCCCGTGACCTCCTGGTCTCCGGGGCCGAGTACCGCGGCGGCGCGCTCGCTGTCGGCGATCTCGCAGCCGTGCAGCAGGGTCCGTCCCCGGCTCGCGGCGGTCACGCCGTTGCGCGTGCGGTGCACGGCGACGCCCCGCAGTTCGGCGCGTACGGAGCCGGCGAGGTCCACCCCGGACATGCCGCAGTCGCTGATCCAGGTGCTCTCGATGACGGCCCGCGCGTCGGCGACCAGGTGAGCGCCGTGTTCGGGGGTCCTGGTGATGCGGAGCCCCCGGAGCCGGACCTCGGCGCTGCCCCCCGCGTGGACGAGGCTGTAGGCGCACTCGTCCATGGCGCTGTCGTCGAGCTGCACGACGGAGTGGTCGGCGGCGACGAGGCCGTTGGCCGCCGACGAGCGGATCACGGCTTCGCGGGCGGTGAGCCGGGCGGAACCGTGGACGGCGACGGCCGCGGCCCCGGTGCGCACGATCCGGGTGCCGGTGACCCGGACCCGGGCGTCGTCCCCGGCACTGACGCCGGAGCCGCCGCTGTCGCGCAGGGTGCAGAAGGCGAGTTCCACCTCGCCGCGGCCGCCGGCGCGCACCGAGTCCCCGCCGTTGCCCGAGAGTTCGCAGTCGCGCAGCCGGACCCCGCCGTCGGCCGCCTGCGGGTCCGCCGCCTCCGCCCCGGGGGAACTGCCCAGGACCCGCACGGCGTCCGTCGCGCACGCCCTGACGCGGCAGTCGGCGAGCAGCGCGGAGCCCTGGTCCTCGACGAGCAGCCCGCTCCGTCCGGCCCCGTCGATCAGGCAGTCGTGCAGGGTGACGGCGGAGTCCTCCCGGACCCGGATCGCGGAACCGGTGGTGCCCCGGATGCCGGTGCGCAGCAGTCTGACCCGGGTCGACCCGCCCACGACGATCCCCGTGCCGTCGGTGCCGTGCAGCCGGCAGTCGGTGAAGGCGACGGCTCCGGCGGTGCGCAGCAGCATCCCGGCGAGCGCGGCGCCGGTCAGGGTCGTGTCCGTCATGGCGAGCGCGGCGTTCCCGTGCACCTCCAGCCGCCCGGTGCCGATCCGGCCGCCGGTCCACTCCGTGCGGCCGCCCGCGAGCACGACGGCGGGCCGGTCGGCGGCGTCCCCCTCGGCCACGAGCCCGTCGACCACCACCCGTGCGCCCGCCGCCACTTCGAGGGCGGGCCGGCCGTCACCGGGAGCGGCCAGGACCACGGCCCCGGCGTGTCCGCCGGCTTCCGCGCCGAGGGCGCGCAGCGTCACACCGCGCTCGATCCGCACCGCCTCCCGGTAGACGCCGGGGGCGATGCGTATCTCGTCGCCCTCGGCCGCCGCGGCCAGGGCGGACGCGAGGCCGGGGTGGTCAGTGGGGTCGCCGGTGCCCACCCGGTGGGTGGCGGTCGGCTGGGCGGGGACTGTCACGGGGGCTCCGTCAGGGGTACAGGGGCGGGACCGGGCTGCGCCGGTGGTGATCACAACTTCTCATCAGCCGTTCGCCCCGGGTTGCGGGGGTGGCGCGATGCGGCCGCGCGCCTCGGAGCGCAGCTGTTCGGCCCAGCCCACGTTGTGGTACTCGCGCAGGAACACACGGAGGTTGTCCATGCGCGTCTCGAAGGGCTTGGACGTCCCCCACAGGGCCCCCAGCCCCCCCTGGGACTCCAAGGGCTTGAGGAGTTTGGCCCAGGAATCGACGGTGTGCCCGATGTTCTCCTCCGTCAGTGTCTGCCTCTCCCTGACGGCAGCGGCCAGGTCGGCGAGTCCGGCGAAGTCCTGCTGGGCCGTCAGCCGCCTGCGGAACTCGTCCATGCGCCGCCTGTACGGGGTGATGAGATCGCTGGTCAGGAGCTTGTACTGCTCCTTGCTCCAGACGGCCTTGTTGTCGATCTTCTCCAGCGCCAGGTCGACCCTCCGCCGGTACGTGGCCTCCAGCCCCTCGTAGATCGTCTTCGTGTAGGCCAGCTCACCGCCGGGTTCCAGCCGGAGCTCACGGGTGAGGTCGTTCGTCCTGGAGAGCCCGAGCCATTCCCCCCTGTTGCTGTAGAGCATGTCGCTCTCCTGGCTGATGATCTTCCACCGGCCGGTGGCCCTGTCGTGCCAGAGCATGTTGGCGGCCTGGTACTGCCCCCGCTTGACCGGCGTCTCGTACTCCGCGTCGCCGAACCAGTCGGTCACCCGGCGGTCCTGGTGCAGCCGGAAGCGCATGTCGGCACCCTGGCTGCTGCCGGGGGACTGGAAGTGCCAGGCCGTGAACCCGGTCTCGTCGACGTTCGTGACGGCCAGGGCGCAGCCGTTCATGGTGGGGGTCACGACGAATTCGGACCCGGGGTGCTCGCCGGGCACCCTGGGAACACGGACGTTCCCGATCCGCGAGACGCCGGCTCCGTCCGCGCTCACCTCCGGGAGGCCGCTCATGTACGGGAGGAACAGCGGGGACAGGTAGTCACCGTCCGGCGCCACCGGGGGAGGGGATCCGGCGTACTTGGCCAGCCCGGCGCGCCCCGCGTCCACCTGGATGTACTTCTCGACGGCCGGGGTGAGCATCACGGCGGTGCCCGGGCCCGGCCCGCCCTCGGCCCGGTGGAGCACGAACCAGTGGCGGCCCTCCCAGGTGTCCAGCTTGTCCAGGAACCCCGCGATGTCAGCGCTGTTCAGCCAGGGTGACCTCGACGCGATGTTCTCGTGGAAGCGCACGGAGACCACGTGCGAGGCGAGGAAGGCCTCGGGCCCCGTGGCGAAGGCCCGGGTGAGCCGTTCGTCCTGCGGCGCGAGACTCATCAGCGGCGACGGGGCCGGCGCGACGACATGCGCCGGCGGGGCCGGGGCAGGAGCGAGCGCGGTGTCCGGCACGATGTCGTCGAGGACCGGGTGCCCGGCCGCGGCACCGGGCGGGCCCGCGTCCGAGGGAGCCGCGTGGCCGTGGGCCGGAGGTGCCGAGGTCTCCGCTTCGGGGGCCTGGTGGGGAAGACCGGCCGGCGAAGGCCCGCCGGACGGCGCTCCGGCCGTCCCGGTGCCCGGGCCTGCCTCGCCGGGGTCGGTCCACCGCATGCCGCCGGGCAGGCCCTTGCCCTTCTTCCCGCTGCTCGTGATGGCCTCCTCGATCTCCGCCCGCACGGCCTGCGGGCTGACGCCGAGGCTTTCCAGGGCCGCTGCGGCCTCGTTCAGCCGCTCTTCGGCGGCCGCGAGCCGGAGCTCGGGCTCCGCCGGCCCCGACGGCCGGGTCGACGGCCCCGCCCCGCCGGCGAACCGCTGGTTCCACTCGTTGAGCTCGAACTGGGCCCGGCCACGCTCGGCGTACGCCTCCGCGTACGCGTCCCGGGCCCGGATCACCGGCAGGTCGGCCGGGTCGGGGCCGGCCGTGGGCTCGGAGATCCGAAGCGTTCCGAGCTCGGGGTCGGGGACGGAGCCGGGGGCGGGGACGTCGTCGGGAACGTGGACAGGAGTGTTCTCGGGAACGTGGGCAGGGGCGCCTTCGGGAACGTGGACAGGGGCGTGCTCCGGAGCCTGGGCGCTGAGCCGGGCCTCGGCCTCCGCCCTCAGCTCACCGGTCCAGCGCGGGTTCCCGAAGCGCTCCAGGATGCCGTCGAGCCGGGCCCTCAAGGGGGCGTCCAGCGCGGTGCCGTTCAGGACCTGCCGGAGGGATTCCACGGTTCTGAGGCGCGAGGCCCCGAGGTCCTGCGCGGTTTGCGCGAGCGCCGTGAAGTCACCGGCCTCCGCAAGCGCGCGCTCTTCGGCCATCCGGGCGCCGAAGATCCTGTCGAGGACGTTCCTCTGCAGGGTCCCCGCCAGCCCGGGGTTGCTGCGGCTGAGCGTCGCGAAGGCGGAGACGAGCTCCCCCTCGATCTCCAGGACGTCCTCGACCCGCATGCCGTCGTAGATCCGCCGGGTGTACGCGAGCGTGTTGCCGCCGGTGAGGTCGAGCGGGAAGGTCCTGGTGCCCCGGCGCAGGGCGATGTCCTCCAGGCCGTGCCCGGAGACGGTCGCCCGGTACTCCTGGCTCACCACGTGCCACGTGCCGTCCTCCCTGCGCCAGAGGATGTTCGTGGCACCCTTCCACCGCCGGGAACCGTGCTCCGGCGTCAGGTACATCGCGTCACCGAACCAGTCCCGCACCGCGCGTTCCGGCGTGGCGGGCCCGTTGAAGCCGTCGCCACCGCGCCCCGCGCGGAACCTCGCGGCGTACGCGTTGGCGGCCTCGCCTCCGGGGGACTGGTAGTGCCAGGCCTTGAAGGTGTCCTCGGTGACGTCGGTGACGGCGATCGCGCAGCCGTTCATCTCCGGCGTGAAGACGAACCCGGAGCCGGTTCCTTCCCGCGGGGTGCGGGGGATGACGGCGTTGCCGATGTCGCCGTCCTTCTTGGCGATGCCCGTCTTGTACGGGATGTAGTGCGCGGAGAGGTAGTGGTCGTCGGACAGGGGGCGGAGGAGACCGGGGTGCGAGCGGAGGCCGTCGAACAGTTCCCGGGTCCTGTCGGGCACGAGGGCGAGATCGGGGAAGAGCTCACCGCTGTCGAACGCCTGCACGTACCGTTCCACCGCCGGTGTGAGCACCACGGCGCGTTCGCTGAACGGGAGGCTGTTGTCCCGGTGCAGGACGAACCAGTGCTGGTTCCAGCCACCCATCTGGTCCACGAAGGCATTGCTCTGCGCGAGGCTCAGTCCCGGCATCCGCTCCCGGATGCCCCGGGAGAGCTCGGTGGACACGGGGTGCTCGTTGAGGAACCGCACGGGGTCGGTGGAGAACGCCTCGGACCGGGCGCCTTCCAGCGCGCCGAAGAGGTTGTCGACCTGCCCCACGGCCGGCACGGGCCGCGGGGCGGGGGCGGCGACCGGCTCCGGCGCGTGGACGGGACCGGGCGCGGTCTCCGCGAGCCCGCCGGGCACGACCTCGTCAGGTATGACCTCGTGGGGCACGGCCTCGTCCGGCACCGGCTCGTCCATGCCGCTCGCCGGCGCGCCGGAGTCCGTCGCGCCGGAGTTCGTCGCCCCGTTGACCGGGTGCGCCGGATCCGGCTGCGTCGAACCGGTGTGCGGCAGCTCGCCGCGCCGCGAACCGCCGAGCGCCGTCCCGTCTCCGGTCCGGATCCTCGCCACGGCCTCGTCGATCCGGTCGCTCGTCGCCCTCGGGTCGATGCCGAGCTCACGCAGGCTGTTCTCCGCGTGCATCAGTTCGATCTCGGCGGCGTCGACTTCGGACCGGAGGAACCGCTGACGCTCTGTGAACCCGCTGGAAGAGGTGGCCGTGAGCTCCCGATCGGCGCGCTCCTGCAGCTCGCCCAGGTTGGTGCGGGCCCTCTCGTAGCCGGTCCATGCGGCGAGGCGGTTCTCGGCCTCGTGACCGGTCGTGCCGCCGACGATGATCTCCCGGCGGATCCGGCTCCGCTCCTGCATGGCGAGTGCCGCCTCCCGGGCACCGGGGTGCCCGTCGGGTGACGGGAAGGCGTCGGCCCGCCCCTTGCCCTTGTCCCGGGACACGGGCGGGGCAGGTGCGGGCGCTTCGCCCTCTGCCGGGTGGGTGGCCGTAGGGGCGGAGCCGGCCTCTGCGGGATGGGTGGCCGTGGGGGAGGGGCCGGGCCCTGCCGGGTGAGTGACCGGAGTGACGGGACCGGATTCCGTCACGTGCGGGGCCGGAGCGACGGCTCCGGCCCCGCCGGCACCGGTGGGCGTCGCCGTACCGGTGTGCCCCGGCAGTTGGGCCTCAGCCAGAACGTGGTTCTCCGCCTGGATGCGGGCGTTGGCCTCGTCGACGGCCGTGAACCACCCGGGGTTCTCGAACTCGCCGACGGTCCAGGTGATCTTGTTCTTCACCGTATCCGGCAGGGGGCTGTCGCGGAGGGCCCGCCTGACGCCGTTCGCCGTGGTCTGACGCTGCTCCTTGAGCGTCGTCACCGTCGTCGAGAGCTCCTCGAAGGTCGAGACCTTCGCGAGCTGCGCGTCCTCCCCGAGGATGGTGCGGGTGACCGGTTCGAGGACGTCCTCCTGGAACTGGATCAGCGCGGTGCGCTTGATGCCGGGCGTCTGCAGGTGCCCCAGCAGTTTGCCCTGGAGTTCGAGGTCGGCCTGCCCGCGCATGGCGTCGTAGAAGGCCTTGGTGCGGGCGAGTTCGTCGCCCGGAGTCAGGCGCAACGGCACCTCGCGCGGCGGGCGGGCCACGGTGAAGCCGTCGAGTTCCAGGGTGAACGGCGCCCGGTACTCGTGGCTCAGGATGTGCCAGGAGCCGTCCGCCTTGCGCCAGAGGACGTTCGTCGCCCCGGGGCGGTGCGTTGCCGAGTCCGGCATCGGGCTGAGGTACCTCGATTCGCCGAACCACTCGGTCGGGGAGAACCTCCCCCGGAACTCGGCGGCGAACTGACGCTGTGCCGAGCCGTTGGGCGACTGGTAGTGCCAGGCCCTGAAGCTGTCCTCGGTGACGTCGGTGACGGTGAGCGCGCAGCCCGTCATGTCCGGCGTGAACACGAACTCCGAGCCGGTGCCGCCGCCGGGGTTCCGCCGGATGACGGCGTTGCCGATGTCCGCGGTGTTCTTGGAGCTGCCCGGCTTGTACGGGATGAACTGCGAGGCGAGGTAGTGGTCCTCGGCCATGGGGCGCAGGAGCTTGTCACGGTGGTCCCGGCCGAGCTCCTCGAACAGCGCCCTGGCCTCCGCGGCCTCCTTGGACGCCGTGGGTGCCGCGGGAGCGAGCAGCCGGTTCTCGTCGAACGCCTGCACGTACTTTTCCACGGCGGGGGTGAGGATCAGGGTGCCTTCCCGGGCCGCGAGGTCGCCCGGACGCACCAGGACGAACCAGTGCTCGCGGGCCTCGCCCATCGCCTTGACGAACCGGTTGACGAGTGCGTCGCCCAGACCGGGCATACGTGCCTTCATGCCGAGGTCGAAGCCGGTGTAGACGGGCTGCGCGCCGAGGAACGTCACGGGATCGGTGACGAAGTCCTGGGTCCGGCGGCCCTCCGCCTCCGCGAACCGGTTCTCGACCCGGCCCACGGGGCCCGCGTGCGGGGCCGGCGGCGCCGGGGTGATCTCCGGAGCGGTCCCCAGGGGTACGGGTGCCGTCTCCACCTCCCCGCCGTGCGGGACGGTGAGGTCGTCCAGGGGCCCTTCCGCCAGGTCGTCGGAGGCGTGCAGATCGTCGGATGCGTGCCCCGCCGAGGGCGCCGCGTTGTCGGCCGCCTCGTCGGCGAGCACCCGGGAGAGGTCGGGCCGTTCCGCGCCGCCGGGCACGCCGCCGTTCTTCAGGACGGTGCGGACGTTCAGCGACCGCACCTCGTTCAGCATCGCGTCGGGGTCGACGCCGAGGTCACGCAGGGCCTTGCGCGCGTCCTTGACCTCCGCCAGGGCGGCGTCCAGCCGGGTCTCCGCCGTGGAGGGCACCCGGGCGGGCGTGCTGGAAGGCCCGGCGCCGGGTGTCCGGGGGGCTCCGGCGCCCGCGTCGCGCTGGGCGGTGCGCAGGTTGGCGAGGGAGTGCTCGTACGCCACGTAGCGCTGCATGCGGAGCTCGGCCGTCGCCCGGTCCGCGGCGCCGCCCGTGATGGCGTGCCCGATGGAGAGCCGGAGCTGGTTCCTGACGGTGGCCGCGGCGTGCCCCTCGATGTGCGTCGGTACGGGGGCGGGCGGGCCGAGGGGTGAGGCGTGCGCGGACGGCCGGGGCGGGCGGACGTCTCCCGTGCCCGCCGGGGCGTCCATCCGTCCGGCCCCGCCGCCCGCGGGCTCGGTGTGCCCGGGGTGGGGAACGGGAGGCTGCGGGGCGGCCTGGGCGAGCCGGGGCGCCCCCGTGGTGTCGGTGGCGCGGCCCGGCCGGGCCACCAGGTCGAGGGCCTGGGTGTCCACGCGGGTGGGGGCGACCCCGGCCGCGTCCAGGGCGGCGCGGGAGGAGACACCGCCCGCCGGCGCGTTCGCCGATGCGCTCAGTCCCGCGTTGCGGGGGCGGGCGTCGTCGCCCTTGAGGAGGGCGAGGGCCTGTTCGCGGCTGTTCGCCGCGGACACGGGCGCCGGCATGTCGGCGCCGCTCACCGCGTGCGGCGGCTGCGGAACCGTGTCCTTGAGCGGAGTGCCGGCGGGAGCGTGGGCGCCGCCGTGCGCCGTGGGGGCCGGCGCGCCGTGCGGCGGAGAGGCGACGTGCGTGGTCACGGGCGCGACGGGCTGCGCGGGCAGGGCGCCCGGCACCCCGCCGTGCGGTGCCGCCGTGTGCGCGGCCGCGTTCGCCACGGCGCCGTCGGGGAGCCCGGCCGTGCCGGGGAGGCCGCCGGTGTGCGGCACCGCCGCGCTCGGCGCCCCGTGCGGGACGCCGCCGTGGGAGCCGTTGGCGAGCGACGCCAGGGACTGGGCGTTGACCGTCACGTCGGTCTCGCGGCCGATGCGCAGGGAGATGCCGTCCGCGGTGATGCTGCGCACGGTGACGTCGCCCTGCTGCAGGGCCAGGAGTTCGGGGAGTTTGAGGTCGGCCAGGTCCTCGGCGTGGCCGATGGCGCCCCGTGCGATGACGCTGCTGTCGTCCAGGGCGCCCATGGGGTGCGCGATTCCGCCCGGCGCCTCGACGGCGTGGCTCGTGACGGGTGCGTCCGTCAGGAGGGACAGCCCGGAGGGGTGGTGGGCCCCGTGGACGACGCCGAGGGCCGTGTCGGCCGGGAGCAGCAGGTTGCCGTCGAGCCGTACCTGGCCCAGGGAGGCGTCGAGGCGGGTCAGGGAGGTGATCGCGGAGTCGCCGGCGGCCGACGCGGGTACGGCCAGACCGGCCTTGCCGAGCGTGAAGTTCTCCGGCATGGGCGGGGTGAGGAGGCCCGTGGCGGCGTGCAGGCCGGGAGTGGCGCCGGTGCCGGTGTGCACGGCCGTGCCGGGGTGCGACAGCAGGACGTCCCCCAGCTTGGCGAAGCCCAGCTGGGTGAAGTCGAGGGCGGGGGTCCGGGTCAGCGAGAGGTGGAACAGGTCGGTGGACACCGACCCGAAGCCGGGGCCGAAGCGGAGGCCGCCGAACGGGCCGGCACCGAGGTGCTCGCCCGCCCGGCCGCCTGACCAGGCGCCCCGTCCTGCCCCGGCCGCCGCCGGGGCGCCGGCCTTCATCAGGTATTCGAGATCGCCTGCCCGGGCCATCATCTGACGGAGCGAATGCTGCGGAATGCCGAGGACCCGGTCGGCGAAGGCCAGGGCCGCCGCGCCCCGGAAGCCGACGACGCCGATCTCGGCGAAGTTGAGGGGCACCAGGGCCGCCACCATGAACCGGCCGAGCCGCTGCAGGGTGACCGCGCCATAGGCGCCGGCCTTGGCCCACGCGCCCGTCACACCCCCGGTGATCTTCGCCCAGTCGTCGAGTCCGGCGCGGCCCAGGCCCTTCACGCCGCTCCAGAGCATGGGCAGGAAGCCGCGCAGCCCGCCGCCGAGCTTGGAGGCGAGGAGGAGGGGCGCGACCACCAGGCGGCTCGTCCCCGTCATGAGGGCGATGCGGCCCACCTCGGACAGGAAGCCCTTGCCGCTCGCCATGATGCCCTTGCCGATGGCCTTGAGGGTGCCGCCGATGCCCTTGGTGGACGGGAAGAGCATGCCGAGGAAGGCCAGCCCCAGCTGGAGGCCCGTGGCCTTGCCCTGGCTGAAGTCGACGGCGACCTTCACGAACTGCACGGCGTTCATCGCCCAGGCGATGATGCCGAGGAGGCCGCCGGTGAAGATGGCGAGGACCGAGAAGATGATCGTGAAGATCTCGAAGACCTTCCAGAACGTCTCGCAGGCGCTCGTCGGCTGCTGCATCCGCTCGCCCGCCTCGGTGAGCTGGTGACTCAGCTGGGTGACGGCGGCGGCCAGGTTGCTGCGGGCGGTCGAGGCGCGCTCGGTGAGCCCCTGCCGCTGGGGGTCGTCCTGGGCCAGCCCCTGGGCGGAGCTCAGAGCCTGGTCGGCCGCTGACTGGGCATCAGCGACGGCGGTGGCGTAGGTCCGCAGCGCCTGCTCGGCCATCAGGAACGATTCGCGGACCGATCCGGCGAACTTGTTCAGGTGCTCGTCCACCTTGCCGCGCAGCGCGTCCGCCGTCTTGCCGATGAACCGCTGCCCCTCGCTGGAGGTGTCCTGCAGCGCGTTCAGGCCGTCGTGGATCGTTCCGGCGGTGACGGCGAGCCGGTGCATCGTGTCGGCAAGGCCGTTGATGACGGCGGGGTCGCCGGGGACCGGGTCCCCGCTCAGCCCCACGGCACTCCAGTCACCAGGACGCGCGGCCACCTCGGACTTCCTTCCCCCTTGCGCACCGCGCTGCCCTCCCGGGTACAGCGCGCGATCACCCTGTCCGATGGGATCGGAGCCCCTTCGGTTCACTCTGTGCCGAAAGTCACCGGAGGAACGAAAGTCTTTCCTGTTCCGAGTGAACGGATTGTGCGGGACGGCCATCTGTCGGGGTGACAGGTCCCAGCGACCGTGAGGACCCCAGCGACTGCGAGGAAGCGACCGTGCCCGACATAGCCGTCGACTACGAGCTGCTCTACGACGTGGCGAAGCAGGCCCGCTCGCTGAAGGACCAGGTCCAGGAGGCGCGCACGCGCACCCCCGACGCTTCGGCCGAGGACCTCGGCTCGCCCGGCGCCAGGACGGCGGTGCGCCAGTACTACGTCCGCTGGAGGGGAGCCTTCCGGGACTCCGAGGAGAAGCTGGACAAGCTCGGCGAGCTGTACGACAACGTGGCCAAGGGCTGGTTCGACTGGGACGCCCGGCACGCGAAGGCCGCCAACGAGCAGGGCGCCGCCATCGCCGCGGACCTGTGGAAGGGGCAGAAGTCCGCCTGGGACGCCTGGCAGAAGCTGGTGGCCGAGGGGAAGGTGGATCCGAACGACCCGGACGCCCCGAAGAACCCGGGGGACCGGCCGGCCGCCTGGACCACCCAGGACGCCAACGGCAACAGCACGACCACCACGTACACGTACGACGGCGACAGGCTGTCGTCGGTCACCACGACGGTCACCTCGAAGAGCGGTCTGACCAGCACCGAGACGACCACGTACCGGCCCGACGGCACCTACGAGTCGCGGTCCACCGACGGGGCCGGCAACGTCACCGTCTCCAACGGCCGCTCCACCACGACGGACGAGCCGGACGGCCGCAAGACCACGACCAACACCTTCGACAGCACCACCACGGACACCGACGGCAAGAAGACCACCACCAAGGGCGACACCACGTCGGTCTTCAACCCCCAGACCGGGGAGCGGACGTCCCGCACCACGTACACGACCACCGGTCCCGACAAGAACGGCAAGGAACGGACCGTCAAGGGCACCATCGACACGACCGTCGACAACAAGGGCCACGAGACGACCACGACCGTCGAGATCAAGTCGGACGGCAGCGGGACGAAGACCGTCGAGGACCCCGACGGCCGCACGGAGAAGTGGGTCAGCAGCAGCGCGGCCAAGGACACGGGCTGGCGCCTCGAATCCTGACCCACGGCCGTTGCGGCCGCATCCCGACCACGGCCGTTCCGGCCGCATCCCGACCCCGGCCGGCCCGGCCGGGGCAGCACCACCTCACCCGCATCACCGCAAGGAGCAACCATGGCCAGGGGCAATGTCAGCATCGACTACGCCGAGATCGACAAGGTCGCCAAGACCATGAACGACGCCGTCACGCACATCGTGCCGATGCTGCAGTCCACGAAGACGACCGTCGAGGGCCTGCTCGACAACGGCCTGTTCATGCAGCAGAGCAGCCCGGCGATGAAGATGTCGTACGAGAAGCTGACGCAGTCCCTGAGCGAGGCGATGAAGGGCATCACCACGTTCTCCGAGCAGTTCCAGAAGATCAAGACCGCCGTGGCGCAGATGGACGCGGACATCGCCAAGAGCACCAACGGCGGCTGACCCGCGGTCCCGCACGCACCACGAGGCGCCCCCGGCCCGCCGGCCGGGGGCGCCTCGCCCGTTCTCACCCCTGCAGCACGGTCTCCGGCACGAGGAGGGACACCAGCGCCCCGGTCACCGGATCCACCGTCAGCCCGCGCCCGGGCACGGGCCGGGCGCGCAGCATGTCGTACGGGAGCCGCACGCCGAGCATGTCCCCCTCGCCCGGCGACTGCGGGGCCAGCAGCAGGCCCTTGCGGAGCCTGCGCGCCTGCCCCAGCCAGCCGAACCCGGCGGAGGTCATCGTCTCCGGCGTGCCCGCGGCCGCCAGACCGGTGCCCCGGTCACGGCCGGTGGCCGCGATCTCGCGCAGCACCTCGTCGGCCGCGGGCATCGAGGACAGCAGGTCCGCGTCGTCGACCAGCACCACGGCCGGACCGGTGCCCGCGTCGAGCGCGGCCCGCACGTCCTCGCCGGGCGGATCCGCCTGCTCCAGCACGGTCGCCAGCGGATGCCGGGCCAGCCCGCGCAGCGGCGATTCCCGCGGGGTGAGGGCGATCACCCGCGTGCCCCCGGCCAGCAGGGAGACCGCGAGGGACGCCAGCGCCGTAGAACGCCCCGTTCCGGGCGGGCCGCTGATCAGGAACGACGGGGCGTCCGCCGCGAAGTCCACGCCGAGCGGGGCCAGGTCGTCGCCGCTGATGCCCAGCAGGCCCCACAGCGGCCTCCGCCGCGCCTCGGGCACCTTGTCGTACGCGTCCGTGAAGGAGATCTTCGCGGGCAGGGTGAGCACCTTGGCGGGACGCCGCGCGGCCGGGACGCCGTGGTCGCGCCGCTCCGCCCGCGCACCGATCTCCCGCAGCGCCTCCGCCTGGTCGCGGCCGGCTGCCGGTGCGGCGACGGCGCCGTCCGCGGTCCGGCCCAGCAGGGCCACCTGGACCTCGGTGCCGCTGCCGCCGCGCCACGCGCGGCCCGGCGGCACCAGCTCGGGGACCCGCTTGGCCGGCACGCCCGCGAGCGTGTACTCGGACCGGTCGGTCAGCCGCAGCAGCAGGCGATCGTCGTTGAGCGCGGCGACCTTGCCGGTCAGCAGGGCCCGCTCGGAGGTGGCGACGACGTGGATGCCCAGGGGCGCGCCCTCGCGGATGAGGGCCGTGAGCTCCTGCACGGGACGGCCGCCGTCGTGGTCGCCGAGGAGGGCGACCAGCGAGTCCCAGCCGTCGACGAGGAGCACGATGTGTGCCGGGCGGTCCTCCGGCCGCAGCAGCGACCGGAGCTCGGCGAGCCCGGCGGCGCCGTGCGCGGCCAGCAGCTCCTGGCGGCGGGCCGTCTCGGCTATGAGCCGCGCGAGCAGCCGGCCGAGGCGCTCCAGGTCGGCGCGCGGCACGACGGCCCCGCAGTGCGGCAGCGGGTTGAGGGCGGCGAGTGCGCCGCCGCCCGCGTCGATGCCGTACAGGTGCACGTCCGCCGTGGAGTGGCGGCGGGCGAGCGCTCCCGCGAGCGTGCGCAGCACCTGGGAGCGGCCCGACCGCGGGGTCCCGATGACGTAGAGGTGGCCGAAGGCGGCGAGGTCCAGCTCCAGGGCCTCCTGCCGCTGGGTGCCCGGCAGGTCGGCGAGCGCCCAGGGCACCGGGGCGAGGTACCCGTCGGGCAGGCCCGCCGGAACGGGCCGTTCGGGCAGGTCGTCCAGGGTGAGCCGGTGCGGCAGCGGCGGCAGCCACGGGCTGGGCTGCTGCGGGATGCCGAGGTCCGCGGCGGCCTCCTGGACCGCGTCGACGAGCGCGGTGAGGTCCGTCGGGGCCGAGGGGTCGTCCAGGGCGCCGGCGTCGTCCTCCGCGGCGGGGTCCGGCCCCGCCGCGGGCGCCGGGCGCCCGAGCTGAGCCCACGTCACGTCCGTCGCGCGGATGTCGGCGGCGGTGACGGGCCGTTCCACCGGCACGGGGCCCCCTCCGCCTTCCGCCGCCGGCCCGCTCCCGCGCGGCGTGCCCGCGTAGGCGGTCTGGAACGGCAGGACGGAGCGGTGCCCGATGCGGGCCAGCGCCCGGCCCGGCGTCGCGGCGGAGATGGCGACGGCGTCGCTGACCTCCAGGACGTCGTGGCTGTCCGCGGCGTCGGTGACGCGCAGGGAGATCCGCAGGTTGGTGTTGGCCCGGATGTCGGCGGTCACCACTCCGGCGGGCCGCTGCGTCGCGAGCACCAGGTGGATGCCGAGGGAACGGCCGCGCTGGGCGATCGAGACCAGCCCGGGGACGAACTCCTGCACGTCCCGGGCGAGGGTGGCGAACTCGTCGATGACCAGGACCAGCCGGGGCAGCGGCGCGAGCGACGGGTTGCGCCGCCGCATGGCCCGGTACTCGGCGTGGTCCTTGGCGCCGGCCCCCGCGAGGACGTGCTCGCGCCGGAGCAGTTCGGCGCCCAGCGAGGTGAGGGCGCGCTCGACGAGGTGGCTGTCGAGGTCGGTGACCATGCCGAGGGTGTGCGGCAGCCGCACGCAGTCCTTGAAGGCGCTCCCGCCCTTGTAGTCGACCAGCACGAAGGTCATCTCGTCCGGCCGGTTGGCCGCGGCGAGCGTGGCCACCAGCGTCTGCAGCAGCTCGGACTTGCCCGCTCCCGTGGTCCCCGCGACCAGGGCGTGCGGGCCGTCCTTGACGAGGTCGAACGTGACGGGCCCGGAGTAGCCGGAGCCGAGCAGCATGCCGGTGGACGCGGGCTGCCGCTCCCACCTGCGGACGAGCTCGTCGCCGTGGGGCGGTTCGAGGCCGAGCAGCCCGAGCAGGCCGACCCCCGTGGGCAGGCCGTCCGACCCGTCGGGGGTCACGTCGCGCACGGGCGCCAGGGCACGGGCGATCCGCTCGCACCACGCGGCGTCGACCAGGTCCGGGCGGGCCGTGGTCACATCGGTCCGCCCCGTGCGGCGCAGGGTGAGTTCGCGGGCCCCGACGGAGCAGACCGACACGCACTCCTCCGGAAGCATCCGCTCCGCGCGGTCGACGCAGATCAGGAAGACCCGCACGGCGGGCCCCTCCTTGAGGACCTGGATCATGCCGGGGACGTCGCGCAGGTGCCGTGCGCCGTCGAGGACGACGAGCAGGTCGGGCTCGGCGATCAGCGTCGCGCCCATCCCCGACTCCCGGGCGCGGCTGCGGGACCGGACGGCCGAGACGAGCTCCGTGACCCGCGCGGCCACGGTCTCCGGGTCGTTGCCCAGGGTCACCGCCGGCCCGCCCGGGGCCGGGGCGGCGAGGCCGCCCTGTCCGGGCCGGGCGTGCGGCAGCCAGCGCACCCACTCCCAGCCGGCCGCGCCCGCGGCGTCCGTGAGCACGGTGATCCGGACGTCGCGCGGGCTGTGCAGGATCGCCGCCTGGGCGACGGCCCAGCGGGCGAGGGCCGCGGTGGCCTCGCGCTCCCCGGCGATGCCGAGCACCCCGTCGCCCACCAGGTCCACCCCGACCGGCACGTCGGGGATGTCCCAGTGGACGGAGCGGTGGTTGTCCTCGCGCGCCGCGTCGTCGATGGTCAGCAGGGACGGCTGCCGGACGGTGCCGACCCGCAGGTGGAGATGGTCGGCGTGGGAACGCTGGCGCTCCCAGAGCCGGGCGCCGGGGCCGACGGCCCACAGGCCCGCGGTCGCCGGGTCCGGGGCGGCCTCCGTGCGCAGCGCACGCTCGCGGTCCACCCTGTCCCGGACGTCCTGCTCCAGCGACGCCCGGCGCGTCCGGTAGGCGGCGGTGGCGGCCACGTGGTCGCGCCGGCCGCTCTTCTTGCCGCTCCAGTGGTTGGCGAGCGCCAGCACCGGGCTGAAGAGCGCGAACACCAGGTAGTAGTACGACTTGAGGAAGAGGACCATGCCGATGCCCATGACCAGCGGCGACAGCATCATCAGCAGCGGGATCGCCCGGTGGGCGGGCGGAGTGGGCGGAGCGGGCAGGACGAACCGCTCCGGCTGCAGCGGCGGCACGATGCGCGGCGGCCGGTTGAAGTCCAGGTGCGCGCCGTCCGCGGAGACCGCAAGGGCGGCGTCCGCCTCGGTCGGCTCGGCCACCCGCAGCAGGAACTCCCCGAGGACGAGCTCACCGCCCAGCGGCCATACGCACCAGCCCGGCGGGAGCGGCTCGGCGGTGTCGGCATCCGGGTCGGGGAGGTCGCCCGGCGGGGCCGGGGGCAGCGGGGCCGCGTCGGCGCGCGGCCGGTCCGGCGGCGGGACGGGCCGGGAGAGCGCGACGTGCGCGCCCTGCTCCCCGGTGTGGAGCAGGACCGTGCCGTCGGGGCGCACGGTGACCCGCACCCCGGCGGGCGGCACGTCCCGCCCCTCCAGCCGTACGGAACTGCCCGGCAGAGGGCCGACGGTGTGCGTCCCGGGCGCCAGGGCCCAGACGCGCCCGGCTCCCCGCCCGCCGACGAGCAGCAGCTCCACGCCCGCCGCCCGCGGCAGGCGCTCGCCGTCGGGCGTGCGGGACGGGGGCGGGAGCGCACCACGCGGCGCGCCGTAGTCGGCGGGCTCCGGGGCGGCGGGCCCGCCGAGCCCCAGCCGGACGCCGTCGCGGAGCCCGGCGGCGGTGAGTGTGGCATCGGGCGGGAGCGGGCGGTCGCCCAGGTGGAGGACGGGCGGCTCGGCGCCGCCGAGGCCGCCGAGCTGCTCGGCGAGGGCCCCGGCGGTGGTTCCGCCGGGGACGTCCAGGACGAGGTCCCGGTCGGGGCCGGGCGAGGTGAGGCTGACGAAGAGTCTCATGGGTGTTCGGGGGTCCGATCCGGATGCGTACGGGCGGCGGAGACGCCGGGGGCGGGACGGGGGCCGGTCCCGGAGCCGGGCTCGGGCTCCGGCTCCAGCCAGGAGCGGGGGACGGGGGCGGGGGCGGTTCCTGGGACCGCCCCGCCTGCGTCCGGGGCCGGGTCCGGGTCCGGGGCCGGGGGCCCGAGGGTGGCCGTGGGGGGTTGCCCGCCGCGACCGGCGTCGGCTCCGGGCTCGGGCTCGGGCTCGGCGAAGTCGCCCACGCGTGGCCCGGGCTCCGGGGCCGCGGGTGCGGGTACGGGTGCGCTCGCGCCGCGCGTGGGCTCGGCCCCCGCCGACGGCGGAACCCGGGAACCGCCCCCTGCCGGGGGAGCCGGGGCCGCGGGTGCGGCGGCCGTGCCGGGTCCGAGCTCGGACCCGGCCACCGGCGGGAGGACGGAATCGGCCCCGGGAAGGGGAGCGGTGGCCGGGCCCCCGGGTATGTGTGCGGTTGTTCCGGTCGGGCCGGGTGTGGTTCCGGGCGGCGGCGGGATGGCGGGACCGGCCCCGGGAAGGGGAGCGGTGCCGGGGGCGGCGAGGACGGTCTGGCCGGTCGTGCCGGGTGTGGTTCCGGGTGGCGCCGGCGGGACCGTAGAGGTGGCCCCGGGAAGGGGAGCGGTGGCCGGGGCCGAAGGAGTGGTCGTGCCAGCTGTGTTGGGTGCGGGCTCGGACCCGGCCGCCGGCGGGAGCGCGGAATCGGCCCCGGGAAGGGGAGCGGTGGCCGGGGCCGAAGGGGCGGTCGTGCCGGTCGTCTTGGGTGCGGCCTCGGCCGTTGCTGGTGGGACAGGGTTACCGGGCCCCCGGAGAGGAACCGCCTCCGGCTCCTGCGCGGCCGGTGTGGTCCCGGCCGGCCGGGACTCCTGCCCCGTTTCCGGCCCGCCGGCCGGAGCATGCGCGGACACGTCACCGGGCCCCGCCTCTTCCGCCGGGCCGGAGCCGGGCACGAGAGCTCCGCCCCCGTCACCGCCTCCCGGGCCCGTCGGCGGGACCTGCCCGTCGCGGGCGGTCCACCAGCCGGTCCCGCGGCGGCGGAACTTCTTGACGGCGGATCCCACCGCCCTGCTCAGCGCGGCGGACTCCACGTCGACGCCGGCGCCCGGCCCGAGCAGCCGCCCGCCCGGCTCGGCGTGGAGGGTCCAGCAGTGCCCCGGCAGCCGTCCGCCCACCAGGGCGCGGACCCGGCCCGACGCGCACAGCGCGGCCAGCCGTTCCCACTGGCCGGGCGACGGGGTCCAGCAGACCAGTACCACCGGCAGATCGTCGCCGTCGCCGGCACCGGAACGTCCGGTCTCCAGCTCGTCGAGGATCCGGTCGAGCTCGCGGCCGGGGAAACGGGGATGCACTCCGCGGGCGACCTGCACCACCGGCCCTCCGGCGAGCAGGTCGAGCTGCGCCGCCAGCGCCTGGAGGACGCTGCGGGCCACCCGGATGTCGCCCTCCAGGCTCACGGTGGGCGGCCCGCACAGCCAGTCGGCGACGACCGTCGCGCCCGAGAGCCGGTCGACACCGAGGACGAGCGGTAGCGTCCGCCGCGCCGGCGGTGCCTCCGCACCGGTCCCGACGGCGGCGGCCCCGGCCGACCACGTCCAGTCGCCCGGTTCGTCGCGGGCGTCCCGCCAGGGCGCCGTCGCCGCGCGCGGACTGCGCCCGGCCACGACGACCGCGACCCGCTGCCGGTCGGCGCTCACCGCGGCCGCGGGTACGCGGCAGCCCTCCCCGGCCGCCCGCTCCGCGTCGGCGAGCGCGTGGTCGACCAGGGCGGGAACGGCCGGGTCGGCGAGGAACGACGTCAGCGTGCGGACCCGGCGGCGGTGCAGGCTGCGGGCACGGAAGGGCGCGGCGAACGCCCGCCGGGTCACCCGCAACTCCCAGGCCACCCGCCGGCAGGCCCGCCGGAAACCACCCTGCCGCGCCACCGCCCGGATCAGCCACCAGAGGAGCAGCACCAGGACGACGGCCATGCCGGTGAGGATGAAGGACGATTTCTGGTCGGGCATCGGCAGGGCGAGGGCCCATGAGCCGCCGCCCGGTCTCCCGGCGGTCACGAGCACCCCCGGGAGACCGCGGGAACGGCGGGAGCCGAGGAACCCTGACGGCGAGCCAGGAGCGGTCGGTCGTGTGATCCGGGCGGATGGGTGGGCACAGGCACCTCGAGAGGACGGAGCGGACGGAAGGAGCGCCACGGGGTGCACCGTGGACGTCCGTCGGCCGACTGCACCCGCAGTGAGCAGCGCATTCGTGCCGACATCGAGGTACATGACAAATGCAGGCGCCAGGTTGTCTGTGATCGCGCCGGGCGGCCGAACGTGGCCGGATCTCATCGCTCCCGCATCCGGGGCGAGGCGCGGGCCGCCCCGGGGTGTGCCGTGTGTCACGCGTCCGCCGCCCGCCGCGGATGGCGTGGGCGTATGACCGACCGTGGTCGAACGATCCCGGAAGCGCCCGGAAAATCCCGGGTACCATGAGGGGACACAGACCCCCTTCGACGGGGGTTTTCGCAGGTCAGTGCTCTCTCAGTGATCTGTCGACCCGATGTCCGGGCGGAGCGGCCACGCTCCGGCGGCCTTTCCGGGATTCCCCGTCGTCCCGGGGTTTTTCTGTGTGCGCGCAGCGCGTCCGCTGTGTTGCGAGGCTCCACTCACCCCCTGCGTCGAGGCATGAACGTTTCTCTTACCGACCACCGCCCTGCCCGCGTGGGCGTGCTGGTCACCGCACTCCTGACCGCCTGCATCGCCTTCCAGCTCAACGCGAGCATGCTCAGCCCCGCGCTGAAGAGCATCGAGGACAGCCTCGGCGCCAGCTCCGCCGAGATCGGGCTCACGCAGACCGCCTTCTTCACGTCGGCCGCCCTGTTCTCGCTCTTCCTGCCGCGGCTCGGTGACGTCATCGGCCGCCGCAAGGTCCTGGTCGGCATGCTCGTCCTCATGGCCGCCGGCTGTGTGATCGCGGCGCTGGCGACGAGCGTGCCCATGCTGTTCGCCGGGCGGATCGTGCAGGGCTTCTCCGGCCCGGTCGTCCCGCTGTGCCTGATCATGCTGCGCCAGGAGGTGACCGAGCCCAAGCGGTACGGCACCCTGCTCGGCGTGATCACCGCGGTCAACGGCGGCATCGCCGGCGTCGACTCCCTCGCCGGAGGGTTCCTCGCCGACGAGCACGGCTTCCAGTCCGTGTTCTGGGTCATGGCCGTCGTCGCCGTCCTCGCGGCCGCCCTCGCCGCGTTCCTGACCCCCGAGTCCAAGGTCCCCGGCGCGGACCGGATGGACTGGCCGGGCGTCGGTCTGCTCGTCGTGTCCGTCGGTTCGCTGCTCGTCGCCCTCAACGAGGCCGGCAAGCTTGCCGACGCGAACTGGGGGCTCATCGCCGTCCTCGTCGTCGTCTCCGCCGCCGCGTTCGCGCTGTTCTGGCGGACCGAGGACCGCTCCGCGCACCCGCTGGTCGCCACCCGGCACCTGCGCCGGCGCGGCACGTGGGCGACGCTGCTCACCACCACCCTCACCATGACCGGTGTCTTCGCCGTCATGAACGGCCTCATCCCGGCCTTCGCCCAGGACGCCGACGCCGGCCTCGGCATGGGCGCCGAGGGATCCGCCTGGTGGACCCTGACCCCGTACGCCCTGGCCGGGCTCGCCATGGGCCCGCTGGCCGGGCGCCTCGCGGCCACCCACGGCTACGGCCGCGTCCTGCGCATCGGCCTGGTCGGCTCCGCGGCCTCCGTCGTGCTGATGATCCTCACGATCCCCGCCCACTCGAAGGCCCTGCTGCTGGTGGCGTCCCTCCTCGTGGGCATCACCTACGCGGGCGTGGCGAACATCGTCCTCAACGGCCTCGGCATCGTCCTCTCCCCGCGCGAGAACCCGGGCTTCCTGCCCGGCCTCAACGCGGGCGCGTTCAACCTGGGCGCGGGTCTGAGCTTCGCCGTCCTGTACGCGGTGAAGACCGCGGTCCAGCCGGCGGACGACGCGGCATCCGCCACGGGGTACACCTCCGGGATGATCGCGGGTGTGGTCATCCTGGCCGCGGCCCTGGCGACGTCCTTCCTCATCCCGAAGCCGGCCGCGGCCGAAGCTGCGGCTTCGGCCGCGGTTGAGCCGGCGGCCGAGGCGCCGGTGCCGGCCCGCGGCTGACCGCCGCGCACGGCGCAGCAGAAAAACCCCGGCTTCCCAGCCGGGGTTTTTCGCATTCCGGGCCGTGCCCGGACGGGCTTGGCGGGGTTCGGCACCGCCGGTCCGCGCCGTTGCGGCTGAGCGCCGCTGCGGCGGATGTGTGAGGCCGGGCCTCACAACACCGAGCCTTCAGGGTCGCTGCGGCGGGATCGGTGAGGCTGAGCCTCACAACCCGACTCTTCAGCGTCGCTGCCGGCGGGATTGGTGGGGTCGGGCCTCACACCCCAACCCTTCAGCGTCGCTGTCGGCGGGATTGGTGGGGCCGGGCCGCACAGCCCGATCCTTCAGCGCCCCGGGGCCCTGGTGCCCCCGGAGCCCTGTGCGCCCGTTCAGCGCCCCCCGCTCGTCCGTACCGCCGCCAGGCCCTCGCCGTTCGCTGACGCCTTCGGTGTCCTTCGGCCGTTCGCCGTTGCCGGGCGCTTGCCCGCGGGCTCCGGTGTCTCGGCGGGCGGCAGCGGAGCGGCCGCCGTCCCCTTCGACTCCGCCGCTTCCTGGATCAAGCGCGACCGCATCGCCAAGTACTTCGCGTTCAGCTCGTCGACCGGGGTGAACTTGCTGACGCCTCCCTCGCTGATCTTCGGTTCCTGGCGCTCCATGATGCGGACGTCCTGGACGTCCTGGATCCACTTCTCCATGTACAGCGACATCCAGGGCAGGATGCGGCGCAGCTTCTCCGAGCGGAGCAGCGGTTTGAACGCCGGGTACTCGTACCAGCGCAGGATGTGCTCGGTGTGCCCGTCGTCGACGGGAACCAGCCACGACGTCGCCTCGAACTGCTCGGTCCGCACGTGCACCTGGCAGGGGAAGGTGAACGTGATGACGTAGTGCGTCGTGTTCTTCGGGTCCGCCTCGTCCTGGTGGTCGAACGAGTAGCGCATCGTCAGCCCGTCGGCCTCGGTCTCCAGCTTGTGGTTGACGATCTTCGTCGCCGAGAGGTAGCGCTCCTTGCCGTCGAGGCCCAGCTTGCGCGGGGTCCCGTAGAGGAACAGGTAGTCGATGTAGTTGAACCAGTGATCACGGTGGACGTACGTGATGTGGTAGAACTCGAGCAGGCTTTCGATGTAGCGGGTGTAGTGGACCGGGCGGGTCCAGTGCAGCGTCGAGTGGACCTTCGGGTTGTCCGCCACTTCCGGAGCCGCCTGGATGTCCGGCAATGCGGCGCGCTCCTCGCCCCACCACAGCCACACCAGGCCGTGGGCTTCTCGCACCGGATGCACGGGCACCCGGAGCGAGCCGGGTATTCGGGCTCCGGACCCGAGCGAGGGCACGGCCTTGCAGCCGCCGTCGGGCCCGTAGCGGAAGCCGTGGTACGGGCACTCGACCGAGTTGCCCTTCATCCTGCCGTCGGCGAGGTTCGCGCCCTTGTGGGGGCAGCGCGCGCCCTGGCAGACCAGGTTGCCGTCGAGGTCGCGCCACAGGACCAGCTCCTGGCCCATCCGGCGGACGCCCGTGGGCTTGTCGTTCCGCACCTCCTCGGCCGGGAGTATCGGATACCACTGGTTGGGGATCATCTTTCGTTCCTCCTCGGTGGGTTGCGCTGACGTCGGATCAGCGGTGGATCAGCCTTCGACCACCTCCACCACCCCCGTGTCCCCGTCGACCATCACCATGTCCCCGGTGCTGATGCGCTGCGTCGCGTACTTGGTGTTCACGACCGACGGCACGTGGAACTCGCGGGAGACGATCGAGCTGTGCGACAGCATCGAGCCGACGTCGGTGACGACGCCGCCGGCGATGGCGAACAGCGGGGTCCACGAGGCGTCGGTGTAGCGGGTCACGAGGATCTCGCCGGCCTCGAACTCGTCGGCCTGCCAGACGAGGTCCTCCACGATGCGGGCGCGGCCGATGACCCGCCCGGGGCTCGCGCCGAGCCCGCTGAGCCGGGCGCCGCCCGGGGCGGGGCGCACGGCCTGGGTGATGTCGTGCTCGCCGATGAAGGTCAGCGGCGGCTCCGGCAGCCGCTTGCGGTACTCGTGGAGGCGCCTGGCCTCGTCGATCCGCTCCCGGGGGAACGCCTCCAGCTCTCCGGCTCCCCCCGCCAGATACGCCCGCACGTCCTCGAAGTCCAGGTGCGCCACCTCGTCGGGCGAGTGCAGGACGCCCGCCTCCACCAGCCGCCGGCCCACCTCGTACACCACGTTCCGCACCAGCCAGATCGAGGTGATCATCGACATGCGGGTGGTCTCGCGCAGCTCGCTGCACAGCGCGTACAGCGAGATGACGGTCTCGACCACCTTGCGCTGCGGCAGCGAGAGCTTCTTGAGGATCTCGCGCGAGTCGTCGTGGTAGCCGCCGCTGCGCCTGAGGATGTCGTCGGCGGAGAAGCCGTCGGAGGCGTACCGCCGGATCATCTGGAAGATGTACGAGGGGTCGTCGATCCACCGCGGGTGGCTGAGCTCCATCTCCTGGTGGCCGCGGGTGCCGTTGGCGCGCAGGAACGGCTCCATGTGGCGGTCCCAGAAGGCGGCGCCCTCGTCGTCCGCGCGCAGCGCCGCCGCGACGTTCTCCAGCGGCTCCTCGTTGATGATCGCAAGGACGCGGGGGCGGTCCTTGGCGGCCTGGGCGACGGCCCAGATCTCCTTCGCGGACTCCACGGTCCGCAGGCTCGACATGTCGGTCTTGATGCGGTTCTGCAGGTTCTGCCCCTCCTCGCCGAGCCACATCCGGCACAGCTCGGTGAGGATCCCGTAGAACCCGAAGGCGTTGATGTAGTACGGCATGTAGCCGACGTGACTGTCGTGGAAGTAACCGAGGTTGCGGGTGAGCTCGGCGTGCAGCTCGCGGCGGCTCATGCGCGAGAGGTCCAGCCGCCGGGCGCGGTCGAACTCGTAGAGCCGGGAGGCGACCATCTCCCGCGACCGCGTCTGCATCTTCAGCGCCTCGGCGGCCGTGCAGCGCAGCCAGTGCGCCGTGGACAGCACGTCCTCGACGCCGCCGGGGAACTTCCCGAACGGGTTCACGTAGTCGGCGAGCGCCCCTCCTTCCCCACCCTCGACATCCTCGCCGACGAATCGCTTCGTGAAGTGGCGCTGGTCGCGCGTCGGCAGGGCCTGGCCCAGGAGGTGGGCGCTGTAGGAGATGTTGAGGTAGACATGGCCCTGGTAGTAGCCCATGTGCAGGTCGGCGTCGCCGGTGTCGCGGACGCCGAGGGCGGCGGCGCAGTCCAGGTGGACGTGCTTCTGGTAGTAGCGGGCGAAGCTCAGGCCGAGCGGCGTCATCAGCCCGACGAAGATCTCCCCGATGTCCATGCGGGACCACAGGGTGCCGTGCTGGACGGGGTCCGGCTGCTGCACCACGTACGGGCTGAGCGTCCCGGCGCGCGCCGCGGCGTCGCCGGGGAGCGGCCGGGTGGTGATCGGGCGGGTCTGGAAGAGGTGGAACACCCCGTCCCGCAGGCCCCATTCGACGTCCTGCTCGCTGCCGTAGTGCTCGCGCACCCGCAGGCCGAGCCCCGCCAGCTCGGCGAGCCGGGCGTGGTCCAGGCAGGGCACGCTGCGGTCGGCGGCGTCGACCTTCGTCATCCCGATCTTCCCGGGTGCCAGCGGCGCCCACTTGGCCACCTTGTAGCGCACGCGCTCCTCGACGACCTCCAGGCTGCGGTCGTCGACGACGAACAGGTCGCTGGAGACCCGCCCGGAGACCAGGCCCTCGCCCAGCCCCCGGCAGGCCTCGACGACCACCCGGTGCGGCCGGGCGCTCACCGGGTCGACGGTGAACAGCACACCGCTGACGTCGCAGTGCACCATCTCCTGGACGACGACGGCCATGGCCTCGGCCGCGTCGCCGTCGCGGTAGACGGTGGCCCGCGCGGACCACAGCGACGCCCAGCACTGCCGGACGGCGTCCAGCAGCGCCGCGTCGCCCGCCACGTCCAGCACCGTGTCGTGCTGGCCGGCGAAGGAGCGCGCCGCCGAGTCCTCCTTGAGCGCCGAGGAGCGCACGGCCACCCGCGGCCGGCCGAGCCGCTCGTAGGCGGCGAGGACCTCGTCGGCGAGCGGCGCGGGGATGCGGGTCGCCAGGATCAGCTCGCGGACCGCCCCGCCCTCGGCGCCCTCGATCTTGCCGGCCAGGCCCGTGTCGGCGAGGTAGCGCGCGAAGAGGCCGGTGGTGAGGCAGAAGGCGGGCGGCACCGGCAGCCCCGCCGCGATCATGTCGGCGAGCCGGGCCGCCTTGCCGCCGAGGACGGCCGGGTCGGCGGCCCCGGGGCCGCCGAGGACGACGACGTCGCCGGTCTGCGGCGCGAGGGTCACGGGGTCAGTGGAACGGGTTGCCATGTCGGGCTCTCCTGGGCGCTCGGGCCGTCGCGGGGGCTGCGTGGAGCGGACTGCGTGGAGCGGGGAACTGCGCTGTGCGATGGGCTACTTGCTGGTGGCCGTGAAGGCACGGAACTGCTCGCCCGGGACGAGCCGGGCCGCCTCCACATCCGTGAACCCGGCGCGCTCCAGCTGCGCGACGAGCTCCTCCTCGCGGGGCAGCGGGCCGCCGAAGTCGGCGTAGGCGAACCAGAGGCTGAGGACGTCCAGGCCGATGTTGCCGCCCTGGCACGAGGTGGTGAGCAGGATCCTGCCGCCCGGCGCCAGCAGTGAACGCGCCTTCGCCAGCGCCGCCACGCGCTCGTCCTCGGCGAAGTAGTAGATGTTGTTGTGCATCGTCACGAGGTCGAACTGCGGCTGCAGGTCGAGGGTGCGCAGGTCGCCCTGGCGCGTCTCGACGCGGTCGGCGAGCCCCCACTCGGCCATGTTCTTGGTCGCCGTCTCCGCGACCTCCTCCTGCAGGTCGATCGCGAGGGCCGACAGGCGCGGGTTGAGCCGCGCCGCGTGCCGGACGTGCACGCCGCTGCCGCAGCCGACCTCCAGCAGCCGCACGGGGTTGTCGCGGTCGAGGGTGCGGGCGACGGCCGCCTCGACGAACGGCTCGATCACGCGCGTGGAGCGGGCGATGACGAGCCCGTCCTGGTCGCCCAGCGAGAAGCGCTCGCCGGTCGCCGCCATCCGGGGGCCGCCCAGCAGCACCGGCACGTGGAAGCGCAGCACCTCCTCCAGCGCGGCCGCCAGGGCGTCGTTGCCGGCCCGCGCGAGGGCCCGGGCGGGGATGCTCTTCAGCCGGTAGCAGCCCTCGCGCCGGTCCAGCTCGCCCAGGCGCACGCCCAGTTCGAGCCAGGCCCGCAGCCGCTGCTTGTCCTGCGCGGCACCCAGCTTGTCTGCCAGCGACTCCAGGTCGCAGGGGCGCACGGCGAGGCAGCCGAGGACGCCCGAGCCCGCGGCCGAGGCGAGGAAGGCCGCCCGGTAGACGGGCGTGATGAAGCCCTTCGACACCGCGAGCAGCAGCGGCATCCGCCAGTTGGCGACGATCCGCGCCGCGGACAGGGCGTCGCCGAGCGGCTCCCCGACGCGGTCCCTGACGCTCTTGACCAGGCTCAGTACGTCCATGACGGTTCCCTTTTCTCGGATGGGGTGCCGAAGGCCCGGGGGAGCCGGGCGAGCTCGCCCCGCAGCTCCCGCAGCAGCCGCTGCCGCGCGGGGCCGTCGGCGGTGAGGAAGAAGTGGTCGCCCTGCACGTGGTGGCGCAGGAACGAACTCGTCGTGTAAGGGCGCCAGGCCTCCACCTCGGCGGCGTCCGCGACCGGGTCGTCGCTCGCGGAGAACGCCGTCATCGGGCAGTCCAGCGGACGGCGCGGCCGCCACCGGTAGCCGTTGCAGACCGCCAGGTCGGCCCGGAGGACCGGCAGCCTGCGGTCCAGGTAGGCGCTGTTGAGCAGCGCCCGGTCGCCGTCGCCGAGCGCGCCGATGCCGGCGGCGAAGTCGCGCAGCTCCGCGTCCGGCAGCAGGTGCTCGGTGCGGTCCCCGTACAGGTGGGGCGCCCTGCTGCCGGAGACGAACAGGTGGCGCGGCCCGGGCTCGCCGCGGTCCCGCAGCGCGCACGCCACCTCGTAGGCCAGCAGGGCGCCCATGCTGTGCCCGAAGAACGCGTAGTCGCGGGTGAGCCCCCGCCGCACGAGCTCGTCGGCGACGGCGGCGACGAGCGGCTCCGCGGACGTGTACGGCTCCTCGCGCATCCGCAGACCGCGCCCCGGCAGCTGCAGCGCGGCCACGTCGGCGACGCCGCCGCCGAGGTGCTCGCGCCAGTCGCGGTAGACGGAGGCCGTGCCGCCCGCGTACGGGAAGCAGACCAGCCGGGTCCCCGCCGCGCCCGCCGCGGGCGGCGGCGCGCCGAAGCGCGGGAACCACAGGGCGTCCCGGGGCGGGGCGGCGACGAGCGGCTCAGCGGGCGACATGCCCGCGTCCCTCCGGCGAGTCCAGCCAGGCCACGGTGCGGCGCATGCCCTCCTCGAAGCCCACCGGGCTCTTGAAGCCGAACTCCTCCTGCGCGCGCCCGATCCCGTACGACTGGTCGCGGTCGAAGAGGTGCACGGCGTGGCGGGTGAGGACCGGCCGGGCCTTGATGCCGAAGAGGCCGTAGAGCTTCTCCGAGACCGTCGCGACGGCCGTGGCCACCGGGGTGGGCAGGCTCAGCTTCGGCGGTGGCGCGCCCAGCCCGCGGGCCAGCGCCTCGATGTACTCGCGCCACGTGGTCAGCTCGGGGTCGCGCAGGTTGTACGCGCGCCCCGCCGTGGCGTCGGAGTCACACGCGTCGATCATGGCATCGACGGCGTTGCCCACGTACAGCAGGCCGGCCGGGACGCGGCCCTGGCGGATGTAGACCATCTGCTTGCGCAGCAGCAGGTCCGCGATCTCGATGACGAAGTCCTTGCTGCCGGGCCCGTAGACGGACACCGGGCGGACCACCGTCACCGGCATCCCGGTGCGCGCGGCGGCCTCGCGCACGGCCCGCTCGCCGAGCAGCTTGCTGCGGTTGTAGGGCAGCCCGGTGTCGCGCGGCTCGGTGCTCTCGTCGCAGGGCCGTACGGGATAGCCGTAGACGTCGGTGGTGCTCACGTGCAGCACACGCCGCACCGTGCCCGCGAGGGCCGCCGCTTCCACGACGTTGGCCGCGCCGGTGACGTTGATGCGCCGGAAGTCCTCCCAGGCGCCCCAGTCCGCCGACTTCCCGGCGCAGTTGAACACCTGCCGCACGCCGTCCGCGGCCCGCCGCAGACTGCCGGGGTCGTCCAGGTCGCCGACGACGGTGTCGGCCTCGGAGCCGGCGAACCCCGAACGGTCGCTGCCCTCGCGGACGAGCACGCGCACCCGGTGCCCGCGCTCGGCGAGGCGGCGGACGAGGTGCCCGCCGATGAATCCGCTCGCCCCCGTGACGAGGACGTCGGGCTGTGCGCCGGGGTCGGGGTCGGGGGTGCCGGACGTGTCCTTGTTCAGCGTGGCCATGGGATCACACCAGAAGGTCGAGGGAGTTTTCGAGGTCGGTCTCGCCGTGGTCGACGTTGATGAAGAAGCGCAGGCGGCACTTGTCGCGCTCGACCGCCGGATAGCCGATCGGCATGACGTTGACGCCCTGCTCCAGCAGCGAGTTCGACAGCGCCATCGTCTTCTCCCAGTCGCCGGTGATGACCGGGATCACGGCGGACGCCCGCGACACCCCGATGTCCAGGCCGCGCTCCCGGGCCCCGGCGCGGAAGAAGTCCGACAGCTCGCGCAGGCGGGCCACGCGCTGCGGCTCCTTGCGCACGACCCGGATCGCCTCCAGGGCCGCCGCCGCGTTCGCGGGCGAGATGCCGGTGCTGAAGATGTGCAGGGGAGCGGTGAAGCGGAGGTACTCGACGATCGGCTCGCGGGCCGCGATGTAGCCGCCGAGGCTGCCGAGCGCCTTGCTGAGCGTCCCCATCCACAGGTCCACGTCGGCCCGGTCGACGGGGAAGTGCTCGCCGATGCCGCGCCCGGTCGCCCCGAGCACGCCCACCGAGTGCGCCTCGTCGATCATCAGCATGGCGCCGTGGCGCTGCTTGACCTCGATGAACCGCGGCAGGTCGGGGATGTCGCCGTCCTGGCTGTACGCGCCCTCGATCACCACCAGCGCCCGCCGGTGCCGGCCGCGCAGCACGGTGAGGATCCGGTCCAGGGCCTCCCAGTCGTTGTGCGGGAACGGCCGCCGCCGCGCGCCCGACAGGACGCAGCCGCGCACGGTGGAGTCGTGGCTCCACTCGTCGTGGACGATCAGGTCCTCGGGCCCGAAGAGGTGTCCCACCGTGGCCACGTTGGTGGCGTGACCGCCCGCGAAGACGATCGCCGCCTCCGTGCCGAGGAACGAGGCGATCCCGGCGTCGAGCTCGTGGTGCAGCGGCGTCTCGCCGAACAGCAGCGGGGTCGCCGACGCCGACGTGCCGTACTGGTCGATGGCCTCCTTGGCGGCCTGGCGCACCTGCGGGTGGCCCGACAGCGCCAGGTAGTTGAAGGCGGCGAAGTTGACGACCTTGCGGCCGCCGATCGTCGCCTCGGCGGAGTTGAAGCCCTCGTGCGAGCGGCCGTACGGGTTCGAGCCGCCCGACCGGGCCTGCCGCAGCCGCCCCTGGAGCTCGGCGTACTCCGCCCACTCCTCGAACGCGTACTCCTGCTTCACCCGCGCGACCGCCGGCCGCGCGGGCTGCGGCACCAGGGCCGGAACGGCCGGCGCCGGGGCGGGGGCGGCGGGCGGTACGGGTCCGCCGCCGTCGGCCAGCCGGTCCACCAGGTCCCGTACCGTCGGGTCCTCGGGAAGGTCACGGTGCAATTCGTCCATCCGATCGGGGAATTGGGCGGCGATGCTGCGCTGCAGATCGGTCCGCATCAGCGAGTCGAACCCCAGGTCCACGCCGAGCCGGGCGTACGGCGGGATCTGCTCGGCGGGGAAGCCGCAGATCCGCGCGATGTGGCCGAGGACGCTGCCCTCGACGGCCGGGCCGGCGACCGCGGGGGCGTACGGCTCCCGCGGCGCGGCAGCGGGCGCGGCGGGGCCCGTCACGGCGGGGCGCCGCGCACGGCTCGCGGCCGGGGCCGCGAACCAGTACGACTCCCGCTCGAAGACCGCGTGCGGCACCGGGACGTGCCGCGGCGCGTCCCCGCCGTCGAGCGCGCCCCAGTCCACGGCGCCGCCCGCGCAGTGCAGGCGTCCCACGGACTGCAGGAGCGACTCCCACGCGTCGCCGCCGCGCCGCAGCGACGGCAGCCACAGCGGCGCCGGGCCGTCCCCCGCGCCGGGCTCGGCCGCCGTCATGGCGCGGCCCAGGTTGAGCAGCGTCGGGTGCGGGCCGATCTCCACGAACGCGTCGCAGCCGAGCCGGCGCAGCGTCGCGAACCCGTCGGCGAAGCGCACCGTGCCGAGCAGGTGGGCGCGCCAGTAGTCGCCGTCCGGACGGCCGGTGAGCTCGCCCGTGGCGTCGGAGACCCAGGGGACGGCGGGCTCCGCGAACGCGATCCGGTCCGCGGCCTCCCGCAGCGGATCCGCCGCGCCCGCCATCAGCGGCGAGTGGAAGGCGTGCGAGACGACCAGCGGCCGTACGGTCAGACCGCGCCCGCGCAGGGCGTCGCCCGCCGCGGCGATCTCCGCGGCCGCGCCCGACAGCACCACGTGGTCACCGGTGTTGAGCGCCGCAACCGCGACCGAGGCGAAGCCCCCGGCCACCTCGCGGACCGCGTCCGGGTCGCCGACGCAGGCGATCATCGCGCCGTCGCCGGGCTGCTCGTCCATGAGCCGGCCGCGCTCCACCGCCAGCACCAGCGCGTCCTCCAGGGACACCGCGCCGGCGACGGCCGCCGCGGCGATCGCGCCGGCGCTGTGCCCCAGCACGGCCGCCGGGCGCACGCCCAGCGACGTCCACACCTCGGCCAGCGCGGCCTCCAGGGCGACCAGGGCCGCCTGGCAGTACCGCGTGCCGCGCAGCAGCCCGGCCTTCTCCTCGTCGAAGAGCAGGCGGGTCAGCGGAATGCCCAGCAGCGGCTCCAGGACGGCGCCGGCCCGGTCGAGCGTGCGCGTGAACGCCTCGTGCGTGCCGTACAACTCCTTGGCCATGCCTGTGTACTGGGTGCCCTGGCCACCGAAGAGGAACGCCACCTTCGGTTCGGGCCGGCCCAGCACGTGGCCGCGGACCGCCGCCGTCGAGGGCCGGTCGCGCACCAGGTCGTCGAGCGCCGCGTCCAGACCGGCGGCCGACGCGCCGATGACCACCGCGCGGTGGGCCAGGTGCGCCCGCCCGGTGTTCGCCGAGTGGCACACCTCCCGCAGATCCGCGTCCGGGCGGGCTGCCAGGTGCGTGCGGTACTGGCGGGCCAGCGCGGCCAGCGCGGTGGGCGTGTGCCCCGACAGGCACAGGGCGTGCCGCGGGCGCCGGACCGCGGGCGCGGGGGCGGGCGGCAGGTCCGGCGCGGCCTCCAGGACGACGTGCGCGTTGGCGCCGCCGAACCCGAACGAGCTCACCCCGGCCCGCGCCGTGTCCCGCACGGGCAGCGGACGGCGCTCCGTGGCCACTTCCAGCCCCGCGCCCTCCCGGTCCAGGCCCCGGTTGGGCACCCGCAGGTGCAGCGACGGCGGCACCTGGCGGTGCTTGGTGACCAGCGCCGCCTTGATGAGCCCCGCGATCCCCGCGGCCGCCTCCAGGTGGCCGATGTTCGTCTTCACCGAGCCCACCAGGCACGGCTCCTCCGCGGCACGCCCCTGCCCGTACACGCTCGCCAGCGCCTCCCACTCGACGGGGTCGCCGAGCGACGTGCCCGTGCCGTGCGCCTCCACGTAGCCCACCGCGGGAGCCGCCAGGCCCGACCGCTCCAGGGCCCGCGCCATCACCGCCCGCTGCGCCGAACCCTTCGGCGCCGTCAGGCCGTTGCCGCGCCCGCCGTGGCCCACCGCCGAACCGCGGATCACCGCGTGCACGCGGTCGCCGTCGGCCAGTGCCGCCGACAGCGGCTTGAGGTACACCAGGCCCACGCCCTCGCCGCGCACGTAGCCGTCCGCCGCGTCGTCGAACGTCCGGCAGCGCCCGTCCGCGGACAGCATGCCGCCCTGCGCGAACGCCACCGACAGCCCCGGCGTGATCAGGAGGTTCACCCCGCCGGCCAGCGCCGTGCGGCACTCGCCGGCGCGCAGGCTCTGGCAGGCCATGTGGACGGCGGCGAGCGACGACGAGCACGCCGTGTCCACGGCCAGGCTCGGCCCGGCCAGGTCGAAGTGGTACGAGAGCCGGTTCGCCGCCACCGACTGGGCGTTGCCGGTCGCCGAGTAGACGTCGACCGCCTCCAGGTGCGGCATCTGCAGCTCGGCGTAGTCGTGGCTGCTGATGCCGACGAAGACGCCGGTCTCGGTGCCCGCCAGGCGCGCGGGTGCGACGTGGGCGTCCTCGAAGGTCTGCCACGCCACCTCCAGCAGCAGCCGCTGCTGCGGGTCCATGCGCTCCGCCTCGCGCGCCGAGATCCCGAAGAACCGGGCGTCGAAGGCGTCGACGCGGTCCAGGAAGCCGCCGTGCCGCGGCGCCTCCACGAGCTCGGGGTCCCAGCGGTCGCGCGGCACCTCGCCGACGGCGTCGCGGCCGTCCAGCAGGAGCCGCCAGTAGCTGTCCACGTCGGGGGCGCCCGGGAAGCGGCAGCCCATGCCGACGATCGCGACGGGCTCGCCGGTCGCTTGGGCGGTGGGGGAGGAGGCCGTGGGCTGCGGTTGCGCCTGCGCGCCGAGGCGGGCGGCCACCGCGCGGACGGACGGGTGCTCGAAGACCAGGCCCGCGGGCAGCTCCCGGCCCAGCCAGGCGCCGAGTTCGGCGGCGACGGCCACGGCCTGCCGGGAATCGAGGCCGAGGGAGGCGAAGGGCAGGTCCCGGTCGATCGCGGCGGCCCGCAGCCCGAGTCGCTCGGCGATCCGGTCGGCTAGCCAGGCTTCGATGCCGGCGGCACCGGGCAGGCTGCGGGGCGCGCCGCCGGGCGTGCCGGCGAGGGCGCCGCGGGCCCGGGCCACGGACCCGCTTCCGGCCCCGTCAAGGACGGTGCCTTCGCGGTGCCGGCCTGCGGCCGGGCTCGCGCCGGCCCCGTCCGCGACGCCGCCGCTGCCGTGGCCCTCCGCAGCCTTCCCCGCGTCGTCCCTCTCCACAGTCCCGTTCTCGCCGTAGGCTCCCCCGGCCAGCAGCTCGACCAGCGTTCCCACCCGCGGGCGCACCAGCAGCTCGCCCACCGGCAGCCGTACGCCGAACTCCCGCTCCAGCACGCCCACCGCGTCCAGGAGCCCCGCGTAGTCCAGGCCGAGTCCGGCGAAGGTGCGGTCCGTGATCTCGTCCGCGCCGGTCGCCCGGCCCAGCACGCGCGCGACCGTCTCCATAGCCGCCTCCCGGCCCGGGCGGGCCGGACGGGCCGTGAGGGACGGCCCCGCGTCCTCGCGGACCACGCTCGCCGCCACCACGGACAGCTCCAGGCCCGTCAGGGCCGCGCGGCACGCCTGTCGCTGGATCTTGCCGCTGGTGGTCTTCGGCACCGTCGACCGCTTGAGGAGGACGACGGTGTGCGGCGCGACCTGGTGTTCCTCGGCGATCGCGGTCCGCAGCGCGGCCAGCGCGGCCGCCGGGTCGCCGCTGCCGAACTCGTAGGCCAGGGCGAGCTGTTCGCCCTGTTCCGTGGCGATGCCGAACGCGGCGCCGCTGCCCGGGCGGACGGCGGCGGTCGCCTTCTCGGCGGTGAGTTCGATGTCGTGCGGGTAGTGGTTGCGGCCCTGCACGATGACGACGTCCTTGGTGCGGCCGACCACGTAGAGCTGTCCGTCGCGCAGGAAGCCCAGGTCACCGGTGCGGAGGTACGGGGTGGCGCCCTCGTCGGCGATGCGGGCGCCGAAGACCTCGGCGGAGGCCTCGGGCCGGCCCCAGTAGCCACCGGCGACGTTCGGCCCCGCCACCCAGATTTCGCCGACACGGCCCTCGTCGGCCCGCCGGCGGCTCTCCGCGTCGACGACGGCGACCTCGACGTCGGGCACGGGGGCACCGCAGCCGACGACGCGGATCACCCGCTCCGCGCCGTCCGCGGCGGGCCGCGCCTCGCCGCGGGCCAGGGCGCCGGCGTCGAAGGAGCCGAGGACGGGCGGCTCACAGGGGCCGATGCCGGTGACCATCAAGGTGCCCTCGGCCAGGCCGTAGCAGGGCAGCAGGGCCCGCCGGTCGAAGCCGCTGGGGGCGAAGCGGTCGGCGAAGCGCTCCAGGGTCTCGGCCCGTACGGGCTCGGCGCCGTTGAGGGCGAGCCGCCAGTGCCGCAGGTCGAGGGCGTCGCGCTGCTCGTCGGTGATGCGGCGCAGGCACTGCTCGAAGCCGAAGTTGGGCGCGACGCTGGTCGAGGCCCGGGTCCGCGACAGGGTGTCGAGCCACAGCAGCGGACGCCGGACGAACGTCGCGGGCGCCATCAGGTGGGCGGGGAATCCGCCGTAGAGCGGGGTGAGGATGCCGCCGATGAGCCCCATGTCGTGGTACGGCGGCAGCCAGGAGACCATCCCGGAGTCCTCGTCGTGCTCCAGGCGCAGGTGGATCGAGCGCAGATTGCGGACGAGGTTGGTGTGGGTGACCATGACGCCCTTGGGGTCGGCCGTCGACCCCGAGGTGTACTGCAGGAAGGCGAGGGAGCCGCCGGTCGTGTCCGGCTCGTGCCAGGCCCCGGCGTCCGCCGGCCCGAGGTCGGCGGCCGTCAGCCACGTGAGCCCGGCCAGGCCGAGCGCGGAGATCTCCTCCGGCTTGGCGCGGGCCGCGTCGCGGACGTCGGCGGTGGTGTAGGCGTGCGTGGCCCCGGAGTCCCGTGCGATGGCGGCGAGCCGCGGCATGGTCTGGCCGAAGCGCGCGCTGTCCGGCGGGTAGGCGGGCACGGCGACCGCGCCGGCGTACAGGCAGCCGAAGAAGGCCGCGATGTAGTCCAGGCCGGGCGGGTGGAGCAGCAGGACGGGCTTGCCGCTCAGGTTCTCGCGCAGCAGCCGCCCCGCGACGGTGCGGGCGCGCAGGTCCAGTTCCCCGTAGGTCCACGACTCGCTCGCGTCGTCGGCACCGGGGAGAAAGCGGTAGGCGAGTGCGTCCGGCGTGCGGTCCGCGCGGCGTCGGAGCAGCGCGGCCACGGTCTCCGGTTCGCCGCCCGGCCAGGGCTTCCCGATCGGTCCTCGACTCAAGATGGTCTCCGTCATTTGCCGGCAGAGCCGGCGGGCTCTGCGGTGGGCTGCTGCGCCGACTCGTGGTCAAGGCGCCGGTAGTCGGTCTTGCCGTTGGCGTTGTGCGGGAGCCGGTCCAGGCAGGTCGCCGTGTGCGGCAGCATGTAGCGGGGCAGGAGGCGGGCGCAGTGCTGCTTGAGCCGCACCAGGCCGGGCTTCGCGGCGCCGGGGCGCAGTGTGTAGTAGAGGGCGATGCGGCCGGAGGAGCTCTCCTGCGGGTCCGCCTTCACCACGACCGCGGCCTCGGCGACGGCGGGGTGGGTGAGCACCGCGGCCTCGATCTCGCCGAGTTCGACGCGGTAGCCGCTGAGCTTGACCATGCGGTCCTTGCGGCCGCGGTAGACGAGCTGCCCGTCCTCGTAGCTGACGAGGTCGCCGGTGGGGTGGCGGCCCTCGCAGTGGAAGGCGGCGGCGGGCTCGTCGGGGCGCCGCCAGTAGCCCGGGGTCACGCAGTCGCCCTCGACGACGAGTTCGCCGATGGCGCCGGGCACGTGGACGGCCCGGCCGTCCACGACGACGCTCACGCGGGCGCCCGTGATCGGCGCCCCGATGGGCACCGGCGTGTCGCGCAGCAGGTCCTCGGGGCGCACCCGGTGGTAGGTGCAGACGTTGGTCTCGGTGGGCCCGTAGAGGTTGTACAGGGCGGTGCCGGCGGGCAGCCGGTCCGCGAGGGCGCGCAGCTGCGGGACGGGGAAGACCTCGCCGGCGAAGAGGACGTAGCGCAGGCTCCGGGTGACGGCGGGGGTGAGCGCGCCGGACGCGGTGAGGAGGTGCAGCACGGAGGGCACCGAGTACCAGACGGTGACCCCGTGCTCGTGGATGCCGGCGGCCAGCGCGGTGACGTCGCGGGCGGCGGCGTCCGGCACGATCCACACCGCGGCGCCGACCGACAGGGCGACGAACAGGTCGAAGGTGCTGAGGTCGAAGTTGAACGACGCGTGGTTGGCGAAGACGTCGCCGGGGCCGACGTCGAGCTCGGCGCGGGCCCAGGCGGTGAAGTTGGCCAGGTTCCGGTGGGAGATCCGGACGCCCTTGGGCACGCCGGTCGACCCCGAGGTGTAGAGGATCGCGGCCAGGTCGGAGGGCTGCAGCGCGGGCAGGATCGTCACCCGCCCGGCCCGGACCCGCGCGAAGTCGTCCCAGGAGTGGACGGGTACACCGCGGACGCCGCCTTCCGGCGCCTCGCCCGTGGTGACGATCGCCTCCAGGGAAGCGGGCAGCGTACGGCCCGCGAGCAGGTCCAGCCGGCGGCGGTCGGTGAAGAGCACGACCGGCTCCGCGTCCTGGAGGATGGTCTCCACCCGGCCCGCCGGCTGCCCGCCGTCCAGGGGGACGTACGCGCAGCCCGCCTGGACCGCGGCCACGATCGCCTCGGCGTAGCGCGGCTGCTTGTCCGTCCAGATCGCGACCCGGTCGCCGGCCCGGACCCCGAGGTCGAGGAGCCGGCAGGTGAGCGCGTCGACGGCGGCGGTGAACTCGCCGTAGGTGAGGGGGTGTTCGCCGGTGAAGGCGGGCCGTCCGGCCTGCCCGGCGGGGAAGTCCCGCCGCAGCTGGATCACGCCGGCGCCGAAGGCGCCCATGGTGGTGTGCATGGTGTGTGCACTTCCTCGCTCACTCGGATCGCGGCAGGACGCCGGTCTCCGTCGCTGACTCGATGAAGATCCCGGTCGCGAGCTCCAGGTCCTGCGGCGTGTGCTCGCAGGTGACGCTGACCCGCAGGCGGGCGTCGCCGAGCGGCACGCCCGGGTAGACCACGGTCTGGCAGAACAGGCCGCGCGCCCGCACGGCGCGGCCCATCTCCATGGCCTTGCGCTCGTCGCCGATGACGATGGGGAGGATGGCGCTCTCGGTGCGCTCCAGGTCGAAGCCGGCCTTGCGGAGCCCGTCGCGGAGCGTGGTGATGTTGGCCCACAGCCGCTTCAGGCGCCCGGGCTCGGACTCGATGACGTCGAGCGAGGCGATCAGCCCGGCCGCGACCCCGGCGGGGATGTTGGCGGCGAAGACGTACGAGTTCGAGTAGTACCGCAGGTACTCGACGACCTCCTCCTCGCCGACGACGAAGCCGCCCATGCCGGCGAGGGCCTTGCTCATGGTGCCGAGTTCGAGGTCGACCTCGCCCTTGAGGCCGAAGTGCTCGGCCGTGCCGGAGCCGCGCGCGCCGAGGACGCCGGTCGCGTGCGCGTCGTCGATCAGCACGCGGGCGCCGTACGTCTTGGCCAGCCGCACGATCTCCGGCAGGTCGCAGACGTCGCCGTGCATGCTGAACACGCCGTCGGCGACGATCAGCGTGCCGCCGCCCGTGCCCTGCTCCACGCCGCGGAGCAGCACCTGCTCCAGGTCCCGCATGTCGTTGTGCCGGTAGATCCGGCGGATGCCGCCCGACAGCCGGCCGCCGTCGACGATGCTCATGTGGTTGAGCTTGTCGACGACGAGCGTGTCGTAGCTCTTGACCAGGCCCGAGATGGCGCCGAGGTTCGCCGCGTAGCCGCCGGGATAGACGATCGCGGCCGGGCGCTGCTTGAAGGCGGCCAGGCGCCGCTCCAGCTCCTTGTGCAGCATGTTGGTGCCGCCGATGAAGCGGGAACCGGTGTGCGTGGCGCCGTAGGTGCGGGTCGCGTCGCACACGGCGTCGACGACGCGCGGGTGGTTGGCGAGGCCCAGGTAGTTGTTGGAGGCGAACATGAGGAACTCGCGCTCGCGGCCCGCCAGTTCGTCGTAGATGACGGCCCGGTTCTCGCAGCGGGAGACCAGCGGCATGCCGTACCAGTACAGCCGCTCCTCCTCGCGCCTGCGCCGGTACGCCCCGAAGCTGCGGGCCTTGGCGAACAGGTCGGGGTCGCGCTGCTCGGTGAAGTCCTTCATCGAGCGGTCGTCCCAGGCGCCGTCCCCGGCGTCCGCGGGCCCTTCCGTCCGCCCGGCCGCCGTCGCGAGCAGCGCGGCGAGCTCGGCGGCCAGGCCGCGCAGGGTCTTCGCGGTGACGGTGCCCACCACGGTCTCCGGCAGGCCCAGCTCCTGCGCGGCCTCGGCGACCAGGGAGGTGAGGATGACGGAGTCGATGCCGAGCTCGCTCTCGAAGTCGGCGTCGAGGGCCAGCTGGCTGCGCTGGTACTGCGTCTGCCGCACGGCCCCGGCGAGCACCGCCTCCAGGACGGCGTCCGCGCCCTCCGACCCGGCCGGGGCGGAGGGCCGCGCCGTCGCGGAGGGCAGGCCCAGTGCGCCCGCCACGCGGGCGACGAGCTCGCGGATCGTCGTGATGTCGCCGGGCAGCTGCTCCGCGATGCCGAACTCCTCGCCGACCGACACCAGGATCGACTCCAGGATCACCGAGTCGATGCCGAGGTCGCCCTCGAAGTGGCTGTCGGGAAGCAGCCGGTCCTCGTCGTAGAGGGTCCGCTCCGCGACGATCCCCACGACCTTCCGGTGGATGCGTACGGTGTCCTGCGGGCCGTCCATGAGGTGTGTCATGCGGAGGCCGTCCCTTCGCCTGTCTGCAGCCGGCCGACCAGGTCCGAGATCGCGTTGACGGAACGGAAGTTCGCCAGGGAGATCTGCCGCAGCGGGATGGTGATCCGGAACTCCTGCTGCAGGTAGTGGACCAGGTCGAAGACGCCCGCCGAGTCGATGATGTTCAGCTCGTCGATGGGGGTGTCCGGCTCCAGCCCGTCGGCGTCGCCGTCCATCCAGACCTCGACGATGTAGTCGGTGATCAGTTTCTGAGGGGTCATCGCTTTCCTTGCCGTCAGTCGCGGTCGAGGGCGGGCCAGGTGAGCACCGTCGCCCCCCAGGTGAGGCCGCCGCCGAAGGCGGTCAGCAGCAGCCGGGCCCCGGGCCGCAGCGTCCCCTCGGCGTGGGCGTGGTCGAGGGCCAGGGGAATGGAGGCAGCGGCCGTGTTGCCGACCTCGGCGATGTTGCCGGCGCAGCGCTCCTGGGGAACGCCCAGCTCGTCGGCCAGGCGGGCGGTGATTCTGTGGTTGGCCTGGTGGCTGACGAGGCGGTCGACGTCCGCGACCCGCCACCCGGCGCGGTCGAGGACGGTGCGCGCCGAGCCGCTCATGCGCTGCACGGCGAGCCGGAACACCTGCTTGCCCTGCATCCGGAAGTAGTGGTCCGCCGCGCTCGGCGCGTGCGGGCGCCGCTCGGAGCCGCCGGCCGGCACCGTGATCAGCTCCAGGCCCTCGCCGTCGCTGCCCAGGTCGAACGGGCCGAGCGCGCCGGCCTCGCCCTCCGTGCCGGGCCGCAGGACCAGCGCGCCGGCCCCGTCCCCGAAGATCACCGCGGTGGAGCGGTCGGCCGGGTCGAGGATCCGGGAGAACGTCTCCGCGCCGATGACCAGGGCCCCTTCGGAGGCGCCGAGCGCGATGAGCCCCGCCGCGGTCGCGAGGGCGTAGACGAAGCCGGAGCACACCGCGGCGACGTCGTACGCCGCGACGCTGCCGAGGCCCAGCTTGGCCGCCACGGTGGGCGCCGTCGCCGGGCACGGCCGGTCCGGTGTCGTAGTCGCCACGACGAGCGTGTCGACGGGCCGGCCGCCCGCGGACTTCAGCGCCTTCGCGCCGGCCCCCGCCGCCAGGTCGGAGGTGGCCATGGAGTCCGGGGCGAAGTAGCGCTGCCGGATGCCCGTACGGGTCCGGATCCACTCGTCGGAGGTGTCGAGCGCGGCCACCAGCTCCGCGTTGGTCACGGGCACCGGCGGCAGCGCGCTGCCCACGCCGGCCACCACGGCCGCCCGCGTCACCGGGCACCGCCGCGGGCCCGGCACCCGTGCCCGGCACGCCGTGCGTTTCCTGCATTCCCGAAAGGTGTGCGAACCACGAGAGCGCTCCTCCACTGCGGACGGCTCCGGCGTGCCGAGTCTGCTCACCCGGGCTGACCGGACGCTGACGGATGGCTGACCCGTGGCGGGGTCAGGCATCGGTCAGCCCGCCGTCAGCGCGGCCGTCCAGACTGACCGGCACACCGCGCCGGACGGCGTGCACGCACACGAAAGGCGGACGCACCATGAGCCCTGTCTACGACAAGCTGGTGGACCTGCTGGCCGACCGCTTCGCGGTGGACCGCGGCGCCATCGGGCCGGACGTGACCTTCGAGGAACTGGAGATGGACTCCCTGTTCCTCGTGGAGCTCCTCCTCGTCATCGAGTCCGAGTTCCAGGTGAAGATCGGCGAGGAGGCCGCCGCGCCGACCGACACCATCGCCACCGTGGTGAAGGTGATCACGGACGAGATCGCGGCCACGGCGTCGTGAGCGCCACGACAGCCGCGGGCGCCGGCACGGCCACGGACGCCGGGGCGGGCGCGGGCCCCGGGAAGGCCGCGAGGCCCGTCGCCCCCGTCGCCGTCACAGGCCTCGGCCTCGTCACCGCGGCCGGCATCGGCACCGAGGCGACCTGGGACGGGGTCTGCGCGGGCGCCTCCGCGGCCGCCCGTAACCCCGCCCTCGACGGGCTCCCGGTCGACATCTCCTGTACCGTCCCCGGCCTGGACCCCGCCCGGCACGTCGGCCGCCGCAGCGTCCTGATGCACGACCGCTTCACCCAGCTCGCGATCGTCGCCGCCCGCGAGGCCGTCGCCGACGCCGGGCTCGACCCGCGGCGGTGGGACGGCGCGCGCGTCGGCGTCGTCGTCGGCTGCGGCCTCGGCGGCGTGAGCACCTGGGAGGAACAGCACCGCCGGATGCTCGAACACGGCCCCGGCAAGGTGTCCGCGCTCCTCGTCCCGATGCTGGTGCCCAACATGGCCGCCGGCAACCTCGCCATCGACCTCGGCGCCACCGGCCCCAACTTCGTCACCGCAACGGCCTGTTCCTCCGGCGCCACCGCCATCGGCACCGCGGCCCAGCTGCTCCGCGAGGACGCCTGCGACATCGTCGTCGCCGGCGGCGCGGAAGCCGGCGTCAGCCCCCTCATGGTCACCGGCTTCGCCCAGATGGGCGCGCTCTCCCGCAGGCTGGACGATCCCGCCGCCGCCTCCCGGCCCTTCGACGCCGACCGCGACGGCTTCGTCATCGGCGAGGGCAGCGGCATCCTCGTCCTGGAGCGCGAGGCCGACGCCCGCGCCCGGGGGGCCCGGGTCCGCTCGCTCCTCGCGGGCTACGGGGCCTCCGCCGACGCCCACCACCTCACCGCGCCCGAACCCGAGGGCAGGGCCGTCCTCGCGGCCGTCCGCGCCGCGCTCCGCCAGGCGGACGCGGCGCCCGGCGACATCGGCCACGTCAACGCCCACGGCACCTCGACCCGCCTCAACGACGCGATCGAGGCCGCGACCCTGCGCCGCGCCCTCGGCGACGGCGCGGCGGTCACCTCGGCCAAGGGCGTCCTCGGGCACACCCTCGGCGCGGCGGGCGCGATCGAGGCCGCGCTGACCGTCCTCGCCGTCGAGCGGTCGCTCGTACCGCCCACGGCGAACCTCCGGCGGCTCGACCCGGAGATCGGACTCGACGTCGTCGCGGGCGACCCGCGCAAGGTGTCCCTCGACGCGGCGCTGTCCACGTCGTTCGGATTCGGGGGGCAGAACGCGGCGCTGGTCTTCACGGCGGCGTGATGCCGTTCGGGCGGATCGCGTTCGCGCGGCGGTGTGTGTTGCCGTTCGGGCGGATCGCGTTCACGCGGCGGTGTGTGTGGCCGTTCCGGCGGACCCCGTTCACGCGGCGGTGCCGGCCGGGCGCGGATTCCGCCGGACCCACCGCCGTCGTGGCGGGTCGCCGTGGCGGCGGGAGGGGGTCGGCCTTCGACGGAAGGAGGCCCGCCGTCACCGGGGGAGACCCGCGCGGCGGGGGAGAAGTCCGCCGGCCCCGGCAGAGGAGAGGTGCCCGCCCCGCGGCGGGAGGAGGATGCGCCGGCTCCGGCGGGAGATGAGCCCGCCGCCACGGCGGACCCCCCCGCGGCGAGGGTCCGGAGGCATGCGCGATGACCGCTACCGACAAGGAAAGCAGGCCCGGCCATGACACTGACCGTCCCGGAGGACGACCTCCGGGAACTCGAACTGCAGGTTCAGCGCGCGCTCGCCGCAGGCGACCCCCGCGGGCTGACCGTCCTCGGCTACGGCGAGGTCACCCTCGTCCTCGCCCTGGAGACCGGCCGCGGCGCCTTCGCGTGCAAGCGGCTCCCCGTCTTCGACGGCCGCGAGCGCTACGAGGCCTACGGGCACACCCTCGGCCAGTACACCGGCCGCCTGTCCGCGGCCGGCGTCCACGTCGCCGAGACCCGCCTGTGGGACACCGCACTGCCCTCCGGCAGGACGGTCGGCTACTGCGTCCAGGAGGCCCTGCCCGGCAAGCGGCTGGTCTCCCGCCTCCTGCACAGCGAGGGCCGCGACTGGGCCGAGGACTTCTTCGCCCGCTTCCTCGACACCGTGCACGGCGCCGTCTCCCCGTCCCTGGGCCTGGACGCCCAGGCCTCCAACTGGATCGACCTCGACGGAGACCTCGTCTACCTCGACGTCACCTCGCCGCTCATGCGCGACGCCCGCGGCCGCGAACTCCTCGACGTCCGGCTGTTCTTCACCTCACTGCCGTGGATCCTGCGCGACGCCGTCCGCATCGCCATGGCCAAGTCCATCTTCGACAAGTTCTACACACCGCGCGGCGTCGTCCTCGACTTCCTCGGCAACCTCCACAAGGAGAAGCTCGCCGCCCTCGTCCCCGGCTTCCTCGAACAGGCCAACGCCCGCATCGCGCCGGCCCTCACCGCCGAGGAGGTCGCCAAGTACTACAAGGGCGACGCCGCGATGTGGGAGCTCATCCAGCGGCTGCGCAAGGCCGACCGCGCCTGGCACCTCAAGGTCCGCCACCGCCCCTACCCCTTCCTGCTGCCGCCCGATGTCGACCGCTGACGCCCTCCTCCCGGCCCCGCCGCGCCCCCGCGCCGGCCGGCTCGCCGGCGAGCCGCTGACCCTCGACCCCGCCCGGCCGCTGCACCTCGCGCCGCTCGACGGCCGGCTCACCGCGGCCGTCGTCTCCATCGCCTGGCTGCGCGCGCGGGGTGACGCCGTCCGGGCCGCGCTCGAAGCCCGGCACCTGACCGACGACGAGGCCGAGCACGCGGCGGGCCTGCACCTGCCCAAGCGGCGCTACGAATGGCTCGCCGGCCGCCTCGCCGTCAAGCACGGGGTCCTCGCCCACGGCCGGCGGCACGGGCGCCGGCCCGGCCGCACCCGCGACATCCGCGTCGGCGCCGTCGCGCACGGGCTGCGCGCCGGCAGGCCCGTCGTCAACGCCCCCGTCGACGTGGGCCTCTCGCACTCCGGGGACTTCGCCGTCGCCGTGTGCGGGCCGCGCCCCGTCGGCGTCGACCTGGAGCACGAGCGCCGCATGCCGCCCCTGCTCACCGACATGCTGACCGCCGACGACCACCGCGCCGCGGCCCACGCCGACCCCGACCGCCGCCGCCTCGCCACCATGCCCCTGCCGCTGCGCTGGGCCTGCAAGGAGGCCGTGCTCAAGCACTACGGATTCGGGCTGCGCGTCGACCCCCGCGAAGTCGCCCTGCACACCTGGCGCCGTGACCACGCCTTCACGTGGCGGCCCGGCCCCGGACTCCTGCGCCACGCCCCTGCGGCGGGCGACGGCCCGTCGCACGGCTGGGCCCGGCGCATCGACGGATACTTCCTCGCCCTGGTATGGACGTGATGAGCGGACCCATGACACCCACCCACTCCCGGACCCCCGGCCTCGGCGAGTCCTTCCCCGAGGCGCTGCGCCGCGCCACCGCGATCGCCGCCCTCAGCCCCTCCTCGCACAACTGCCAGCCCTGGGCGCTCGCCCGCCTGGAGAGCCCGCCGGCCCGCCGCGCCGCCGCCGACCTGCTCGGCTGCCCCGACGACGGCTCCACCGTCTACCTCGCGCTCGCCGCCGACCGCCGGCGCAGCCTCAGGGCCCTGCCCGCCCACACCCTGGAGATGCGGCTGAGCTGCGCCGCGTACTGGCGCATGCTCTGCCGGGCCCTGGCCGCGCAGGGCTGGGCGCTCGTCCGGGAACGGGCCCACGAGGCAGGGGGAGCCGCGGACGCCCGCCTGCCCGGCGGCCCGTGGCCCCGCGACTGGTCGCTGCTGTGGACGGCCGCGCTGCGCCGCACCGGGGAGCCCGCCGAGAGCCTGACCGCCCTGGACGCCGCGGCCCGTGCCCGGCACACCAACCGCGGCCCGTACGACGACGAGCCGCTCGCCCCGGGGCTGCTCCGCGACCTCGCGCGCCGGACTCCCGCGGGCGGCCCCGCGATCGCCGTCCGGCACCTGACGGCGATTCATGAACGTGGCATATTCGCCGAGTTCCTGGCCCGTCACGGGGGAATAGATTTCAGCCACCCGGCCGCCTGGCGGGAAACGCACTCCTACATCCGATGGAGCCCGGCGGCGGTCCGCGCCCACGGCGACGGCTTCCCCGCGACGCAGCTTTTCGGACCGATGTCGGCCCGGCAGCGGCTCGCCAAGCGGATCGCACTCGCTCCGCCGGTGATGAAATTCCTGTGCCGGTTCGGTTATGACCGCTCGCTCGCCGGGGGACTGGCCGCCGAGGTCCGGCGCACCCCCGCCGTCGTCCTGATGCACTTCGCCGACGAGTCCCCCGGGGTCGCCGACGCCTTCCGGGGCGGCGCGCGCATCGCCGACTACTGGCTGCACGCGGCGTCCGCGGGTCTCGCCCTGCACCCGCTGAGCGTCGTCCTGCAGCACGACTCCCTGCGCACGGTGCTCCAGGACCGGCTGGGCCTTTCCGGCAGGCTCTTCTTCGCGAGCCGTGTGGGCCGGCCCCGTACCGCCTTCCCGCCGGCGCCCCGGTGTCTCGGCGCTGCGGACCACCGCACGGTCTGAACCGGGGACGGGAAAGCAGCGGAGCATTCCGGCCAGCCCCGGATCGCGTACGGCGCGGGGTCGGGGATACTGCTCCCTTGCCCCGTCTTTACCGTGACAGATTCCCGCCAAAACCTGGCGGGACGCCCGGCCGTCAGTTGCCGCTGGCGTACAGTCGGGTGAGACGTTCAGGGGGAAGCCGTGGCCACGGAGATGACGTCAATCAGCCATCGCACCGCCGGCGGGGGGACTCGGGTGGTCTTCACCCCCTCTACCCCGGCGGCCACAATAGCGCCTGCTCCCCGAAGCGACTCCGTTAGGAACCGTTCCGTTTACTGGAAGCAGGCTCGATGAGTATGCGCATACTGCTGTGCTGCGACAAGCTCATCCTGGGCGCGGGTATGCAGGCACTGCTGGGCCAGCACGGCCTGGAAGCACATACGAAAACTTCCGTGCGCAGCACGGTGGCGGCCGCCAAGGAGATGGCGCCGGACGCCATTGTCGTCGTGGCCCCGGCGCTCAGCATCGACGACACCCACGAACTCGCCGAACTCTCCCGGATGGCCAAGGTCATCCTGCTCGCCCGGTCCGACACGACGCCCAGGGCCTTCGAGGCGCTGCGCATCGGCGTCCGCGCCGTGCTCTCCCTGGAGGACCCGCCGGAGGAACTCATCCGCATGATCAAGACGGTCATCGAGGTCGACGCCATCGTCGCGCCGCTGACCGCCCGCAAGGCGCTCGACCAGCTCCGCACCGAGCAGCCCCCCGCCCCCGCCCCGCCGCCGGCCGGCGCCCTGACCCCGCGCGAGGCCGAGGTGATGCTGCTGCTCGCGCAGGGCCGGTCCAACGCGGAGATCGCCGAGAAGCTCTCGATCTCCAACACGACGGTCCGCTCCCACGTCCACCACGTGCTGCGGAAGCTGGACGCCGGGACCCGCGCCCGGGCGGTCGCCATCGCCTACGAGACGGGGCTGATCGACGCCATGGAGCGGCAGGCGGAGCGCCGCCCCTGACCCCGCCGGCGCCGCCGAGCGGAGCCCGTCAGCCCACGCCGGCACGGTATCCGGGCTCCACCCGCACCCCGGTGATTTCGTCCACCACCTCGGCCATTTCCCCGAAATCCGCGACCAGCCGGCCGAAGGCGGGACTCGTGGTGTCCCGCTCGAACTCGGCCCGGCTGCGCACCGTGATGACTTCGAAGAAGTGCACCGGCGCGGACGGGTCACCGGAAACCCGCTGCACGCTGAATGACAGCACGCTCGGGAGCTCCGGACAGGTCGCGTAGTCGGTCTCCCGCACCCATGTTTCGAAACGGCCGGGTGTGACGCCGGGGCGGAGCCGAATTCGGTGCACAATCAGGTCCACGATGCCGGAAGTCCCTTCTGTATTCCGATGCGGTTCACCGTTGCCGGAGTTTTCGGGAGCGCCGCCCGCCCAGGCCCAGTGCGCGGGCGACATTGTTCTTCTGGATCTCGTTGGTGCCGGAGAAGACGCGGGAGGGCAGGGCGTCCCGCAGCAGCGTCTCGGCCTCGCCGCCGAGGATCCCGAGGGCGCCGCGCAACTGCACGGCGTCCAGCCCGAGCTGCACGGCCGCCTCGCTCACCGCGAGCTTCGCCAGGGCGGGCGCGATCTCGTCGTCGCTGCCCGCGGCCAGCCCGCACGCGGCCTTGTAGAGCATCAGCCTGGCCGACTCCAGCCGCACCGTCATGTCGACGATGCGGTGGCTGACGGCCTGGAAGCCGCCGATGGCCCGGCCGAACTGCTCGCGCTCCCGGGCGTGTTCCACGGTGGACTCCAGCACGCGCTGCATCGCCCCGAGGTAGGTGGCGAACAGGCACGTGCGCTCCCACTTCATCGACGAGGAGAAGATGCCCGCGCCGGAGCCCTCCTCGCCGAGGACGTCCGCCGCCGGCACCACGCAGTCCGTGAGGTACACGTCCGCCATCGGCGAGCCCCGCAGGCCCACCTTGTCGTAGCGCGGCCCCACCGTCAGGCCGGGTGTGCCCGCCGCCAGGACGAAGGTCGTCAGGCCGAAGAAGCCGCCCCCGGGCTTCGTCGCCGCCTGCAGCACGAACACGTCCGCCACGGGGGAGTTGGTGGTGAAGCACTTGCTGCCGTTCAGCACGTAGGCGTCGCCCTTGCGCTCGGCCCGCGTCCGCAGGCTGAGGGCGTCCGAGCCGGCCTCGGGCTCGGTGATGGCGTGCGCCGCGATCGCCTCGCCCGAGGCGAGAGGCGGCAGCCAGCGCTGCTTCTGCTCCTCGGTGCCGAACTCGGTGATCGGCATGACGGCCGCGAACAGGTGCGCGGCGACGGAGAACGCGAAGCCCTGGTCGGCGCACCCGTAGCCGAGGGCCTCCATCAGCGCCGCGGTCGTCACGGCGTCGAGCCCGCTGCCGCCGTACGCGGCGGGCACGCTCGCACCGGTGATGCCCTGCTTGCCCGCGAGCTGCCAGCGGCGCCGGAAGTCCTCCGGGTCGTGCGCCGCCGTGCCGTCGCCGAGGTCGCGCCGGGCGAAGCGCACGACCATGTCGCGCATCTCCGCGGTCTCGGTGTCGAAGTCGAAGTTCATCGTGACCCGTCCAGGTGTTCCTCGATCAGCACGTGATAGTTGATGCCGCCGGTACCGAAGGAGCTGACGCCCGCGCGCCGCGGCCGCCCGGGGGCGGACTCCCACGGCCCGGTCGCCGTGGAGACGCGCGCGGGCACGCGGTCCAGGTCCAGCTCCGGGCTGACGGTGGTGAGGCCCGCGTTGGCCGGCAGCACCCCGGTCATCAGGGCGTGGAGCGCGCGCAGCAGCCCGGCGCCGCCCGCCGCCGCGAAGGTGTGGCCGAAGAACGACTTGGCCGAGCCGACCTCCAGCGGCCGCCGCCGGTGCGGGCTCGCGTACACCCGCGCGACCGCGGCGATCTCGACCCGGTCGCCCACGCGGGTGCCCGTGCCGTGCGCCTCCAGGTAGCCCACGTCGGCCGGGTCGAAGCCCGCCTGCCCGAACGCCTGGCGCATCGCCCGCACCTGGCCGTCCGCGTCGGGGGCGATCAGGGACTTCGCGTCGTTCGACGCGCCGATCCCGCACACCAGGCCGTGGATCGCGTCCCCGTCGCGCCGGGCGTCCGCGTAGCGCTTGAGCAGGAACAGCGCGCAGCCGTCGCCCGGCGTGAAGCCGTCCGCCGCCGTGTCGAAGGGGGTGATCCGCCCGTGCGAGAGCAGCCCCAGCGCCGAGCACAGCACCATGTCCCGGGCGTTGCAGGGCAGTTCGACGCCGCCCGCCAGCGCGTAGTCCACGCTGCCGGAGCGCAGCCGGCCCACCGCCACGTCCAGCGCGGCGAGCGACGACGCGCACGCCGCCTCGATCCCCAGCGGAACGGCGTCCAGGCCGTACTCGCCCGCGATCACGGCCGCGACGCCGCCGGCCAGGGAACCGTCGAGGTCCTCCGGCGCGCGCGGGGCCGGCTCCGCCGCGTACCGCTCGCGGACCAGGTCGAGCAGGGTCGCCGTCTCGGTCGCGTCCAGCCGGCCGAGCGCGGCGAGCCCGCCCACGGCCGACTCCACCTCGCCCAGGGCCAGCCCCGCGGCCGCGCGCCGCTCCCGGGACAGGCTCAGATTGGTGCCGGTCGCGACCAGGCCCGGACCGCGCAGCGCGGCGGCGGCCGGGCCGCGGCGCGCCATCAGCTCGCCGGCCACGGACAGGGCCACCCGCTGCGCGGCGTCCATGACCGCCCAGCGGCGCGGCGGGATGCGCAACCCCTCCGGGGGCGCCGCCGGCACCTCCAGCGGCGAGCCCTGGTCGGTGTAGCTGCGCGTGAGGCTCAGCCTGCCGGGCTCGTAGTAGAGCTCGCGGTCGAGGAGGGAGTCCGGCAGCGGCCCGATGCGGTCCTCGCCCGTGAGCATGGCGGCCCAGAACGCGTCGGCGTCGGGCGCGTCCCCGAAGCGGCCCCCGTAGCCCACGATGGCGATGGGCTCCGGGGCGGCGGACACACGGGCGGTACGCGGACGCTCCGCGGCGGGCCCGGCGGTGTCCGGGTCGTGCTCCTCCAGGACGAGGTGGCAGAGCGTGCCGGTCAGCGACGCGCCGCTGACCGCGGCCCGGCGCGGCCCGGCGCCCGCCTCCTGGTGCCACTTCCGCGGCTCCGGCAGCGTACGGAACGGAGGGCCGGGCTCGGGCGCCTGCGCGAGGTGGGCCGGCAGGCGCCGGTGGTACAGGGCCAGCGCCGCCTTGGTGACGCTCGCCAGGCCCGCGTTGGCGAAGGTGTGCCCGAGCCGGTCGCGCACGCTGCCCACGACCACGGGGCCGGGGCCGGCCTCCGCGTACACCGCCTTCAGCGCGTCGAGTTCGGCGCGCGTCTCGTGCGCCACGCCGTAGCCGCCGCACTCCACGTAGCCGACGGACGACGGCGGCGCCCCGCACGCGTCCAGCGCGGCGCGGGCCGTCCGGGCGCGCCGCTCCACGGACGTGGAGTAGCGGAACACACCCGGGCGCCCCTCGTGGCGCACCGCACAGCCGCGGACGGTCGCGTAGACGCGGTCCCCGTCGCGGACGGCGGACGACAGCCGCTTGAGCAGCAGTGCGCCCACGCCCTCGCCGAGCGCGAAGCCGCCGCCGTCCGCGGCGAACGGCCGCGTCCGGTCGGCGACGAGGCCCTTCGCCGCGAGCGCCGCCCGCAGGAACGGCCCCTCCTCGCGCTGGCCCGTGACCACCAGAACGGCCTCCGACAGGCCGCCGCGCAGGCTGTCCAGGGCGTGCGCGAGGGCGAGGAACGACGTCGCGTCGGCCGACTCCAGGGCCAGGGTGCGGCCCCGCAGCTTGAAGGCGCTCGCGATCCGGGCCGGGATGGTGCTGGCCATCTCCCCGACCCGGTCGTGCGGCGACGCCCCGAGGCGCCGTACGAGAGCGGTGCGCAGCTCGTCGGCGGCCTGCGCGGCCGTACGGGCCGACCCGCCGAACTCCGGTGCGGTCAGCGCCCGTTCCAACTCGCGGGCGTACCTGCTGCCCTCGACGCGCAAGGCGTTGGCGTACTGCCGGTCGAGGCCCGCACAGACCCCGGCCACCACGTCCGTCCGCTCGGCCTGCAGCGTCCGGTCGCCGGCCTTGGCGTCCTCCAGGCACTCCCGCGCCGCCTCCAGCATCAGCAGTTGCATCCGTGTCAGCGCGCCGGCCTGGGCGGGCGGAATGCCGAACTGCGCGACGTCGACCTCGATGTCCGCGAGCGACGGGGCCGCCGCCCCGGGCGGCGGCGGTGGTTCGGCCAGGTGCCTCCAAAAGGCGTCGGCTCCCCGTACGCCCGGATAGAGCGCCGCGATGCCGACGATCGCGACGGGTTCGTCATGGGGTGTATCGGGCTTACTGCGCATGTCGGGACGGCTCCAGGTGTCTCGGTCGGCCGGAGGCGGCGGACGGATGAAGGAGGGCCGGAGGCCGGCGCATCCCTCCGCCGCGGCCGGCGCGTGACCACGATGGTGCGGTTCGGTGGTGCCGGGCCGGCTTCGGGCGGATCCGGCACCGCCGGTCGCCGCCGCGGTGGCTGATCGCCGCCGCGGCGGCTTCGGTGACGCGGGGCCGGCGGGCGGGCCGGCACTCGCCGCCGCTGCGCGCGACCACGACGCCGGAATGCCGCCCGCAGGGCGCTACGCGCTGGTCACGGCCGGCTCGCGCCGCCCGGTCCACAGGGCACCGGGCTGGGCCAGCCCCGGGTCCTGGGCCAGGATCTCGGCGTGCCGGCGCTGCAGCCCGGCCCCCGGCTGGATGCCCAGCTGCTCGTCCAGCCGCTTCCGGGTGAGCCGGAAGCGCTCCAGCGCCTCGCTCTGCCGCCCCGACCGGTACAGCGCGAGCATCAGCAGCTCGCAGAACCGCTCGTGCAGCGGGTGCTGCGCGACGAGCTGCTGCAGTTCGGCGATCACCTGGGTGTTGCGGCCGAGCACCAGGCGGGCGCTCACCAGGTCTTCCCACGCGGTCAGCCGGCGCTCCTCGAAGAGGGTCGCGGCGCTCGCGCACCGCAGCCCCTCCCCGGCGTCGAACAGTGCCGGGCCGCGCCACAGCCGCAGACCGGTCTCCAGCAACCTCGCCGCCCGCTCGGGGTCGGTGGTCAGCGCGGCTCCGCCGCGAGAGGCGAGATCGAGAAATCTGTTGGCGTCGACGCAATCCGCCGCCACGTCCAGCAGATAGCCGTTCGGGACGGCCCGCAGGACGGTCGTGCGGTGCATCGGAGTGTGTGCCTCGAGTACCTTGCGCACCCTGGTCGCCTGCGCCTGCAGGGCGTTGCGGGGATTGCCGAGGGGCGAACCGCACCACAGCTCGTCGACGAGCTCCATGTGCGATACCGCCCGCCCCGCCCGGAGGGCGAGGGTCGCGAGCATGGACCGGACCTTGCTGGCCCGAATGTCGCTGCTCCTCTCCGCAGCGCTGACGCGCACCGGACCGAGTATTTCAATTTGCACGAAATTCCCCCACACAGCGGTTTCCGCCGGAGATCAGAACAGAAGCCGGTACCGGCTTTTCCCCCTTTCGGCGCCCAATCCTCGCAACGCGGAACAACTGGCGTCATCCATCCCCCGGCCCCTTTCCGCCCTCAACGGATGGCGGAGCCGGGCGCCCGCCCCCGTACGTTCATTGAGGCGCGCGCCCGCCCGGCTCAACGCGGCGTCAACGCACGGAGGACGGGGCCACGGCGCTCCGCTCGGCAGCGCGGCGTAGGTGCGGCGTCCGTTTTCTTCAGCCCGGCTTCAGGAAGAGCAGACGCCGTTGCCGGGGGCTCCGCCCGGTGCCGAGCCCGGCGTGACCAGGCCCGCCTCGTACGCGGCGATGACCAGCTGCACCCGGTCGCGGGCGCACAACTTGCCCATGATGCGGCTGACATGGGTCTTGGCGGTCAGGGGGCTGAGCCCCAGCACATCGCCCACCTCGGCGTTGTTCAGGCCCCGGGCCACCAGCGTCAGCACCTGGCGCTCGCGCACCGACAGCACCGCCAGGCCGCCCGTGACGAAGCTCGCCGGGATGTCCGCCCGCGGCGCCCGCAGCACCCGGGCGATCAGCCGCGAGGTCGGGCCGGGCGACAGCAGCGCCTCCCCGGCGGCGATGGTCCTGATCGCCTCCAGGAGCGCCGCCGGCCGGGTGTCCTTCACCAGGAATCCCGAGGCGCCCGCCCTCAGCGCGTCGATGACGTACTCGTCGGTGTCGTACGTCGTCAGGACGAGCACTTTCACGCCTGCCATGTCCTCGTCGGCGGCGATGCGCTGGGTCGCCTCGATGCCGTCCAGATCCGGCATCCGGATGTCCATCACCACCAGGTCGGCGCGGGCGCTGCGGGCCAGCTCGACGGCCTGCCGGCCCGTGCCCGCCTCGCCCACGACCTCCATGTCCGGGGCGGTGTCCACCAGCATGGCGAAGGCGGAGCGGACGAGCCGCTGGTCGTCGGCGAGCAGGACCCGGATCGGCTGCTGCTGCGTGCTCATCGGCGAGCCCTCCCCCCGGGGGAGCACGGTGCCGCCGGACTCGGTGCTGCTGTCATCGGCCATCCTTCGGGGTGGGACCCGCGCCCCGTGGGGCGGAGACGGGTCGTTTCACTGACGGGTGCACGCGCCGGTGCGCGGGGGTTCACGTGAGGACGGCCCCGTCCACGGGGGCGGCAGGCAGGACGGCGGTGACCGCGAACCCGGCGCCGCCCGGCCGCGGGCCGGCCTGCAGCCCGCCGCCGACGCTGCGGGCGCGCTCGCGCATGCCGACGATGCCGTAACCGCCCGTGCCGTTCGGCTCGTTCCCCGGCACGGCGGCCCGCACCGGCGCCTCCGCGCCGCCGTCGTCGAGCACGGTGACGCGCAGGGAGCCGTCGCCCTCGCCGCGCGCCACGGTCACCCAGACGCGGACCGCGGGCCCGCCGTGGCGGACCGCGTTGGTGAGGGCCTCCTGCACGATACGGTACGCGGCGGCCCCGACCGCCGGGGCCAGGACGGCCGTTGCCGCGGCGGCCGAGGCGGTGCCGTTGCGCTCCGCGGCCGTCTCCACCGGCCCCAGGTGCACCTTCAGGCTCACCCGCGCGCCCGCCGCCTCCGCGGCCCGCGCCAGGTCGGGCAGCCCGTCGAGCCCCGGCAGCGGCCCGTACGCCGCCGAATCGTTCCCGCGGAGCACTTCCAGCGTCGCGCGCAGCTCCGCGCGGGCGTCCCGGCACGTGTCGGCGATGCCGTCCAGCGCCTTGGCGAGCGCCGTGCGGTCGAGCCGCTCGGGGTCGGCGACCAGGACGTGCGCCGCCACCGCGGTCTGCACGCCGATCAGGGTGATGCTGTGGGCCAGCAGGTCGTGCAGGTCGCGCGCGATGTGCACGCGCTCCTCCGCGACCCTGCGCGCCGCCTCCCGCTCGCGCGTGCGCTCGGCGCGCTCCGCACGTTCCACGATCGCCCCCACGTAGTTGCGGTGCAGGCGCACCGCCTCCCCGATCAGGACGACGTCGGCGATCCAGCCCGCGCTCACCAGCGTCGGCACGATCTCGTGGCCCTTGCCCAGGGCCAGCATCACGGCGGTCGCCACGCCGTAGATGCCGCCCAGGGTGAGGAAGCTGCGCCGCGGCGGGCCGACCACGGCGAGCGTGCACAACGCCACCAGACCCGCGGGCAGCACCGCCGCCCGCGGGTAACCCAGCAGGTAGAACGGGCCGTTCATGCAGGCCACCGCGAGCACCGTGAGCCACGGCGCTTGGCGCCGCGCCGTCAGGGACAGCGCGGCGCCGGTGAGGAGGGCCCAGCCCGGGAGGTCCAGTGATCGCCGCGAGGTGACGACGAACAGCACGCTCTGCACGGCGAGCACGGTCAGTGCTATGCCGAAGTCCTGCAGCAGGACGCTGCGCCGGGCGATGGCGTGCCGCGGCAGCAGCAGTCGCGCGATCAAGGGGGCAACCGGGTCCCGGGACGGCATCACGAATCCATGGAACCCCGGGAGAGCTTCCCGGGCCACCACATCCACCTCTTCAGCAACAGGCTTGCGGAGGTGACCAGATAGGTACGGACCAGGAAGGTGTCCAGCAGCACGCCGACCGCGATGATGAAGCCCATCTCGACCAGCGCCACCAGCGGCAGCGTCGCCAGCACGGCGAACGTGGCCGCCAGCACGATGCCGGCCGAGGTGATGACCCCGCCCGTCGTGCGCAGGGCGGTCAGCGCCGCCTCCTGCGGCCCCGCTCCGTTCAGCCGCTCCTCGCGCGCCCGGTGCATCAGGAAGATGCCGTAGTCGACGCCGAGCGCGATGAGGAAGACGAACGTCAGCAGCGGCAGGCTCGGATCGAGGCCCTCGTAGCCCAGCACCGGGCCGAACACCAGGCCGCTGAGCCCCATCGCCGCGCCCCACGAGGCGATCACGGCGAGCACGAGCACCGCGGCCGCCACCAGGCTGCGCAGCAGGGCGATCAGCACGAGCATGACCGCGACCAGCACCAGCGGGATGACCTTGCGCCGGTCGTCGGCGTTGGTGGTGTCGAGGTCCATCTGCTGGGCCGTCGGGCCGCCGACGATCGCCTGCGCGCCCTTGACGTCGTGCACCGCGTCCCGCAGCGCGCCGATGGTCTTCTTCTCGCCGGCAGACTCCGGCTTCGCCACGGAGAACACCTGCAGTTCGGTGCGCTCCTCGCCGCTGCGGCCCGGCTGCACCGTGGCCACGCCCTTCGTGGCCTTGACGGCCTTCTCCACCTCGCCCGCCTGCGGGGTGCGCGTGACCACCGTGATCGGCAGGCTGCTGGCGTCGGGGAACGCGGCGGCGACCGAGTTCATCGCGGCGACCGAGTCGGGTTTGTTCAGGAACGCGTCCTCCTGCTTGAGGGTGCCCGGCAGCTTCACGGCGCCGACCGACAGCGCCACGAGCGCCGCGACGCCGCACAGCAGCACCAGGCCCGGACGGCGGGACGCGGAGTTGCCCATCGCCGCGAACAGCGACCGCCGGTGCGCTGCCTCGGCCCCGTACGCCGGGACGATCGGCCAGAACACGCGGCGGCCCAGCAGGACCAGCACCGCGGGCAGCAGCGTCAGCATGGCCGTCAGCGCGCAGAAGACGCCCACCGCGCCGACCGGGCCGAGGCCGCTGCTGCTGTTGAGGTCCGCCGCCATCAGGCACATCAGGCCCGCCACGACCGTGCCGGACGAGGCGAGGACGGCCGGGCCGCAGCCGCGGATCGCGGACCTCATCGCGTCGTAGGGCTGCTCGATGCGGCGCAGTTCCTCGCGGTAGCGGGACACCAGCAGCAGGGCGTAGTCGGTGCCCGCGCCGAAGATGAGCACCGTCATCACCGACGTGCTCATCGTCGTCACCGTCAGGTCGAACGCCTTGATCAGCCCGTAGACGCCGGCCATCGCGGCCGAGGCCGCCACACCGACCACCGCCAGCGGCACCAGCCACAGGAACGGGCTGCGGTAGATGAGGATCAGCAGGACCGCCACGACGCCCGCGGTGCCCAGCAGCAGCACGCCGTCGATGGACTGGAAGACCTCGTTCTGATCGGACATCAGGGCGACCTGCCCGCCGAGCTCGGCCTTCAGGCCCTCGGGCTTGTCCTCCTTGACGATGTCCCGGATGCCGTCGACCGCCTTGCCCTGCGCGGAGGCGTCCGCCAGGCCGCTCACCGACAGCGCGGTCATCGACGTGGCGCCGTCCTTGGACACGACGGTCGGCGGCTTGTCGCCGCCGCGCAGTTCGTAGCGCCCCGCGATCTTCTTCAGGTGCTCCTGCGCCGCCTTGGTGTCCGCGGGGCGCAGCCCGCCGTCGCGGTGGTACACCAGCAGCGCGTCGGAGGTGTTGCCGCCCGGCAGCTTCTGCAGGAGGTGCTCGACCCGGGTGGACTCCGCGCTGGCCGGCAGGTAGTCCACGGGACGGTCCCGTGCGGCGCCGCTGAGTTTTTCGGCGAAGGGCGCCGTGACCGCAAGGATCACGATCCAGAAGGCGATCACCGCCCACGGGAGGGCGCGCCGCCTCGCCTTGCCTTCGCGGGCCGGTCGCTCCCGGCCCTCCTTCTGCTGCGTGTCCGCCGCCGGGGCCATGTGCTCGCCGCCTCCTCGAAGCCGGAGTTCGCTGACCCTTCCAGGGTTCCGGCGCGAAGCGCCCCGTGCGTCGGCCCGCAGACCGAAGCGGAAGCTAATCCGCCGGGTGCAGCGGGGTGGTTGCTACTCCCGCGGGAGTAACCACCGGCGGACGCCGGCCGCCCGGCTGACTGCCCGTACGTCTCAGGTATCCCGTACTCCGCTGGTAGGAGACGCAGGTCCGTCCCCCGGGACGACGACGGATCCGGCGCGGCGGGGCATCGTGGAGGGCATGAGTGCGCTCCTGCTGCCGGTCCTGCTCTGCCTGGTGTCGGCAGTGGCCTACGCGGGTGCGGCCATCGTGCAGGAGCGGGTCGCCGCCACGACGGCGGACGGGCCCGGGGCCCGCGGCCCGCTGCGGCGCCCCGGCTGGTGGGGCGCGGTCGCCCTGACCGGGCTCGGCGCGGCGCTCCACGTCGTGGCCCTCGCCTACGGGCCGCTGAGCCTCGTCCAGCCCCTCGGCGCGCTCACGATCGTCTTCGCGCTGCCCATGGCGGCGGTGTTCGCCCGCAGACCCGTCGGCCCGGCCGGCTGGCGCGGCGCCCTCCTCGCGACCGGCGGCCTCGCCGGGCTCCTGACCCTCACCGGGCCGCCGCGCGCCGAAACCCTCGACGCCGCGCAGCGGCCCCTCCTCGCGGCCGCGGTACTGACCGGGGCCGCGGTCCTGGCGCTCGGAGCGCGGAGGGCGCGGCGGGCCGTCGTCCGGGGAGTGGCGCTGGCCGCGGCCGCCGGCGCCGCGTTCGGCATGGGCTCCGTCTTCACCAAGGCCGCCGCCGAGGACTGGACCGCACACGAGACGGGCTCCCTCGTCCCCACGCTCCTCGCCACCGCCGTCCTCGCCTCGGCCGGCATGCTCCTGTCCCAGGCGTCCTACCGCGGCGCGGGCCTGGCCGCGCCGCTCGCCACGGTGACGATCGTGAACCCCGTGGTCGCCGCGGCCGTCGGGACGGCCGTGCTCGGTGAAACCTTTCGCTACGGGGTGGCGGGCGGTGTCCTCGCCGTGCTGGCCGGCGGGTTCGCCACGGCGGGCGTGGTGACCTTGAGCCGCCTCCCCCCGGCCCGGGAACCCGCACTCACGGTGCGGACCGGCCCCACGGTGCCGAGGGCGCGCCATTGCGCGACGCGCGCGTGGAGCGCGGGGCACCTACGGGCAATGGGCGGCCCGGCACCGCCGGGTTGCGCCGCGGTGGCTGATCGCCGTCGCGGCGGGTGATGCCCCGGCGCGCCGCCGGGGCAGCCGCGGCGCGTCTCGCTACCATCCCGGCTGCCTCTTCCGCCGCGGAAGAATGCGCCGGGGGCAGCCGACATGCGGTTCCGGGCCGGGGAGTTCCTTCCGCCGCGATGGTGGTCAGTTGGTATGGCGCGTTTCGGCGGTGCCGGACGGGCTGTCTGCGGGTGCTTGTCGGCCGGGCGCCGCCGGGTCGCGTCGCGGTGGTTGATCGCCGTTGCGGCGGAAGAAGGCGCCGGGGCAGCCGACATGCGGCGCTGGGCCGGAAAGTTCCCCCGCCGCAATGGCGATCAATTGCTACGGCGCGTTTCGGCGGTGCCGGGCCGGCGGCCATTCGTACGTGTCCCGCGAACGCGCGGCGCGGTGCGGCGCGGTGCCGGGCCGGCAGGCCGTACGCACGCGGGCGCCCTCCGCGAGGAGGTATGGCCACTGCGGCCGAACCACGACACGATGGGCCCGTCGCCCGGCAGACCCCCACCGGAGGTGCCCCGTGGAGTTCGACGTCGTCGTGGAGATCCCGCAAGGCAGCCGCAACAAATACGAGATGGACCACGACCGCGGCCGCATCCGGCTGGACCGCCTGCTGTTCACCTCGACCCGCTACCCCGCCGACTACGGCTACATCGAGCGGACCCTCGGCGCGGACGGCGAGCCCCTCGACGCCCTCGTGCTCGCCGGCGAGCCCACGTTCCCGGGCGTCGTGATCCGCTGCCGGGCCGTCGGGATGTTCCGGATGCGCGACGAGCAGGGCGAGGACGACAAGGTGCTGTGCGTGCCCGCGGGCGACCCCCGCCACGAGCACGTCAGGGACCTGCGGCACCTGCCCCAGTTCGACCGGTTGGAGATCCAGCACTTCTTCGAGGTGTACAAGGAGCTGGAACCCGGCAAGTCCGTGGACGAAGGCGCCCGCTGGGCCGACCGCGCCGCCGCGGAGGCGGAGATCGCCGCGTCGTACGAGCGGGCGTCGGCGGCCCGCCCGTAGCGGATGCGGTGGAGGAAGATGCGGTAGAAGAGGAGGCATGCGCCGCACCGTCCCGCCCCTCGCGGCCGTGGCCGCCGCCTACGCCGTGCTGCAACTGTGCTACGCCGTCGCGCACATGAACCTCGGCTGGGACGAGAGCGTCTACCTCTCCCAGGTCGACCCGCGCAGCCCGGCGGCGTACTTCAGCGCCCCGCGCTCGCGCGGCATCAGCTTCCTCGCGGCACCGGTCGTGGCACTCACCCCGTCCACCACCGCCCTGCGCGTGACGCTGGCGCTGCTGTCGTCGGCGGCCCTGTACGGGGCGTTCGCGGTCTGGCGGCCCCTCCTCGGCAGGGGCCGCACGGCGCTCGCGGCGGCCCTGTTCGCCGGGCTGTGGATCACGGTCCTCAGCGGGCCCGAGGTGATGCCGAACCTCTGGATCGCCTTCGCCGCGGTCGCCGCGACCGGCTTCTTCCTGCGCGCCCGCGACAACGCCGACGGCCGGAGTGCCGGTGTCCGTACCCTCGCCGGCCTCGCCGCCGCCCTCGCCGCCGCCGCCCTCCTCCGCGCTCCGGACGCCGTCTGGCTCGCCCTGCCGCTGCTGGCGACCTGCGCGACCGTACGCGCCTGGCGCCGCCCCCGCGTCGCCGCGGCGGTCCTCGGCGGGCTCGCGGCGGGCGGCGCGCAGTGGGCCGTGGAGGCGTACGTCCGCTTCGGCGGCATCGCGCGGCGGCTCGCCGACTCCAGTGACACCGAGGGCGGCATGGGCGCGCACCTGGGCGCGGGCCTGACCGCCGCCCGCCGCAGCCTCAACGGCCCCCAGCTGTGCCGCCCTTGCCGCATCGCGAACCCGTCCGTCACGCACTCGCTGTGGTGGCTGCTGCTCCCCGTCCTCGTGGCGGCGGCCTGCACCCTGGCCCTGCGGAGGGACACGCGGGCCGGGAGGGACACGCCGGCCGGGAAGGGAACGCGGGCCGGGAGGCAAACGCGGGCCGCCGTCCTGCTCCCCGCCGCCTGCGCGCTCTCCCTCGCCGCCCCGTACCTGCTCCTGCTCGACTACTCCGCGCCCCGCTTCCTGCTCCCCGCCTACGCCCTGCTCGCCCTGCCCGTGGCGGACCTCGCGGCCCGCGCGACGGCCGCCTTCCGCGCCGGGCCGCGGCGGTGGGCGGTGGCCGCGGCGCTGTGCGCGGTCCTCGCCGCCCACTTCTCCGTGCAGCTGAAGGAGCTGCGCGTCAACACCGCGGACGCCCGGGACACCACCGTCCGCTACCGGCGCGCGGCCGAGGGCCTGCGGCGCCTCGGCCTGTCCGCCCCGTGCACGGTCACGGGCCCCCGGGCGCAGCCCGTCGCCTACGCGGCGGGCTGCGCCTCCGCCCAGACCATGGGCAACAACCGCTCGACGACGGACGCGGCCCTGGCCCGTACCGCACGCCGCATGCCCATGGCCGTCCTCTACGATCCCGCCGACGCCTACCTCCCGCCGTACGCCCGCACCTGGCGCCCCCACAAGCTCCCCGGGACCGACTGGACCGCGTACGTGCCCTGACGTCCACGCCGGCTACGTCACCTGACGCCCCTCCGCTGGCGTCAGGCGTCGCGCAGCAGCGCCGCCAGGTCGCCCTCCACGTCCAGGTGGCCGCCCTCGCTGCCGGCGGGCACCAGCGCGTAGGAGCGGGCGAGGAAGCGCCGCAGCTCGGACGTGTCGATCTGCACCATGGCCACGCCCTCGACGGCGTGGAACTCCAGCACCGTGCGGTCCGGCCCGCACGGCCACACGTGGACGTCGCCGCCCCCGGTCGGCGCGATCAGGCCGCAGGCGAGCGTCTCGCGGGCGAAGACCCATTCCACGTCGGCCCCGTCGAGGGAGGCCGCGGCGGGGAAGCCGATGTGCACGGCGAAGGGATCGGAGGGTTCGTAGCGCAGCTGCGCGGGGACGGCGCGGTCCTGCGGGGCCGACGCAATGAGCCGTGCCTGGACAGCCTGGTCGATGACAGTGGACAACGCGTGCTCCCTCGCGATCGCTGTGACGTGGTGCGGTTCCGTGCGGTGACGTGCGGTTCCTTGCGGTTCCTTGCGGTGGTGCGGGGCCTTGCGGTGGTGGTGCGGCGGTGCTTCTCCTGCCGGCCGGCCCGGGAAGGGGCCGCCCACCGGAGAGACGCCGTCAGGAGAGACGGCGGTTCGATCGCTGCAGTGCACATGATTCGAGCGTGAGCTGCGTCACGCTCCTTGGATTGGAAAAGACAACTGCCGTATCAGCCATCAAATCCCTGCCCGTTGGTCGCTCTGCTCACCGTTGCACCGGCAGTACCGCCAATACCTCCCAGCCACCGCCCGGGACGGGCCCCGCCGTCAGGGACCCGCCGATCGCGTCCGCCCGCTCCGTCAGCCCGACCAGACCCAGCCCGCCGGTGTCCTCCGGCGAGCACTGCGCCGGCTGCCCCGCGGCCCCGTCGTCGCGCACCGAGACGAACAGGCTCCGCTCCGCCTCGCGCAGCGTCACGCGCACGGCCGACGCCTCCGGGCTGTGCTTGGCCACGTTGGCCAGCCCCTCGCCGACGATCCGGTGCACGGAGGCGCCGAGCTCAGGGGGCAGCCCGGCGCCGAAACCGGGGTCGACGTGCAGGTCGACCCGTACGGGGCCCCGCCCCGTGCGGCGGAAGTCGTCGACCAGCTCGCGCACCCCGTCCAGCCCGGGCAGGGGCGCGCGGTGGGGCGCGTCCTGGTGCAGGACGCGCAGCAGCCGCCGGGCCGAGGTCAGGGCCTCGTCGCCGGCCGCCTGGATGTCCCGCAGGGATGCGGCGACCCGCTCGTCCTCGGCGACGGTGCCGGTGGCCTTGGCCAGCAGGGTCATCGCGGCGACGTGGTGGGCGACGAAGTCCTGCAGCTCGCCGGCGAGCTCCAGCCGCTCCGCGTCGCGCGCGGCGGCCACGGCCCGGGCGCGCTCGGCGTCCCGGTAGCGCAGGCACAGACCGGCCGAGGTCACCCCGGCGACGACGAGGGCGTAGACGACGACGGCCGTGCCCGGCACCTGCATGTCGCGCACCGGCGCCACCAGGACCCCGGCGGCCAGGGCGACGCCCGCCGGCACGGCGGCCCGCACCGGCGCCCGCCACGCCACCAGGGCGAGCAGGACGAGCAGGGCGGCGCTCTCCGTCAGCCCCCAGACGGGCAGGTGCAGCCCGGCCGCCATCAGGTACCCGGTCGCCGTCCAGGACACGCCCACGGCCGCCGCGGCCCGCAGGGTGAGCGGCGCCCAGGGCAGCACGCACATGACGACCAGCAGCCCGGCGGCCCACACCACGAGGTGGGCGTGGTGGGCGCCGGTCTGCCCCGGGTAGACCGCGCCCCGGGACAGCAGCCGGCCCTCCAGCAGCCACAGCCCGCACAGCCCGGCCAGCAGCCAGCCGTGGCGGCGCCGGCTCAGGGGCGCGCTTCCGGCGAGGGCGAACGGCATGGATGTCGGCGTCGTCGGCGTCATGCGCTTCACGCTAGGCATGGGAGGGGAGTGGCGGATCGCCCGTACAGCCATTCCGCCCCGGCCGAAAGGATGAACGTTGGACGGTTTCCGCACTCCCGGTGCGCCGCCCGGCCGCTTCGATGCCGACGGCCGTCAGGGAGGTTCCCGCCGCGACGGCGCGGACCGGCGGTGCCGTACTTCGCCGCATCCATCCGTGAACGTCTTGGCGACAGCCGTCAGCGCATCTCCCGTCGCGGCGGACGCACGGGTGCGAGGGAGGGCCCGGGCCGTCGGCCGGAGCGGTCCCTCCGCCGCGTAACCGCGACGGAGCCGGTGCCGCCCCGCCCCGCAGGTGCTACCTTGCGCCGCCATGAGACCGACACTGACGACGTTACGCACCCTCGCCGCCGCCCTGTGCGGCACCGCACTCGCGCTCGCGGCCCCGGCGGTCACCTCCGCGCAAGCCGCCGGCAAGGCCCCCGCGGTCACCCCCGCCCAGGCTGCCGCCCAGGCCCCCGCCGCCGGCGAAGCCCCCGCGTGGGAGAGCCGGGTCAGCGGCAGCGACGCCCGCTTCCGGGGGCTCGCGGCCGTCAGCCGGACCACGGCGTGGGCCGCGGGCACGAAGGGCACGGTCCTGCTCACCCGCGACGGCGGCCGCAGCTGGCGAAACGTCTCGCCGCCCGGCGCCGGCGCCCTGGAGTTCCGCGACGTGGAGGCGTTCGACGCGCGGCGCGCCGTCGTCCTGGCCATCGGCGAGGGCCAGGCCTCCCGGGTCTTCCGCACCGGCGACGGCGGCACCACCTGGACGGAGACCTTCCGTAACACCGACCCGAAGGCGTTCTACGACTGCCTGGCGTTCTTCGACGCCCGCAACGGCATCGCGCTCGGCGACCCCGTGGACGGCAGGTTCCGCGTCCTCGCGACCGGCGACGGCGGCCGCAGCTGGCGCGTCCTGCCCGCCTCCGGCATGCCGGAGGCGCTCCCCGGCGAGGCGGCGTTCGCGGCGAGCGGCCAGTGCGTGGTGACCGCCCGCGGCCGGGCCGGCGGCCGCGACGCCTGGATCGCCACCGGCGGCGCCGCGTCCTCCCGCGTCCTGCACTCGGCCGACCGCGGCCGCACCTGGACCGTCACCGGAACGTCCGTACCGGCCGGTGACCCCGCGCGCGGCGTCTTCGGCCTGGCCTTCCGCGACCGGGCGCACGGGCTGGCCGTCGGCGGCGACTACCGCGCCGGGCAGCCCTCCGAACGGGCCGCGGCCGTCAGCGGCGACGGCGGCGCGACCTGGACCGCGGCGGCCGAGCCGCCCGCCGCCTACCGCTCCGGCGTCGCCTGGCTGCCCCGCAGCCGCACCACGGCGCTCGCCGTCGGGCCCACGGGCAGTGACGTCACCACGGACGGCGGCCGCACCTGGCGCGGCTTCGACACCGGCTCGTACGACACCGTGGACTGCGCGCCGGACGGCGGCTGCTGGGCCGCGGGGGAGAAGGGGCGCCTCGCCCGGCTCGCCGCACGGCCGGGCCGGTAGCCGGGCGGCTGGCCCGGGCAGGCGTCAGGACGGCAGTTCCTGCCGGTAGGCCTCCAGGGCGGGGGCCGTCTTCGTCGGGATGAACTCGGTGATCGTGTACTCGCACACCCCCGCCACGGTGAACGGGTCGCTCTTCGTGATCTCCTCGATCTTCTTCCGGTCGTCCCCGAGGGCGAGGATGACGCCCCCGTCGCGCGGCACCTTGCGCCCGGAGGCGATGAAGACCCCGGACGCGTAGTGCGCGTCCAGCCAGGCGACGTGCTCGGGGAGGGCGGCGTCGATGCGCTCGATCGGCGCGATGTAGGTCAGCTCCAGTACGAACATGATCGCCAGCCTACGGGCCGGGTACGGTGGCCGCACAATGAGCGCAGCAGAACAGACGGAACCCGTCACCGTACCCCCCGGCTGGCCCACGACCGAGGCGGAAGCGACCGCCCTCCAGGACGAGTTGCGGGGCCGCGTCGTCCTCGGTGAGCCCGGGCCGCCGCCCGGCGAGCCCCTCGTGGCCGTCGGCGTCGACGTCGCCTACGACGACGAGCGGGACGTCGTCGTGGCCGCCGCCGTCGCCCTGGACACGGCCACCCTGCAGGTCGTGGAGGAGGCGACCGCGGTCGGCCGGGTCGCCTTCCCGTACGTCCCCGGCCTGCTCGCCTTCCGCGAGATCCCCACCGTGCTCGCCGCCCTGGACCGCCTCGGCGTCACCCCGGACCTGGTCGTCTGCGACGGCTACGGGCTCGCCCACCCCCGCCGCTTCGGCCTGGCCAGCCACCTCGGCGTCGTCACGGGCCTGCCCACGATCGGCGTCGCCAAGAACCCCTTCACCTTCCGCCACGACGCCCCCGGGCCCCACCGGGGCGACACCTCGCCCCTCCTCGACGGCGACGAGGAAGTGGGCCGGGCCCTGCGCACCCGGCCCGGCGTCAAACCGGTCTTCGTCTCGGTCGGCCATCGCACGAGCCTCGGCAACGCCACCGCCCACACCCTCGCCCTGGCCCCCGCCTACCGCCTCCCGGAGACGACGCGGGCCGCGGACGCCCTGTGCCGCCGCGCGCTGAAGGGGCTGGTGGCGGGCTGAAGGGGCGGCGCGCGCCCCGCCCCGGCGGCGGAGCGGCCCCACGGCGGCGCACCGCGCCGACATACTGGGCTCGCCCCTTCCGAAGGCTCGGCGCACCGCATCGCGCCGGAAAGGCGGTCGCCATGGGTCTGCCCGTTCCCCTGTCCGGTGTCGTCCCGCCGCTCTGCACGCCCCTGACCCCCTCGGGCGAGGTCGACACCCGCTCGCTGGAGTCCCTCGTGGAGCACGTGCTCGCGGCCGGTGCGCACGGCGTGTTCGTGCTCGGGTCCAGCGGGGAGACCGCCTGCCTGAGCGACGCCCAGCGGCGCACCGCGCTGCGGGCCGCCGTCGACGCGGTCGCCGGCCGGGTGCCCGTCCTCGCCGGGGTCATCGACATGACCACCGCCCGCGTCCTGGACCACGCGCGCGCCGCCGCCGCGCTGGGCGCGGACGCGCTCGTCGCCACCGCACCCTTCTACGTGACCACCCACCCGGTGGAGGTCCGCGACCACTTCCGCCGCATCCGTGAGGGTGCCGGACTACCGCTCCTCGCGTACGACATCCCGCAGTCCGTCCACACCAAGCTGGACGCCGGGACCCTTCTCGCCCTGGCCGAGGACGGGACCGCCGCCGGGCTCAAGGACAGCAGCGGCGACCTCGGCGCGCTGCGCCGGTTCCTCGTCGGGCTGCGCCGGCGCGGCCTGGACGGCACCTTCGCCGTCCTGACCGGTTCCGAACTGGCGGTCGACGCGGCGCTGCTGGCGGGTGCTCACGGCGTCGTCCCCGGGCTGGGCAACGTGGACCCGGCCGGCTACGTACGGCTGTACGAGCACGCCCGGGCCGGCCGCTGGGCCGAGGCGGCCGCCGAACAGGACCGGCTCGCGGCCCTGTTCGCGCTGGCCGAGTCGGGCGGCCACGGCGACATGAGCCCGACCGCGTCCGCCCTGGGCGGCTTCAAGGCCGCCCTGCACCTGCTCGGCGTCATCGGCTGCCCGGCGACGGCCGCGCCGCAGCGCCCCCTGCCCGGCACGGCCGTGGACGCCGTGCGGCACCACCTGGCGGAGGCCGGGCTGCTGTGATCCCGGGCGATGTCAGTCCCGCGGGCTAGCGTGTACGGACAACGAGGCAACACCGCGACACCGCACCGCGGCACCGCGGCGCACGCGCACATTCCCGGAGGCACCCCATGGCCCTGTCCGTCCCCCTCAAGGCCCGCGCGAAGGTGAGGGAATTCGCACTCTCGCTGCCCGGCACCGTCGAGGAGTTCCCCTGGGAGGAGGACGCCGTCGTCAAGGTCAACAAGAAGATCTTCGTCTTCCTCGGCGCCGAGGGGAACACCGAGTCGCCCGGCATCTCGGTCAAGCTCAAGGACGAGGAGGTGCACGGCCACGCCCTGGCCGTGCCGGGCGCGGCGCCCACGGGCTACGGCCTCGGCAGGCACGGCTGGGTGTCGATCCCGCTCACCGGCGAGAGCGCCCCGCCGGACGTGCTGTGCGACTGGGTGGAGGAGAGCTACCGGACCATCGCCCCGAAGCGGCTCGTCGCGGAGCTCGACGGCCGCTGAGGCGAGGTCTTGTGAAAACTGGAACCTGTTCTTAACATCGCGAGTGTTACAGCAGTTGTGTCACAGAGGTGGTGCCGCAGGGGCCGCACCACCGGGGTCATGTCAGAGCGTCATGTCACAGGGTCGTGTCACCAACGCACAGGGGGTCCGGATGACCGGGACGGCGGCCGGCGGTCCGCTCAGCGGCGTGCGCGTGGTCGAGCTCGCGGGCATCGGGCCGGGCCCGTTCGCCGCCATGCTGCTGGCCGACCTCGGGGCGGACGTCGTCCGCGTCGACCGGCCCGGCGGTCCGGGCCTGCACATCGCCCCCTCCCGCGACGTCACCAACCGCAACAAGCGCTCGGTGACGGCCGACCTCAAGACCGAGGACGGCCGGCGCGCGGTCCTCGACCTCGCCGCCCGGGCCGACGTGCTGATCGAGGGCTACCGCCCCGGCGTCGCCGAGCGGCTCGGCGTCGGCCCCGGCGCGTGCCTCGCCCGCAACCCCCGCCTCGTGTACGGGCGGATGACCGGCTGGGGCCAGGACGGCCCCCTCGCCGACACCGCCGGCCACGACATCGCGTACATCGCCGTCACCGGCGCCCTCGGCCTGTCCGGCCCGGCCGACGGCCCGCCCGCCTTCCCCGCCAACCTCCTCGGCGACTTCGGGGGCGGCGCCCTCTACCTCGTCGTCGGTGTCCTCGCCGCCCTCCACCACGCCCGCGCCGGCGGCGCCGGGCAGGTCGTCGACGCCGCCATCGTCGACGGCACCGCGCACCTGACCGCGCTCATCCACGGCATGCTGGCCGCCGGCGCCTGGCAGGACCGGCGCGAGGCCAACTTCTTCGACGGCGGTTCCCCCTTCTACGGCACGTACGAGACGGCCGACGGCGGGCACATGGCGGTCGGCGCGCTGGAACAGCGGTTCTACGTGCAGTTCATGGAGCTCCTCGGCCTGCCGGAGACGGCCCCCGCGCGCGAGGACCCCGCCCGCTGGGGCGAGCTGCGCGCCGCCATCGCCGCCCGCTTCCGGGAGCGCACCCGCGCCGAGTGGACGGCTGTCTTCGACGGCTCGGACGCCTGCGTGGCCCCCGTGCTGTCGCTGCGCGAGGCGCCCGGTCACCCCCACCTCGCCGCGCGCGGCACCTTCGTCGAGCACGAGGGCCTCACCCAGCCCGCCCCGGCCCCGCGCTTCTCCGAAACCCCCGGCTCCGTACGCCGCCCGCCCGCCCGGCCCGGCGCGGACACCGCCGAGGTGGCGCGGGACTGGGACGTCCCCGGCCTCGACTCCCTCCGGAAGGGCCCGCACAGATGAAACGCCAGATCTTCACCGCCGACCACGAGGCCTTCCGCGGGACGGTCCGCACCTTCCTCGCCAAGGAGGTCGCCCCGCACTACGCGCAGTGGGAGCGCGACGGCATCGTCTCGCGCGAGGCGTGGCGGGCGGCGGGCCGCCAGGGCCTGCTCGGGCTCGCCGTGCCCGAGGAGTACGGCGGCGGGGGCACCGCCGACTTCCGCTACAGCGCCGTGCTCACCGAGGAGTTCACCCGTGCCGGCGCCGCCGGCCTCGCCGTCGGGCTGCACAACGACATCGTCGGGCCGTATCTGACCGCCCTCGCCACCGAGGAGCAGAAGCGCCGCTGGCTGCCCGGCTTCTGCACGGGCGAGATCATCACCGCCATAGCGATGACGGAGCCGGGTGCGGGCTCCGACCTGCAGGGCATCCGCACCGCCGCCGAGGACCGCGGCGACCACTGGCTCCTCAACGGCTCCAAGACCTTCATCTCCAACGGGATCCTCGCCGACCTCGTGGTCGTCGTGGCGCGCACGACGCCCGAGGGCGGGGCCAAGGGCCTGAGCCTGCTCGTCGTCGAGCGCGGCATGGCGGGCTTCGAGCGCGGCCGCAACCTCGACAAGATCGGGCAGAAGGCGCAGGACACCGCCGAGCTGTTCTTCCACGACGTCCGCGTGCCCAAGGAGAACCTCCTCGGCGAGCTCCACGGCGGCTTCGTCCACCTGATGACCAACCTCGCCCAGGAGCGGATGAACATCGCCGTGGCCGGGATCGCCGCCGCCGAGCACCTCCTGGAGATCACCACCGCCTACGTCAAGGAGCGCGAGGCGTTCGGCCGCCCGCTCGCCAAGCTGCAGCACGTCCGCTTCGAGATCGCCGAGATGGCCACGGAGTGCGCCGTGACCCGTGCGTTCCTGGACCGCTGCGTCGCCGACCACGCGGCCGGCACGCTCGACGCCGTGCACGCCTCCATGGCCAAGTGGTGGGCGACGGAGCTGCAGAAGCGCGTCGCCGACCGCTGCCTGCAACTCCACGGCGGGTACGGGTACATGAGCGAGTACCCGGTCGCGAAGGCGTTCACCGACGGCCGGATCCAGACGATCTACGGCGGCACCACCGAGATCATGAAGGAGATCATCGGCCGTTCCCTGCTCTCCTGATCCCTGCTCTCCTGAGCCCCGCTCTCCTGATCCGCCCCCGGGTGGCCCCGCCGGCCGCCCCGCCACAGCCCCCGCCCCGAAAGGCCCACGACCTTGAGCACCGAAGCGTACGTATACGACGCGATCCGCACCCCGCGCGGCCGCGGCAAGGCCAACGGCGCCCTGCACGGCACCAAGCCCGTCGACCTCGTCGTCGGCCTCATCCACGAGCTCCGGCGCCGCCTCCCCGGCCTGGACCCGGCCGCGATCGACGACATCGTGCTCGGCGTCGTGAGCCCGCTCGGCGACCAGGGCTCCGACATCGCCCGGATCGCGGCCATCGCGGCAGGGCTGCCCGACACCGTCGCGGGCGTCCAGGAGAACCGCTTCTGTGCCTCCGGCCTGGAGGCCGTCAACCTGGCCGCCGCCAAGGTCCGCTCCGGCTGGGAGGACCTCGTCCTGGCCGGCGGCGTGGAGTCGATGTCCCGGGTGCCGATGGGCTCCGACGGCGGCGCCTGGTTCAACGACCCCATGACCAACCTCGACGTCAACTTCGTGCCCCAGGGCATCGGCGCCGACCTCATCGCGACCCTCGGCGGCTTCACCCGCACCGACGTGGACGCCTTCGCCGCCCGCTCGCAGGAGAACGCGGCCGCCGCCTGGAAGGACGGCCGCTTCGACCGCTCCGTGGTCCCGGTGCGCGACCGCAGCGGCCTCGTCGTCCTCGACCGGGACGAGCACCCCCGCCCCGGCACCACCGTCGAGACCCTCGCCGGGCTCAAGCCCTCCTTCGCCGCGATCGGCGAGGCGGGCGGCTTCGACGCCGTGGCCCTGCAGCAGTACCACTGGGTCGAGAAGATCGACCACGTGCACCACGCCGGCAACTCCTCCGGCATCGTCGACGGCGCCTCCCTCGTCGCCATCGGCAACCGCGAGACGGGCGAGCGCTACGGCCTGACCCCGCGCGCCCGCATCGTCTCCGCGGCCGTCTCCGGCTCCGACCCCACCATCATGCTCACCGGCCCGGCCCCCGCCTCCCGCAAGGCGCTCGCCAAGGCGGGCCTGACCATCGACGACATCGACCTCATCGAGGTCAACGAGGCCTTCTCGGCCGTCGTGCTGCACTTCGCCCGCGAGATGGGCATCGGCCTCGACAAGATCAACGTCAACGGCGGCGCCATCGCCCTCGGCCACCCGCTCGGGGCCACCGGCGCCATGCTCCTCGGCACCGTCATCGACGAACTCGAACGGCGCGACGGGCGGTACGGCCTGGTCACCCTCTGCGTGGGCGGCGGCATGGGGGTCGCGACGGTGGTGGAACGGGTGTAGGCGACCGGCCGGCATCCCCCGGTCCCGCCCCTTCCCGTCACACCACACACCACGGAGCCCCGGACATGACCGCATCCACCATCCGCTACGACCGCGACGCGGACGGCATCGTCACCCTTACCCTCGACGACCCCGCCCAGTCCGCCAACACCATGAACCAGGCCTTCAAGGCCTCCCTCACCGCGGTCGCCGACCGCCTGGAGGCGGAGCTCCGGGCCGAACCGGCGAGCGTCCGCGGTGTCGTCTTCACCTCCGCGAAGAAGTCCTTCTTCGCCGGGGGCGACCTGCGCGAGCTGATCGCCGCCACCCCCGCCGACGCGCAGCGCGTCTTCGAGGCGGGCATGACCATGAAGCGCGACCTGCGCCGCATCGAGACCCTCGGCGTGCCCGTCGTCGCCGCCGTCAACGGCGCGGCCCTCGGCGGTGGCTACGAGATCGCGCTCGCCTGCCACCACCGCGTCGCGCTCGACACCCCCGGCACGAAGATCGGCCTCCCCGAGGTCACCCTCGGCCTGCTGCCCGGAGGCGGCGGCGTCACCCGTACGGTACGGCTCCTCGGCATCACCGACGCACTGCTGAAGGTGCTGCTCCAGGGCACGCAGTACGACGCACGGCGCGCCCTGGAGGCCGGGCTCGTCCACGAGGTGGCCGCCGACCCCGACGAACTCCTCGCCAAGGCCCGGGCCTTCATCGACGCGCACCCCGCGTCGCAGCAGCCCTGGGACGTCAAGGGCTACAAGATCCCCGGCGGCACCCCGGCCAGCCCCCGCTTCGCCGCCAACCTGCCGGCCTTCCCCGCCAACCTGCGCAAGCAGCTCGGCGGCGCGCCCTACCCGGCGCCGCGCAACATCCTGGCCGCCGCGGTTGAGGGCTCCCAGGTCGACTTCGAGACCGCGCAGGTCATCGAGGCCCGCTACTTCACGGAGCTGGTCATCGGCCAGACCTCGAAGAACATGATCCAGGCGTTCTTCTTCGACCTCCAGGCCGTCAACTCCGGCGCGAGCCGCCCGGGCGACGCGGCCCCCCGCCAGGTGCGGAAGGTCGCCGTCCTCGGCGCCGGCATGATGGGCGCGGGCATCGCGTACGCCTGCGCCAAGGCCGGCATCGAGGTCGTCCTCAAGGACGTGTCGGAGGACGCCGCGCGCAGGGGCAAGGCCTACTCCGAGGGCCTGCTGGCCAAGGCGCTCGCCAAGGGCCGCACCACGGAGGAGAAGCGGGACGCCCTGCTCGCCCGCATCACCCCCACCGCGGACGTCGCCGCCCTCGCCGGGTGCGACGCCGTCATCGAGGCGGTCTTCGAGGACCCCGCGCTCAAGCAGAAGGTCTTCCAGGAGGTCCAGCAGGTCGTCGCGCCCGACGCGCTGCTGTGCTCCAACACCTCCACGCTGCCCATCACCCTCCTCGCCGAGGGCGTCGAGCGGCCCGCGGACTTCGTCGGCCTGCACTTCTTCTCGCCCGTCGACAAGATGCCGCTCGTCGAGATCATCAAGGGGGAGCGCACCGGCGACGAGGCGCTCGCCCGCGCGTTCGACCTCGTCCGGCAGATCCGCAAGACGCCCATCGTCGTCAACGACTCGCGCGGCTTCTTCACCTCGCGCGTCATCGGCCGCTTCATCAACGAGGGCGTGGCCATGATCGGCGAGGGCGCCGACCCCGCCTCGGTCGAACAGGCCGCCGCGCAGGCCGGCTACCCGGCGAAGGTGCTCTCCCTCATGGACGAGCTGACCCTCACCCTGCCCCGGAAGATCCGCGAGGAGACCCGGCGCGCGGTGGAGGCGGACGGCGGGACGTGGACGCCGCACCCCGCGGACGCGGTCATCGACCGCATGGTCGAGGAGTTCGGCCGTACGGGCCGCAGCGGGGGCGGCGGCTTCTACGACTACGTGGACGGCAAGCGGGCCGGGCTGTGGCCGGGGCTGCGCGAGCACTTCACGAAGGCGGACGGGCGGATCCCCTTCGAGGACATGAAGGAGCGCATGCTGTTCTCCGAGGCGCTGGACACGGTCCGCTGCCTGGAGGAGGGCGTCCTGACGTCCGTCGCCGACGCCAATATCGGCTCCGTCCTCGGCATCGGCTTCCCCGGCTGGACGGGCGGCGCCCTGCAGTACATCAACGGCTACGAGGGCGGCCTGCGGGGCTTCGTGACGCGGGCGCGGGAGCTGGCGGCGACGTACGGGGAGCGGTTCGAGCCGTCGGCTCTGCTGCTGGAGAAGGCGGAGCGGGGGGAACGGTTCTGACCCGGTAGGCAGGCTCGGCACCGCCGGCAGCCGCCGCGGTGGTTGCTCACCGCGGCGGCGGCGGGAAATTTCCGCCGCAGCGGCGAGCAACCACCACGTACGTGCCCGGCGGTGCCGATCCGGCCCCGGCTCCGTGCCACGGCGGCCGGAATCGCCGACAGCCGCCGTGGGGGTCGCTCGCCGCGGCCGTCAGCCCGCCGCCGAGGCGTCCTCGTACGCCGCCCGCAACTCCTCGTTCAGCGAGCGCTGGAACGCCGTGACCAGTGCCTGGATGACGAGTGGCTGCATGTGGGCGGACAGGGACTTCATCGCCGCGACGTCCGGGGTCCGCGTCTCCACCTCGTCGCGGAAGAGCCGCGACAGCTCCCGCGCGGCGGCGCGGGCGTGTTCCAGGAGCACCGTCCGGGCGGCGAGGATCGCCTCGGGCGCGATCGGCACGTCCAGCAGCCGGACGCCGAGGTGGAGGAGGCCGGGGTCGACCCGGAAGCCGCCGGCGGAGCCGTCCCGTTCCAGGATGTTCATCGCGGCGAGCCGGTCGACGTCCTCCTCGGTGAGGGCGCGGCCCGCCCGCCGCTCCAGCTCCTCCCGGCTGGTGTCCTCGGCCTCGTCCGGCATCCAGGAGGCCACGAGGGCGCGGTGGATGGCCAGGTCGTGGGCGCTGAGGCCTTCGGGGAGCCGGTTCAGGTAGCGCTCGATGGCGGCGAGGGTCAGGCCCTGGTGCTGGAGCTCCTCGATGAGGGCGAGCCGGGAGAGGTGGCGTGGCCCGTAGCGCCCGACCCGGCGGGGGCCGAGCTCGGGCGGCGGCAGGAGCCCGCGGCTGCTGTAGAAGCGCACGGTCCGCACGGTCACCCCGGCCCGGGCGGCCAGTTCGTCCACCGTCAGGGCCGGTTCGCCGGCCCCCGTCCCCGTCGCGGTTCCCGTCTCCGTCCCGGTTCCCGTCTCCGTCCCGGTTCCCGTCTCCGTCCCTGTCTCCGCCTCCGTGGCCATGGGCGGCACCTCGCTCTCTGTTCCGCACCGGTCGGTGTCGAACAGTATTGCTGTGCCACCGGTGCTGTGAAACCGGCGGCTGCCCGCCCCGCGCGATGCGCACGGGGCGGGCGCGAGCGTGGTCAGTGCCGGTGGGCGCGCTGCGCCTCCTGGATCTGCTTCCAGGACTTGGGCGGGATGAGCCCGGACGTCACGGACTTCTTGGCCTTGGCGGCCGCGCCGTCAGCGGCGGGAGCCGGCAGCGTGGCCGGCTTCGACGGCTGGAACAGCCACGTGTCGAAGAGCGGTGCGAGCTGCTTGCCGGAGGCCTTCTCGGCGAACTTCACGAAGTCCTGCACGGAGGCGTTCCCGTAACGGTTCTCCGTCGGCCACTGCTTGAGGATCGAGAAGAACGTCTTGTCCCCGACGGTGTTGCGCAGCGCCTGCAGGGCGACGGCCCCGCGGTTGTAGACGGCGCGGTCGAACTGCCGGTCCGCGCCCGGGTCGCCCGGCTTGACCTTCCAGAAGGCGTTGTCGGCGGGGAGGCTGTTGTAGACGTACTCGGCGAGCTCCTGGGCGGTGCCCTCGCCCTCCTTCTCCGACCACAGCCACTGGGCGTACGTGGCGAAGCCCTCGTTCACCCAGATGTCGCGCCAGTCCTTGACGGAGACGCTGTCACCGAACCACTGGTGGGCGAGCTCGTGCACGACGATCGACTGGTTGGCGCCGCTCGCGAACGACGAGGGGCTGTAGAAGGGCCGGGTCTGCGTCTCCAGGGCGTAGGAGGACGTCACGTTCGGCACGTACCCGCCGACGGCGGTGAAGGGGTACGGGCCGAAGACCGTGCTCTCCCAGTCGGTGATCTCGGCGGTGCGCTCGATGCTGGCCTTGGCCGAGGAGAGGTTGTCGCCGAGGTCCTTGCTGTAGGCGTTGACGACCGGCAGGCCGCTCGCCGTCGTGTCCGTGGTGATGTCGAACTTGCCGACGGCGAGGGTCGTCAGATAGCTGGCCTGGGGCTTGGTGGAGCGCCAGTTGTAGCGCGTCCAGCCGAGCTTGGAGGTCTGGGAGGCGAGCACGCCGTTGCTGATGGCCTGGACGTCGTCCGGCACGGACACGGAGATGTCGTACGTGGCCTTGTCGGTGGGGTGGTCGTTGCTCGGGAACCACCAGGCCGCCGACTCCGGCTCCTGCGCGATGACCCCGCCGTCGGGGGTGCGCTTCCACGCCGAGTAGCCGTTGATCTTCACCGCGGAGGGGACGCCGCTGTAGCGGACCACGACGCTGACGGGCTTGCCCTTCTCCAGCGGCCCGGCGGGCGTGATCTCCAGCTCGTGGTTGCCCGTCAGCCGGTGCGCCGCCTTCTTGCCGCCCACCAGCACCTCGCTCACGTCGAGCGTGAAGTCGAGGTTGAAGCGGGACAGCGCCTGGGTGGGGGTGGCGAGCAGGGTCGCCGTGCCCTCCAGACGGTCCGTCTTGGGCTGGTACTTCAGCCGCAGGTCGTAGTGGGAGACGTCGTAGCCGCCGTTGCCGGAGTCGGGGTAGTACGAGTCCCCGGCACCCGGGGCGCCGGGCGTGGCGTCCGCCGCCGAGGCCGGGACCGCGAGCAGCAGGAACGCGGCAGCGGCCGTGCTCGGAACGATGAGTCTCTGACGCACGAGTCACTCCAACTCGTAGAGGAGAACGATCACTCGAAGCCTATGTACTCACCCACCACGGGGGAATGTCCATGGCGCCTTCCGACATGTGATCGACATGCGCGCGTCATGAGGCGGGACGGCCGTCAACTCCTGAAGCCGTCTTCACCCCTTCTGTTTCCGGCCCCGGCGGCGCTACGGTCCGGCCGTGATCAGACACCGGCGGGTTTCCCGCATACCCTGGACTTCACTCGTACTGGCGGCCGTGGCCGCCCTGTTGACGGTTCTCGTGTCGCCGCCCGGCGGCGCGCAGGCCGCCCCGGCGCGCCGCGGGGAGAGCGCACCGGTCTACTCCTACGACCGCGCCGTCCGCGAATCCGTCTGGGTCGACACCCGGGTCGACGCCGACGGCGACGGCCGGACCGACCGGGTCGCCGTGGACATCATCCGGCCGCGGGAGGCGGCGGAGCAGGGCAGGCGCGTCCCCGTCATCATGGACGCGAGCCCGTACTACTCGTGCTGCGGTCGCGGCAACGAGAGCCAGAAGAAGACGTACGACGCGCAGGGCCGGCCGGTCCAGTTCCCGCTCTACTACGACAACTACTTCGTACCGCGCGGCTATGCCGTCGTCCTGGTCGACCTCGCGGGGACCAACCGCTCCGACGGATGCGTCGACATCGGCGGCCGGTCCGACATCCAGTCCGCCAAGGCCGTCGTCGACTGGCTGAACGGCCGGGCGCGCGGCTACAGCACGCGCGGCGGGACCGGCGCGGTCACGGCCGGCTGGACCACCGGGGCCGTGGGGATGATCGGCAAGAGCTACGACGGCACGATCGCGGGCGGCGTCGCCGCGACGGGCGTCGAAGGCCTGAAGACCATCGTCCCCATCGGCGCCATCAGTTCCTGGTACGACTACTACTTCGCCCAGGGCGCGGCCCTCTACGACGGCGGCCCCGACGGTCTGTCCAACGGCATCGAGAGCCCCGAGGCCCGCGGCCGCTGCCAGGCCGTACAGCGCGCGCTCGTGGAAGGCGCCCCCCGCAACGGCGACCGGACGCCGCTGTGGGAGGACCGCGACTACGTCAAGGACGCCGGGAACGTGCGCGCCAGCGTGTTCGCCGTCCACGGCATGCAGGACCTCAATGTACGAACCAAGCACTTCGGCCAGTGGTGGGACGCCCTCGCGGAGAACGGCGTCGAGCGCAAGGTCTGGCTCTCCCAGACCGGCCACGTCGACCCCTTCGACTTCCGCCGCGAGGCCTGGGTGCCCACCCTCCACCGCTGGTTCGACCACTACCTGCTCGGCTACGACAACGGCATCGAGCGCGAGCCGCTGGCGGACGTCGAGCGAGCCCCCGACCAGTGGTCCACCGACCGCGCCTGGCCGCCGGCCGGCACCCGTACGACCACGCTGCGCCCGGACGCCGGGCCCGTCGCGGGCGTCGGCACGCTCGGCCTGAAGCCCGCGCCGCAGGGCGCCACCGCCGCGTTCACCGACGACCCGAAGCTGAACGAGAGCAACTGGGCCACGGACATCGACGAGCCCACGCCCGGCAAGGCCGGCTTCGTCACCCCGCCGCTCACCCAGGACCTGCGGCTCTCCGGCTCGTCGACGGTGAGCCTGACCGTCACCCCGTCCACCTCCTCCGCCCACCTGTCCGCCGTCCTGGTGGACCTCGGGCCCGCCACCATCCGCGACTACGCGGCCTCCGGCGAGGGCATCCGCACGCTGGCGGACCGCACCTGCTGGGGCAGCGGCACCACCGGTGACAGCGCCTGCTACAAGCGCACCGAGGCGTCGAAGGCCCAGGTCGGCCACACCGTCTTCAGCCGCGGCTGGGCCGACCTCGGCCACTGGGACGACTCGGGCAAGGGCGGCCCCCTGACCCCCGGCGAGCCCTACAGCATGACGCTCGACCTCGCCGCCACCGACCACGTCGTCCCGGCGGGCCACCGCCTGGCCCTGATCGTCGCCGGCACCGACGCGGGCCTCATCGAACCCGCCTCCACCACCCCGCACGTGACGGTGGACCTCCACGACACCTCGGCGAGCCTGCCGCTCGTCGGCGGCTACGGCGCCTTCGTCCGCGCCACGTCGGGCGGCGGGCACGGCAAGCCCACCGCACCGCGCGGGCTGGGCGTGCCGTCGCTGGTGCACGTGCCGTAGGCACTGCCGGGACCCCGCCCGGGCCGGGCCCGGCACCGGTCGCCGACCGGTGTCAGGCCCGGCTCCGCGCCAGGAACAGGCTGCTCGTCACCCTCACCCCGGCGCTCCCGCCGTCCTCCTCCACGACCCGGGCCACGTCCCGGAGGAGGTGTTCGCGCACCGCCGCCGGGAGCACCCGGTAGCCGGAGAAGGAAGCGAGCAGCTCGATCAGCCCGGACGGGGAGCGTTCGTGCGTCGACGCGTACAGCCGGTGCTCCATGCCGGCGAAGCCGCCGTCCGCCTCCATCTCGCGCCACTGCCGGGCCTGCGGGCCGAGCCGGGCCGGGCGGGGGCGCGGGTCGAGGATGGTGTAGGGCGGCACGTCCGTCCCCCGCCGGGCGTGGAGGGCCGTCAACCGCTCGGCCAGCCGGCGGTCCTCCAGGTGCCAGTGGTTCCAGAAGAGGGCCACCGCCCCGCCCGGCCGCAGGGCCGCCCTCGCCCGCGCCCACCGCACCGCCGGGTCGACCCAGTGCCAGGCCTGGGCGCAGTACAGCAGCCCGTAGGGTCGGTCCGGGCGCCAGGTCTCGAAGTCGGCGACCTCGACGGCGACGTGCGGCATCCCCCTGCAGCGGCGCCGCAGCACCCGCGCCATCCGCGCGTCCGGCTCGACGCAGGTCACCGGGGTTCCGCGCGCGGCGAAGGCGAGCGTCGCCTTGCCGGTCCCGGCGCCGACCTCGACGGCGGGGACGCCCGCGGGAAGGGCGGCGAAGCCCAGGACGTCCTCGACCAGCCGGCCCGGATAGCCCGGCCGCGCCGTGTCGTACTGCTCGGCGTCGTCACCGAAGACGTGCCGCCGTTCCCGGTCGTGCTCTTCGGTCACCATGCGGCCACTGTAGGACCGGGCGGCAGGGCTCCGCGGACGGTGCGGCGCCTTCCCGTTCGCGGTGGCCTATTTGCGGTGGCAGACGAACGTCCTGGTCCCGTCGTCGCCGGTCTGGATCACGGCGCTCGCACACCCCTCCGGGCACCGCGGCGGAGCGGCGTGGGCACTGCGCTGCCGGTCGGACGGAAAACCGCACACGGAGCAGTACCACGTCGGCTTGTACGGGTACGTCACGTCCCACCACATCGCGTTGCGGCAGTGCGGGCACCTGACCAGAGGGGGGCCGTTCCGACCAGCGTTCATGGGCGGCATGCTGCCCCAGCGGAGGCGGGCCCGCGGCCGGTCCCGCGCGGTGTTCGCTCGTTCGGGCAGGGCCCGCTGCCGCCTCCCCGCACACCTCCCCGAAATCCGGTACGGGATCACCCGCGGCGCCGGTTAGAGTCGACGGGATATGAGTGCCACCCTCGTCGCCAAGAACCTGGCCGCCGGACACGGCGACCGCACCCTCTTCTCCGGGCTCGACCTCGTCGTCGCGCCCGGTGACGTCATCGGCCTCGTCGGGGCCAACGGCGCGGGGAAATCGACCCTGCTGCGGCTGCTCGCGGGGCTGGGCCGGGCCGAGGAGGGCGGGATCTCGCTCAGCCCGCCGACGGCCACCGTCGGGCACCTCCCGCAGGAGCCCGACCGGCGGCCCGGCGAGAGCGTGCGGGCCTTCCTGGCCCGCCGGACCGGCGTCGCCCAGGCGCAGGCCGACCTCGACGCCGCCACCCAGGCGCTCGTGGACGGCGCCCCCGGCGCCGACGACGCGTACGCCACGAGCCTGGACCGCTGGCTCGGGCTGGGCGGGGCCGACCTCGACGAGCGCGCCGAGGAGGTCGCCGCCACCCTCGGCCTCGCCGTGGGGCTCGACCGGCCCATGACCAGCCTCTCCGGAGGGCAGGCCGCCCGCGCCGGGCTCGCCTCCCTGCTGCTGAGCCGCTACGACGTCTTCCTCCTGGACGAGCCCACCAACGACCTCGACCTCGACGGGCTGGCCCGCCTGGAGTCCTTCGTCACCGGGCTCCGCGCCGGCACCGTCGTCGTCAGCCACGACCGCGAGTTCCTCACCCGCACCGTGACGAAGGTCCTGGAGCTCGACCTCGCCCAGCAGGAGATCCGGCTCTACGGCGGTGGCTACGCCGCCTATCTGGAGGAGCGCGAGACCGTCCGCCGGCACGCCCGCGAGGCCTACGAGGAGTACGCCGACACCCGAGCCGGCCTGGAGGCGCGCGCCCGCACCCAGCGCAACTGGATGGAGAAGGGCGTCAAGAACGCCCGCCGCAAGGCCACCGACAACGACAAGATCGGCCGCAAGTTCCGCAGCGAGGCCACCGAGAAGCAGGCCGCCAAGGCCCGGCAGACCGAGCGGCTCATCGAGCGGCTGGACGTCGTCGAGGAGCCCCGCAAGGAGTGGGAGCTGCGCATGGAGATCGCCGCGGCCCCGCGCTCCGGCGCGGTCGTGGCCACCCTGCGCGGCGCCGAGGTGCGCCGGGGCTCCTTCGCCTTCGGCCCCGCCGACCTCCAGGTCGACTGGGCCGACCGGATCGCCGTCACCGGCGCCAACGGCTCCGGCAAGTCCACGCTCCTCGCCGCGCTCCTGGGCCGGCTGCCGCTGGACGCCGGGAGCGCCACGCTCGGCCCGGGCGTCGTCGTCGGCGAGGTCGACCAGGCGCGCGCCCTCTTCTTCGGCACGGAGACCCTCCTGGAGGCCTTCGGCGCGGCCGTCCCCGAGCTCGCGCCCGCCGACGTGCGCACGCTGCTGGCGAAGTTCGGCCTGAAGGCCGACCACGTGCTGCGCCCGGCCGCCACCCTCTCGCCGGGGGAGCGGACGCGCTCGGCACTGGCCCTGCTCCAGGCCCGCGGAGTGAACCTCCTGGTCCTGGACGAGCCCACGAACCACCTGGACCTGCCGGCCATCGAGCAGCTGGAGTCCGCCCTCGCCTCGTACAACGGCACGCTGCTCCTGGTCACGCACGACCGCCGGATGCTGGACGCGGTCCACACCACCCGTCGCATAGAGGTTTCACAGGGACGGCTTACGGAGCTCTGACACCGCTGCCCGCGAGTGTCCGAAAACAACCCCAGGTATAGGCCAAACCTTCCCCAAGACGCACGGCCGTCCCTGCTGACCTGCCGCCCGTAAAAGCCCTGCGGCGCACGGGACATCACGGTTTCTCGAGGCTGTACGGACTCTGTTCGATTTACGGAATGTTGGCCCCGGGATACGAACCGGTTTCACACGACCCGCCGTCTGTGGGTGCGGACGTCCGACGGACGCCCGCACCACCACCGCACCACGGCATCAAGTGAGGCCGCCCCGATGTCCCACCCCACCGTCTCCGTACCCGGCACCCCCCACAGACCCCGGGCGCTCTACGACGGCACCCCGCCGGCCCCGCCGCGCACCCTGCTCGACATCCTCGACGCCACCGCGGCGCGCCACCCCGGCGCCCCCGCCCTCGACGCCGCCGGGGAGGTCCTCACCTACCGGGCCCTGTGCGACGAGGTCGCCCGCCGCGCCGCGTTCCTGCACCGCGCCGGCATCGGCCCCGGCGACCGCGTGGGCGTCCGCGTCCCCTCCGGCACCGCCGACCTCTACCTCTCGATCCTCGCGGTCCTGCGCTGCGGCGCCGCCTACGTGCCCGTCGACGCCGACGACCCCGACGAGCGCGCCGCCACCGTCTTCGGCGAGGCCGGCGTCACCGCCGTCCTCGGCGCCGGCGGCCGCCTCACGCCCACGGGCACGCGGCCCCGGCAGGCCGCGGCGGGCCCCCGCCCCGTCCGCCCCGGCGACGACGCCTGGATCATCTTCACCTCCGGCTCCACCGGCGCCCCCAAGGGCGTCGCCGTCACCCACCGCAGCGCCGCCGCCTTCGTGGACGCCGAGGCCGGGCTGTTCCTCCAGGACGCGCCCCTCGGCCCCGGCGACCGGGTGCTGGCCGGCCTGTCCGTGGCCTTCGACGCCTCCTGCGAGGAGATGTGGCTGGCCTGGCGGCACGGCGCCTGCCTCGTCCCCGCCCCCCGCTCCCTCGTCCGCGCCGGCCACGAACTCGGGCCCTGGCTCGCCGAGCGCGGCATCACCGTCGTCTCGACCGTGCCCACCCTGGCCGCGCTCTGGCCCCCGGAGACCCTCGACCAGGTGCGCCTGCTGATCGTCGGCGGCGAGGCCTGCCCCGCGGCGCTCGTCTCCCGCTTCGCCGTGCCCGGCCGCGAGATGTGGAACACCTACGGCCCCACCGAGACCACCGTCGTCGCCTGCGCCGCGCGCCTGCTGCCCGGCGAACCCGTACGCATCGGGCTGCCCCTCGCCGGCTGGCGGCTGGCCGTCGTCGACGAGGCCGGGGAAGCCGTGCCGTACGGCGCCGAGGGCGAACTCGTCGTCGCCGGCGCCGGGAACGCCCGCTACCTCGACCCCGCCAAGGACGCCGACCGCTTCCGCCCCTCGCCCGCCCTCGGCGACCCCCGCGCCTACCGCACCGGCGACCTCGTCCGGGCCGACCTCGAGGGCCTGGTCTTCGCGGGCCGCGCCGACGACCAGATCAAGCTCGGCGGGCGGCGCGTCGAACTCGGCGAGATCGACGCCGCGCTCGGCGCCCTGCCGGGCGTCCGCGGGGCCGCCGCGGCCGTGCGCAGCACGCCCGCCGGCGGGCACGTCCTCGTCGGCTACGTCGTGCCGGACGCCTCCTACCGGCGCGAGGAGGCCAGGGCGCTGCTGGCCGAGCGCCTCCCCGCCGCGCTCGTGCCCGTCCTCACCGAACTCGGCGACCTGCCCACCCGCACCTCCGGCAAGGTCGACCGCGACGCCCTGCCCTGGCCGCCGCCGGAGCCCGCCGGAGACGACGGCGAACTCCACGGCACGGCCGCCCGCCTGGCCGGCCTGTGGGAGCTCCACCTCGGCACCCGGCCCGCCGCCGGCTCCGACTTCACCGCCCTCGGCGGCACCAGCCTCACCGCCGCCCGCATGGCCTCCGCCCTGCGCGAGCACCACCCCGGGGTCTCCGTGGCCGGCCTCTACCGGCACCCGGTCCTGCGCGACATGGCCGCCCACCTCGACTCCCTCGCCACCTCCGCCCCGCCGGAGGGCGCCGCCGCGCGCACCGTCCGACCCGTGCGCAGACGCGCCGGCGCGGCCCAGATCCTCGTGCAGACCGCCCTGTTCGGCGTCGCCGGGCTGCGCGGGCTCGTCGCCCTCGCCGCCGCCGACGACATCCTCGGCCTGCTGGCACCCCGGCAATGGGCCCCGCACACCTCCTGGTGGCTGGTCCTGGCCGGCTGGCTCGTCCTGCTCAGCGCCCCCGCCCGGCTCGCCGTCGGCGCCACGGCCGCCCGCCTGCTGACCCGCGGCATCGCGCCCGGCACGTACCGGCGCGGCAGCCGCGTCCACCTCCGGCTCTGGACCGCCGAACGCACCGTCGCCTCCTTCGGGGTCCCGGCGCTCCTGGGCACCCCGTGGGCCGCCCGGTACGCGCGGGCCCTCGGCTGCGCCACCGGCCGCGGCGTGGCCCTGCACGCGATGCCGCCCGTGACCGGCCTCGCCACCCTCGCCGACGGCTGCTCCGTGGAGCCCGAGGCCGACATCGCCGGCTGGTGGCTCGACGGCGACGACCTGCACATCGGCCGCGTCACCCTCGGCGCCGGAGCCCGCGCCGGCCACCGCAGCACGATGATGCCCGGAGCGACCCTCCACCCGGGCGCCGAACTCGCGCCCGGAGCCTGCCTGGACGGCCACGCCGCGGCGGGGGAGCGGTGGGAGGGCTCGCCGGCCCGCAGCGCCGGCCGGGCCGAACCCGTACCGGCCGGGCCCCCCGCGCTCCCCTCCCTCCGGGCGAAGGCCGCCTACGCCCTCACGCTGGCCGCCCTGCCCCTCCTGCCGTTCCTCGCCGCCCTGCCCGCGCTCGTCGGCACCTACTACCTCGTCAAGGACTGCACCACCCTGCTGTCCGTGTCCCTGACCCTGCTCGCCGCCGTCCCGGTGCTCACCGTCGCCGGCAGCCTGTCCTGGGCCCTCCTCGTCGCCGGCGCGGTCCGGCTGCTCGGCCGCGGCCTCCGGCCCGGCGACCACCCCGCATGGGGCGCCGTCGCCTGGCGCGCCTGGCTCGTCACCCGGCTCCTGGACGGCGCCCGGACGAGCCTCTTCCCGCTCTACGCGAGCCTCGCCACGCCCGTGTGGCTGCGCCTCCTGGGAGCCCGCGTCGGCCGGCGCGCCGAGATCTCGACCGTCCTCCCCCTGCCCTCCCTCCTCACCGTCGACGACGGGGCCTTCCTCGCCGACGACACGCTCGTCGCCCCGTACGAACTGCGCGGCGGGCGGCTCCGCCTGGGCACCGCGCACATCGGCCGGCGCGCCTTCGTCGGCAACTCCGGCATCGTCGGCCCCGGCCGCCGCGTGCCCGACCACGCCCTGATCGGCGTCCTCTCCGACGCCCCCGAGCACAGCGAACCCGGCAGCTCCTGGCTCGGCCGCCCCGCCATGCCCCTGCCGCGCAAGGCGGCCGCCGCCGACGCGCACCGCACCTTCGAGCCGCCGCGCCGCCTGGTGGCCGCCCGCGCCGCCGTCGAACTGTGCCGCGTCCTCCCGCTGATGGCCGGCTTCGCCCTCGCGGAACTCGTCTTCCTCGCCGAGCAGGACGCCCTCGACACCGGCGGCCTGCTCCTCGCCGCCGCGGTGGGCGCCCCGCTGCTGCTGGCCGCCGGCCTCGTCGCCGGACTGACCACCACCGCGGCCAAGTGGCTCCTCGTGGGCCGCTTCACCGCCGGCGAGCAACCCCTGTGGTCCTCGTTCGTCTGGCGCAACGAGCTCTACGACACCTTCGTCGAGACCCTCGCCGTGCCGTGGCTGGCCGGCCCGTTCACCGGCACGCCCGTCCTCAACTGGTGGCTGCGCAGCCTCGGGGCACGCATCGGCCGCGGCGTCTGGTGCGACACGCACTGGCTGCCCGAGACCGACCTCGTCTCCCTGGGCGACGGCGTCACCGTGGGCCGCGGCTGCGTCCTGCAGACCCACCTCTTCCACGACCGGATCATGCGCATGGACGCCGTCCGCCTCGACGCCGGCGCGTCCCTCGGCCCGCACGGCATCGTCCTGCCCGGCAGCACCGTCGGCGCGGGCGTCTCCCTCGCCCCGGCCTCCCTCGTCATGCGCGGCGAGACCGTCCCGGCCGGCACCCGCTGGGCCGGCAACCCGATCGCGGGCGCGGCGCCCCTCCCGGGGGGCGGGGACAGCGCCGGACGGCACCGGGGAAGCACCGCGCGCCCCGCCGCGGCCGCCCTGTGCGCAGCCGGAGCCGGCACGGGATCCGCCGTCGTCCCGCCCGGGAGCACGGCATGAGCCTGTGGGAGCGTCTCCGCTGCAGCCGCCGCGGCCTGTTCACGGCCGCGGCGGCCCTCCCGCTGACCGCGGCCGCCGCCGACACCGCCGCCCCGCAGGGCGGCGGCCCGCGCTACGTCCCCCGCAACGGCTCCGACGGCCCCCGCACCCTCTCCTACGACCTGACGCTCGGCTACGACCCCCGCCGGGCCCGGCTCGACGGCCACGCCCGCATCCGGGCCGTCGCCAACGAACGCACCGGCCGCATCGCCCTCGACCTCGCCCGGCTGAAGGTGCGCGCCGCCTACCTGGACGGACAGCCCGTCACCGTGCACCAGCACGGCGGCAAGGCGGTGCTCGCCGCCCCGCGGCCCCTCGCCGCCGGCCGTGCCTTCGTCGCCGACGTCCACTACGGCGGCAGGCCCGGGCCCGTCCGCACGCCGTTCGGGCCCATCGGCTGGGACCGCACGGGGGACGCCCACGGCGGCACCCTCGTCGCCTCCCAGCCGGTCGGCGCCCCGTCGTGGTTCCCCTGCAACGACCGCCCCGACGACAAGGCCGCCTACACCTTCAGCGTCACCGTGCCCCGCGGCCACCACGTCCTGGCCAACGGCACCCTCCAGGAACGCCGGGAGACCGAGGACTCCACCGCCTGGACCTACCACCACCCCGGGCCCATGGCCTCCTACCTCGCGGCCGTCTGCACCGGCCGCTTCACCCACGACACCCGCGGCACCTTCCGCAACGCCTACCCCACCGACCTCGCCGAACAGGCCCGCCACGACCTGGCCCGGCAGCCGCGGATGCTGCGCGCCTTCAGCGGCTGGTTCGGCCCCTACCCGTTCGAGACCTACGGCGCCGTCGTCGTCGACGCGGACCTCGCGGCGCCCGTCGAGAACCAGACCCTGTCCGTCTTCGGCCGCAACCACGTCGACGGCCGGCGCGGCTCCGAGACCCTCGTCGCCCACGAACTCGCCCACCAGTGGTTCGGCAACAGCGCCGGCATCGCCGACTGGCGGCACATCTGGCTCAACGAGGGCTTCGCCACGTACGCGGAGTGGCTGTGGTCCGAACACCTCGGCGAGGACGACGCGGACACGCTCGCCCGGGCGGCCCGGCACGACCTCGCCTGCCGCGGGCAGGACCTGTGCATCGCCGACCCCGGCCCGCGGCAGCTCTTCGACGACCGGGTCTACGTACGCGGCGCGTGCACCCTCCACGCCCTGCGGCTCGCTGTCGGCGACGACCGCTTCTTCCGCACCCTGCGGACGTGGCACGCGGCGCACCGGGGTTCGACGGCGGACACGGAACGCTTCGTGTCCCACGCGGAGGGGGTGGCGGACCGTCCGCTGCGTCCCTTGCTGGCCGCGTGGCTGTACGGGGCCCCGGTCCCGCGGTTCTCCTCCGGAGAGGGGGCGGACTGACGTCCCTGCGGCCCGGCTGGGCACCGCCGGCCAACCACGTTGCGGCTGCGCGCCGTCACGACGGAACAGATCTGCCCGACGGCGAAGTGCCACGACGGCGGGGGCCCGGCGGTCACGGTCGGGCCGCGGCCCGGTACCGCCGGTCTGCCACGTGACGGTTCTCGCCGTTGCGGCGGAAGAAAGGGGGCTTGCCACGACCGGCGGGTGGAGTGTCACCGCCGTGGCCCCGCGAAAAGTGCCCGCCGCGACGGTGATGTGCCACGACGGCGAGGGTCCGGCGCGAGTGGTGACGCCCGAGGCTCGATCGTCGTCGGGTGCGGCCCGGTCCGGCACCGCCGGGCTGCCACGTGGTGGCTTATCGCCGTTGCGGCGGAGGAAGGTTCCCCGCTGCAACGGCGCAGCGAACCGGCGCCGCAAGCGAAAGAACGCCCGCCGCAACGGCGAGTCACCACGATGTCGAGGGCCCGGCGGAATGGGGGCCGCCGGGCCCCGTACGTACGTCGTTTCCCTCCGCGCTAGCGGAGCCCCGCGCGGCGCAGCGCCTCCGCCATCGCGTCGTTGACCGGCGGAGCCGCATCGCGCGAGCCGCCGCGCCGCTGCTGCGGCGCGCCACCGCCCCGGCGGCCCGAGCCGCGCTCGGCACCCCGATCGGCACCCCGCTCGGGGCGCTGGCGCCCCCCGCCCCCGCCGGACGACGACGCCGCGTCGTCGTCGAGCCGCAGCGTCAGCGAGATCCGCTTGCGCGGGATGTCGACGTCCATGACCTTGACCCGCACGATGTCACCCGGCTTGACGACGTCCCGCGGGTCCTTCACGAACGTCCGGGACATGGCCGACACGTGCACGAGCCCGTCCTGGTGGACGCCGACGTCCACGAACGCCCCGAACGCGGCCACGTTGGTGACGACGCCCTCCAGGATCATCCCCGCCCGCAGGTCGCCGATCTTCTCGACGCCTTCCTTGAAGCTCGCCGTCTTGAACGCGGGTCGCGGGTCGCGGCCGGGCTTCTCCAGCTCGCGCAGGATGTCGGTGACGGTCGGCAGACCGAAGGTCGTGTCGACGAAGTCGCCGGGCCGCAGGGAGCGCAGCACGGACGTGTTGCCGATGAGGGAGGCGACCTCGCCGCCGGTGCTCTTCACCATCTTCCGCACCACGGGGTAGGCCTCGGGGTGGACGCTGGAGGCGTCCAGCGGGTCGTCCCCGCCGCGGATGCGCAGGAAGCCCGCGCACTGCTCGTACGCCTTGGGGCCGAGCCGGGCCACGTCCTTCAGCGCCCGGCGGGAGCGGAAGGGGCCGTTGGCGTCGCGGTGGGCGACGATGTTCTCGGCGAGGCCGGAGCTGATGCCGGAGACGCGCGCGAGCAGCGGCGCGGACGCGGTGTTGACGTCGACGCCGACGCCGTTGACGCAGTCCTCCACGACGGCGTCGAGCGAGCGGGACAGCTTCACCTCGGACAGGTCGTGCTGGTACTGGCCGACGCCGATCGACTTGGGGTCGATCTTGACGAGCTCGGCGAGCGGGTCCTGCAGACGGCGGGCGATCGAGACCGCGCCGCGCAGCGAGACGTCCAGCCCGGGCAGCTCCTGGGAGGCGAACGCGGAGGCGGAGTAGACCGAGGCGCCGGCCTCGGAGACCATCACCTTGGTGAGCTTCAGCTCCGGGTGACGGGAGATCAGGTCGGCCGCCAGCCGGTCCGTCTCGCGGGAGGCCGTGCCGTTGCCGATGGCGACGAGCTCGACGCCGTGCTCCCGGGCGAGCCGGGCCAGCGTCGCGAGCGAGGCGTCCCACTTGTTCTGCGGGACGTGCGGGTAGATCGTCTCGGTGGCGGCGACCTTGCCCGTCGCGTCCACGACGGCGACCTTCACGCCCGTGCGGAAGCCGGGGTCGAGGCCCATCGTGGCGCGGGTGCCGGCCGGCGCGGCGAGCAGCAGGTCGCGCAGGTTCGCCGCGAAGACGCGGACCGCCTCGTCCTCGGCGGCCTGGCGCAGCCGCAGCCGCAGGTCGATGCCGAGGTGGACGAGGACGCGCGTGCGCCAGGCCCAGCGCACCGTGTCGCCCAGCCACTTGTCCGCCGGCCGGCCCCGGTCGGCGATGCCGAAGCGCTGGGCGATCATCTGCTCGTACGAGGAGGGCCCCGCGGGCGCCTCGTCCGCCGGCTCGGGCTCCAGGGTGAGGTCGAGGACCTCTTCCTTCTCGCCGCGCAGCATGGCGAGCACCCGGTGCGAGGGCAGCTCGGTGAAGGGCTCGGCGAAGTCGAAGTAGTCGGCGAACTTCGCGCCCTCCTCCTCCTTGCCCTCGCGGACCTTCGCGGCGACGCGCCCGCGCGTCCACATGCGCTCGCGCAGCTCGCCGATCAGGTCGGCGTCCTCGCCGAAGCGCTCGGTGAGGATGGCCCGCGCGCCCTCCAGCGCCGCGGCGGCGTCCGCGACGCCCTTGTCCGCGTCGGCGAAGGCGGCGGCTGCGGCGAGCGGCTCGGTGCCCGGGTCGGCGAGCAGCCCCTCCGCCAGCGGCTCCAGGCCGGCCTCCCGCGCGATCTGCGCCTTCGTGCGCCGCTTGGGCTTGAAGGGCAGGTAGATGTCCTCCAGCCGGGCCTTGGAGTCGGCCGCGTGGATGCGCGCCTCCAGCGCCTCGTCCAGCTTGCCCTGGGAGCGCACGGACTCCAGGACCGCCGTGCGGCGCTCCTCCAGCTCGCGCAGGTACCTCAGCCGCTCCTCGACGGTGCGCAGCTGCGCATCGTCGAGCATCTCGGTGGCCTCCTTGCGGTAGCGGGCGATGAACGGCACGGTCGAACCGCCGTCGAGCAAGTCGACCGCGGCCTTCACCTGCCGCTCCCGCACGCCGAGCTCCTCGGCGATCCTGCCTTCGATCGACGCCCCGGGCGACGCACCAATTGCCGTCACGATCACGCTCCGCTTTCTCTTCGGGCTGCGGACTGCATTGTGGCAGGTGCCGCCGACAGCGCCGCGCGCGAGCCGCGCGGCGCCCCGTGTTTCGGCGCCGGTGCCGCCTCAGCCGTTGCCGAGGAGGTCGGCCGGGAACGCGCCCGCCGCCACCGCGGCCGCGGCGAAGCCCTTGCCCAGCTCGGTGAGGCGCGCCACGCCCGCCGCGCCCAGGTGTTCGTACGGCGCGGCGTCGAGGCGGTCCGTCTCGTCCTCCAGCTCGTCGCGCAGCGCGGCGCCCGCCGCCGTCAGCTCGCCGGCCCCGTCCAGCAGTCCGCGCGCCCGCAGCCGCTCCCGGCCGGCATTCAGCTCCTCCACGGCCCAGCCGCGCGTCCGGACGAGCCACTTGTCGCTCATGCCGCCGCCGGTGGCGCTGTGGCTGAGGAGCGCCTCGACCGGGTCGAGGCCCGCCCGTACGAGCGCCATGACGTGACCGTCGCCGCGGTGCTCGCGCAGCAGCGTGGCGGCGTGCCAGAGCGCGAGGTGGGGGGCCTCGGGCACGGGCAGGTCGGCGTGGGCGGAGTACAGGGGGCGGCCGCCGCGGCAGCAGCCCTCGGTGGCGCGCAGGGCGAGCTCCGCCGCCTCGGCCATCTCCGGGGAGGCGACCGCGTCCTCGCCGAGCAGGCGGCGCAGCGTGCCGTCGGCCGCGCGCAGCCGCGCGGCGAGGACGTCCTGCGGGGCGGCGACGTCCCAGACGCCCGGGAGGTGACGGGCGATCCGCTCGTGCTTGTAGTTGTAGAAGGCGGCCGTGACCGGGCCGGCGCCGACGCGCCCGAACGCGGCCGTCCGCCCGGCGATGTTGACCGAGGAGAAGTCCTCGAGCCCCAGGGCGCCCATCTCCCGCACGATCTCGGGCGAGAAGTACACAGTGGCGTGCAGGGTGTTGAGGGGCTGCTGACAGCGGCGGGCGGCGCGCTCCGGCAGGGCCCCGTTGAGAGAAGTCATGCGGTGCACGCTACCGACTGGTCGGTACGCCGGGAAGGGCGGTGCCCCGCGCCCCGCTGCGATGGCAGGAAAGGTGGGGTGTTCGTCATTGCGGACACATGACCGGACGATCAGCATGGTGAGCATGACGCACCGCCGCACGCAGCGCCGCACCGTGCTGATCGTCCTGTTCGACGAGGTCCAGAGCCTCGACTTCACGGGCCCCGCCGAAGTGTTCGTGGGAGCGGGGCAGTGGACCGGCGACCCCGGCACGTACCGCGTGCACACCGCCACCCTCGACGGCGGCCCCGTGCGCACCAGCAGCGGCCTGCGCGTCACGCCCGACTCCGCGCTGCACGACGCCCCCGCCGCGCACACCCTCCTCGTGCCCGGCGGCGAGGGCACGCGCACCCCCGACCTCCGCCTCATCGCCTGGCTGCGCGAGCACGCGCCGCGCGCGGAGCGCGTGGTGTCGGTGTGCACGGGCTCCTTCCTGCTCGCCGCCGCCGGCCTGCTGGAGGGCCGCCGCGCGACGACCCACTGGGCGTTCTGCGCCGCCCTCGCCGCGCGCTTCCCCTCCGTCCGCGTGGAGCCCGACCCCATCTACGTACGCGACGGGAACGTCGTCACCTCGGCCGGCGTCACCGCCGGCATCGACCTCGCCCTCGCCCTCGTCGAGGACGACCTGGGCCGCGAACCGGCGCTCGCCGTCGCCCGCAACCTCGTGGTCTTCCTGCGCCGCCCCGGAAACCAGACCCAGTTCAGCGCCCCGCTCGCGGCCCAGACCGCGAGCCGTCCACGGCTGCGCGACGTCCAGCACTGGATCGTCGAGAACCCCGCGGCCGACCTGTCCGTCGAGGCGCTCGCCGCCCGCGCGGACCTCTCCCCGCGGCACTTCGCCCGCGCCTTCCACAGCGAGACCGGCATGACACCGGGCCGCTACGTCGACCGGGTCCGCCTGGAGGCCGCGCGCCGGCAGCTGGAGGACACCGGCGACGGCGTCGAGGAGGTCTCGCGCGCCTGCGGCTACGGCACGCCCGAGGCCATGCGCCGCGCCTTCGTCCGCGCCCTGGGCACCCCGCCCGCCGAGTACCGGCGCCGCTTCCGCCCGCTGACCGCGGCCTGACCGGCCGCGGCCGCCACCGAACGAAACGAGGACCACCGTGCAGATCGCCGTCCTGCTCTACCCCGGCTTCACCGCCCTCGACGCCGTCGGCCCGTTCGACACCCTGGGCGCCCTGCCCGGCGCCGAGACGGTGCTCGTCGCCGAGCGCCCGGGGCCCGTCCCCAACGAGAGGGGCAGCCTCTCCCTGGTCGCCGAGGCCTCCCTCGCCGAGGTCACGAGCCCGGACATCGTCGTCGTGCCCGGCGGGGCCGACCCGAGCGGCCAACCGGGCCCGGGGGCCGTCGCCGAGTGGCTGCAGCACGTCGACCGCACCACCACCTGGACGACGTCGGTGTGCACCGGCTCCCTGCTCCTGGCCGCGGCCGGGCTTCTGACGGGCCGTCGCGCCACGTCGCACTGGCTGTTCCTGGAACAGCTCGCCGCCCACGGCGCCGAGCCCACGGGGGAGCGCGTCGTCTTCGACGGCAAGTACGTCACGGCCGCCGGCGTCTCCTCCGGCATCGACATGGCACTGACGCTCGCGGGCCGGATCGCGGGCGACCGCGCCGCCCAGTCCGTCCAGCTGCTCATCGAATACGACCCGCAGCCGCCCTACGACGCGGGCTCCCCGGACAAGGCCCCGGCCGACCTCGTGGCGGAGTGGCGGAACGCGGACCTCACGAAGCTGGTGCGGGCCCCGGGCCGCTGACGGGCTACAGGACGGGAAGGCCGGTACGGGGGTCCGGCCGCCCGTCCGCGGACCGCTGGACGAAGGTCTCCTCGCCCACCGTCCAACCGAACCGCGGCTGCCGCCGCTCCAGAAACGCGGCGACGCCCTCCGCGGTGTCGCCCCCGGCGCGCTCCTGTTCCGCCCAGTGCGCGATCCGGCCCGGGTCGGCGGGCCCCGCGGCGAACTCCTTCGCCGAGGCCTGCGTCAGCTGCGACCGGGAGGCCAGCACCGCGGCGAACTCGGCGACCCGCCGGTCCAGCGCCTCCTGCGGCCACACCTCGTCCACGAGGCCGGTCCGCAGCGCCCGCGCGGCGTCGATCAGTTCGCCGGAGAAGAGCAGGTACTTGGCCGTGGCCGGGCCGGTCAGCTCCACCAGCCGGCGGGTGGAGGAGGCCCCGTAGACGATGCCGAGCTTCGCGGGGGTCACCCCGAAGGAGGCGTCGTCGGACGCGAACCGCAGGTCGCACGCGGCGGCGAGCTGGCAGCCGCCGCCCACGCAGAAGCCGCGCACGGCGGCGAGCGTGGGCTTGGGGAAGGCGGCGAGTGCCTCCTCGGCCGCGATCGCGAGGTCCCGCGAGCGGTCGGCGCCCTCGGTCAGCGAGGAGATGTCGGCACCCGCGCAGAAGGTGCCGCCCTCGCCGGTGAGCACCAGCACCCGGACGGCCGGGTCGGCGGCGCACCGCTCCAGCAGCCCGGGGAGGGCCCGCCACATGTCCGTGGTCATGGCGTTGCGCTTGGCGGGGTTGGCGATGCGGACCGTGGCGGTGCCACCGGCGACGTCCAGGTGAAGTGCGGGCTCCATGCGCCGGATGCTATCCGGGCCCTCCCTCGGAATACCTAACTCCGGGTTGCTCAGGGAACGCGGAACAGGGTGACCAGGATCAGTCGCGTGAGTGACCCTGGCATACGCACCCGGTCAAACTCCGTCGATAGACGGTGATTTGTGGTCAGCCCGCCGGTAGGACCCTCAAGTTCCCAACACTCATGGGTGCGATCGACCATGGTGAGGGGTTGGTATCGGACATGGAAATCCTCGGGAGCGTCCCGCCCGACCGCGGGCAGGCCCCACCCCGGAGCCCGGTCGAGTTCGACGGCGCCTGGCGCTTCACCGCTCCCGCGCTGCACTCCTCCGTCCCGCGGGCGAGGCACGCCGTCCGCGACCTCCTCCGGCACCAGCGCGTGCCGCTCTGCGACGACCTGCTGCAGGGGCTCCTGCTGATCGTCTCGGAGCTGGTCACCAACGCCGTCCAGCACGCGGCCCTGCTCTCGCCCGAGGTCGCCGTGGAGGTCTCCATCGGCCGCCACTGGGTGCGGGTGGCCGTCGAGGACGACCACCCGTACCGGCCCAAGCCGCTGGAGGCTGACGACGAGCGCATCGGCGGCCGCGGGCTGCTGCTCGTCCAGGCCATCTCCGCCGAGGCGGGCGGCATGTGCGACGTCGAGCACACCGCGAGCGGCGGCAAGGTGGTCTGGGCCGCCCTGCCCCTCCCCGCGCCCGCCGGGGGGCCTACCAGCCCGCCGCGTCCCCGGTGAGGTCTGGGCCGCCCTGCCCCTCCCCGCGCCCGCCGGGGGGCCTACCAGCCCGCCGCGTCCCCGGTGACCTCGCGCACCGCGGGCCGCGCCGCGTCCAGCACCGTCATGAACCACGCCGAGAACGGGTAGCGCGCCCGCAGCTCCTCCAGCTCGGCCGGGGTCACGAACGCGGTCTCCGCGATCTCCTCCGGTGCCGGGCGCGGCTCGGCCCGCACGATCCCCACGAAGAGGTGGTTGTACTCCTGCTCCACCAGGCCCGAGTCCGGGTCGGGGTGGTTGTAGCGCACGGTGCCGGCCTCGCGCATCAGCGCGGGCGCGAGCCCCAGCTCCTCGCCCGTGCGGCGCGCCGCCGCCACGAACGGGGGCTCGCCCGGATACGGGTGGCCGCAGCACGTGTTCGACCACACGCCGGGGGAGTGGTACTTCTCCAGCGCCCGCCGCTGCAGCAGCAGCCGGCCCGCGTCGTCGAAGAGGAAGACCGAGAACGCCCGGTGCAGCTTGCCGGGGGCGATGTGGGCGGAGAGCTTCTCCGCCGTGCCGATGGTTCTGCCGTCCTCGTCGACCAGCTCCAGCATGATCGGTTCGGCTGAGTCCTCCGGAGCGGGAACCGCTGCGGTGTCGGCGGAGAGGCCATTGGCTGGTGTGATCGGCATTGACCATCCTCGTTGTCGGTCTTCGGCCCTCAAGTCTGCCGTACCGGGCCGGGGCGTCAATGACAGAGCTTCGCCTCGTGCTCCGCATGGCCGCCGGGCTCCAGCTGGAAGGTGCAGTGCTCCACGTCGAAGTGCTCCCCGAGGCAGCCCTGCAGGTCGTGGAGGATTTTCTCGTGGCCGGACGAATCCAGCGCCAGGTGGTCGACCACCACGTGGGCGGAGAGCACCGGCATTCCGGATGTGATCGTCCACACATGGAGGTCGTGCAGGTCCTGCACGCCCGGCAGCGCCATGATGTGCGACCGGATCTCGTCCATGTCGACGTCCTTCGGCGCGGCCTCCAGCAGGACGTCCAGCGCCTCCCGCAGCAGCTTCAGCGTGCGCGGCACGATCATCAGGCCGATCAGGAGCGAGGCGACCGGGTCGGCCTGCGTCCACCCCGTCAGCATGATCACCACCGCGGAGACGACCACCGCGAACGAGCCCAGCGCGTCCGAGAGGACCTCCAGGAACGCCCCGCGCACGTTGAGGCTCTCCTTCTGGCCGCGCATCAGCAGCGCCAGGGAGATCAGGTTGGCGACGACGCCCACCAGGCCGAAGACCACCGTCATGCCGCCCGGCACGTCGGTCGGGTTCACCAGGCGCCCCACCGCCTCGTAGAGGATGAACCCGCCCACGCCGAGCAGCAGCAGGCAGTTCAGCAGCGCCGCGAGGATCTCCGCCCGGGCGTACCCGTAGGTGCGCCGGCCGCTCGTCGGGCGGTTCGCGAAGTGGATCGCGACCAGCGCCATGCCCACCCCGACGGCGTCCGTCGCCATGTGCCCGGCGTCCGCGAGCAGGGCCAGCGAACCGGTCAGCGCGCTGCCCACGACCTCCGCCACGAGCACCGTGAGCGTGATGCCCAGTGCGATCCTCAGCCGGCCCTTGTAGGCCGCCGCGGCCGTGCCGCTCGTGCCCGGCGGGGGTCCCCCGTGAGAGTGACCGTGATCGTGCCCTGCGCCCATGAGATGCCGCCCTCGCGAAAACGGGTGCCCGTCCGGCCGGCGGCTGCCGGCCGGGACCCAGTGAACTACGGGTGGGGGGTATCGGGCAACGCGGCACTGAACACCGTTGTCATGTGCTCTGACCTGCGAAGACGCGCATCTCGCCGACCTGCGGCGATCACCCTGAGTGCGGGGTCGTCAGCCCCGCGGAGCGCCCTCCCGGGCCTCCGGGTGGTGCAGGCACCAGCCCTCCCACGCGGACGCGACCATGCTGCGCACGTCGTGCGCGGGGCTCCAGCCGAGCTCCTTCGCGATCAGCTCGTTCGAGGCCACGACACGCGCCGGATCACCCGGACGGCGCGGCTCGACGAGCGGCGCGGGCTCGGTGCGGCCGGTCACCGAGGCGATCAGGTCGGCCATCTCCCGCACCGAGACGCCCCGGCCCGTGCCCACGTTGAGCGTGAGGTCGCCCGGCTCCGTGCGCTCGGCCAGCCGGCGGGCCGCCGCGAGGTGCGCGGTCGCCAGGTCCTCGATGTGGATGTAGTCACGGATGCAGGTGCCGTCCGGGGTGGCGTAGTCGTCGCCGAAGATCCGCGGCGCCTCGCCCCGGGTGAGCCGGTCGAACATCATCGGGATGATGTTGAAGATCCCGGTGTCCGCGAGCTCCGGCACCGCCGCGCCCGCCACGTTGAAGTAGCGCAGGCAGGCCGTCGACAGGCCGTGCGCCTTCCCGGTGGCCCGCACCAGCCACTCGCCGGCCAGCTTCGTCTCGCCGTACGGGTTCATGGGCGCGCACGGCGTGTCCTCCGTGACGAGGTCCACATCCGGCATGCCGTAGACGGCGGCGGAGGAGGAGTACACGAAGCTGCGGACGCCCGCGGCGACCGCCGCCTCCAGCAGGACGGTCAGCCCGTGCAGGTTCTCCCGGTAGTAGAGGAGCGGCTTCTCCACCGACTCCCCGACCTGCTTCTTCGCCGCCAGGTGCACGATGCCCGTCACGTCCAGCTCCGCGAACGTGCGCTTCAGCAGCTCGCGGTCCAGCACCGAGCCCCGCACCAGCACGCAGCCCGCGGGCAGCCGCGCGGCCACGCCCGTGGACAGGTCGTCCAGCACGGCGACCCGCTCGCCGGCCTGCGTCATCGCCCGGGCGACGTGCGCTCCGATGTACCCGGCACCGCCTGTGATCAGCCATGTCATGACCGGCACGATAGCGCCTGGACGGCGGGTCACGATCTGTGTTCGATTCTGGTGATCGGGCATTCCGCCGGACTCTCGCCGCGGTCGTGGGGGGGGGGGGGGGGGGGGGGGGGGGGGGGGGCGGGGGGGGGGGGCGCGGGCCGCGGGGGCGGGGCGGGGCCGCCGCGGGGGGGGGGGCCGTGTCGCCCCCCCCCCCCGGCGGGCCCACCACGATGGCGCGGTCCGGCGGTGCCGGACCGCCCCGGCCTGGAACCGGACGCTTCGCCCGGGCGTCCTCTCCATGGCGGGCGTGCCGGAGGCATACCGGCGGTGAACGGCGTCTTCCGGTGATCCGATAGCCTCTGCCGACGTGCCGACCCCCGCCGGGGGTTTCCGGCGCGAACGCCGCCCGCCGCGTCCCGCGGCCCCGGAGCGGCCATGCCCGCCGCAAGGAGTGAGTTCGTCTGTCGACCGCCATCCTCACCGGTCCGCCGCCCGCCGGCTCCTCCCTGGAGGAGGACCTGCGGTCCCTCGGCTTCGACGTCCGCGTGGCGGCGGACGTCGCCGGGGCGCTGGCCGCCGTCCCGGCCACGGAACGGGTCGCTGTGGTGGACCACCGCTTCGTGGGCCACGTGCACGCCCTGCGCCTCGCCCTGACCGACCCCCGCTTCCCGGCCGGCGCCACCGAGGGCGCGCTCACCGTCCAGCCGGACGCGCGCGCCTCCCTGACGCGCGCGCTGAGCGCGGTGACGGCCGCCGGCCCGGGTTCCGGGCCCGAAGCGCGAGCCGGAGCCGTCCCCGCCGAGTGGGGCCCGGGCGAGGCCGGTCTGCCCGGTCTCCTCGCCGCCCACCTGGAGGCCGACGGCGTCACCGTGCACCGGCCCGACCTCGGCGTCCTCGTCGCGGCCGTGCCGGACGGCGGCGAGCTCCGCGCCAAGGCGCTCGCCGAGACCGAGGCCGTCGACGACGAGGCGGTACGGCTGCGCAGTGCCGTGAAGTCCCGCGACGGGTTCTTCACCACCTTCTGCATCAGCCCGTACTCGCGCTACCTCGCCCGCTGGTGCGCCCGCCGCGGCCTCACCCCCAACCAGGTCACCACCGCGTCCCTGCTGACCGCCCTGATCGCGGCCGGCTGCGCGGCGACCGGCACCCGGGGCGGCTTCGTCGCCGCCGGCGCGCTGCTGCTGTTCTCCTTCGTCCTCGACTGCACCGACGGCCAGCTCGCCCGCTACTCGCTGCAGTACTCCACGCTCGGCGCCTGGCTCGACGCGACCTTCGACCGCGCCAAGGAGTACGCCTTCTACGCGGGCCTGGCCCTCGGCGCCTCCCGCGGCGGCGGCCACGACGACGTATGGGCGCTCGCGCTCGGCGCGATGGTCCTCATGACCTGCCGGCACGTCGTCGACTTCTCCTTCAACGAGGCGAACCACGACGCCACGGCCAACACGAGCCCGACGGCCGCGCTCTCCGGCCGCCTCGACAGCGTCGGCTGGACCGTCTGGGTCCGCCGCATGATCGTGCTGCCCATCGGCGAGCGCTGGGCGCTGATCGCGGTCCTCACCGCGCTCACCACGCCCCGCACCGTCTTCTACGTGCTGCTGATCGGCTGCGCCTTCGCCGCCTGCTACACCACCGCGGGCCGCGTCCTGCGCTCCCTGACCCGCAAGGCGAAGCGGACCGACCGCGCCGCGCAGGCCCTGGCCGACCTCGCCGACTCCGGCCCGGTCGCCGAGGCCGCGGCAGGCAGCCTCGGCCGCACGGTGCCCGGCCGGGCCTACAGCGCCCCCTTCTGGGCCCTGCTCGCCGCCGCCTGCCTGCTCATCGGCCCGCTGCTCACCGGCAGCGGCGGCACCTGGCGTGCCGTCCTGCAGGCCGTGGTCTACGCGGTCTTCGCCGGCGTCGCCGTCGCCCAGCCCCTCAAGGGCCCCCTCGACTGGCTGGTCCCGCCGGTCTTCCGGGGCGCGGAGTACGGCATGATCCTGGGCCTGGCCGCCCAGTCCGGCGCCCCGGGGGCCCTCCCGGCGGCTTTCGGCCTGGTGGCCGCGGTCGCCTACCATCACTACGACACGGTGTACCGCATCCGCGGTGGCACCGGCGCGCCCCCGCACCGGCTGGTGCGGGCGATCGGCGGACACGAGGGTCGCGTCCTGGCGGTCACCATCGCGGCCGCCCTGTGGCACGGCCGAGGTTTCACCATCGCGCTGACGGTCCTCGCGGCCGCCATCGCCCTCGTGGTGCTCAGCGAGAGCATCCGCTTCTGGGTGTCCTCCGGGGCACCCGCAGTACACGACGAAACAGGAGAACCCGCATGATCGGCCTCGTGCTGGCCGCCGGCGCCGGACGGCGTCTGCGTCCCTACACCGACACTCTGCCCAAGGCCCTGGTGCCCGTGGACGGTGAGACCACCATCCTCGACCTCACCCTGGCCAACTTCGCCGAGATCGGTCTGACCGAGGTCGCGATCATCGTGGGCTACCGCAAGGAGGCCGTGTACGCCCGCAAGGAGGCCCTGGAGGCCAAGTACGGCCTGAGCCTCACCCTGATCGACAACGACAAGGCCGAGGAGTGGAACAACGCCTACTCCCTGTGGTGCGGCCGGGACGCCCTCAAGGACGGCGTGATCCTCGCCAACGGCGACACGGTGCACCCGGTCTCCGTCGAGAAGACCCTGCTCGCCGCCCGCGGCAACGGCCAGAAGATCATCCTCGCCCTCGACACGGTGAAGCAGCTCGCCGACGAGGAGATGAAGGTCGTCGTGGACCCCGACAAGGGCGTCCAGAAGATCACCAAGCTGATGGACCCGGCCGAGGCCACCGGTGAGTACATCGGCGTCACCCTGATCGAGGGCGAGGCCGCCGCCGATCTGGCCGATGCCCTCAAGGTCACCTTCGAGCGCGACCCCGACCTCTACTACGAGGACGGCTACCAGGAGCTCGTCAACCGCGGCTTCAAGATCGACGTGGCCCCCATCGGCGATGTCCAGTGGGTCGAGATCGACAACCACGACGACCTCGCCAAGGGCCGGGGGATCGCGTGCCAGTACTGACGAGGCTCATCCCCTCGCCGGTCGTCGTCGACATCCGGGCCGGAGCCCTCAACGATCTGGCGAGCGTCCTCGCCGATCAGCGGATCTCCAGCTCCGGCAAGCTGGCCGTCGCCATCAGCGGCGGCTCCGGGGCGGTGCTGCGCGAGCGGCTCGCCCCGGCGCTGCCCGGCGCCTCGTGGTACGAGGTGGGCGGCGGCACGCTCGACGACGCCATCAAGCTGGCCGACGCGATGAAGTCCGGCCACTACGACGCCGTGGTCGGCCTCGGCGGCGGCAAGATCATCGACTGTGCGAAGTACGCCGCCGCGCGCATCGGCCTGCCGCTGGTCGCCGTGGCCACGAACCTCTCGCACGACGGGCTCTGCTCGCCGGTCGCGACCCTCGACAACGACGCGGGCCGCGGCTCGTACGGCGTGCCCAACCCCATCGCCGTGGTCATCGACCTCGACGTGATCCGTGAGGCCCCGGTCCGCTTCGTGCGCTCCGGCATCGGCGACGCGATCTCCAACATCTCCGCCGTGGCGGACTGGGAGCTCGCCGCCCGCGAGCGCGGTGAGGACATCGACGGCCTGGCCGCCGCCATGGCCCGGCAGGCCGGCGAGGCCGTGCTGCGCCACCCCGGCGGCGTCGGCGACGACGGTTTCCTGCAGGTGCTGGCCGAGGGCCTGGTCCTCACCGGCATCGCCATGTCGGTGGCCGGCGACAGCCGCCCCGCCTCCGGCGCCTGCCACGAGATCAACCACGCCTTCGACCTGCTCTACCCCAAGCGCGCGGCGAGCCACGGCGAGCAGTGCGGCCTCGGCGCGGCCTTCGCGATGTACCTGCGCGGTGCTCGCGAGGAGTCCGCGCTGATGATCGAGGTGCTGCGCCGCCACGGCCTGCCCGTGCTGCCGCAGGAGATCGGCTTCAGCGCCGAGGAGTTCGTCGCGGCCGTGGAGTACGCGCCGCAGACCCGCCCCGGCCGCTACACGATCCTGGAGCACCTCGCGCTCTCCACCGACCAGATCAGGGACGCTTACGCCGACTATGCCAAAACCGTCACTAGCTGAACTCCGCCCGGTCGTCCACCCCGGCGGGCTCAAGGACCGGCGCAGCGGCGAGCACTGGGCCGGGCGCCTGTACATGCGCGAGATCTCCCTGCGCTGCACGCGGGTCCTGCTGAACACCCGGCTCACGCCCAACCAGTACACCGGCCTGATGATCCTCGCCGGCATCGCCGCGGGCGCGGCCCTGGTGATCCCGGGCCTCACCGGCGCGATCCTGGGTGCGCTGCTCATCCAGCTGTACCTGCTGCTGGACTGCGTGGACGGCGAGCTCGCGCGCTGGCGCAAGGTCACCTCCACGACCGGCGTCTACCTGGACCGGGTGGGCCACTACCTCTCGGAGGCCGCCCTGCTGGTCGGCTTCGGCATCCGCGCGGCGGACGTCCTCCACAAGGACGGCGCCTCCACGCAGTGGCAGTGGGCCTTCCTGGGCACACTGGCCGCGCTCGGTGCGATCCTGATCAAGGCGGAGACCGACCTGGTCGACGTCGCCCGTGCCCGCAGCGGCATGGCGGCCGCCGAGGACTCCGCGGCCACGCCGCGCTCCTCGGGCATGGCCCTGGCCCGCAGGGCCGCGGCCGCACTGAAGTTCCACCGGCTGGTCGGCGGCGTCGAGGCGTCGCTGGTGATCCTGGTGGCCGGCATCGCGGACTTCGTCCACGGCGACCTGCTGTTCACGCGTGTCGCGGTGGTCCTGCTCGCCGCCGTCGCGGTGCTGCAGACTGTGCTGCACCTCGTGTCCATCCTCGCGTCGAGCAGGCTCCGATGAACGCTCCCTCCGCTCCTGGCGTCAAGGTCGGCGCGGTTGTCCTCACCATGGGCAACCGCCCCGCGGAGCTGCGCGCGCTGCTGGAGTCGGTCGCCAAGCAGGACGGCGACCCGATCGAGGTCGTCGTCGTCGGCAACGGCTCCCCGCTGCCGCCGATCGCCGTGCCCGGCCTGACCGTGCGCACCGTCGAGCTGTCGGAGAACGTCGGCATCCCGGCCGGGCGCAACGTGGGCATCGAGGCGTTCGGGCCCGCCGGGCGCGAGGCCGACATCCTGCTGTTCCTGGACGACGACGGCCTGCTGCCCGGCCAGGACACCGCCGAACTGTGCCGGCAGGCGTTCGCCGCCGACCCGAAGCTCGGCATCATCAGCTTCCGGATCGCCGACCCCGACACGGGCGTCACCCAGCGCCGCCACGTGCCGCGGCTGCGCGCCTCCGACCCGATGCGCTCCTCGCGGGTCACCACCTTCCTGGGCGGTGCCAACGCGGTCCGCACCCGGGTCTTCGCCGAGGCCGGCCTGCTGCCGGACGAGTTCTTCTACGCGCACGAGGAGACCGACCTCGCCTGGCGGGCCCTCGACGCGGGCTGGATGATCGACTACCGCGCGGACATGGTGCTGCACCACCCGACGACGGCCCCGAGCCGGCACGCGGTCTACCACCGGATGGTCGCCCGCAACCGGGTCTGGCTCGCCCGGCGCAACCTGCCGGCCCCCCTGGTCCCGGTCTACCTCGGGGTGTGGCTGCTGCTCACCCTGGCCCGGCGGCCCTCCCTGCCCGCGCTGCGGGCGTGGTTCGGGGGCTTCAGGGAGGGCTGGACGACGCCCTGTGGTCCACGGCGCCCCATGAAGTGGCGTACCGTGTGGCGCCTGACCCGGCTGGGTCGGCCTCCCGTGATCTGACAAGCTCTTGTCTATGAGCACCGGGCGCGGGCCGGGGCGAGCCCCCGGCAGCGCACCTTGAGGACGAAAGTGTCAACTGTGAGCGAGACAACGCACGGCAGTGCGGTCGCCATGAGTGCCCCGCCATCACCCGATGACGGCCTGCCCGCCGCCGAGCTGGCAAGGAAGTACGGCCTCGCGGTGAGCGGGGCCCGCCCGAGCCTGCCGGAGTACGCCCGGCAGCTGTGGGCGCGGCGGCATTTCATCATCGCCTTCTCCCGCGCCAAGCTGACCGCTCAGTACAGCCAGGCGAAGCTGGGCCAGGTGTGGCAGGTGGCGACGCCGCTGCTGAACGCCACGGTGTACTTCCTGATCTTCGGCGTGCTGATGGGTCAGAGCAAGGGCATGGGCATCGCGACGTACATCCCGTTCCTGGTGACGGGCATCTTCGTCTTCACCTTCACCCAGAGCTCGGCCATGTCGGGCGTCCGGTCGATCGCCGGCAATCTGGGGCTGGTGCGGGCGCTGCACTTCCCCCGCGCGGCGCTGCCCATCTCCTTTGCGCTCCAGCAGCTCCAGCAGCTGCTGTTCTCGATGCTGGTGCTCTTCCTCTTCCTGCTCGGGTTCGGGCACACCCCGCAGCTGTCCTGGCTGCTGATCGTCCCGACGCTGGCGCTGCAGTTCCTCTTCAACACCGGCCTGGCGATGATCCTGGCCCGTGCGGGCAGCAAGACGCCCGACCTGGCCCAGCTGCTGCCGTTCGTCCTGCGCACCTGGATGTACGCGTCCGGTGTGATGTACAACCTGGTCGAGGCGCTGGAGAAGCAGCACGCTCCGAAGTGGCTCATCGACGTGCTGAGCGCGAACCCGGCGGCCGTCTTCATCAACCTGATGCGTTCCTCCCTGATCAGCGGCCACGCCGCGCACAAGCACATCGACCTGCCGCCGCACGTGTGGGCGCTGGCCGTCGGCTGGGCGCTGCTGATCGGCGTCGGCGGTTTCGTGTACTTCTGGAAGGCTGAGGAGCAGTACGGCCGTGGCTGAGCAGAACCCGACCCCCGCGGCGGACGCCGCCCGCGTGCCCACCGTGATCGCGGAGGACGTCCACATCGTCTACCGCGTCTACGGCGGCAACACCGGCCGCGGCAGCGCGACCGCCGCGCTCAACCGGCTCGTGCGGCGCCAGCCGAGCGCGGGCGTCCGCGAGGTGCACGCCGTCAAGGGCGTGAGCTTCACCGCCTACCGCGGCGAGGCGATCGGCCTGATCGGCTCGAACGGATCCGGCAAGTCCACCCTGCTGAAGGCGATCGCCGGGCTGCTGCCCACCGAGCGCGGCAAGGTCTACACCGACGGCCAGCCCTCGCTGCTGGGCGTGAACGCGGCCATGATGAACGACCTCACGGGCGAGAAGAACGTGATGCTCGGCGGTCTGGCCATGGGGATGTCGCGCGAGCAGATCCGCGAGCGCTACCAGGGCATCGTCGACTTCTCCGGGATCAACGAGAAGGGCGACTTCATTACGCTGCCCATGCGGACCTACTCGTCGGGCATGGCGGCCCGGCTGCGGTTCTCCATCGCCGCGGCCAAGGACCACGACGTGCTGATGATCGACGAGGCGCTGGCCACCGGTGACCGCTCGTTCCAGAAGCGCTCCGAGGCCCGCATCCGCGAGCTGCGCAAGCAGGCGGGCACGGTCTTCCTCGTCAGCCACAACAACAGGTCGATCCGGGACACCTGCGACCGGGTGCTGTGGCTGGAGCACGGCCAGCTGCTCATGGACGGCCCGACCGAGGAAGTGGTCCGGGCGTACGAGAAGGAGACGGCCCGCTAGCGCCGCGCGGGCCGGTGCGGACCGGTCGTCCACGGGCCCCTGCCGGTGCGCTCCGGCGGGGGCCTTGACCGTTCCGTAACGATCAACTGGCTTATTGGCAGGGTTGATTCGCCGCCCGCGTGGCATTGTATGGATCAAGCACCTACCCGGTCGCGCATCGGACAGGTGTGCGGCGTACGCTGTACCGTGCCGAATTACGGCGAAGCGTGCGATACCGGTGTATCCGCGACTCCGGGGACGGGGCCGGATGCGGTGGGGCGGCAGGTGCCGAAGGGGGAGCAGGGGGCGCCGAAGGGGGTGTCCACCCCTGCGGCGTGTCCGAAATAGGATGTTCTGGGTCGGCAGTGTAGAACGGGAGATGTGACGGCAATGGCTGTATTGGCTGTGAGGCCTCTCCAGATCCGAGGCGTGCACGCCGTCCCCGGTCCGGGCAGCCCGCTGTGACGGCGGGGACGGACGCGCACGAGCGCGCCGTGCTCGACAAGGCCGCGCACGAGAACTTCCCCGTGGCACCCTTCTTCGTGCCGCGCGCCTGGCGGGACGACCTGATGGCCGTCTACGGATACGCCCGCCTCGTCGACGACATCGGCGACGGCGACCTGGCCCCCGGCGGGCGGGACGCCGAGCTGCTGGGGCTCGACCCGGCGCAGAGTGACGACCGTCTCACGATGCTGGACGCCTTCGAGGCCGACCTCCACCGCGTCTTCAACGGCCCGGGCACCGGCCCGCGCCACCCGCTGCTGCGCCGCCTGCGGCCCACCGTCCGCCGCTGCGGGCTGACCCCGGAGCCCTTCCTGGGGCTCATCGAGGCCAACCGCCAGGACCAGCGGGTCCGCCGCTACAGTACGTACGACGATCTGCTCGCCTACTGCGAGCTGTCCGCGAACCCCGTCGGCCGCCTCGTCCTGGGCATCACCGGCACCGCCAGCCCCGAGCGGATCCGCCGCTCGGACGCGGTCTGCACCGGGCTGCAGATCGTGGAACACCTGCAGGACGTCGCCGAGGACCTCGGCCGCGACCGCGTCTACCTCCCGGCCGAGGACATGGAGCGCTTCCGCGTCACCGAGGCCGACCTCGCGCGCCCGACCAGCGGCGCGTCGTTGCGTGCCCTGGTCGCGTACGAAGGGGAACGCGCCGGGGAACTGCTGAATGAAGGCACCCCCCTGGTGGGTAGCGTCCACGGCAGGTTGAAGCTGTTGCTCGCGGGGTTCGTGGGCGGGGGGAGGGCCGCGCTCCGCGCGGTCGCCGCCGCAGGACACGACGTACTGCCCGGACCGCCCAAGCCCACCAAGCTCAGCCTGCTGCGCGAGGTGGGAGCGACACTGCGAAGAGAGGGGTGAGCAGGACCGTGAACGGATCCCCGGACGCGTCCGCACCGGTGCTCGCCGCGTACAGCTACTGCGAGGCGGTCACCGGCCAGCAGGCCGGAAACTTCAGCTACGGCATCAGGCTCCTGCCGACCGCCAAGCGGCGCGCCATGTCGGCGCTCTACGCCTTCTCGCGCCGCGTCGACGACATCGGCGACGGCCCGCTGGACGCCGACGCCAAGCACCGCCGCCTGGAGGAGACGCGCGAGCTGCTCTCCCGCATCCGCGAGGGCCGCATCGCCGAGGACGACACCGACCCGGTGGCCGTCGCGCTCAGCCATGCCGCGCGCCGCTTCCCCATCCCGCTCGGCGGGCTGGACGAACTGATCGACGGCGTTCAGATGGACGTGCGCGGCCAGTCGTACGAGACCTGGGACGACCTCGCGGTGTACTGCCGCTGCGTCGCGGGCGCCATCGGCCGCCTCTCCCTCGGCGTGTTCGGCACCGTGCCCGGCGCGCGGGACGCCGCGCGCGCCGCGGAGTACGCCGATACCCTCGGCCTGGCGCTGCAGCTCACCAACATCCTGCGCGACGTCCGCGAGGACGCCGCCAACGGCCGCACCTACCTGCCCTCCGACGACCTCGCGAAGTTCGGCTGCGCCGAGGGCTTCCACTCCGCCCGGCCCCCGGCCGGCGCCGACTTCACCGGCCTCGTCCACTTCGAGGTCCGGCGCGCCCGCGCCCTGTTCGCCGAGGGCACCCGGCTGCTGCCCATGCTCGACCGCCGCAGCGGCGCCTGCGTCGCCGCCATGGCCGGCATCTACCGCAGGCTGCTCGACCGGATCGCCGAGGAGCCCGAGGCGGTCCTGCGCGGCCGGGTCTCGCTGCCCGGCCGGGAGAAGGTCTACGTCGCCGTGCGCGGCCTGTCCGGCCTCGACGCCCGCAGCGTCCACCGGCGGACCGCCGGGGGGCGCGCTTGATCTCCCCGTTCCGGGCCGCCGACCGGCGCGCAACCCTCCGCCCTGCGGACACGTCCCTGACAGCAGCCGAAGGGGTGGGCACATGACAGCCACGACGACAACCGGGCCCGGCCACGGCCCCGCGGACGGGGACGGCGCCGCGCCCGCCCGCGCGGTGGTCGTCGGCGGCGGCCTCGCGGGCATCACGGCCGCGCTGGAGCTCGCCGACGCCGGCGTGCGCGTCACCCTCCTGGAGGGCCGGCCCCGGCTCGGCGGCCTCGCCTTCTCCTTCCGCCGCGGCGACCTCACCATCGACAACGGCCAGCACGTCTACCTGCGCTGCTGCACCGCCTACAGCTCCTTCCTCGACCGGATCGACGCCCTGCACCTGGCCCCTCTGCAGGACCGCCTCGACGTGCCCGTCCTCGACGTCGGCCACCCCTCCGGCAAGCCCCGCCTGGGCCGGCTGCGCCGCACCGCCCTCCCCGTCCCGCTGCACCTGGCCAAGAGCCTCGCCACGTACCCGCACCTCTCGCTCGCCGAGCGCGCCGCGGTCGGCCGGGCCGCCCTGGCCCTGCGCGGCCTCGACCCGCAGGACCCCGCGCTCGACGGCACGGACTTCGGAGGCTGGCTGCGCCGCAAGGGCCAGTCCGACCGCACCGTCGAGGCCCTGTGGGACCTGATCGGCGTGGCCACCCTCAACGCCACCGCAGGCGAGTCCTCGCTCGGCCTCGCCACCATGGTCTTCAAGACCGCGCTGCTCACCGACCCCGGCGCCGCCGACATCGGCTGGGCCCACGTCCCCCTCGGCGAGCTGCACGACACCCGCGCCCGCGCCGCCCTGGAGGCCGCCGGCGTCCGCACCCTGCTGCGCACCCGCGCCACCGGCATCGCCCGCGCCGCGGACGGCACCTGGCAGGTCGGCGCCGAGACCGGCCCCGGCACCGCCGAGCGGCTCACGGCCGAGACGGTCGTGCTCGCCGTGCCGCAGCGCGAGACCCACGCCCTGCTGCCCGACGGCGCCCTCGACGAGCCGGGCCGGCTGCTGGAGATCGGCACCGCCCCGATCCTCAACCTGCACGTCGTCTACGACCGCAAGGTCCTGCGGCAGCCGTTCTTCGCCGCGCTGGGCTCGCCCGTGCAGTGGGTCTTCGACCGCACGGAGTCCTCCGGGCTCGCCGCCAGGGGAGAGGGCGGGCAGTACCTCGCCGTCTCCCAGTCGGCCGCGCAGGACGACATCGAGCGGCCCGTCGCCGAGCTGCGCGCCCGCTATCTTCCCGAGCTGGAACGGCTGCTGCCCGCCGCGCGCGGCGCCGGCGTACGGGACTTCTTCGTGACCCGGGAGCGGACAGCGACGTTCGCCCCCACCCCGGGCGTAGGCCGGCTCCGGCCGGCCGCCCGCACGAACACGCCCGGCCTGTACCTGGCCGGCGCGTGGACCGCCACCGGCTGGCCCGCGACCATGGAGGGCGCGGTGCGCAGCGGTGTCCACGCCGCCGGTGCGGCACTCTCCGAGCTCGGCCGACCGCACGTGAGCCCCCTGCGGGAGGCGGTATGACCGAGGCGAGCCATGAAGCGTCGCGTGCCCGGACCGGGCCGCGCACGAGCACGACCACCAGAGGAGAGACCGTGACTTCGGCGATCCCAGCTGTCGACACCGCGGGCGTCAACGCCATGCTGGAGCGGGGACGGACGCTTGCCACGCCGGTGCTGCGTGCTGCCGTGGAACGGCTCGCGCCGCCCATGGACACCGTCGCCGCCTACCACTTCGGCTGGATCGACGCCGAGGGCCGGCCGGCGCACGGCGACAGCGGCAAGGCCGTCCGGCCCGCGCTCGCCCTGCTCTCGGCCGAGGCCGCCGGCCGCGCCCCCGAGGTGGGCATCCCCGGCGCCGTGGCCGTCGAGCTCGTGCACAACTTCTCGCTCCTGCACGACGACCTGATGGACGGCGACGAGCAGCGCCGCCACCGCGACACCGTGTGGAAGGTGTACGGGCCCGAGCAGGCCATCCTCGTCGGCGACGCCCTCTTCGCGCTCGCCAACGAGATCCTCCTGGAGCTCGGCACCGTCGAGGCCGGCCGCGCCACCCGGCGGCTGACCACGGCCACCCGCAAGCTGATCGACGGCCAGGCCCAGGACATCTCCTACGAGCACCGCGAGCGGGTCACCGTCGAGGAGTGCCTGGAGATGGAGGGCAACAAGACCGGTGCCCTGCTCGCCTGCGCCGTCTCCATCGGCGCGGTCCTCGGCGGCGCCGACGACCGCACGGCCGACATCCTGGAGGCCTACGGCTACCACCTCGGCCTCGCCTTCCAGGCGGTGGACGACCTGCTCGGCATCTGGGGCGACCCGGAGGCCACCGGCAAGCAGACCTGGAGCGACCTGCGCCAGCGCAAGAAGTCGCTGCCGGTGGTCGCGGCCCTCGCCGCAGGCGGGGAGGCCTCCGAGCGGCTCGCCGGGATCCTCGCGGCCGACGCCAAGCTCAGCGACGCCCAGCTCGCCGACTTCGACGAGGAAGAATTCGCCAGCCGCGCGGCGTTGATCGAAGAGGCGGGCGGCCGGGAGTGGACCTCCCAGGAGGCCCGCCGCCAGCACGCGACCGCGATCGAAGCCCTCGACCGAGTTGACATGCCCGCAGAAGTCCGAGCCCAACTGGTGGCGCTCGCCGACTTCGTCGTCGTACGAAAGAGATGATGGCCATTCACCCGATCTAGAGGATCGCGGTCGCCGGGCCGGGCCCATTCGCCATGGGCCCCCCCCCCGCGCCCC
>NZ_JBMMMZ010000009.1:0-4482 GCF_049725035.1 Streptomyces sp. XH2 | reverse complement strand
TTTCACCCGTCCTTGGGGTGGGCGGCGGCCGGCGGGCGATATTGCTCATGGCGCCGGCCGACGGAGCCCCCAGGAAGGCAGAGAAGGAAGCTCACTGCAAAAAAGGGGAAACCATGACAGCGACGACCGACGGAAGCACCGGGGCCCTGCCGCCCCGCGCTGCCGCGGCCACCGACAGCACCACAGCACAGAGCACCACAGCACAGAGCACCACAGCACAGAGCACCACGGCACAGCCCCCGCTCCCGGAGGGCGAGGCGCCCGGCGCCCTCGCCGCCGCCGAGCGGGCCACGGCCCTCGCGGCCGAACACCTTCTCTCCCGCCAGGACGAGCAGGGCTGGTGGAAGGGCGACCTGGAGACCAACGTCACCATGGACGCCGAAGACCTGCTGCTCCGTCAGTTCCTGGGCGTGCGGGACGAGGAGACCACCCGCGCCGCCGCCCTGTACATCCGCTCCGAGCAGCGCCCGGACGGCACCTGGGCCACCTTCCTCGGCGGGCCCGGCGAGCTCTCCACGACCATCGAGGCCTACGTCGCCCTGCGGCTCGCCGGTGACGCCCCCGACGCCCCGCACATGGCCGCCGCCTCGGCGTGGATCCGCGAGCAGGGCGGCATCGCCGCCTCCCGGGTCTTCACCCGCATCTGGCTCGCCCTCTTCGGCTGGTGGAAGTGGGAGGACCTCCCCGAGCTGCCCCCCGAGATCATGTTCCTGCCGAAGTGGTTCCCGCTGAACCTCTACGACTTCGGCCAGTGGGCCCGGCAGACCATCGTGCCGCTCACCGTGGTCTCCGCGAAGCGCCCCGTGCGCCCCGCGCCGTTCGCGCTCGACGAGCTGCACACCGATCCGGCCCGGCCGAACCCGCCGCGCCCGCTCGCCCCCGCCGCCAGCTGGGACGGCGTCTTCCAGCGCCTCGATGCGGCCCTGCACCACTACCGCCGGTTCCCGCTGCGCCGCCTGCGCCGCCTCGCGCTGGAGCAGGCCGCCCGCTGGATCGTCGAGCGCCAGGAGAACGACGGCTGCTGGGGCGGCATCCAGCCGCCCGCCGTCTACTCGATCATCGCCCTCCACCTCCTCGGCTACGACCTGGGCCACCCCGTGCTGCGCGAGGGCCTGAAGTCGCTGGACCGTTTCGCCGTCCGGCGCGAGGACGGCAGCCGCATGATCGAGGCATGCCAGTCCCCGGTGTGGGACACGTGCCTGGCGACCATCGCCCTCGCGGACGCCGGCGTGGCGCCCGACCACCCGGCGCTCGTCAAGGCCGCCGACTGGATGCTGGCCGAGCAGATCGACCGCCCCGGCGACTGGGCGGTGCGCCGCCCCGGGCTGACCCCCGGCGGCTGGGCCTTCGAGTTCCACAACGACACCTACCCCGACATCGACGACACGGCCGAGGTCGTGCTGGCCCTCAAGCGGGTCCGGCACCCCGACCCGGCGCGCGTCGAGACGGCCGTGCGGCGGGCCGCCCGCTGGAACCTGGGCATGCAGTCGAAGAACGGCGCCTGGGGCGCCTTCGACGCCGACAACACCAGCACGCTGCCCAACCGGCTGCCGTTCTGCGACTTCGGCGAGGTCGTCGACCCGCCGTCCGCCGACGTCACCGCGCACGTCGTGGAGATGCTCGCCTTCCTCGGCGAGCGGCACGACCCGCGCACCCGGCGCGGCGTCGAGTGGCTGCTGGCGGAGCAGGAGGAGAGCGGCGCCTGGTTCGGCCGCTGGGGCGTCAACTACGTCTACGGCACGGGCTCGGCGGTCCCCGCCCTCGTCGCGGCCGGCATCCCCGTCTCGCACCCGGCGGTCCGCCGGGCCGTGCGCTGGCTGGAGAGCGTGCAGAACGACGACGGCGGCTGGGGCGAGGACCTGCGCTCGTACCGCGACTCCGAGTGGATCGGCCGCGGCACCTCCACCGCCTCCCAGACGGCGTGGGCGCTGATGGCCCTGCTCGCCGCCGGCGAGCGGGAGGGCAAGGCCGTGGAGCGGGGCGTGGCGTGGCTGGTGGACACCCAGCGCCCGGACGGCTCCTGGGACGAACCGCACTTCACCGGTACGGGATTCCCCTGGGACTTCTCCATCAACTACCACCTCTACCGCCAGGTCTTCCCCCTCACGGCCCTGGGCCGCTACGTGCACGGGGAGCTGTTCACCCCCGACCGCCTGGAGGCGTGATGACGTACGGCACGGGCAGCTCCGGCCCCGCACCGCTGCTGGTCGCCTGCGCGCTCGGCATCGAGCGCCTCGCGCTGCGCGGGGGCGCCCCCGGCGAGGCGGCCGGGCCCGTGACCGTCCTGCGCACCGGCATGGGACCGCAGGCCGCGGACCATGCCGTCACCCGTGCCCTGCACGACCCGGCGATGCGCGAGGCGGCGGTCGTCGCCACGGGCTTCTGCGCCGGCCTGGCCCCGGGGATGCACCCCGGGGACCTGGTCGTCGCCGACGAGACCCGGGACGGCGCGGGCCGCACCGAGTGCTCGGGCGTCGAGCTCCTCGCCAAGGAGCTCGCCCGCGCCGCGCCCCGGCGCGTCATCCACACCGGCCCGCTCGTCGGCTCCGACCACGTCGTGCGCGGCGCGGAGCGGGCGGCCCTGCACGCCGCGGGGGCGCTCGCGGTGGACATGGAGTCCGCGGCCACGCTCCGGAGCGCCGTCCGCGCGGGCCCGCGCCCGGTTGCGGCCGTCCGGGTGGTCGTGGACGCTCCAGAACATGAACTCGTCCGAATCGGGACGTTGCGCGGTGGAATATCGGCTTTCCGGGTTCTGCGCACCGTCCTCCCGGCTTTTATCGAATGGCACCGTTCTTTACTGCTCCCCAGGAGGTGAGCCAGATGGCCATGCCACTCCGCCAGTCCATCCGGGTAGGAACGTATCTCTTTGAACAGAAGCTCAGGAAGCGCGAGAAGTTCCCGCTGATCGTCGAGTTGGAACCGCTTTTCGCCTGCAATCTCAAGTGCGAGGGCTGCGGGAAGATCCAGCATCCGGCCGGCGTGCTCAAGCAGCGCATGCCGGTGGCCCAGGCCGTCGGCGCCGTGCTGGAGTCCGGGGCGCCGATGGTCTCCATCGCGGGCGGCGAGCCCCTGATGCACCCGCAGATCGACGAGATCGTGCGGCAGCTCGTGGCCAAGCGGAAGTACGTCTTCCTCTGCACCAACGCGATGCTCCTGCGCAAGAAGATGGACAAGTTCACGCCGTCCCCCTATTTCGCGTTCGCGGTGCACATCGACGGGCTGCGCGAGCGGCACGACGAGTCCGTTGCGAAGGAGGGCGTCTTCGACGAGGCGGTGGCGGCGATCAAGGAGGCCAAGCGGCGCGGCTTCCGGGTCACCACCAACTCCACCTTCTTCAACACCGACACTCCGCAGACCATCGTCGAGGTGCTCAACTTCCTCAATGACGACCTGCAGGTCGACGAGATGATGATCTCGCCCGCCTACGCCTACGAGAAGGCCCCCGACCAGGACCACTTCCTGGGCGTCGAGCAGACCCGGGAGCTGTTCAAGAAAGCATTCTCCGGGGGGAACCGGGCCCGCTGGCGGCTCAACCACAGCCCGCTCTTCCTGGACTTCCTGGAGGGCAAGGTCGACTTCCCCTGCACCGCCTGGGCGATCCCCAACTACTCCCTCTTCGGGTGGCAGCGCCCCTGCTACCTGATGAGCGACGGCTACGTCCCCACGTACCGGCAGCTGATCGAGGAGACCGACTGGGACAAGTACGGGCGCGGCAAGGACCCGCGCTGCGACAACTGCATGGCCCACTGCGGATACGAGCCGACGGCGGTCCTCGCCACCATGGGGTCGCTGAAGGAGTCGATCCGCGCGGCCCGCGAGAGCGTCGCCGGGAACCGGAGCTGACGGCCGTGGCCGCCTCCGCGGGACCGGTGTCCCTCGGGCTCCCCGGCGTGCCGGTCCGGCCGCTCGCGGTGCGCCGCCCCTCGCGGCGCATCCAGGTCGGGCCGGTCGCCGTGGGCGGTGACGCGCCCGTCTCGGTGCAGTCGATGACCACGACCAGGACGTCGGACATCGGTGCCACGCTGCAGCAGATCGCCGAGCTGACGGCTTCGGGCTGCCAGATCGTGCGTGTGGCCTGTCCGACGCAGGACGATGCGGATGCGCTGCCGGTGATCGCGAAGAAGTCGCAGATCCCGGTGATCGCGGACATCCACTTCCAGCCGAAGTACGTGTTCGCCGCCATCGATGCCGGCTGCGCCGCGGTGCGGGTGAATCCGGGCAACATCAAGCAGTTCGACGACAAGGTCAAGGAGATCGCGAAGGCGGCCTCCGACGCGGGCACCCCCATCCGGATCGGTGTGAACGCGGGTTCGCTGGACCGGCGTCTGCTGCAGAAGTACGGCAAGGCGACGCCTGAGGCGCTGGTGGAGTCGGCGCTGTGGGAGGCGTCGCTGTTCGAGGAGCACGGTTTCCGCGACATCAAGATCTCGGTGAAGCACAACGACCCGGTGGTGATGGTCAACGCGTACCGTCAGCTGGCGG